>JAPDJY010000037.1:0-62400 GCA_029258835.1 Thermoproteota archaeon | reverse complement strand
GCACCCCCAAAGGCCCCACCATCAGCCCCACCAGCAGCCCCACCAGCAGCCCCACCAGCAGCCCCACCAGCAGCACCCCCAAAAGCACCTCCAGCGGCACCCCCAAAGGCCCCACCATCAGCACCACCAGCAGCACCAGCGGCAGCGCCGACAACTGGTGTGCCGTCTGTTGCACCTGTTACAACTAGATCTGAGGCTGCATCTATTACTGAGTTAAGGAATGCTATGTTAGCTGAGTTGAATAGGTTGAAAAAGCTTTTCAGCGAGGCGTAAAAAACCAAGTAATTTCTTAATTATTTATTAGAGAATAATTTCTTCAATGAAAGATAAAATAGGAGGTTGGTGGGCGGGCCAGGATTTGAACCTGGGACCTCCACGTCGTAAGCTTCGCCCTATTGTGTGGCGTCATAACCGCTAGACTACCCGCCCGCACTCAGGGTTTAGATTTTTGCCGCAGATATAAATTTTTTATCCTCATTTTTCACTTAATAAGTTCAAGTGTTTTTTGCTGTTATAGTTTTGAATGAAGTATGGGGTGGTGTTTTTGTGGTTGTTTGGAAGGAGAAAGAAGGAGGATGTTGCTGAGAGGATTAGGAAGGAGGTTTCTAAGCAGGCTAAGAGGAATTTGCTGGAGAAGTTGATGAGCCTTATACCTGGCTATAAGTCTTGGTTTTTCCGGGCTGGCTAACACGGGTATAAGGCTAAGGAAGTTCGGAGAGAAACTGATAAAATACTTAGAAACTATGTTTATGGTGTGTTGAGGGAGTGCAGGTCAAATTTGAGCTTGGTTCAGGAGATGCTTATTGACTATGACCTTCGTGAGAGTTGGGATCAGATGGATAGGCTTATGGCGTTGCTTGACAGAGTTTCGGAGAGGATTAACCATGCTGATTACGGGTACTCCGGGTTTTTCGATGCCGTGAAGATTAGAGAGGAGGAGCTTGACAGGCTTTACGAGTTCGACGCGGGGGTTCTTGAGGATGTCGAGGTGTTTCGCAGGGATGTTTTAAGTCTTAAGGGACGAATGGAGCAAGGTAACTTTAAGGATGTTTATCAGCAGATCTTCAGGCTGAGGCGTACTCTTGATGACATCGATAAAAAAATTAGTGATAGAGAGAATTGTATGTTGAAGATTAAAGAGTGAAAAAAGGAATAAAAGGAATGAGTGGTGTAAGGTTGCCTAAGGTTATAGAGTGGAAGGGTGGTCGTGACGAGGTAGTTTGGAGGTATCCTAACGATAGGATAGAGTGGGGATCAAACCTGATAGTTAGGGAGAACCAAGTGGCGGTCTTTTTTAGGGACGGGAAGGCATATGATGTTCTTGGTCCGGGAAGGCATCAACTTACGACGGCTAATCTTCCACTGATATCTAAGGTTATACAGAAGCTTCAAATGCTTGATAAGTCTGCTTTCGCAGCTGAGGTTATTTTTGTCTCAACATCTCAGTTTCAAGGGAGGTTTGGAGGGCAGGGACAGACGAGGGACTTGGCTCCGTTAAAGTTTCATGGTACGTTCTGGTTTAAGGTTGAGGAACCAAAGCTTTTCGTTGTTGAAGTTGTTGGTAATGCTAGTGCGTTCACCACCGATGCGGTAAACCAGTTCGTTAGGGGGTTCATACTGGAGAACGTGATAGATAGTCTTGCAGCATTTAGGTTGCAGGATGTTTTTACTCAGCTGGATGAAACGAGCATGAAGGTTAAAGTTAAAATTAGGGAGCAGTTCAGGAGGCTTGGCATAGACCTTATAGACTTAAGGTTTGAGGGAATGGATACTACACCGGAGTACAGGGAGAGGCTCTTCTGGCTGCAAACAGGCCAAGTTGAGGGCGAGAGGGCGAGGACGTTGGAGGCCGTTGAGAGAAGCGCGGAGGCTCTTGGGCGGTCTTCCGGAGCAGCCTTTGGGGCTGGGGTGGCTATCCTCCCACCGCTCCTACAGCAGCCTCAACCTCAAAACTTTGTTATCTGTCCTAACTGTGGAGCGCAAAACTCTCAGAACGCAAAGTTCTGCAGTAACTGTGGGCAAAGAATAGCAAAAAGCGGAAGATTCTGTCCTCAGTGTGGATCGTCAGTTCCATTCAATGCTAGGTTCTGCCCTAACTGCGGAGCCAAGCTTACGTGAAAAAATCCGGAGATAAGGAGGGCGGGTGACGGACACTTTCCCTCCTTTCTAGAGGTACTCTTTCTTTTATCTGCTTTAGTTTTCATGTTTGAGGGGGATTGCGTGCTTAGAAGGGGGTGTGAAGGTGGCTAAAAGCATCTTGGGAGATGTGTGTTCAAAGAGCGAGGACTTTAAGGATCCTGTTAAAAAAGTTAGGCGAATGTTTTACGTAGGGTGATTGCTTCGTGTGGACTTTTAATTTTTAGATGTATTTGTAAATGTTTTCTTTGGTGAAACGTCCTAGCCTAAGCTCTTTTTCTATCAGTGAGAGGAGGAGTATCCTTTTGAATGTTGGTGGATGTGTTGAGAAAAGCATGTTGAACTTATTCCATCTACTAACTTTCTCTGCTTCTTTCTCCATGGCTAGCTGAAGTTCTTTTTCGTCTAGGACTCCGTCTTTGTTGAGGTCGTATTCGTCCATTTTACTTATTATTTCTCCTATTTCTTTTGATGCCGTGGCAGGGTCTTCAACGAAAAATGCCCGTGCCCCGTGGACTTCCATGGGACGCGTGGAGAGGCCGTAGGCAATTTTTGCCAAGGCGCTTTTCATGTAAGATGGGTGGGTAAGGTATGCTGCGTAGACATCTGCGTAGAATTCACGCATCCTGCTTAAGTACCTCACGACCAAGAGCGTCACAATGTACGTAGCCATGGCTATTAGCCCGATGACGAATAGTATGATGGCTAATATCCCACCGGATCTTTTACTGTATGGCCTGTAGCTTAACCTTAAACCTGACATGGTGAAGGTTGCTATTATGAAGCACAATGTTGGAATCGCATTTAACAGTGTTAGTACTATGCAGTCTTTATGTCTTAGGTGGCCGAGCTCATGGGATATGACTGCTTTAACCTCGTCTGCGTTAAGGTTTTCAAGTAATCCCTCGGTGACCGCTAGGGTTGCCCCCCTTATCGTCCTTCCAAAAACACATGCGTTAGGAACGGGATACGGTGCTACAGCAATCTTGGGTTTTGGAATACCGCTTTTCCTCGACAACTCCTCCACAACGGAGTGGAGCCATGGCGCTTCCTCGCTTGCTACGTATTTTAAGCTGAGGGACTTGGCAGCTACGGAGGGGCCAATAAACCACTCGAAGAGCATGAACATGCCTGTAAGAAACGCGAGCCCGCCTAAGGTATATGGCTCAAGCCATGATGTAGCCGCTAGATTCCATTGAACACCTTGCGTAACCTCGTTAATGAGCGTGTTTATCGCCCAGTAAATGTCTTGGAGGTCCTGTTGGAGATGTGTGAAATCCCAGTTTTCCTGCAGCGGAAGGAGAGCATTTAAACTTAACCCGCTTCCAAAAGTAAATTTCCCGGTTATCTCCCCGACCATTTCTCCGATATAATTTCCTGCATTAAAAATAAGGTCTAGCAGCGCGGAGCCGAAAACAGCTCTGAACGCCACGTTTACTCCCACGAGAAAGATGAAGGTTAAAGCGGACATTGCTAAGAGAGCCGTCGCCATCCGCGCCTTAAGGAACACTAAATGCCCCATTAATGACGGCCTCCTTTCCAGATCATCCTTCAAACCATTCTACACTATACACTATAAATTCCAGAAAGTAATTTAGAGTCAACGTGGGTATTAAGTTTTTAGTAAAAGAATAGCACACTGGTACTCCTTGGTGAGGTGTAAATTTTGAAAATTGTAATTAAGTGTGAGCATTGTGGGGCGCCACTTGATTACAATGCTGGAGATTATGTTGCTACATGTAAATACTGTGGATACACGACTATTCTGACGTACGAGAAGCCTTTCACGCTGGAGCACGCGCTTCTCCCAGTTAATGTTGAGAAGGGTGATGTTGCCGAGATAGTTAGGGAATGGATGGATTCAAGCTTCCTAGCTCCTAAGCTGCTTTCCAAACGTGCTAAAATTAGGGATGCTGTATTGTTCATTTATCCTTTCTGGGTGGTTCCTATAGAGGCAACTACGAGGTTTAAGGGTATTTTCGAGCGTTTGGGACCGGGATACGTGAGGAAGGGCACCGTAAGTGGGAGTTACGACTGGGTTATAATAGCGCAGAGGGCCTCAAAGTTTCCAACAAGGGAGTATGATGTCCCACTTCAAGGAAAAATACCCTACGACTTCACGAAAATTCCGGAGTACGCTAGGGTCCTCAATGCAGAGTTCGGTGAGGAAGAGGCGGTAGAAAGGGCGAAAAGTGAGGTGGTGGAACACCACTTATATCTTGCAAGGAGGGAAGTCGACAAAATAATCGAGCATGAAACAGATTTTACAATTAAGGACACATACTACCTCCACGCTCCAATATGGGACGTAACCTACACGTACAAACGTAAAAGGTATAAGGTGCTGGTCGACGGATCTGAAGGAAAAATAATAGTGGGGGAGCTGCCCACACCCGGACTTTTCGACATCTTTTGAAGGTTAGCTCCTAAAAACTTTAGTTTTCTATGTAAAAGACTTGAAGATGGATTGGGATGAAGAACTCCTAAAAGGGGGTTAAATGGGGTTAGGAGTTTGAGGGGAAGCCATCCCTTTGAGCTACTAAACTCTGCCTGAGTGGGGAACGGCCTAGAATAGAGTTTATGTGGAAATTGTGGGGTGGAAGCTGTTTTTTATTGGTTCAAGCCATAGGCCCCTCCACCTTAAGGTTTCCCCTTCTGCTGGAGTTGGAATGAGTAGGAATGGTTACAGGAAAAGAGGGGTTAGCTGAGTTAGTATGGCTGTTGACTCGAGCATTAGGTACCTGGCAAGGAGAGCTAGTGCGATGCCGATTAGTATGAGGCCGTTGATAACAAGCCATGTTTTTGTTTTCCCCTCAGGTAGGGTGTGCCTTTCCCTTTTATCTGTTTTTATGCTCCACCAGAAATGGATCAGGTAGCTTCCCGACAGGCGTTTTGAGAATTCACTTAGAATCATTCCTCTAATAGCGCTGTCAGCCATTCTGACCGCAAGCTCCACGTATTTTCCCTCCTTACTTAGCTCTTCAATTGGGACGCTTGGAAATACGTCTATGAGGAGGTGTGACGCCGCTGCGAAGATAAAAGGTATTACTGCTAGGAGGAGAGCTGATGCTAGACGCACTTCTTGAAGGAATGTTGGTGTGAAGCTTGCAGCTAAAACCACTATAGCGGGGATCGCGGGGATTATAGCTGAATGCGTGAGAAAGTCTCTATGGTGCATCCACGTTATTGCATGGTCGAAATCCGCTATTTCAGCACCCGTCAGGCATAGGAAGAAGGCTATGGTTAACCATACTATGTCCTTTGAGGAGAACGTGTTCACAGTTGGTATGATCATCCCGGCAAACACCGTTAACGTCCAAGTCCCCAGATACCACTTATAATATGCAGCCGTGAAGATCACAAAAACTATGACGCCAAACAGGAGATGATATTTCCTAGCCGCCATCTAACATTAAACCTCCTCTTTACTTTCAAAACTGCTTCTTACCTTTTTAAGATGCTACATAACATTAAAATCTTCTGTTTAATTGTGTACTTTCGCTAATAAGCTAAATGTAAGTGTACTGAAGAGAGGTAATGAAAAGCAAACGCAAATTGGAAACGTGTAAAGACCGCTAAGGAATAAAGTTAAAAAATGAACTCAAATTTTGTTTCGGAGGGGTTCGTGTGCACTGGTTAACCCGCGTCGTCAACGGAAACATAGATGAGGGGGTTCATAGGAGGTTTGTTAAATATTCTGTCGGAGAGTTCGACGGCCCTTGGTTGGAGGTTTCGGTTCGAGGTAGAAATGTGGTTTTGAAAGGAGATGTAGGCTATGAGGATTTCATCGGATGGTTTCTTTTGACTACGGTTGATGAAAACGAGGAATGTGATGTTAAGGGCGTTATTATAGGTAAGGCTTGTGTCGAGGAGACGAGGAAGTATGGGGGGAAGGTTAGCGTAAAAGGAGAGGTGCATAAGATTAATGTCGAGTTTTCCTGCAGGGTTGGCGAGTTAAGAGAGATCTATGAGAGGTATGCGGACGAATGCGTCTTAATGTTGAACATTAAAACGAGGCAGGGGAGTGTGCGTTCAAAAAGGAAGTTAGAATATAAAGGGTTTGAGGAGGAAAGAAGGGAGTTCTGCGTTGGCAGGCTTAAACTAAGTGAGGAGGGTGTTAAGAGGATCGTTGAGGAAGTCGCCCCAGATTTCCTAAAGGAGATCAGGTTGCCATTTAAATCATTGCTCTTAGAGAACAAGTTTATAGTAGAAGAGATAATTTTCCCTGAGGACAGGGAGAGGCTTTCAGCAAGGGAAGTAAGGTTACGGTCAAAGAGACGGGGAAGGGTTAAACGTACTCTTTATGTGGATGGGGAAACGTTCTCTAATGAGGTTGAGTTCACGGCTTAGCCTCCTCCTTTCAGCACATATTTCTTATAGATTGAAGGCAACTTCTTGGGATTCCTAGCCTTCATGAATTCTAGTGCTATTTTTCGGAGAGTATCAAACCAGTCACTTGACTTCTCCTCCTTGTGAAGGAGAAGGGCGAAGCATTTTTTAACGCCACCTTGATCAACAAGGTAGCTCACCACTTTTCTTCCTGATGCTTGAAAGGCAACCCGAGGCGTATACGTGTTTAAGTCTCCCTGGAAGTGAGCTGAGAAAATCTGGGTTATGAAGCCTGGCGGAACATTTAGCTTTGCAGGGAAGGAAGCCTCTAAGTAAGCACCCAGCTTTTTACCCCAGCTGATCACGAGCAAACCCGCGGGAATTTCGTCGGCCTCCTTGACCTTTAATGGAGTAATTGGTTGCCTGACCTTCTTTACTTGAACTGGCTTATTAGTTTTTGTTTGCGACGTTTTACGGGGTTTTCGCAAGCTTTATATTTTTACTTGCTTGCCTCAGTAGAGGTGGGGTTAAAAATGAGGGTTAGCAGGGTTGTCATGAAGTTTGGCGGTAGCTGCTTGAGGAATTCCGAGTCGTTCAGGAGGGTTTCCGACATAGTTAAGGAGTACGGTGGACACCAGATCGTATTGGTTCCTTCCGCACTATCAGGTGTTACAGACCAGCTTATTAAGGCGGCTGATAAAACAAGTAGGAGGGAAGACGTCAAGCCTGGCGTCGACGAAATCCTAAGAAAGCACTTGAAAGTAGCGGGTGAAGCCATAAGGGACGGAGACATTATGAGAAACGTTATGGAGAGCGTAGAAAGGCTATGTGAGGACCTTAGGGGGGCACTAGGTAAGGTTGAAAGGGAAGGATTAAAGCAGTCCATTCTTGCGTTCATAGAGGGGTTTGGGGAAAAGTTTTCGAGCGTTATCCTTGAAGGGTTTTTAAGGGATGAGGGACTTAACGTTAAGAGGGTTGATGCTGAGGAAGTGATATTAGCGTTCAACAATTACCTTAACGCCCTTCCTCTTTTAGAGGAGACAGCGGCGAACGTTAAGGAGAAAATTGTTCCACTCCTTGAAAGAGGGGTAATCCCTATAGTTCCGGGATTTATATGTAAGAACGTTGACGGGACACCGGCCGTACTTGGCAGAGGCGGAAGCGACTTCACCGCAACAATACTTGCTTATGGCTTGAAGGATGACAGAAGCGATGTCAAAGTGATCCTGTGGAAGGACGTTGACGGATTGCTTACAGCTAACCCGGAGTACGAGGAGAACTGCAGGTTAATTAAGACGATTTCCTACGCTGAAGCGAAGGAGTTAGCCTTTTTTGGGGCTAAACTCCTCCATCCTCTCTGCCTTATCCCGGCAGAGAGGAAAGGGATCTCGCTTGAAATAAGGAATTTCTGGAAGGCTGAATCTGAAGAGTATACTACCATTTCAAGCATAGTGGAGTCTAGGGCAGAGGTGGTGAAGGCTGTCTCGGGAATAGAGAAGGTGACCATGATAACCGTTGAGGGAGAGGCAATGGTTTCAAGACCGGGAACTGCAGCTAAACTTTTCACGTTAATGGGGGAAGAAAATGTTAACATTAGGATGATATCTCAATCGTCCTCGGAGAACAATATAACTCTAGTTATAGATTCGGCTGACAAGGAGAAAGCTGTTGAGGCAATAAAAAGATCCGACTTCTTCGGAAGCCACTGGATCAAAGTGAACGTTGAAGACGATGTAGGGTTGCTGAGCGTCATAGGGGCGGGAATGAAGAACACTCCCGGGATAGCTGCTAGAGTATGTTCGGCTCTTGGAAGGAAGAGTATAAACATAAGGGCAATAGCCCAAGGAAGCAGTGAGCTTAACATAACACTTGTCGTTTCTAGGAAAGATCTAAGGGATGCTGTTAGGGCGATCCACTCAGAGTTTCAGCTTGGCTCGGAGGGGTAATGAAGGTGAGAGGAGTAATGGATTATGCCTGTTAGAACAGCTCATCAATACCAGTAGACTTGAAGCCTAGACTCTACGATTCTGACGTAGACGCTAACATGAAGTTTAGGCGCAGGGTTGTTTCCACGGTTGCCAAGTATGCGGGGGAGTTAACGTTGTGGAGGTGTAAAGGTGAGGGTTAAAATGTGGTTTAACCTTGCCGATGAGCCGGGTCAGCTTCTCAGGATTTTGCAGCCTATAGCCGAGTTTGGGGGAAACATAAGGGAGATATCCCATCTTAGAGAGGAGAAAAAGGGTAATTTTCTCCCGGTTATGGTGACGTTTGACGTTAAAGACCTGCAGCAGTTTCTAAAAATAAAGGAAGCCATAGAGGCAGCTGGCGTTCAGATTACGAGTACAGAGCCCCACCCGGAGGTGTGCAGGAAAATAGTGATCATGGTTGGCCATGTCTTTGCAACAAACATAAAGGACACCATAGATAGGGTGCTTGAGAGAGGGGTTCGGGTGAAGAGAGTTGTCGCGAGAATTAAGAGCGCTGAGGAGGCGTCCACGGTTAAGTTTATTCTTGAAGCAGACGCAAAGGATAAGCTGGAGAGAACCATAAGGCTCCTGAAGAAAATAGCCGATGAAAAAAGGCTCTTTATTGTTTGGAGCTGAAAACCTTGGACCTAATTCTTATTGGTTTTGGGAATGTAGGACGCGCCTTAGCAGAGGTTCTGGTTGAGAGAGAAGCCGAGCTTAAAGAAATCGGCGCTAACTTCAATGTCACAGGAATATTTAGGAGTAAGGGGGGATTCATCAGCCCAGACGGTTTAAACCTTAAGGACGTCTTGGAAAGGGGGGAGAGACACCCAAGCTGGGTTCCCGAAGCTAGCGCGCTTGAAGGCGTATCGGAGCTGCCATGCGACGTCGTTGTTGAGATGACCGTAACCAACATAGAGACTGGAGAACCGGGGTTAAGCTTCATAAAGAAGGCTCTTGAAGAAGGAAAAGACGTGGTTACATCCAATAAAGGACCCCTCGTAGTTTCCATGAGAGAACTCCTGAACATAGCAGAGAAGAAAGGGTGCTTTCTACTTTACGAGGCAACGGTTGGGGCAGCCATCCCTGTTTTCGCCGTTGCCAGGGAGGCGCTTAAGCATAATGAGGTAGAGTGCATAGAGGGCATACTTAATGGAACCACAAACTACATACTTTCAAGGATGAGCGAGGATAAGGTTTCATTTGACGATGCTCTTAGGGAGGCGCAGGAAATGGGCTACGCTGAGGCGGACCCAACATACGATGTGGAAGGTATAGATGCAGCATGTAAGCTAGTGATACTCGCCAACGGCATAATGGGGATGAACAAGAGGATTTCAGACGTTGAGAGGGAGGGAGTAAGAGGAGTTACACCGGAAATGATAGAGCTAGCAGAGGAGGAAGGATACTTAGTGAAGCATATAAGCTACCTTGACAGGGAGCGGATGGAAGTGGGACCCAGACTTGTCCCGAAAAACTCGCCTCTATCCATAGGAGGAACATTCAACGTGATAACGATTAAAGCGGATTTAGCCGGTCCCATAACACTCATCGGTAAGGGCGCTGGGCCGAGGGAGACTGCAAGTGCGGTACTAAGCGACCTTCTAACCATAGTTAAGGAGAGAAGTGGAAGGTGAAGGGTAAATGAACCTTTGGCTTGAGTGCATAAGATGTGGAAGGAAGTATCCGTGGGACAGTGTAATTTATACGTGCCGTGAGTGTGGAGCCCTCCTAGACGTTAAGTACGACTTCGAAGAGGCTCCAAGGGTGGAACTGGGAAAAGGCAGTTTATCCGTTTGGAGGTATGAGGCGTTTCTGCCTAGGGTGAGGGAGAAGGTCAGCCTCAACGAGGGAGGAACAAGCCTCTACAGCTGCAAGAGGCTAGCTAAAAGGCTCGGCATGAAAGAGTTATGGGTTAAAAACGAGGGTGAAAACCCTACTGGAAGTTTCAAGGATAGAGGGATGACGGTGGGCGTATCCATAGCGAAGACCCTAGGTAAACGCGTAGTTGCCTGCGCTTCAACCGGGAACACCTCAGCATCCCTAGCAGCCTACGCCGCCAGGGCAGAGATGAAATGCATCGTTATGATTCCATCAGGCAAGATCGCTTTTGGAAAGCTTGCACAGGCGATGATGTATGGATGCTTGGTGCTTGCCGTTAAAGGGAATTTTGACGATGCATTAAAGCTCGTCCAAGAAAGCTGCGAGCGTTTTGGGCTATACCTCCTTAACAGCCTTAACCCGTACCGTTTAGAGGGGCAGAAAACCATAGGATTCGAGATTATCGAACAGTTAGGGGTTACTCCTGACGTAATAGTGCTCCCAGTCGGAAACGCTGGAAACATAAGTGCAATATACAAAGGGCTAACGGAGTGGGAGGAACTGGGCATCATAGGCGGGAAGCCGCGGATGATTGGGATTCAGTCAGAGGGTGCCGCGCCAATAGTCGAGGCTGTCAGAAAAAAGAGTAGAGAGGTTAGGTTCGTGGAGAAACCTGAAACGGTCGCAACGGCGATAAGAATAGGTACCCCTGTAAACTGGGAGAAAGCGTTAAGGGCTATCTATGGCTCGGATGGAACGGCGGAAAGCGTTACAGACGCTCAGATCTTAGCTGCTCAGAAGCTGCTCGCCAGAACAGAGGGAATCTTCGTTGAACCCGCATCGGCAGCCTCGATAGCGGGACTGATAAAACTATTGGAAGAAGGGGTGATAGATAAGGATGAAAGAGTGGTTTGTGTAACTACAGGCCACGGATTAAAAGACCCGGACATCGCTGTAAAGACCTGCGAGAAACCATTGGAGGTTGAAGCTAGAATAGAGGAAATAGAAAAAACGTTGAATTCGATGCTTTAATGAGGCTTAAGAAGGACATAGAAACGCACTTGAATTTAATTAAAAAGTGTGGTGTTGGGTTAAAGAGGGGGATGCTGTAGTGGTGATCGATCGAATTTTTAGCTGCTTTAAAATAAATTTATATATTTCTATCTCCAAAATAGGAGAGGCATCTGTGGGGGAGGAATATGCCTAAAGCTAAATCGGTTAAAATAGAGAACGTTGTAGCATCAGTTACGTTAAATCAGCGGATAGATTTAGACTTAGTAGCTGAAAGACTGCCAAACGTCGAGTACGACCCGGACCAATTTCCAGGTCTCGTTTACCGTCTCGATAAGCCAAAGACTGCTACCTTAATCTTTAACAGCGGTAAGATGGTTTGCACTGGCAGTAAATCGGAGAGGGACGCTGTCAAGGCTGTCAAGAAAATAGTTGAGAACCTTAAGGAAGCAGGGATAGAAATCAAGAACGAACCTATAATACAGGTTCAAAACATAGTAGCCTCGGCAAATTTAGGGGTGGAAATAAACCTAGAGGAAGCAGCGTTTTCCCTAGAAAATACCATGTACGAGCCAGAGCAGTTTCCAGGGTTAATTTACCGTATGAGAGACCCTAAAGTTGTTATTCTCTTGTTCGGGTCAGGGAAGCTGGTTTGTACGGGAGCGAAAAAAGAGGAAGATGTTTATGTTGCAGTTGACAGGATTATGGAAACGCTCATTGAGAGGGGGATCATAAGAGAATAGACTGACTAATGTTTTTCTAGGGCTTTAGTTTAGCTGAGCTCCCAGAAACCATTTAAATTTCTATTACACCGCCTAGGCTTATTATGCGTTGTCTAATGTTAGCGAGTTCTCTATTTATCTTCATGGTCTCCCTCATTAAGTTTATGTATTGTCTGTCGCGTTTCCTAGCGTCAATTTTTCCGAGCATGAAGTCGGCGTCAAGCTTCTTTAGTTCAAGCTGAATTTCTTCTTTTCTTCCTTTAAGTTCCTCCATTACTTGTTTTAGCCGGGCTATCTCCTCTTCTTCCTCAACCGTTACTGGCGGCTTAGGTATTGGTGGGGGGGCTCTTGTGAACCGTTTAAAGATACTCTTAACTTTATCAATTAATCCCATAATCTCTCCTCCTTACAACCCCATAACGGCTTCCCTAATTATTTCAAAGAACTTTGACCTATTCATAGGGTCTATCGCCACAAAACCATATGTTTTAACCCCAAGAATCTCCTCCACCTTCTCTGGGGGTAGAGATCCTGGGAGATCTTGCTTATTGGCTAAGGCTACAATGTTTGCTTCTGGTTCTTCCTCCCTTACAAGTCTCACGAAGAAGCGTGACTTGACAGCGTTCTCCAAAGTTGAATCTGTAACTATGATTATTAGCGAGGATGCTTTAATGAATTTATCCCATGTCATTTTGAAACGTTCCTGACCAGCCAGATCCCAGCATACAAGTTGTGTGTTACCTATCATGGCGCCCTTTACTCCTTTTATTCCTACTCCTATTGTTGGTATGTGTTCTCTAGGTAGTTCCTCTTCTCTGATTAGCTTAAGGATTGTTGTCTTTCCAACCCCACTAAACCCTACTAGTGAAAGTTTTAGAAGAGTTGTGGTGATCTCGTCTACTTTATCATTAAAGCCTGTGAAGACGGATAGGTCGCCATCCCACTTCTCTATCGTGTCTGCATAGTCGTTCACGAACTGGCTGCTTAGGTTCCTCATTTTCAGCTTCATTTCGTTTGTGTCATCATTTTTATCTGCTTCAAAGATAAAAACCGTAGTGTTAACGTTACTGTAGTAAAGGCGAGTCCTCCGGAGGTTCATATACTCAACATATCCATCAAGGTGGATTTTCGAAACGACCTTTGCAAGGTTAGCGATGAAGTCGTCGAAAACTTCTTCGGGAATGCCACTAGCACCATATATTTTCTGGAACATCAACCGACCATTTGAATCCAGAATTTCAACGTTCCGGATCACGGCTTACCCAACCACCTCAGGGATTTCTATCACATGGGGTAGCTGTCTCGTAGGGCTTTAAGGTGCCAGAGGAGCATCCTAGGAGGTTTAATCTGCTCATTGTACTGAACTGCAATCTGGTCAACCATGTACTCTGGGAAGAAAGTCATGATCTTCGCGTCCGTTTTAAGCGTGAGGCACTTCTTACCCTCTATCTTTAACTCCATTACAAAGTTGTTTTCACGCAGGAACTTCACGATACGGTTGATTTCAGACTTCTTCTTGCCGAGGCGCTCGACGAGCTCATCCCTAGTGTAAACGTCCTCCCTAAGAGCGACTAGAACATCATACATGTCGGGGTCAGCAAAAACTTTGGTTATGACTTCCACGTCCTCGGGAGATATGACGTAATCCCTGAAAAAGCTTTTAACCTCGTCAAGGTACTCTGAGGATGCTTCAGGACCCCATTCCCCAGCCTGCGCCTTTCTAACAATGGCTCTTGCTGGAACACGGGATATAAAAACGTCCCGTAGCAGGAAGGCGCACTGACTTGGCAGCCCCTCCACCCATCTAAGAGTGGCGAGGCCGTTCTTAACAAGGGGGGTGAGCAGAGAGTGGAGCTCAACGGATTTCAAATTAAACTTATGTTTTAACCAGACTTCAAGGTCTGAGAGGGTTGAACTGCCTTCTTCTATTAACCTTTCAAGCAGGGCTTTTCTGAGGGGGTCGGAGAGGACGACCGCCATCTTCTGCTCCTCGGTAAGGGTTGGGAAGCGAGTAAGTTTATTGAAGAGCTCTTCAAGCTCGTCTTTATAAGCTTCATCTTCAAGCTTAGAGAAAATTGCTGCGGCGACCTCGGCAAGACCATCCTCATAAGCGTCAGCGTCCTCCTCCGGTGTTAGAAGAAGTGCCACGTAATAGTTGATGTCCCATCCCCCATAGTATGAGGCAACATTAAGGTCTCCAACCTTGAGCGAGAGGAAGCCCGCAGGCGCCTCGCCAATTGACATAGCATGAGCAGTGTAAATTTTCATAATTTGATCTTCCGTAACCCTGAGCTGAGGAGGATACCTTGCCTCCAAAACGGCGCCTAACCTATTATCCCAACGCACCACGATCATCCCAAGAGGCATTTTAATGCACTCTCCAGAAAGGTTAAAATCCTGCAATAGTAACTCTTAGTTCTTTTTCTGTCTTAAAGAAATATAAAGATTTTCTCAAAACCCTTAGTTGTAAGTTAAAAACAAAGATGAGCAATGCTGTTTGGGAGCAGCGATAGTTTTTACCATATTCATTTCCAGCATTTCTCACATGGCCGCATATCTGTGGCCCTTTTTCTTTTGAAGAAGGCGTCCATTTTGTCACGAGGCTTTCTCTGTGGAAAGGTATTTCATTGCGCGGTGGTAATCCATGGTGCTTATGAGATTTTTCCGGTGAAGTGTCTCTAGAAGGAAAGTTATGTTTAGAAGTGAATGGAGTCTGATGCCTTCCTTTAAGAGGTTTTCGATTCCTCCCTGCTCTCTGTCTATTAACACTACGGCATGCTCCACTATTCCTCCGCTGAGGCGCACGGCTTTAGCAGTTTCTGCGATGCTTGATCCGGTAGTTACCAAATCGTCTACTATGAGGACGCGGTCATCTAGATTTAGCACGCCTTCAACCATGCTTCTTGTTCCATGGGCCTTAGCCGATTTTCTCACGTAGATCATGGGTGCCTTCAACTTATAACTTACCAAGGTTGCTATGGGAAGGCCCGCTGTCGGGACTCCTGCCACCTTGTCGAAGGAGCCGACTTCGTTTTTTATTATTTCTAGGTAAATTTCGGTTATTCTTTCAAATACTTCAGGGTATGATGGGATAACTCTTAAGTCTATGTATATTGGAGATTTCTTACCGGAAGTCAGTGTGAAAAAGCCGAACTTTAAAGCTGAAATAGATTGTATTAGCTCGCATACTTCCTCAGCAAGGTTTAACTTCCGCTTTTCCCAACTCAATAGGCCCACCTGTAAACCTTAAAGCAACCGGTAGAAACCTTCGCAAAGGATGTTTTTATCATTTTTCGATTAACAGCCGTTTGTCCCTACCGCTTCATTCTGTTTGGATTTGTAGCATATTGTATCTGCGGTGTGGACTTCCACCTCGCCCATAGGGACTTGGGTATCCCTATGGGGTCATGGGTGGCTGTCGAGCCGAACGGAATGCGGCTCCCATCTAGTATAGATCTAGGCCCTATGGGGCTTGGAGCGCGGCTCCCATCACCCCGTAGGGCTTTAAGGAGGAGGTTCCAGCAGGCGGCAACGTCTCGACGCCATAGTTCTCCTCCTCTAGAACATTTACCTGTTCTTGAACTACCGTAACTTATCGGTATGTTATGTACTGGACATAGTTTTGAGGTGTTCCTTGGATTAACGTGGATTACTGGTACATCGTACTCCTTAGCCTTCTCCTTTACTGCTTCCTAGATGCCTTTGAGTGATGCTTGGAAGATTCTGTGCCGTAGTTGCTTATCTTTTACCCTCTTAATCATGTTGCTAGCTGGTTTCCTACCCAGCTTCTCAAGGACAACAGCGTACCGCTTCTCGTAGGCAGCTCTAACAATTAGATTCGCTATCTTCCACTTGATATTATGTTTCTTCCTTTTCTCCTTAAGTTTCCTTAAAACTTTCCTCTTAACCCTTGACTTCTTACCGTATAGCTTATCATACCTCTCCTGCACCCTCTTCCTATGGTAGTAATAGCCGAGGACGAGCTTCTCGGTACCGGTTTCAAAGAGGGATGCAACGCCGTCAGCGAGCATTGTAACATTGTTTTCGTTTACATCTACAGGCAGGTAACCTCTAGGCTTACGCTCCTCAACCCACTTAACGAGAGTGAAGTAGACTATGAGTTGCCTATTCTTCTTATCAAGCTTAATCCTGGCTTCACCAGCTAGTTTCCACCCCCTGTTAATGTATTTCCAGTACTGCCTGTAAGGCTCAAACTCCACCCCTATCCGTCCCTCATGGGTAGCTACCTTTATTGAAGTGTACCCGTTCGGCTTCCATAGGTGGTCGTCAAGCCAGACACTAATTCTCCTAACCTCCGGGTAATACCTCTCAGCTAGTCCTAGCTTTTTCAGTCTTAGGAAGCTCTTAGCCCTAGCACCAGCGTCTTGACAAGCAGTATAAACATAGTGGCTGGGTGATTGCAGGTAAATACTCTTCATTTCACGGTACTTGAGCGCTTTGAGCCTAGTGAAGCTATTAACGTTGCTCCTCACGGCGTAGAGTACTAGTTGTTCAACCATGTTGCGGTACATACCTTCAAGCTCAACGAAAACCCTAAACACCTTCCTTGGCAACCTAACGCTCCTAACAATGACCGTTCTCGCCACCCTAGCCACTCTCCTCAACCTCCTCCAGTAACTGCTTAAAACCTCGAACCAAGCGTCTCTTCTTACGACTCTTCATACCATAGAGCCTACCAGCAAAACTGGTAACTATCGCTAGTAAATCCTCTGCAAACTCTTGGTAAGCTTCTTTAGGTTCCTCGCCGTAGACAACTTCTATTCTGACACCGTACTGCTTAAAGAAGTACTCTAGATACTCAAAACCAAAACGGGTAAGTCTATCCTCGTAGGCGATAACTACTACGTCTACTTGCTTGTTTACCACGTAGTTGAAGAGCTTTTGTAATCCTCTACGATTAGCCTTAAGTCCACTAGCTACATCGCTTAGGATAACAACTACTCTATAGCCTTTAACAGTACAATACTGGGTAAGGTACTGGACCTGTCTCTCTAAATCACTCTTCTGATCACTAGAGCTCACACGAGCATAGATAACAGCTCTAACCTCCTTAACTCCTTCTCCTCCGCCTATTATCCTCTCTATCTCGCTTTCCGGTATCATCCATCTGCCAGTAGGAGTCTTAACAGCCCTAATCTTACCAGAATAAATCCACCTCTTCAAAGTGACAAAGTGAATCCCAAGCCTTCTACAAGCTTCCCTAGGTGGTAACAGCCTCTCACCCATATACTACACTCCGCTACAAAAAGTTATACTTCGCTATATTTAAAAGTTTCTACCCACCTACCCCCTAAGCTCCCGGAAAAATCGACCGCTTAAAAAAGTTTATTTTTGAGTGAAGGGATAGGAAAATGCGACAAACTAGTTTTGGGGATTTTTATGAGGAAGAATAAGGATGGTGGAAAAACGCCTAGGGTTTTCCTCCAGATGTGGAAGGACGTGCCCGTGCTGGGTCTCCCACTAATTAACAGGCTTTTAATACCGGTTTATTACCTTTACGAGAAGGCATTGATGCGGCAGATTAAGTATGGGGATAAGCCAACCCACCTTGCTGTAATATTGGATGGTAATAGGAGGTATGCGCGTTCTCGCGGGATGAACACTTGGATGGGGCATAAGCTTGGCGCTGCAAAGGTTAACGAGTTTTTAGAGTGGTGCTGGGAGATTGGGGTGAAGGTTGTCACGCTATATGCTTTTTCAACTGAGAACTTTAACCGTTCACCGAGAGAGGTTAAAGAGATAATGAAGCTTGCTGAAGAGAAATTCTATGAGGTTTTAGAGAACAAGAAGATACATAAGTATAAGGTTAGGGTTAAGGCGATAGGGAGAACCGATATTCTACCTGAAAGGGTGCGGGAAGCTATAAGAAGGGCGGAGGAGGCGACGAAGGACTACGACAGGTACTTCCTTAACGTTGCAATAGGATATGGTGGAAGGGCTGAAATAGTTGACGCTGTAAGGAAGATAGCTCAGAAGATAGCCGACGGCGAGTTGAGGGTGGAAGACATAGATGAGAGGTTAATAGAACAGCATCTTTATACGGCGGGGATGCCTGACCCGGATCTCATAATAAGGACGTCGGGGGAGGAAAGGCTGTCCGGGTTTCTGCTGTGGCAGTCAGCCTACTCTGAGCTCTACTTCTGCGATGTTTACTGGCCTGAAATAAGGAAGATTGACTTGCTCCGCGCTGTGAGAACGTATCAGAGAAGAGAGAGGAGGTTTGGAAGGTAGCTGAATGTCATGGGGCTTCAATTTTAGGCATGAAGAAGCCGACTACGATAAGGCTTCGAACCCTCTTCTTTAAGTACCAGAGTTGAGGTCTGTAGACGTACTTTACGGCTTTCTCGTAGTCCTCTATGAACCCTTCCTTATCGTTTAGGAGAGAAGACACCGTCAACTGCTCTACTAGGCCTCCACTTACGGTGTAGACTCCCTCCCCCATGTCTATTCTCCGGATGAAAACTAGGGGAAGGCGAAGCCTACCGTGGTACTTCTCCGGAACCAGACTTGCCATGGTTTCCAAGTCTGCCTTATCTAGGAATATTAAGTCGCCACCCACCGTTGGAACAGCCGGGTCATTCTCTTTTAAAAGCTGGGATAAGGTCTTATACTCCCTTGGAAGGTGGTCGTTGAGTTTCTGAAGCTCTGATTTCCAAAGCGCCTTGAAGAAACGTTCAAAAGCCATTTCTTAGATGCCACCTCTTACGCGTACTTTGCAAGAACCATGGAGTGAGCTTTGTCAAACGGGTCTAAGTTTAAGGTTTGAACCACGTTAAACCCCCTGCCTTCAAGCACGGATATCTCCATCCTGTAGACTTCGGATGGTTTCTTCGTTACATCTATACTCCTTGCTTTTATGGCTAGAAGGATCCATCCCCCCCTCTTAAGGAACATGTCGGCGTTATCCGCTAGGAGTTTAGCTTGCTCTGGCTGAGCCACGTCGCAGTATATAGTGTCAACTTCGTCAACCATCATCGAGTATCTTTCTGGAAAGCGTGCGTCGCCAAGCACCGGAATCATGTTACCCTTACGTTCGCAAACCATTACCAGCTCCCTCATAGCCCTCGGTGCAAACTCAACGCAGAAAACAACACCCTTTCTTCCAACTATGTCCGCTACGTGGCTTGAGGTTGTCCCCGTCGCGGCGCCAAGGTAAAGCACCCTACTGCCCTGCTTAATAGGCAGCCTTTTCAGGTTTTTTAGGAGGGCTGCTGCCAGCTTGCTCCTGTTAGGATCCCATAATCTGTACTCCTCACCCTTATACTCTACGAGTTCCTCTCCGTAAACCTTGAAGCCGGGGGAAATGTTCTTGGTTGCAAGGCGCCGTCTACCCCTTAAGTGGGCGATATACACGTCGTTGTACGATTCGTGAGGCTTCACTACAGGGGGCTTTCTCTCGGACACGTTTACCGCCTCTTCCTAGCCTTTCTAGGGGGGCGTCGCGGCTTTTCGGCAGGGGGGGCTGGAAACTTCTCCTTTATCTCCTTAATTTTTTTCTCAAGATCACTTTGTAAGGCGTCGCCTATGTAGTTTCCGGTGTAAACATCGGCGCGGACGGCTACTGCTATCTTGTTAGCCAGCACCCGAGCGATCTTCCCCCTCTGCCACCATGGAGCGCCGCTGACCTCGGGATGCCTGAATATAACCCCGTGCTTTGGAGGGGGAGTGCCCTTAGCTAAGCTTCGGAAGAGAGCTTTCTCAGCCCCTAAAACCTGTATCTTTGAGGCTGGAAGCCTAGCAAGCTTCTCCAAGCCTCCTGCCAAGTAAATCAGCCTCGCCCCCACTAAGGGGCCTATTATGGATGTGAGGTTGGGAGCTATCTCCTCCATCACCTTGGAGATGTAGGATCTTAGGGAATCCCTAAACTCGTAAAGCATCATGGTTATCGAGGCGAAGTCCCTTAGAGGTTTAAAGTCTTCATCTAGGATAGGGGCGCCCATAGATCTTCTAGCCTCGCTAACTATGCTTTCTACCAGTTCCGGCTGGAAGCCGAGCCTCTCCTCGAGAACCCCCCTAAACACTTTTTCTCTAGGGCCCACCTCACATACTATTTTTATGAAGGAAGGATGAGATGAGATTACACGTGTAAGCTCTGGAAAGTTTAGGCTGTACCATTCTCGAACCCTTATGGAGAAAAGGTTCAACACCTCTTCAACATCGTCAAGACAATAAACTGCCTGAATTAGGAGTTCATCCCGTCTGCTTCCAGCTTCCCTGACGATTTTACGTGCTAGGATCGATGAAACTTTATAGGTGAACTCTTTGAGCTCCTCTTCGGAGACGAAGAGGCCGGCACCCTCGACATACCTTAAAAGCCTAGATCTGAAAAGGCGGGCTACGCCGTCGGGCCTCTGAACCTTAACCTCAACCCCGATGCTGTTCCTTAGGGATTCAGCCACCCATCTATCCTCAACAATAAAGATGCAGCCGCTCTTGAAGGTTTTAACGAGGGATTCTAGCTCGGGAATCAGCTTTCCACTTTGAAGGGCAAACATGCGGTCTGCTACGACTTCAGGATCCATTGGGAAGGTTGAAAAGCTTAGCATGTTCCCGGAGTCGTCGAGTGCAAATACCCCAAAAACGCAGGCGGTAAGGTGAACGTTCAAAACGCACCCCTCAACCCTAAAACAAACTTAAAACGTTTAAAAAGCCTTCTCTTAATCCACGATTCTCGACGAAGCATAAAGTAAGCAGCATTGCTTCCTTTTGACTTCCCTACTTAAACGAGGTACACTTTTTTATAGTTAATCCTCAGTTAGCCTCTCAGGCACCATGACTTAAAGAGGAAAAATGCTCACCCTTATACTTTCATGGGAAATACTCTTGGAATACGAAGCTTATAAACGGCTAGGTGTACGCTGATCGTAAGGTGGACGGCCCGTTTCCAAGTTCGAGAGGGATAAAGGTCATGGTAGATGTCAGCGTAGAGGTTAGTGGTCTTAAGTTGAGGAACCCTGTCATGCTCGCATCAGGCGTTTTAGGGGTAACTGGGAAGCTCTTAGTGAGGGTCGCTGAGGCCGGGGCAGGAGCGGTCGTGACAAAATCTGTTGGTCCAGCTAGAAACAGCGGATATGCCAACCCTACGATAGTGCAGGCTTCACATGGAAGCTACGTTAACTGCATGGGGCTGCCGAATCCGGGCATAGAAGAGTTCGCCGAGGAAATTAAAGCGGCTAAGAAGGGAGGGGTCCCTATTATAGTTAGCGTTTTCGGGGGGAGCCCGGAGGAGTTTGCTTACGTAGCTGGCTATGCCGAGGAGGCGGGAGCAGACGCTCTCGAGCTTAACGTTTCATGCCCTCACGCAGAGGTGGGGGTAATAGGGCAGAATCCACGCCTTGTCAGAGAGGTAGTTAGAGCTGTGAAGCGCCGTGTTGGCGTACCCGTCTTCGTTAAACTCACCCCTAACGTGACGGACATAGTTGAGGTGGGGAAGGCTGCCGAGGAGGCGGGAGTTGACGGGGTGACTGCGATAAACACGGTTAAGGCAATGGTTATAGATGTGGACGCTCTACGCCCCGTTCTGTCCAACAGGTTTGGGGGGCTTTCCGGAGCCGCTATAAAGCCAATAGCCATACGCTGCGTTTACGAGCTCTACGAGGCATTAAAGGTTCCCGTGGTAGGCGTTGGGGGGATCATGGGGTGGAGGGATGCTGTGGAGCACTTGCTGGCAGGGGCGTCTGCTGTTCAGGTGGCTACCGCGCTCGTTAAGGGGCTAGGCGTTTTTAAGGAGATAGTTACCGGGGTTAAAGAGTACCTTGAAAGGAAGGGGTTCAAAAGCGTTAGGGAGGTAGTTGGGCTTGCACATGGATGACCTGACTGTTCAGAAGCCTAGGATTAGGAGGGTTGAAGAGGTAAAAGCAGAGGCTTCCTCCGTTAAGACGATCTTCTTCGAGGACGAGCTGGCCTCAGCGTCTACTCCAGGACAGTTTGTTATGGTATGGATCCCGGGGGTGGATGAGGTTCCAATGAGCGTCTCCCACAGAAACCCGGCAGGGTTCACCTTTAAAATAGTGGGGGAGGCTACTTCAGCCCTTTCCAACTTAAAGAAGGGAGATATCATAGGTGTTAGGGGTCCCTTGGGGAGAGGCTTCAGGCTTGAAGGGAAGTCCATTCTTGTCGTTGGAGGAGGTATAGGGGTTGCCCCGTTACGCCCCTTAGTGGAGGATGCTGTGGGAGAGGGGTTAATGGTTCATGTCGTAGTTGGGGCTAAAACAGGTAAAGAGCTGATTTTCACCAACGTGTTCAAGCGTCTAGCGGACGAGTTAACCCTAGTGACCGAGGATGGAAGCGTTGGGGAGAAGGGTACGGCCGGTGACGTGGCTGAAAGGATCATCAAAAGGGGGGATTACGATCAGGTTTACGTGTGTGGCCCCGAAGGGATGATGGCAAAGGTTTTCCTTGTAGCCGAAGAGGTCGGAGTGGGTGTTCAGGCATCCTTGGAGAGGTACGTGAAGTGTGGTTTTGGCATATGTGGAAGTTGCAGTTTAGGCTCATACCTTGTGTGTAAGGATGGGCCTGTATTTGATAGTAAAATGTTGAGGCGGGTATTGGATGAGTTTGGATTGTTTAGGAGGGATTCATCGGGAGCTAAAGAAAAACTTGCAGGTGTTAAGGATGGCTAAGAATTGTTTGGAAAGGGAGGAAGTCGGCCGGGTAGTAGCCGAGATAAATGAGATTATAAGGTGGCTTAGGGAGAAGGCTGACGTTGATAAGGCGCTTAACAGCGAGGGAGGACCTGTAGAGTGCCGGAGGACGGCTATAGCTAAGACTCAGCAGTTGATGAGGGATGTCAATAGGGTTTACATGTTGGCCATGGATGCTGATGCCGGCATCGACGTGGAGAAGCTGGAGGAGGCTAAGAGCGAGGCGCTTCAAAAGGTTAAGGAGTACTATGATGTTTTAACGTCGGATGATCTGAGCTCCGCCAGAGCCCTTCACATCAGTAGGAGTAGGTTGAACGATGTTATTGGGGCTCTCGGCAGGCTTGTTGAGGCGGTTTCAGCTAGAAGTGGCACCGGAAATGGTTTCGCCGCATCCGAAGATGAGGATCCGTTGATAAGGAGGATCTTATCGATTAAGGAGAGAGTTAGGAAGCTGGAGGAGGAAAACAGGACGCTGAGGGAGGAGATTGAAAGGCTTAAGGGTGGAGGCTTCCTCATGGAGCCGTTTGATGGGGGGCAGAGGGAGCTAATTGAGGAGCTGGAGAGGTTAAAGGAGGAAAACAAGGAGTTGAGAAGGCAGGTGGAGGAGTTAAGGTGCGGCGCTGAATCCACGGCTTATCAGAGCCTCCTAGAGGAAAATAACGCTTTAAGGCAAAGGACGAATAGGCTTTTAGAGGCCTTGAGGGCTACGAGGAGAAGATATGAGCAGCATATTCAAGAGTTAATGAAGGAGAGAGACGAGTGGCGGAGTAAGGCCATAGAGAAGACCGTTAAGTCCATAGAGGACACGATGTTCGAGCTTAGAAGCCAAGTTGAAAGCCTGAAGAGGGAGAATAGAGAGCTTAAGGAGAGGCTTGGGATTGCTCCTCCTCAAAAAGAGAGGGAGGAGAAGGACGAGGAGGAGGGATACGAATTCTATTTCTCTTAGAGCAGTGCTGGCAGTGAGAGGAACGTGAAGTACCATGGCATGAGCAGGTAAACCGAGAACACCATGATTGGCGTTAAGATCAAAGGTAGTGTTAGGTTGTCTAAGCCGCTGGGTGAAACTCCCTCAATTAACGAAGCCAGAAGCGACCCTGTTAAGGCTAGTAGGAGTACCACCACCTGTACCGGGGTGGCTGCAAGGAAGAGAGCTAAGAGCCAGAGCGGCGAGATCCCAAGGAGTGAGAGCGTTATGATCCTTGAAGTGAGCATGTTCATGCTGGGCCAGAAGCCGAAGAATGAGTAGTAAAGGAAGGCTATGATGGCGGAGAGAAGGGACATCGCGAAGACCGTTAGGGATCCCTCGATGCTCCGTGTGGAGCCACGCAGGGTATACTTCCGTTTACCCCATCGTTTTCCTACTATTGCGGCAAGTCCATCTCCATAGAACATTGCAAAGAGAGGGAAGGCGCCTAGAGTGAAGAGAGGCCAGTAAGAGGCATTGAACGGTATGGCGAAGACGGACACTATTATTCCTATGGAAATGATGTAGTATAGGGGACCATATATGTGGCCTGTAGCATAGTCTTCTTCCCTAGCCATGACTTCAAACATGGACCTGAGGGCTTTAACCGGGCTCTTGGGCGTCGTGAAGAATATTAGCAACGCTAGGGTTAGGGGGATCAGGGGGATGATCTGCGGTGTATCGAAGAACGGGCAGAAGATTATGGCGTCCCCGGCGAAGAAGTGTATTACCTTCCTTGTGAACTCGGGTTCCAGCCCCCTCCATCTCCTGAGAAGTTCTCCTATGCCTATTACGGAGAACACGTACACGTACACCACGGCGAGCACTAATATGTCCTTCAACGTCAACATCGGCTTCGCCTCCTGTCCAACACACCCTTTTAAATACTGAAGTTTAAAATTCTCTCTTAAAAGTGCATCGGTTTACAGGCTTCAGCAGTGCATGGATCGAAGGGGAAAAGAAAATTTAAACGATACTTATAGCTCACTTAGGAAAATTTTATTTTTGAAGAATAGGGCGATTTAATGGGTTAAAAGGAGAATGGAGAGGAGAGGGTTTTATGGGTCATAAAGCGGAGCCGGGGAAGATAAACGAGACCACCTGGCTTATAGACGGTAACATGGTTGGTGTTCCGAGGATACTTAGCCTCTACGTTGTTAAGGGGGAGAAGGCTGCACTTATTGATGGAGGGACGAGCCACTTCGCCAACACCATTATAGAAGCCCTCAAAAACTTCGGATTGTATCCGGTGGATTACATTATCCCAACGCATGAGCACTGGGATCACATTCAGGGAGTCGCCCCCCTACTTAAAGATATGGGAGAGGACAGAGTAGAAGTTTTAGCGTCGAAGGTAGCGGCACCGTTCATCGAGAACCCATCAAAGATAGAATATGACTTTGGAATGGGCCCCATAGAGGGCGTTAAAAAGGTTACGCCTCTTAAGGAAGGAGACGTCATAGACCTCGGAGGAGGCGTAGAATTAGAAGTTTTCCACGTTCCAGGACATACACCCGGACACATAGCTCTCTTAGAAAGAAAGACTAAAACACTTTTCGTTGGGGATGCTGTAGGTAACAAGGTGGACGCAACAACGTTCCTTCCGGTCTTCAACCCGCCATGGTTTGACAAGGAAACGTACCTTGCATCGCTTGATAAAATGGAGAAAATAGATTTTAACAGCATTTGCTTGGGACACTTTGGCTGCTGGGATGGTGACGATGCTAAAAACATAATCAGTGAAGCCCGTGAAGTTTTCCATAAATTCTGGAAGTTCTTCGAGGAGAACGTGGACAAACTTGACGATATTAATTACTTAGCTAACACCGCCCTGGAAAGGTACTTTAAGGACTCTGAGGTAATAAAGAGGGTGGGTATGGACTTTGCAAAGGTCGTAATTACATGGCTTAGAGACGGATTCAAGAAATACAAGAAAATTACCTAAACTTTACGAGGGACACCAGACGTACAGGTAAATTTTATGAATACACAAATACAAATGAAACAAGGAAAATAACAGAAAAACTTACATTTTTTATTTTTTAACTCCTGTTTCTGATGACTCCTTGTTAAAAAGTAATGGGAAAGGTTAGTATTCGTCCTCCCGTAGGACTCCGGCTTCTTCTGCGAATTTCCCGTAGCCCATGTTTATTAGCGCTCTCGTTCGTTTATACAGTTGGAAGTCTATCCATTCTTCCTCTGTTGGTTCGTTGTAGAATGTGCCAAAGAGCTTAGCGTAGCTTTGCCGTGACTTTGATTTAACAAGTTTCTCTACGGCTTTCTCTGAGAACGCTATTTCCATGTCAGGGGCGTTCGCCCTTCCATTGCTTATCTTTATTCCATTCCCGGTTCTCACGACGTTAAATACTGATACTGGTTTTTCCTCGTTTTCGAAGGCGTCAATCGAATCGTAAATGGCGAAGTCCATGGTTGCACCCTCCACTAGATCCTCGAATATTTCAGGATGCTGATTAAGGTAGTTTTTGAACGTTTCAGCGAGGGACTCCTCTGGCGAGGGGGCTTTCACTTCGACTTCCACTGGTTCCTCGGTGATGCTTTGAAGTAGGAATTCCGTTAGATCCAGTACTGCTATTCCATCCGACGCATCTGCAAGGTTTGTCTTGCAGAAAGGGCATGTTGAAAGAAGGATCTCTGCCCCTGTTAGGGTGGCTTCCTCTATCCTTTGCTTGGCGATCTTTACCGCTATCTCGGGAAATGTTCCTTTAACCCCGCTGCCTGCACCGCAACAGTGGGCATAGTTCCTGTTTGTGATCATTTCAACCAGTTCAACATTCCCGATCTGCCTTATGAGGGATCGGGGCTCCTCGTAGATGCCGGTGTGACGTCCAAGATGGCATGGGTCATGGTAGGTTACGCGCACCGGTTTGGATGCGTAAAAGTGGAGCTTTCCTTTATCCACCAACTCCTTAAGGAACTCTGAAACATGGAGAACTTGAAAGTTTGGTTCAAGGGAGGCGTAGTCCTTCTTGAACGTACGGTAACATCCTGCACACGAGAAGATCACGGTTTTAGCCCCGGTCTTCTCCAGCATGGATATGTTGTGTTCTGCGAGTTTCATGGCGTCATCTCTGTACCCTAACCTGAAGAGGGTCGAGCCACAGCACCGTTCGTCCTCAAGTATGGTGAAGTCGACGGATGCTTTCTCAAGCAATGCTACGGTGGCTTTAGCTATTTCTTGCCTCCTGTAGGCTGACGTACAACCGACAAAGTAGACTATGTCAGCCTCTTTTGGAAGGGAGACGTTGAGAAAGGAGAAACGCTGGTCATGGGGTTCACCGTAAGGATTGTAGTTGCGTAATGCCTTGTCCCTTATTTCAAGGTGCTTCTCTAAGTGCATTCCTGCACTTACAAGGTCTTCCCTAAGAGCCTCGATGATTGAGGGGATGTCTATTCCTCCTTCTACGGCTAGGCACGTCTCCTTGCAGTTCCCACATGTAAGGCATAAGTAAGCCCATTCTAGAAGCCGATCATCAGGTTTAATCTTCCCTTCCAATAAGGATTGAAGGATTATGATTCTTCCCTTTGCACTGTAGGTTTCGAAGCCTAACACGTTGTACACAGGGCATGGCTTATAAACGTGCTTCCTAGCGGTGCTCACCTTAACAGCGTAGGTGCAGTCGCCACACCTACCGCATTTCTCGAGAAGGTCCGAGAAGGACTTTAGTCTTGAAAAATTGCTCCCAGCCATTCGAACACCTCACAGCCCGAATACCATCGGGTGAAGGATGCTGTTTGGGTCAAGCGCCTTCTTGATTCTCTTGAGGGCTTCATAGAAGCCAGCTGAAACCCTTCTCAGGGTTTCTTCCTCCCAGAGAGGGCCGTTCCAGTATGGTACTGCCCCGCCGGTCTCCATCTCGATCTTTTTAAGTTCTTGCCATGCTGCTTCAACCACATCCTTATTAGATGATGAACCCATGAATATCGTTATCCAGCCTGTGCAGTAGCACCTGTCAGCTGCTAAGGCGCTGATTATCCAGTTAGCTCCCCTTTCCTTAAGACGGTATTTCTCGAAGATTCTGGCGGCAGCCTCCACCACGTCTGGGAGGGTTTGGATGGGTCTCAGGTGGCACGTGTTATACCAGAAGCCAGCGTCGAAAAGGGACTGAGTTAGGTTGAACATGTCAAGCCAGTGGGCTCTTGAGAGAAAGGTTCCTAGGGCGCGTCCTCCCGCTTGCTTAGCTAGGCTATCGATTATTTCACGCTTCCTATTCGCTACTTGTTCGTCTACGTCCTCAATTATGACTGCTAAAATGCATTCGAGGTTGTCGAATGTTTCAAGGTAGGTTGAGGCCAGAAGGTCTATCGAGTTCCTGTCTCCTAGGATCACGATTTCCTCTGCAAGCTTGCGTTTCTGAATCTCGTACATGGCCCTTGAACAGTCTTTGATCGATGTAAAGCCATAATCGGCGAAGGCGGCCCCTTCTGGTAGGGGGTATATCTTCAGCGTTGCCTTTGTCTTGACGCCTAGAGTTCCATGGTCACCTAGGAAGAGGCCAGTAAGATCGTTAAATGAGGAATACCTTGTGAAGATTTTTGAGGAAGGATTCCATCCGCTCCCCGTCCTCAAGACTTCACCTGTAGGAAGCACGACTTCAAGTCCAACAACACTGTCGCAAGCACTCCCCCACATGCTTGAGCCGCACCCAACGCTGTTACTGCTGAGGGAGCCGCCAATCGTGCCAGCATTACCGCCGTAAGGTCCTCTAAACCCCAGCTTAAAACCCCTTTCCCTTAAAAGGTGGATAAGCTCAGCCCACCTTAAACCGGCTTCAACGGTAACGGTCATCGTATCCTCGTCCAAGTCTAGAAGGCGGTCCATGCGCGTCAAGTCGAGCATTATCGCTCCCTGAACCCTCGGAAGAGGTGCGCCATTTATACTGCTCCTCGCCCCCGTGGGAACAACAGGAGTCCTTGTCCTGTTGGCGAGCCTCAATATTTGGGATACCTCGAAGGTGTCTTTAGGCCGCACGACTACACCTGGCATGGATAGCCAGTATGGGCTTGCATCACGGCTGTAAGCGTAAAGGTCTAGCTGGCTTGAGGTGACATTCTCCTCGCCAACGATGCTTGAAAGTTCAAGATATAAACTGTCTGTGTCCGTCAAGAGATCACCTGCAGGTTTTTGGTTTTCACGGTTTAAAAGAGAAAAATTTAACTGTTATGCCAACGTAGTAGTGTAAATTCGTTGAAAACCAACTTTTAAGAGTTATTTCTTAAATATTCGAAAAATATGGCTAGACTTCTAAAAATGCTATAGTTGAAGTGTGGGGGTTGGGTAAGGATTAAAAGGAAGCACCGACTTTCCACAACCCTTAACCGAAACATCGTTTTTTAGGAGGATGCATTGTGGCGGCTAAGATACCTGAAAGAATAGCTGTTAGAGACAAGTACACTGGGGAAGTGCTAGGTGAAATCCAAGCGGACAACGTTGAAAGCTTAAGGGAAAAGATCAAAGTAGCGTACAGTAACAAGGATAAGTTGAGGAGTAAGAGCCTGGATGAAAGAGTAGAGTTCATCAGGAAGCTTGGTAGAAGGATAAGGTTCGCTAGAAACCAGCTCACAGAGCTTATAGCAAGGGAGGGAGGGCTGCCGATTAAGTATGCTAACTGGGAGGTAAGCATGATCGCTCAGGGATACCTTCACGCTGACATGAGAGCTGAGCTTTACTTGGAGGAAAGGGAGCTGCAGGCTGTTAGGGGGAAAAGCTACGCTGTTTATCATCCCTTAGGAGTATGCGCCGCTATGACCCCTAGGAATACCCCTCTCTCCCTCAATGGGTGGGCTGTGGGAGCTTGCTGGCTTACCGGGAATTCCATTCTCATAAAGCCCAGTACAGCCGTACCCCTTACTACCCTTAAACTTCTTGAGATGGCTGAAGAAGTGAACTCGGAATTCCCCGTCGAATCCGCGCAGCCTGTCGTGACTCCTGGAGCCTTTGCTGTCCAAGAGTTCATTCACAACCCTATGATAGACGCCATCCTGTTCTTTGGCAGCAGCCACGTCGGGAAAAAGCTTCTGGTAGATTACGCCGAATACCTTAAAACGACCATTAAAGACCTTAGTTTTGCGGGAGGATTCATGATAAATGGGAAGTTTAAAATGTTCATTCTCGAAATGGCCGGTAATGATGCAGGAATAATAACGGACGACGTGGATGTAGAGAAGGTGGCGGACTATACTGTGAAGGCCGCATACACTAACAGTGGCCAACAGTGCTTTAGCATGAAGCGAATACTGGTACATAAGGACGTATATGACGAGTTTGTGGAGGCGATGATGGCGAAAATGGATGATCTTAAGATGGGGAACCCGCTGGATCCACAAACCGACATAGGACCTTTAGGATCAGAGAAAATCCTCACGTTAATAGATTACATGGTTAAAGATGCTGTGGAGAAGGGTGGGAAGCTTCTTAAGGGTGGCGAGAAGGAACCGCCATTCTACCAGCCAACACTGATAGAGTTCGAAAAGGAGAAAATACTGGGAGCCGAGGCAAGCCAGAAGCCGTTCATGTGGGTGGAGGAAGCGTTTGGTCCGGCTAGGAGCATAGTGAAGTACGAGACGGAGGAGGAGGCGATTAGACTTGCCAACGACACGAACTATGGCATGAGGGCGTCAATTTACTGTCATGACGTTCAAAGAGCACGGAGAATAGCTCAACAGCTGGAAACAGGAGGAATAATGATAAACACGAAGCCATCGGTTGTGGACATCAGCGTCCTAATGGGCGGCGTTAAGGATACAGCGTATCCACCTGGCGCTCACGATATTGTCCCGTTACTGGTCTGGCAACAGTACATTCACGTCGACAACGCTTTAAGCGAGTGAAAAAGAAGGTAACGTTATTCCCCCCATCAATAAGAATGAGCAAAAGGAAAGATTGCTAATCCTCCCGGGGTTTAAACGTGCTTTTACAGAGGCTGCTTTCCTGATCATCCAGCTATTTATGTTTTATGAGGGAGCGTGGTTAATCTGAGGTATAGGGTTGACCATTTTCGCTCGGAGAGCCTAGAGGGGAACCCGCTTGGTGGCCCTGTTGAGAGGGAGCTACATGTTTACCTTCCACCAGACTACTTTGAGTCTGATAGAAGGTATCCTGTGATATACTTTCTCCATGGTTATAGCGGTAATAGCCGGAAGGTGACTGTGACTCCTCGTGTCGAGGACAATAAGAACTTGCCTTTAGGACTTATCCCACCGGAGGTTTTAAGGGAGATCGACGTTGACCGTATAGCATCATACGAGAAGTTTGACAGGTTAATTGTTGATGGTGAAGTTGAACCCTTCATTTTCGTTCAGCCTGACGGAAGCCTCCACCTACCCCACAAGCATGGAGTGAAGGATTTAACAGGGGAGGTTCAAACTAAGGGGAGCTTCTATGTTAACTCTCCTTACACGGGAATGTACGAAGATTACATTGTTTACGACGTAGTAAGGTTTGTGGAGTCGAACTACAGGACTATTCGGGACAGGAGGTGCAGGGCAATGGTTGGCGGTTCGATGGGTGGTTACGGGGCTTTAAGGTTATGCATAGACCACCCTGAGCTCTTCTCCATATTAGTGGCTTTAAGCCCTGCAAACGTTACTTTAGACTTGCTGGATTGGAAACTGGTTATTCCAATCTACGAGAAGGTGATTGGGAGGGAGCTTGCCGAGAAACTTGGAGCGTTAACATGGGACGACATTCTGGACACTCTAGATTTGGTCTTTACGGGGAGAAAGCTGCTGTCATCGATCGAAAGAGACGAGGAGGGGAAGATAGTAGGCTTCAACGAAAGGGCGCTCGGAGAGTGGAGGAAAAACGACCTGAACACGCTGATTAAGGATAAGCCTGATGCCTTAAGAGACGTACATGTTGCACTTAGCTGCGAGGCCAGAGACGAGTTCGGGTTAACTAAGGTGGCGGAGGAGTTACATGAAACGTTAATGGAGCGGGAAGTCGAGCACCGGTTTGAAATATACTCGGATGTGAAGGCCTCTCTTTCACCACACATGCTTGGAATAGCATATAACATAATCCCAGCGGTGAAGCTTTGCTCCCAACTTTTCCCCTGAAAAAAGGGGAGAAACAGATTTAATGCTGCGTTCTTTTGCTGGTCTTTAAACGGGTTAATAACGTTTCAGATCGCTGTCAGTATTCCGCCGATGAACCCCATGATGGATGGTGTCAGGAAGAGGAGGAAGAAGTCACTTAGTGAAAGACCCAGAATGCTAGGCAGTATGTTAAATGGGCCGCTGAATATTAAGGACACACCATATGCGATTACGATTATTATAGCGTAGATTACCCCTATGAAAAATGCGTTTAACGGGTGCTTCCTGATGAGTCCTGTGACGAAGCCGCCTATAGCCAGTGCAGCTATTGGAACAAAGGTCTGGGCTGGAGGCGATGCTGTTGCAAGCGTGTATGGTCTTATCAGGTAGTCGGTTACCGAAGCGCTTAGTGCTGGTGTGAGAAGAGCCAGTCCACCCCACCCTCCAAGTTGGATGGCGATGAGGATGTGTGTAAACTCTGTTAAGGTGTGACCTAGTGCGACGAAGTACACTATTCCGAAAATGAAGGATATGCCCACGATGAAACTTATTATTCCCCTTATACTTGGCATGAAGAGCATGGTCCCACCATTTAAAAAATGAAAGGAAGTTGATTTTAAGATTTTAGTTTCAGACATGAAAACCTCAAAAAATTTATAGGTTTATCGACAAGTTGAATTTGGTGATTTAGATGACAAAGGTGACGTTAGTTGCAAGAGGGGTTGATGGGAAGCTTTACAGGGAGTTCAAGGCGGAAGCCGTCAGGAGAGGAATGAAGGTTTCTCAGGCGATAGAGGAGTCCATGAGGCTTTGGCTTTCCAGCAGGGAACAGGTGAGAAGTGAAGTAGACATTAACAATGAAGCATACGAGAAGATGCGAGAGGAGCTTGAGGCGAAGTACAAGGGAAAATATGCTGTCATCTCGGGAGGGAAGCTAATAGGAGTATGCAACGATCTCAGAGAGGTCAGGGAGGTTCTTAGGAGGAGGGAAGCCGGGAGACACGCCATAGTGGTCAAAGTTGGAGTAGATAGAAGGGAGGAGCATGAATGGCTAGGGGGATCTTTAGAGTAGTTGAATGCTGGAGTTACGATGGAGACATGCCGAAAATAGACGTAGTACTCGTGTCGGTTGATGGGAGAAGGGTTCCCGAAAAGGGAGTGCTAAGGCTAAACATTGATACCGGCTTCTCAGGATCAATCCTTCTAACTAGGCGACACTATGAAATGTTCATGCTAGGGGAGCTTCCAGAATCTGCATTCAGAGTTTACAGGACGTTAACCGGGGAGATAGTAATGCGGAGGGCGAGGGCAACCCTAACGCTTCCGAAGGTAGGGGTTGAACTTGAAACGTTTGTGGAGACGCCAAGGCTTGGAGAAGGCAAACTATTAGCCGGAAGAGAAGTCATCAACAAAATACCAATGCTACTTAACGGGCCAGAAAAAACATGCTGCTACGTTTCAAAAGCAGAATTATTAGAGAAATAAAAGAGAAGAACTTCCGTTTCTTAGCGGAGCGATGAGGACTCTAAGCATTATAAAAAATTTAAGTTGAATGTAAAGGATAAAAGGCGTGAGGGTTAGAGGTTAAGTTACGCTTTTCCCGACCATAGACGTTAATTCCATCAGTCTGTGGCTAAAACCATATTCGTTGTCGTACCATGCCAGTACCTTCACCAAGCTTCCCTCTATCACGTTTGTGTATTGGAGATCTACGATAGCCGAGTGCGGGTTTCCTATGTAGTCCACCGAGACTAATGGTTCATCCGAGCATGCAAGAATACCTTTCAGCTCGTTCTGCGACGCTTCTATGAAGGCTTCGTTCACCTCATCCCTTGATGTTTGCTTTTCTACCTGAACCACCAGGTCTACTATTGAAACGTCCGGTACTGGAACCCTCATGGCCATTCCGTCTAGTTTTCCTTGGAGATGGGGTAGCACGAGTCCTATAGCTCTGGCCGCCCCGGTTGTTGTGGGTATTATCGACATGGCGGCCGCCCTGGCACGTCTAAGGTCTCTATGCGGGTAGTCTAGGATGCGCTGGTCGTTGGTGTACGCATGAACTGTGGTCATTAAGCCTCCCTGTACCTTGAAGTTGTCATCGAGGACTTTAACTGTTGGGGCGAGGCAGTTCGTGGTACAGCTTGCATTTGATATTATGTTGTGTTTTTTAGGGTCGTACTGGTGGTGGTTGACTCCGATTACAACTGTTATGTCTGGGTCTCTGGCTGGGGCCGATATGATGACCTTTTTTGCTCCTGCATCTAGGTGTTTGGATGCACCCTCTCTATGTGTGAAGACGCCTGTGGACTCTATAGCTACGTCTATCTCTAGGTTCTTCCATGGAAGCTTCGCTGGATCCCTTTCATTTAAGACTTTTACTGGGTTTCCGTTGACTATGAGGTTGCTGCCTTCGACTTCAATTGCCCCCTTGAATTTGCCGTAGATTGAGTCGTACTTTAAGAGGTGGGCGAGTGTGTTGATGTCTCCGAGGTCGTTTATTGCTATGATCTCAAGGTCTAAGTCCTTTCTTTCTAGGGCTACTCTAAAGGCGTTTCTACCTATTCTTCCAAAACCGTTGATTGCAACCCTCACCATGTGTTTCTCCCCCTTTTGCGACAGACTTTATATTTTTTCTTACTAAAAAGCGTGATGGAGGATGGTAGGGGTTGACCGTGATGGTTGATGACGCGGGAACAGGGGATCCTGTAGGCGGATGCGTCATAGGTGTTTTAAGGGTTGAGAGCCGAGAGTTCGTATCGGGGGTGGTTCCGGTTCGATATTTCCAGGAGCCGCTCTTCAGGGAGAGAAGGTATCTGGAGGAGGCTGCCCGGATAGTTTTGGAGGCCTTCAGAAGGCTTAAGGTGAGGAGGGGGGAGCGGGTTCAGGTGTGTAGGGGGGACGTCTTAAAGCTTGCTAGGGTGTGGCTTTCTAGGGAGTTTAAGGTTGAATGCGTTAGAGTTGAAGGAGACCTTCAACTCCTAGTTGAGGGGGCATACCTTGAACACTTAGCTAGTTTAGGGGTTCCTAGGGGGCTGCTTACCATTAAAAGCGGGAGGGAGAGGTTTATAAGTCTCCTAAGATGGGTTTATGAAGACCCGGAGAGAAGGTTGAGGGTTGCGAAAACAGGGTGGCCTTCATGGTGGAGGAGGCTTGACGGTTGGGGGAGGAGGCTTGCTTGTGAGGCCAGGCTACGTGCTAGTGGTTCTCCATAGCCGGACAGGCTTGCAATCTCTTTTCTTGATCGCCTTTATTATGTCGTCTTCACACTCCACTTGGCATGGGAAAAGCGTGCCGGCTCTTCCGACGAGTTGCAGGGTGTGGGCGTCGCTTCCACCTGTCTGGGCGAGCCCTCTCTGAGCGGCTACAAGCTCTGCTTCCCTACTTACCCCTCCACCGGCAAGGTTCAGTACTTCCACTCCGTCTAGGGGGAGATGGTACACTTTTTCAAGGAGGCTTTCCCTGTCCGTGCGGAACGGGTGGGCTGCAACGGCGACTGCCCCCTGCTCATGTATGAGGTCTATGGTTAACTCGGCTGGTAGATATGATGGAATGGGCTCCGTTAGCCCATAAGCTAGTATCTGTCCTTCCCTGCTGGATATCTCGCAGCCTACGAATACTTTGACGTCGTACTTTCTAGACAGCTCTTTAGCCTTTAGCGCCCCCTTAATGGTGTCGTGGTCTGTAATCGCTATGCCCACCTGCAAGTCCGCCGCCTTCAGGAGCAAGTCTGATACTTTAGTTCGGGAGCACGGAGAGTACTTTGTGTGAACGTGCATGTCCACTATGCTCAACGTGAACGCCTCACCTTATAGGCTCCCATACCCTTTGAGACGTTTCCATTATAAGGGCCATAAGGTAGTTCTTCACCCATTCCCAGGTAACCCTGGCGTATCCCATGCTCCTTTCACGTCTCATGGAGGAGTAGGCTGCAGCGTCCTTAACGTAAACCATTCTTCCCTTCCTTGACATGCGCCACGCAAGCTCTTGATCCTCGGCTACAATCAGCGTCTCCTTGAATCCTCCAGCCTCCAAGAAGGTTTTACGTAGGTAAAAGCAGCATTTTGTTTGGGCGTGGGGGAAGCCCGCCGCGTATAACACCCTATAAAGAAGGTTTATCGTGGAGTAGAGGGCATACCCGCGGCTATCCCGTTCCAACGGGTAAATGTCGCAGGTTCCGCCTACCACTCGGGGATCTGAAAAGGCGACGTAAACCTTCTCCATGAGGGACCTAGAGATGACCGTGTCGGCGTCCAGGAAGAGAAGTATCTTTCCCCTAGCAGCTCTTCCTCCCTTATTTCTGGCGTCTCCTGGCCCCCTCTTCTCCGACAAGATAACTTTGTCGGCTTTCTCCTCGGCTATCTTAACCGTGTTATCTTCACTGTACCCGTCGACTATTATTATCTCGTATTTTTCCCTCGGCATCGTTTGGTTTAGGACCGAGTTTAGGCATAGTGGAAGGTACCTCTCCTCGTTATACGTTGGGATCACAACGGAGAATAGGGGGTGAGTCAACGACTCCTCACTCCTAACACTTCTTTTAGTACGTCGCCTCTCGCGGCTATCAGGGGAACCAGGATTTCATTGAGCGTAGTCGATCCGTGGGAGCCGCGCCACTTCTCTTCAACTATTTTTTCCTTTTCTTCTTTTTCTTTTCTCTGAAATTTAAGTTCTGCCTCACCCTTCAAAACTAGCACTAGGTTTCCCATCCTAGACTTCAACTCTTCCCTGTTTTTGCCTTTAACCTGAAGGTTAAAACTTCTGCATAGTTCTTCGAACGATAATACCACCCCGTTTTCCCCAACTTTCCCTTCAATCCAATCCTTAACCCTCTCCTCCTCACCTTCCTTAACATAGAAGTGGCAGACCCTGCCCGACCTTCCCGGGGGGGACTCCATGAAGCGCGAAACATCCTCAGCGTCATCCTCTGAAACTTTAACGGTTTTCTCCTCGTGGACTTGCCCTTGGCCGTGGTCGCTGAAGAAGAGGAACACGGTCCTCTCGGTTTTACCGCTTAGACCCTTGAGGAAGTGGGTGAAGACCTCCTCCACGTGGTGGGCGGCTAACCTGTACTCTTCGCTTAAAGGACCATACTTATGGCTTATGTCGTCCATCAGGCCAAAGTAAACGTTAACTATCTTTTTCTTCCCTTCAAACTTGTCTAGGACTTTGCGCAGGGTTGAGAAGGCGTCTACAACGTTGCTAAAGCCAACCGTTACATCTTCTACTTCAAGAAGATGAGATAAGCCTGTGCCGGCTATGTCGGATGGCATTAACTCAACGTGGGCGACCTCCTTATTTTTGAGTTCATCGTAGAAGCCGTTTTCAAGCAGTAGAACCCTCACGTCGATTCCGCTTTTCACGAGCCTGTCAACGGATAGGGATTTTACTGACGCCATTTTGAGCGTGTCAACCACTGTTCCAAGCTGTTTAAACCGCACCTTATGCCCCACGATTCCATGCCTTTCCGGGGGGATTCCGAAGTGGATCGAAACTATGGCGGCTGACGTTATTGTTGGGAAAACAGAGGACAATTTAAGCCGTCCAAGGCTGCTCCAAGCATCAAATAAATGGGTGAAGCAGGGAAGCTGATGAACACCAACAGAGTCCACTACGAGGCATACCACGTTTTCAGCGTCCATGCAGCACGTGTCTTCGAAAACTCTTTTAAGGGAACGCGTGTTGAGCAGCGTTTGCCGGTTAACATCCACGTCTAGGAAGCGTAGCGCCGTCGGCACTACCGAGAAAATATTTTGCTTGTAATTTGGAAGGTATAGTCCCTTGTGCTCCCTTAACTCCTTCACAACATGTTCTCTCGACAAAAACCACACCTCTAGAGGGACGATAGAACAGCCTTATAAAAAACAAATATAAAGATTATTGGTTTCAGGGGGATGCTGATGGTGATAGCCGGCGTTTGCTCCGAAAAGGAAATTAATGTTTTTCAGGTGTTAGCGGAGGCGCTTATCCTCCGTGAGGAGGAGCAAGCGTTCTTCGCCTCCTCCAAAGGCGAGATTTTCTCAGGGAAAGTGAGGAATGCTCCAATCGAGAAGGCTAAGGGCGGTGTGGGAGTTGCCCTCCTAGGTGAGGGGGTATCCTACCATGTTCAGGGGGGAAGCGTGTCAGTAGTTAATGGTGAAGTTTATGGGGGACGGCTTGGCGGCGGAGAATCTGGTTTTGAACGTTTCCTAGTTGATAATGTAGGACGACTTGGTGACCTTGAGGAAGGATTAAAATCATTAGAAGGGAACTTTGCGTCCTTAATCCTTAAAGAGAGCGAGCTCATAGCGGTAAGGGACAGGTTTGGGTGCAAAGCATTATATTGGGGTACAAGGAATGACATGACTGTCTTCACGGGTAGGTTGAGGGGTGGAGAAAGGCTAGGCTTGAAGGTTAAGCCAGCCCCTGCTGGATCTATTTTAAGGGTTTCACAGGGTAGGGTGAGCATTAAAGGAGTTTACCCTCCTTTACCGCGAAATTACGATGAAAAAATTAGCTTGGATAAAGCTGTGAATGAGCTTTCGAAGCTAATTCGGAATGCTGTTTCGAGACGGTGTAAGGGACGCTTAGGCGTGCTTTTTTCTGGGGGGCTTGACAGCACGATAATAGTGAAGGTGCTTGACGAGTTGGGGCTGAAGCCTCGACTTTACTGTTCAGGGGTTGAATCAGGGAAGGACGTGGAAAATGCTGCCTCCACAGCTGATAAGATGGGGTTAGAGTTAAAGGTGGAAACGTTCTCTGCAGAAGACGTTGAGAAGGTTCTTCCAGAAATAGTGAGTTTGGTGGGATGCAACGTTCTAGACGTGGAACTCTCGATTCCTCTTTTCTTCGCGTTGAAGGCTGCAAGAAGAGATGGTGTACCTTACGCTTTACTTGGGACAGGGGCGGATGAGGGCTTCGGCGGATATGCTAGGTACATAACAGTGCTGGAGGAGAGGGGATATGATGCGTTGCATAACGTCCTAGTGGATGCGTTGGAGGGACTTGCCGAGAAGGATCTCATACGTGAGGAAGAGGTAGCAAGCTCCCTCGGAGTTTTTCTGAGGAGGCCGTTTCTTGATGGGGATGTTATCGACTATGCAGTAAGGGTTCCGCCGCAACTTAAAATTTCCAATGTTAGAGGGAAATACGTCAGGAAACTTGTTTTAAGGAAGATTGCCAGGTGCTTTTCCGTCCCTAAATCGGTGGTGGAGAGGGATAAGCTGGCGATGCAGTATGGCTCTGGCGTCGACAAACTTCTCAGGAGGATAGCGTCTGAAAGAGGGTTCACCAAGAGGCAAGCGAGAGACCTAGGGTTTAAAGGGCCATTGGAACATTTCCTGAGAACACTTAAACCTGTATGAGGTGCATTATTTTTAGGGATTCATAAAACCCTGACTGGAGGGAGTATTAAACGTGGGGAAGGCTAGCGAGAGGATTTCGCGTGTGAAATATGCGATAAGGGATCTTATAGTTCATGCTAAGCGCTTGGAGGAGAAAGGGCGGAAGATCATTTACTTGAACATAGGCGACCCTGCACCCTTCTTCGAGGTGCCAAGCCACGTGAGGGAGGCCATGGTTAAAGCTGTGATGGAGAGGAGTGCCGGGTATGCCCCCTCGGAGGGCATCCCTGAATTTAGAGAAGCTGTCTGCAGGAAAGAGAGGGAAGTTAACGAGGTGACTAGTATAACTCCTGATGATGTGATAGCTACAGCGGGGGTCTCAGAGGGAATACAGCTTGTAATGCAAGCGTTAGCGGATCCAGGCGACGAAGTACTGCTTCCAGACCCCACCTATCCACCTTACAGATCCTACGCAGCCCTCAACGGGGTTGGGATTAGAACTTATAGCTGCTTGGAGGATGAGGGGTGGACGCCTGACGTGGACGACCTGAGGAGTAAGATGGATGAAAATGTTAAGGCTGTCTTCTTAATCAACCCTAATAATCCATGCGGTTCAGTTTACCCTGAGAGGAGGGTTAAGGAAATAGTAGATGTGGCGGGGGAGTATGGCGTCCCCATAGTCTCCGACGAGATCTACGACCAAATAGTTTATGAGGGGAGGTTTAGAAGTGCCGCGTCGCTTGCTGAAGACGTACCTGTAATAGGTCTCAATGGGCTCTCTAAGACTTACCTGGTTCCTGGATGGCGACTGGGGTATGTTTACTTTCATGATCCAGAAGGAGTCATTCAGGATGTGAAGGAGGGAGTTGTGAAGGGAGCACGGGTGAGGCTTTCAGTTAATGTTCCAGCTCAAGTGGCAGGGGCGGCAGCACTTAATGGTTCAAAAGAACACGTTAAGGAACTCGTTTCCGCGCTGAGGGAAAGGAGAGATTACACCTTTAAACGTTTAAGCGAGATCCACGAATTCCACTGTGAGGAGCCCCGTGGGGCATTCTACGTCTTCCCGAGGATAAACCTTAGAAAGTGGAGAGACGACTTAGAGTTTGTCATTGAGGTGCTTAACGACGCGGGCGTACTCCTGGTTAATGGGTCAGGTTTTGGGGAGAATGGGGGATGGCACTTTAGGATGGTTTTCCTCCCAACAGTGGATATCTTAGAGGAAGCGTTTAACAGGTTAGAGGAATTTATGAAAAGGAAAAGAAGTGGTTGAAGCTTAAATGATAATTGGTTCCTCGCCTCTCTCCTTGGGAGGAGCCTGCATCCTCACTTTACATCCACCATCTGCCTCGTCGACGGTGACGGTGAAACCATATAGCTTCCCTATTTCCTCGCCTCGCATTTTACATATTATGCATGGGAACTCTGACGGAAGATTGAGGAGTCCCTTATATCTCTCCTTAAACGCTGACCCTAAACATTTTATTTCCGCCTTGAAGCTTCTGCTCGTAAACTCTTTAACATCGTATTCTGCACCTATCAACCGGCACTGATGCATGAAGAGCTTCACCACATTTTCAAAGCTTTTCTCTTTCACCTTACTCCAAGACTTCCTAATCAGATCCCTGTAGTAGCTCCACAATTCATCAGCCTTCTTCTTTGTTTTCTCCATGATGAACGAGACCGAAATACCCCAGAGAAGGAGAAGGCTCGAAATACTCCTATTCCACCTTTCCGGAAGAGGGATGTCCTCTAATTTAAGCTCTATTTTTCCAGTTTCCTCCTCAACCAGCTGCTCAGCAGCTTTGGTTTCTTCCTCAATAAGCTCGCTTCTTTTAAAGAACTCGTAAAAGCTTTCCCCAACAGACTCCATGCCTTCGCTAACTTCGGCCACGGGACTAGGCGCTTCCCCTTCCGCCTCTTCGATCTTAATTTTAGGAGCTGGTGGAGGCTGCACATCCGCTGTTTGCTCTAATGGTTGCGGCTGAACGGCGGCAGCCGCCTCCCCTAGCTGTGAAGGAGGCTGAGGAGCAGGCTCTGAGGCGGGTCTTGGGGGGGCTTCAGCCGTTATAGGCCGATTTCTAGTTTTAGCTTCCACTATTAAGTTACTTAGGGCTCTCATTATGCTGTAATGTGACATTGGAAGCGCCATGCTATTGTAAACCACAGAGGTAAGAACGTTGATGTCGAGCGTACCTGTTTTTCTAACTCCTACAACCTCTCTCCCTCTGTAGATGCAAACAGCCCACTCACCATTAACCTTCCCTATCTGGACGGCGTAGGAGCTTCCAGCAATGATTGACCTTCGACTCCAGGGTTCAAATTCTACTTCAGAGCCGCTTGACATATTCAACCCACACAAGATGGCTCTAAAGTTAATATGCATGAACAGTTGGATAAACTTTTCTTTAGTAAGCAACATCGTATGAAAGCCACTAAACTGGATCACCGTTTATTCTATCAGGCCGAGAATCATGTCTACTAGCCGATCAAGGGCGGCTACGCTGATTTCATTCACGTAAATACAATTCCCTTCTTCAACCTCTTGAACACCGTCACCTCCTAGACATACCAAAGCGGATCTGACGCGGCTGTCATTTTTTAATGGGGAAACTGCTTTAAGCGTTTCATCAACATTTTCCTGGGGGATCATGAAGAGGACCACTACTGGGTTACTTTCCTTTAAGTTCTCTAATATTTCTCTTATTTTTTCTAAGGCTCCAGTTAGGTCCCCCTTTCCCACTCCCGGCTCCCTACACTTGTCAAATATATGTGATGATAAAACCTTCAACACGATGTTTTTCTTTTGCGGGGTTAGCTCTAAGTAGGGAGATATCCTTCGCCGTTCAAGGATTGAGAATAAGCTTGCCTCCTTCGAGTACGTTATAGAGAATATCTTACGTAGACGGCTTAGCTTGGCTGCCCTTGTAAGCAGGCAACAGGATATAAGGGCAGCACCTATGTTCCGTCTAATAAATTCGCCCTCTAATAGGTCTATCCTTGAAGGTGCAAGAGACTTCAATTCGTTGAGCAAGCCTCGGTCTTTAAGAGGTAAAGATCCTTTACCCATGTTTTCTGAGAGGTCTATGGCGAAAATCATATTATATGGTTTTAAGGCGGACTTTGAGACGACACGCACCCTTGTCTTCCCTTTCTTAACTAATCCGACTGTGGAAAACTCTGGGTCCATGCTGGCTACGATCGCTACAGGAGGTATCCTTTCTGTTTCAGGTAAGACAAACCTAGAGTTTTTGCCGACTATGATACCGTCTAGGGCGTCTTCGAGAACCTCCTCAACGTTGCCTATTCTCCCCTCATTCTCCTCGACCACGAAGCTGACTTCTTCTAACATTGGCACGTTTCCCTCAAACTTTTCAACATGTACAGTGTCGCCATCAAAAACATACCAGTTGTTGATTACTCCTTCGTCTACGTGAAGTTCTCCTCCGAGAACGTCTTCTCCCGATGCGACCGGGACAACATACCAGTCTCCGGTTAGGGTTACCCTAACCAATGCTAAGTCGCCGTTTTTAAGGTTTAGTAGCCGCATGTCTTGGTCATTCATTTGAGCCACTTTCCTGCCAAGTTGAAAGGTGTGAATTGTAAATAAGTTTACGTCCTCATGGCTGATTAGACTTGTATCTTTAAAGTGATTGATGAGTTCCTGTAGAGTTAGCTCGGCGTCTTCCTCTGATAAAACCTTTACGGCACGTGATATCGCGCTTCTGATTTCAGGCGTTTTAGCTATGTCTTCGGTAAACCTGCTTCTGATTTTTCTGACTGTTTCGAGTTTTAGCAAGAGTAGCATTAGTGGTGATGAAGTGTCGCGGCCATCTAAAACAAGTATGTTTCCCACCTTCTTCTCGCCTCTCGTGGAAGCAAGGTTGATGAAGCACTTTCCCAAGTCCACTTTTTCTTGATGCATGTCTATTAAGTAGTCACATGCGGTTACTGCTATAGACTCCCTTTTTAAAGCATGCGTCATCACGTCTTTAAAAGATGAAAGAAACTTTTTAGAAACTTTAGCATCGACCATGAAGCATCTGTCCTCTTGTTCGACGCCGCCTCTTCGATCCGCTTTGGGGGGGAGGAGGGAGACGGCGTTTAACCCCATAATCCACCTAAGCTCCCTCAGTCCGCCGGGGAAGTCCTCACTTAAAAAGAACAGGATCGTTTTTGCAACGTCCTTAACGCTGGAGTAAGGGAAGCCTGTTCCGAAGACGAGGCGCTTAAACCACTCCTTTTCCATTTCACTTAAACTGTAAATAACTTGCTTTACGAAGGTTAGAGGCATTGGGGAGAGGGAGAGGAAGACGTTTCCGACGCCCATGAAACCGTAAAGTTCTGGTCTTATGGTCTCTTTAATGTAGGGGATCACGATCACAGGGTTTTCAAGCTTACCGCCGACCTCGTTACCCTCAACAAACCTTTCAAGTTGGTCAAGCCCCCTCCTGCTGAAAACCTCTACGATCAGGGGCATCCTAACATAAGAGAGGTCAGAGTAGAGAGTCGTGAACCATGGTGAGTCAACGATTTTAACTCTTGCCCCCCTGTACCCTTCTAGGACAAGGTAGGGGACATCCGGTACTTCGCCCGGGAGGATGTAGCGGAAAGAGGAAAAGTTAAAGAATTTTACATTTTTCTGCCATCGTAACACAAGTTCGTTATTTCTAGTAACCTCTTCAACTATGTATTCTACGTCCCCTCCACCACTGGCAATTTTAGTAACGAAAGGTGAAATGAAGAATTCATCTACGAGGCGGCTTCTCTTACTTACATCTTCCCTAAGCTCGAAGAAGAAGCTTGAGCTGAACCTTACGATTGGATGTTTAAGGGAGGCGCTTTTGATGGCTAGGTCTCCTTCAAGCATCCTAGCTAAGTCATGTATTTCATCTATGCTATAGGACTTGCTTATGGCGCCAGACCCGACGCCAACCTGCGCGTCAACATCAACAACATATACGTCTTCTTCGCGCCCAGCAACCTCTATGAAAAACAATTCTCTCCCTCACTCTTAGACAAGTGAAGACGCATCTCCCTTTGAATTTTATTCTTTACCTTTACTCTTTAACTTCATTCTTTAAAAAAGATACTTATGATACTTATATGGTGTTATGTGATGGGAGCTTGATGCTGGAAAGAAGCAAGAATGGTGGAAGATAGTAAATGGGAAATGTTCTTAAGGATGGAAGGCTTCCTTCTTCAAGAAGGAGGGGTAAATGTTGCTTTTGCCTCTTCAAGAAGGGATTGCTGAGACACCTTTCCTCATGGCTCTAGTGGTGATCCTTTTTTTCGTGGCGTTGATCTTGCTTAGTGGTTTAAGGATTTTAAGGGAGTACGAGAGAGGTATTGTATTTAGGCTTGGAAGAGCTCTTCCAAACGTTAAAGGCCCAGGAATCGTCTACCTGATACCCATTATTGATAGGATGGTTAAGGTGGATCTTAGGGAGGACTACTTTGAAGTGCCTCATCAGAGATGTATAACGAGAGATAATGCTCCGGTTGACATAGACGTGATAATCTACCATAAGGTTGTCGACCCTCTCGACTCTGTCCTTAAGGTTGCAAACTGGAGGCTTGCAGCGGTGGGAATAGCTCAGACAACCCTCAGGTCGGTGGTGGGGGACATAAACTTGGATGGAGTGCTTGCCGAGAGGGAGCACATAAACGCCGTCCTCCAAGAGAAGCTCGATGAGGTAACGGAGAGGTGGGGGGTTAAGGTTACAGGTGTTGAAATACGAGAGATTTTGCCTCCGCCAACCGTTCTGGACGCGATGATAAGGCAGATGGAGGCTGAAAGGATTAGGAGGGCGACCGTGGCGCAAGCTGATGGTAAAAGGGAGGCATCAATACTTGTAGCAGAGGGCGAAAAGAGGGCGATGGTTACAAGGGCGGAGGCGAAAAGGAAGGCGTTCACCATTAGAGCGGAGGGGAGTAAGCAGGCGGCAATACTTCGAGCAGAAGGATTCGCTCAGTCTTTAGAGAGAATAATGAACGTTGCTAGGAAGATTGACGAGAAAACCATGACGCTTCAGTACTTGGAAACGTTGAACAGGATCGGTGAGGGGGCGGCTAAGAAGTACGTGGTTCCAAAAGAATTCTTTGAAATGTTTAAAGAGGTGGGTGAGGCGTTCGGGTCAACCGTAAAGAGTAAAAAGGGAGGATAGCTGCTGCAGGAGGTGTTACCCTTCAACCCATCTCTTACATATTTCAACGCCTTCTACAGCTGTCTTGGCGTAAGCGTCGGCTCCGAACTCCTCAGCCATTTCACGTGTTAAAGCAGCCCCCCCGACGATAACCTTAACGCGTCCACGCAGATTATTTTCTTCTAGCAGCCTTATTACTTCTCGTATTCCAGGTGCTGTAGCTGTTAGAAGAGCCGAAATTCCAAGAATTTCGGCGTGATTCTCTTTAATCGCCTCAACGAACTTTTCTGGTGGGACATCCACCCCCAGATCCACCACTTTAAATCCGGCGGCCATGAGGAGCGTTAGAAAAATGTTTTTCCCTATGTCATGGAGATCGTTCGCGATCGTTCCAACCACAACAACTCCTCTAGGGGGGCTATCTCCCCCCTTCAAGTGTGGTTCTAGGAGGGCCATTCCTTTCTTAAATATCTCCCCGCTGAAAATAAGTTCGCTTAAAAAGTATTCTTGGCTTTCATACTTCTTTCCCACCTCATCCATTCCAGCTGACATTGCATTCAGGATTTCTAATGGCGGTATTCCCTCAGTTAAAGCTTCCCTGATTAGCTCTTCAAGTTCGCCGCCATTGAGGAGTACGATACAGTCCCTTATCTTTTCAAGTAATTTTCCTTTGTGAAGCGTCACGTGCATCACCGTAGCCAGTTAAAAGGGGAGAAAAAGAATAAAAAGAATAAATGTTGGAGGGAAAGTAAGGGTTAGCTTTCTCCTTCTTCAACGAGGAACTCTAGAGTTTGCCGGCGGAGCTCCTCCCTTTCTTCCTCGTCTCTTCTAAGAGGTATTCCTATTTCCTCTTCGACAACTGCTGTTTTATCCTTTGTCGTGTGGGGGATTTTAACAACGAGTTTATACTTTTTCTCGTCCGCCGCCTTTTCCTCGTACCCACATCTCTTGCACACTAAAACGGTCTTACCATCTTTCCTTTTCGGAACCATAAGTGAGCCATCTTTAGGGCAAAACATCCCTTAAATCACCTTCTTCCCTCAGTTTCCCCTTTCAGGAGGGCTGAGGGTAAGCCCATTAAAATCATTAATGATCGTTTAATAAACTTTTCTAAAATGCAGCATATACATGCATAACTCAGCATAAAAACGTTAAAGAACGGAGACGCCGTACTTTTCCGCTATGTCAAGGAAGGCTTGTGCAGCGGCTTTAACGTTTTCCCAGCTCTGACCGTAGGTTGAAACCTTCCATGATTTCGAAAGGCCGGGTTGAACCCCTACAACCCCCCTAGCTCTGAGCTCATCGTAAAGGAAGAAGCCTTTCCGTGGATGGCGCCGGGCAACGTCGAAGAAGCTTGGGCTTTCAAAGTGGAGGAGGTCGTGGTTGTGAGGTACCTGGCCAAGCTGGGCGACCCCTTCAATCCTGGTCAGCTGGGAGGAAAAGTAGCGTGCCTTCTTCACCTCCTCTTCCCATTTTTCCACCCGCTTCACGACATAGGGGAAAGCTGCCATAACCCCCACTGCTACGCAGCCGGGCAGGGTGCAACCCAGAAGCTCCACCTCCTTATTTGGGAACGACCTGCCACTCCAGTCCCCTTTAACCTCTGATTTCACGAAAATTCTCTCCGCGTATTCGCCGTTGGCTGCTAGAATGCCGGAGGGGGCGGGAGATGCGAAAGACTTGTGGAGAGAGGCTGTTACGATGTCAGCATGAAGAGATTTTCCCGAGACAGGCATCCTACCAATAGTATACGCGCAGTTCAACATGAACGGCACCCCGTACTCACGGGCTATTTTCCCGACCTCCTTTGCATCATTCAAGTTCCCATATGAGTAGTCAACGTGCGTTAGGAAGACTACTGCAGGCAGCTTACCCGTGGAACGCTTAACCTCCTCGATCTTCTCAGCGTAAAGTTCAGGGTTGATTTCGAAGTGAGGGTGTCCGCTATGCGGAACCTCGACGATGTTCAACCTAGCTCTTTCGGCAGCCAAATAAGTTGAATAGTGGGATAAGGAATCTACGACCACGTAGTCTCCTGGTTCAGCTAGGCTGTGGAAGGCTGCAAATTGTGCTTGTCTGCATCCTGGGAGCAAGCGAACCTCGTCCATGTCTATGAAGGATGCCAGATCCGCGTGAAAGTCGCTTAGTGGGGGTGTTTCGATCTCGTCGAGCCTCCCCTTTATGCAGTAGTCGCATGTGCTGTAGCCGTCGATGAATTCTAGCACCGCTTTAACGACTCCAGGATAGTCTCCGGCTCTGCCACCGCTCTGGATGGGGTTAAGGTTTATCATGTTCATTTCGGTCGTCCTTGTAAGGTTCAAGTAGCGTGAGGTGGCATAAGGGCTAAACGGCAACACCCTTCACCCTCCAAAAAATCTGAGAAGGACTTTTAGTGACGGGTCGTCAAACCGTTTTAAACGGATAACCCTAACGTTGACCCCCGTCCTTTCAGATATGAGGCTTGAACGTCTAGCTATCATGTCATCGGCACGCTTACCTTCACCCAGAAGGAGAATTACATCCTTTATCTCCTTTGCTCTTCGTTCGAGATCTCTCCAAAATCTTTCTATGCGAGCCTCTAAACCCTTCACAGCTTGGTCTGAAATGTCCGGGTTAAGCTTTTTCATATCGTCAACCGTCAGCGGCCCTCCAATGGCCAGCACCCTGCTACGCGGGATGCCCATGCCTAAAAGTTTCTTACGCAGGGAAGGAGAAGCCACCAGTATTAGCGTGGTATGCGGGGAGAGGGTGGAGAGAGAGCTTTCAAGACCCTCTAAACCAGACTCTTTAACGTCCAGCCTTTCCAGAGCTTCTGAGAGGCGCAGAGAGGCGCGCTTTAAACGTTCAATAAACGATTTTTCCTCGTCTCCGTTAAGCACGTGGCTTGGAGACGACCTGCGGATGATAGACCAGAGAGTTATGAGGTCATCTACAGCAGAAGTGATCTTATCGACGACGTCAGGGGGGATCAGGAAGGGCATACGTCTCATCTCACAAAAATTGGAGAAGTAGTGGAGCCGGGGCAGGGAGTTTCACCGTTAACGGTTTTGAACCCCGGTAGAGCAGGTCTGCAGCCTGCCGCTTGGCACCCTCTAGATGGGGCTCGCCACTCGGCCACCCCGGCTTAGCTGATTAGCCAGATATACGGGAAACTTTTTAAAAGTTACGTAATCGAGTATCATCACAGGTTTTCCTAGTTAAGAAAAAGAGCATGGTGGAAGGGGGGTTTCCATAACTACTCTCCCTTGAATTGTGGTTTACGCTTCTCCAAGAATGCCTTTACGCCTTCCTTCTGGTCTTCGGTGGCGAAGCATATGCTGAAGGCGGACGACTCGAGGTTCATGCCAGACTTCAAGCTTGACTCCAACCCCTTCTTGACTACACTTTTAGCTAGTTTCACTGCTACGGGGGGTTTGCTTGCAAGCTTGTCAGCCAGCTCCTTTACTGCTTTTTCAAGCTGGTCTTCTGGAACGATCATGTTGACTAAGCCTACTTGAAGCGCCTCCTGAGCGCTTATCCGGTCTCCTGTTAGGATTATTTCGAGCGCCTTAGCCGAACCAACAATCCTTGGAAGGCGGATGCATCCACCCCATCCGGGAATGATCCCTAGGTTGATTTCCGGCTGGCCAAGCTGCGCTTTCTCGCTTGCAATTCTAATGTCACATGCCAGGGCTATCTCGCATCCTCCACCTAGAGCGTAGCCGTTTATCGCAGCTATCACCGGAATCTCTAGGTTTTCCAGTTTCATTAGAACTCTCTGCCCAAGCTGTGAGAATGACCTTGCCTGAAGGGGTGTTGCATCCTTCATCACCGTCACGTCCGCGCCAGCAGAGAAAGCCTTTCCTGCACCCGTGATCACTAGAACTCGGACATCCTTATCGTTCTGGACTTCCTCCAGTGCTCTTTCAAGCTCCATCATCAAGTCCGGGTTTAAGGCGTTAAGCCGGTTCGGCCTGTTAAGTATTATTCTCGCAACGTATCCATCCTTTTCGAGTATTATGTTCTGATACGTCAAGGGCTTCACCTCCTGAGCGGCGTAACAAATAAGATTCTAACTTATAAAAGTAGCACGTTGAGGGGGCGCCACAATAAGGGCTCACGGCTTATTAGGGAAAGAAATTTTTCGCTGGAGTTCCAAGTTGTCAGGGGGTTTACTTGAGGTATTCCTCGAGTAAGAGGAGGCATGTTGCTAGGGAGGCAGCTCGCCTTCTCTACTTCAGGTTTGCTTCAGAGTATTACGAGGCAAAGCGTCAAGCGGCTGAAAACCTAGGGGTCAGCGTCCTCCCAAGCAACAGGGAGGTAGCTGTTGAACTAGACAGGCTCGCGGACCTCCTAGAGGGAGAAGGGAGAAGGAGGATGATGGTGAAGCTCAGACTTGAAGCGTTAAGGGTGATGAAGGCGTTGAGGGAGTTTAACCCTGTGCTCGTCGGCTCGGTCTGGAGGGGGACAGCTAGGGAGGGAAGTGACATAGACATTAGAGTTTACGCTGAAGACCCCCAGGAAGTCGTGGAGAAAGCGAAGGGAAGCGGCGAGGTCGTCCGGGTTAAGGAGGCGGGGAAGGAGAAGGTGAGGAAGTATGTTCACGTTTACCTTAAGACCGCTGAGGGGATTACCGTTGAGGTTGTAGTTCGCCCCCCAGAGGAGCGAGGGTTAAGGGAGAAGTGCGAGGTCTTCGGGGACGAGGTCAAGGGCCTAACGATCTCCGAGCTGGAAAGGGTTCTCAGGGAGGATCCCTGCAAAAAGTTCATCCCTGAGTAGGTGGAAACATGATGAGGAAGCGAACAATGAGAAGGCAAAGCTAAAGGTTTTCGGCTGGTGGTGCCCCGTTGAAGGCGGTGGTTTTAGCCGCTGGGGAAGGAACTCGAATGTACCCTTTGACGCATACGCGTCCCAAGCCGCTTCTCCCCGTGGCTGGGAAGCCGATCCTAGAGCACATACTATCAATGCTGAAAAGGGGCGGTGTGACGGAAGCCGCTGTAGTGGTGGGAAGACATAAAGATAAGGTGGTTGAGGCCGTAGGTGATGGAGGACGGCTCGGCTTAAAGGTGGAGTACATCGTTCAGGAAAAGCCCCTGGGAACGGCGCATGCAGCCAGCCTAGCGGAGGAGTTTGTGGGAGGTGAAGACTTCATCCTCGTGAACGGAGACGTCCTAACCGAGGGGGAAAACTATGGCGAAGCGGTTAAGGCGTTCCGTAAGCATGGGAGCCATGTGATGGCTCTCGCCGAGGTCGCTGACCCTTCAAGCTACGGTGTGGTCGAGGTTAAGGGAGAGAAAATAGTTAGGGTGGTTGAGAAGCCCACCGTCAAGGTAGGCAGCAACCTAGTTAACGCAGGCATTTACGTTTTCAGCAGCGAGGTGTTCAACTCTTTAAGAGAAGTCCCTCTTTCAGAGAGAGGAGAATACGAGATAACGGATGCCATTCAGAAAATAATAGATGAAGGCGGAGAAATAATACCCTACAGAATAGAAGGCTGGTGGCTAGATGTAGGCTACCCTTGGGACCTCCTCACCGCAAACGAGGAACTAATGAAGAAGCATGAGGGAGAGAGGAGGGTCGTCGTCGAAGAAGCCAGAATTGAAAAGGGAGTCGTCATACATCCACCCGTCATGGTTGGGAGGGGAACCATAGTGAGGGCGGGAGCATACATAGAGGGGCCAGTACACATAGGGGAAAACGCGGTCATAGGGCCAAACTGCTACGTTAGACCCTACACGGTCATAGGTGACAGCTGCCATATAGGGAACGCATGCGAAGTGAAAAACTCGATCATAATGAGCAGGACAAACGTAGCCCACCTCTCCTACGTGGGAGACAGCATAATAGGAGAAAACGTGAACCTTGGAGCGGGCACCATAACAGCAAATCTGAGGCTCGACGAAAGGAACGTAACAGCCACCGTTAAAGGCAGAAAGGTCGACACCAAGAGAAGGAAGATGGGCGCAGTGATAGGGGACAACGTGAAAACAGGAATCGGAGTAATGATAATGCCCGGCGTAACCATAGGGGCAAACAGCCTAATAGCCCCAGGCATCGTGGTAGCAGCCAATGTACCGTCAAACACCATAGTCAAGGCCAAACATGAAGTAACGCTCCAGGAAGCAAGCCAAGGGAGAAGCGAGCAGAAACAACCAGCCACGCACAGCACGAAAAGAAGAACAAGCACGCAAAACCCATCAACCCCCGGAGAAGCACCTGACGAAAGCCTTTAAATCCCATAAAGTCCTAAAATGATATCAAAGAAAGAGCGGCAAGGGGATTAAAAATGATAAGCTCAAAAGTTTTCCAGAAAACACTTCAAGAACTCCAGAAACACCCCGGAGTAAAGGGAGTAGTCGTCACAAGCAGCGAAGGGCTACCGATAAGCACAACGCTCGACCCCCAAAAGACGGAGACAATAGCAGCCCTCGTAACATCCCTCGTGGGAAAAGCAAGAAGCGTCATAAAAGAAATGGGAGAAGAAGGACTAAAATTCCTCACCCTCGACGCAGGCAAAAGCGAAATCCAAATAGCACCCGAACAAGAATTCGTACTAATAGTACTAAGAGAAAAAGAAGAATAAATCAAGATCCAAGAAACAGCAGAAACAATACAAAAACAACTGTGCGAAAACCAAATATATGCGAAAAAACTTTACAATTAAAAGGACGTCAAGTTGGAGGAAACCCAAATGGCAGTAGATGTTAAGGCGTTCGAACGCGTACTAGCCGAAGTGATCAAGGCGGAGAGCGGCATTAAAAAGGTAATCCTGGTCGACAGGACGGGTTTAACCATAGCATATACGACGCGGTTCAGCTATTTTAAAGTAGACGTAGACGGGATAGGAGCCATAGCCTCAGCGGTCTACTGTGCAAGCGAAGAACAGGGGAAAGGACTAGAGCTAGGAGAACTCCAAATAGTAACATCCGAGTTTGAGCACGGGAAAATCTTCGCGGCGAGCTGCGGGAAAGGAATCCTATGCGTCATAACGGATGAAACGGTAAACATAGGAATGGTAAGGCTGCTCATGAAGAAAGCGTCAGAACAGCTAAAAGTAATCCTAGACGAGTTCCTAGCCGAGAAACCAGTAGTACCATTAACAGAAGGAGAAGAAGAGGAAGAGCTGAAAGCAGCATTCGGAGAACTGGAAAAAGTGTAATAACGCCCTCTCAAACCCTCCAGCCCTAAAAAAGAGAAGGAGACGTGTAAGCCTTGAGAAAGGATGCGGAGGGACGGATACATTTTAAAATAGTATATGTCGGCCCTAGCCTGAGCGGGAAGACTACGTGCTTACGCTGGATCTATGACGAGGTCACCGGGCTAACTAAGGGGGGATTCACCTCGGTGGAAGACCCGACAGGACGCACATTATACTTTGACTACACGCCGATCTCAGCTACTGGTAAGGTGGTTTTTGACGTGTTCACTGTGGCTGGTCAGAGGAGGCATAGGCATCAGCGTAAGATAGTTCTTCAGGGGGCGGATGGGTTGATATTTGTGGTTGATTCGTCGAGGAGGCAGCTTCAGAATAACATTGAGAGCTTGGAGGAGCTTAGGGGGTTTTTGGGGGATAAGCTTGGTAAGGAGATACCAATGGTTGTCTTGCTTAATAAAAGGGATTTGCCTGATGCGATGCCTAGGCAGGAGCTTGTGGAGGCTCTTGGTGTTGACGGTTTTCCAATTTACGAGTCGATTGCTATTAAGGGTTTGGGCGTTAAGAGGGCCTTTCAGGCTATTGCCAGGGAGGTGCTTTTGAAGAGGCTTTATAAGATGTAAGTAAGAGTAAGATGTAAGGGTTTTGGTGTTGCTTGGGTTTTTGTTTGAAGTGGTGTTTGAGGTGGTATGTGGATGCTGCTTGGCAAGAACGAGGAGATTGAGAATGTGTTGAGGGAGTTGCATGAGAATGTTCCTCAAATTGAGGGGGCGGCTGTGGTTAGTGTTGAGGGGTTGCCTATTGCGGCTAGTCTTCCTCCGGAGATTGATGATGTGAGGTTGGCGGCTATTACTGCGGCGATTCTTAGTCTGGGTGAGAGGGCTGTTCAGGAGTTTGAGAAGGGGATTGTGGATGAGGTTTATGTTAGGGGTAGTGACGGGTACATTCTGGTTATGGGTGCTGGCCCGAATGCCGTGATAACGGCTAGTGCGACTAAGGATGCTAATCTGGGGGTTCTTAGGCTTTACATGAAGAGGGCTGCTGAAAAGATCGCGCAGTTAATTTAGGTTTTAGAGGGCCGGGCTGTTTTTAAGTTTTCTTTTGGGTTGCTTTTTTCTTTAGTGGTGTGTTGGTTGTGGTGTAGAGTTGCTTGTTTATTCGTGGTATCATTGCCATTATGACTGATATTTCGGTTAGCTTTTTCCTTGGTATGACGCCGTGGGTGAGGTAGCCTATAGCTCCTTGTTTTCTTCCTAGGTCCTTGATGCCTGTAAGCTCCATCATCGCCACTCCTACCTCGATTTTCCTCGTGAAGACTGCTTGGATTACATGTGGCGGGTATTCGAAGCCTGGACCGCAGCCTAGTGTTGTCCACCCCTCCCTGTCTGTTATGGCGCAGTACTGGAAGTCCATGTATCCGGTTTTTGTTTGGGGGAACTCGATGAGTCCTGCTTCTATTCCGACGCCTAGGTCTGCGCCTGTTTTTTCTAGCGCTAGGGAGGCGCGGTTTATGGCTCCTCTCAGGGTTTGCTCCACTCCGATGGGTTGGCTTGGTACTTTCGGGTCTACTTTAACGGGAGTTACCTTTACCTTGCCTATTAGCCTGCCCATGACGGACCTGACGGCGTCTACTTTTACAGGGTTTTGGGATCCTACGGCTACGGTGAGCATGTGGGCCACCTTCAGCATGTTAAGCTGCTTGGGGACGTTTACGTGTTTCGAGGCTCCTCTGGTTAGCGTTTCTCGCTGTTCCCCGTTAGGGAACGCTTATTTTATTTTTATGTTTTCGTCTTTGTTAGGTGGGTGCGAGGATGCGCGTCAACGTTTTGAGGGAGATGATGGGCGAATATGACGGTTTTCTCTTGGTGAACCCGAAAAACATAGGGTATGTTATAGGGTTTACCCCAGGGTTTCCTGCTCTTCTTTTTGTTCCTAAGAGGGGGGAGGTTGTGCTTGTGGTTTCCCGGGGAGACGCGGAGCTTGCTAGGGAGAATTGTAAGGTTAGGGTGGAGGTTGCGGGGGAGGGGGGATACGCTAGGAAGCTTAGGGAGGTTGCAGGGGGGAGGCTTGGGAGGGTTATGGTTGAGGACTCGTTAGAGTCAGGGTTGCTGTCTAGGTTTAGGGAGGAGCTTCCACATGTTTCCTTTGAAAGTTCAGACGTGATGATGAGGGTTAGAAGCGTTAAGTCGAAGGGGGAGCTTGAGAGGATTGTTAGGGCTGCCAAGATAGCTGAGAGGGGGCTGGAGGCTGCAGTGGGTATGGTGGACGTTGGCGTTAGAGAGTGTGAGGTGGCTGCTGAGGCAGAGTACGCTATGAGGAGGGCGGGGGCTGAAGGGTTCCCCTTCGACACCATAGTTGCATCCGGTAAGAGGGGGGCAAACCCTCACGCCACCTGCAGCACACGCAGGATCAGGAAGGGGGACCTTGTAGTAATAGATTTAGGGGCGAAGTACGGCGGCTACTGCTCAGACGTTACGAGAACTGTTGTTCTTGGAGGAGGGAAGGAGAAGGTGGAAATGCTAACCGCGGTCATTGAAGCCCAAGAGGCAGCTGTAAATGCTGTCAAGCCCGGTGTTAGCGCCAAAGAAGTAGACCGCGCGGCTAGGAGTATTCTGGAGGAGAGGGGGTACGGGGAGTGCTTCACCCACAGTCTAGGGCATGGGGTAGGGTTAGACGTGCACGAACTACCTCACATTTCCCCGGTGAGTGAGGCAAAGCTTAAAGAGGGCATGGTTTTCACCGTTGAACCCGGAGTGTACATTCTCCGTGTTGGAGGGGTACGAGTAGAGGACATGGTTGTCGTCGAGAAAAGAGGGGCAAAGGTTCTAACGAGGAGACCTAAGGATTTAATCTTCAGTTAAATCCGGAAGGACGCGCAAGTTAAGCCGATTTCGCGTTTTAGAGATGGTAGGCTAGTTAAAGGTTTTGCAGTTGATTTGATGGAGATTAAGGGCAGGAGGGGGCTACACGGGTAGCTCAGCCGGCTCTATCGGGGTTTTCGTAAGCTTTTCGCACCCTCTCCCAGTTATCAGCACGGGAACCTCCAGCCTTAGCCCTCCGACCCCAGGCTTGTTTATCTGGAGGTAGAGTTCTTCCACCATCCCCTCTTTAAGCTCATATTTCGTCCATGGCTCGAACGGGGCTATGGGCGGGTACCATTCATGACCAACTATTCCTATTCCATGCCCAAATACCGGTGGAGTGTGAGGGGCGTACTCTGTCTTGCTGAGCTTATCCATAACTTTCTGAGCGACTTCTCCTATCCTCACTCCGGGGGCGACGTTGTCGAGGAGGGTATATGATAGCTCGACGAACGTTTCTATCATTTTCCTCTGCTCCTGGTTGGCTTTCCCCATGACGACGTTAAACGATAAATCCGAGTAGTATAGGTCATACGTTGCGTGCAGGTCGATCATAACTATTTCTCCTTCTTTAATTGTCTTGTTTGAGGGGGGAGTGCAGCCACACCTCGAGTATCCGCCTCGATAACCTGATGATATCTCGTCGCCTCCTGTAATGGGCCAGTTCCACATTGAGCCGAGTTCACGCATGGCCTTTTCCCCGGCTCCGACGACCGCCGTCTCCGTTACACCAACCTTTAACGCTTTAAGCGAGGCTTTTATTCCAGCATCAACAATGTCGGCTGCCTTCCTCATCCTTTCAATTTCAGCCGGTTCCTTAACGACCACCGCTTCATTCATAACCCTTGATGCGTTCACAAATTTGGCGTCTGGAAGCTTCTCTTGTAACATGCTTAGCTCGGCATGGGTTATTACGCCCTCGATCAGCCTAGGAGTTATTTCCGATTCAACACCAATCCTCGCTTTTTCAAGCCCTAACGCCTTGATCCTCTCAGCAACTTGCTCGGTCCAGTTTAGCCCGGGTATCGGAGCCCAAGGATTTATATTTTTTATCCACGACTCTTCTCTTATACGCTCTGATTCAATGAGTGAAGGGTACAGTTCAACATCTCCTTCCCTCGGTATCATGGCTGCTGCCCTGTACGGGATGAACGCGCCAGAAACGTAGCAGACGCTCATAAGCCTAGTGGCAACCAGAACATCTACGTCTTCCTCTTCCATTAAAGATCGAATCCTTCTTAATCTCCCCTCGAAATCGAAGCCAGAAGCCATTCCGTTCCCTCCAAATCTAACCACGTGTAGCAGTTAATAAACGCGAGTTTTTTCACTTAAATATAATTCATTAGTGCGAATCCTAATTCCTCTAGGGAATAGCTTTTGCAATAAAAAGGGAAAACCTTAGGAGAAAGGCTGCGTCCCGCGAAACTTTCTTCTTTCTCTTTTTAAACTGTTAACTAGTACCAGCTATACCTCTGTCACGTTGCGTTTCAGTAGCATCTGCACCCTGCAGGAATCCATGATACTAGGATGAAGAAGAACACGTCACCCTTCAGAGCCGGGATCCATAGGATTATGAAGGTCAAGTCAATTACTGCGAAGAGGAAATATGGCATGCTACGGCCTTCGGGAAGAACGCGCTTTTTTACGTTCCCAGCCGGAGAAGGGCTGTTGATACGCCTACAACACAAAGAAAGCGGGATTCACGCTTGATAGGCTTTTATGGGTGATGTGGGTTTTGGTCTGTCAGGCGTTTCCCCGTCATCGAGGCGTACGCCTCTGATGGGGCTTTCGGGGTAGCCCCGGAGCCCCACACCTGAAGATTCCACCCCATTAGGCCACCCTGTGGCCAGACCAGCACTCACAGACACTTACCAAATATTTAACTGTTTCGCAAGGCGCGGAAAGACTTACGTAAGGGGGAAATCGACATGGGGAAGGCGCCTATGCTGGTCAAGCGACGGCTGCAGCAAAGCCGAAGATAACGCCTTCGTGATGGCTGCTTTTCTCAAAAGTTTAAGTAGGCTAGGGAGTGAGGGCATCCAATACACCTGAACTATCAGTCCACAGTTGGATGGGTAGGAGCTATAGCCTTATTCCAAGCTCACTGATATACTGGCTAAAGTAGTGTACCTTGCGTTGCTACTGGAAAGAGTGACGGGAGGACGAACCTGAATAGCCCTAGGAAAGCCGGTCTCAGCGGAGAAGACGTGTACAGAGCCACGGCGACGAGAGTAGAGATGATAACAGCCCACATTGGAATGGCAGAAAGACCACCCAACAAGTTAACCTTGGACCACGTTGACGAGTCCCCATTTTTCGCCATCAAGCATCTTAACTGTTTGTGCGATAAAACCCGGGTCATATTTTCTGCATCTTTCATTTAAACCCTTTTAAATTGTTTAAACTTGCCTATGACATGGTTACGGTCGAAGTTGAATGTTGACGTTTGTATTGTGGTGCTGGAGAAAAGAATATAAGACAATGAATTTCCTATGTATCCCATATCTCGTACTTGGAATTATGTAATGTTCTATCTTGAAAAATGTAAAGGTGCTAGAGATGGACGAAGTGTATATTTGCGATACTACACTCAGAGACGGACGGCAAATGCCAGGTGTCTACTTAACACTTTACGAGTGCATCGAGATAGCTAGGATGCTCGACGAAATAGGCGTAGACCAGATAGAAGTCTTCTCCCCCTCATACGTAATAAAGGACTACTACCTTATCAGGGAGCTAAACAAGATGGGATTGTCTGACAAGCTCCTAGTCTGGCATAGAGGACTACGAAGAGACTTGGAGAAGTCGATTGGTACAAGGCTTGACTTTGGAGCGGTGGCATTATCGATAGCCACCGAGAAGGGGCACAGGGAGAAGAAGCTTCGCATGACGAAAGAGCAGATTATGGAGACAATGTGTGAGGCCGTAACCTACGCCAAGGATCACGGACTCTATGTCTCCGTTAACGCGGAGAAGAGCGTGGGCACAGAGCCAGAATACTTGGTGGAGTTCGCTAACACGGTGGCCGATGCGGGAGCGGACAGGATAAGGTATTGTGACACCCTTGGAGAACTCATACCACACGAAACGTATACTGTGATTTCGGAGCTGAAAAGGAAAGTTAAGATTCCAATAGAGTTTCACGGGCACGATGACATGGGCATGGCTGTAGGAAACGCTATAGAAGCGTTCAGGGCAGGCGCCAAATGGCTTGACACCAGCGTCTGCCGTCTAGGCGAGAGAGGCGGCTTCACATCCCTTGAAGCACTACTATACAACCTGTACAAACACTTTAACATAAGGAAGTATAAGATCGGCAAATTGGCAGAGTTGGCAGCGTTCGTAGAGAAAGCCTCAGGGATAAAGCTGCCACCCAACACGCCTATAGTCGGCAGGAACATTTACCGTCATGAGTCAGGGATACATGCACACGGGGTTCTCAGGGACGTGTCTTTGTACGAAAGGGTGAGAGCCGAGGAAGTAGGAATGAGAGAGGGTAGTCTGAGAGAGAAGATAGTTATAGGGGAGACCACGGGAAGAGAGAGCATAGTTTTCGTCCTGAGGGAAGCTGGGATAGATATCAACAAGGACGATCCTGTCGTAAGCAAGATTCTCTTAAAAATACAGGAGCAATACCTCTTTGGAAGAAAGACCAGTGTACCGCATGAAGAAGTCATTGAGCTTTATAACATTATATCTAATGGCGGCAAGGTTCCCATAACAATGATAATTGAAGAGGAGAATGGCGACGCCACAAAATCGTAAATTTGCGTTTCTTTTAAGGCAGTAACAGCTAGGTCTAATTCCCCATTTTAATTTTTATGTCGCCATCTTGCGAAGGATAATGTGAGTGAAAAAATCTTTATCTAATTTTATTTTACGGGAGACTTCCCAGTAAGATGGATGTTTCATGGGGGAACTTCATCGACCGACTTGCCTACGGATACGTGCTTGACTTCCTGGAACTGCCGCACTTCCCCGTGTTCAACTTGGCCGACGCCGCGGTGGTGGTGGGGGCGGTGTTGTTGGCGGTGGGACTGGTGTGGAGGGACGGGTGAAGCCGTTGTTCGTGGTGCTGGAGGGCCCGGACGCCTCCGGCAAGTCGACACAGCTTAAGCTACTGGCGGAGCACCTGGCGGCCCACAATATTCCCCACCTCACCACCCGGGAGCCGGGCGGCACTCCTCTGGGGCGGGAACTGCGGCGGCTGCTTCTGGACCCCCGCCGGGACATCCGCCCCCTCACGGAGCTCCTCCTCATGGTGGCGGATCGACATGAACACGTGGAACGCGTGATTCGACCTGCCCTAAACGAAGGGAAATGGGTGCTCTGCTCCCGTTACACCTTGTCCACTTTGGCCTATCAAGGCTATGGCCGGGGGGTGGACCTGGCCCTGTTGCGGCAGCTCAACGAGCTTGCCACCGGCGGGCTCGAGCCGGATTACGTGTTCTTGCTGGATCTGCCTCCCCAGGTCGCCTATCAGCGCACCCGGGATAGGGACAGGTTCGAAGGGGAGGGGCTGGAGTTCTTCACCCAGGTGAGGGCCGCTTACCTTGAGCTCATCCGCTCTGTCCCCCGGGGATATGTGATCGATGCCACCAGCCCCCCCGAGCAGGTGTGCCGGGAGATCCTGGCCCGCCTCCCCCTGCCCGGGTAACATGCGGTGGGCGAGTAGACCGCCCCGGTCAAGTTTCGGTGATGAGGAGGGAAGATGGAGATCGTATGTGGCCGTGAGGACTTGGTGTTCGGCGTTAGGACAACCAGCCATGCCCTAGGCGGGCGGACCTCCATGCCCATCCTGGGGGGGATCCGGTTCCGGGGGACACCGGAAGGGATGGAACTCGCGGCCACCGACTTGGAGCGGGCCATCCTGTGTCAAGTTCCGGCCAAGGTGGACGGGGAGGGCACGGTGGTTTGCCCGGGGCAAGTGCTGGCCCAGCTAGTGACCCGCCTCCCAGAGGCCGACCAGGTGAGCCTCACCGAAGTGGACGGGAAGGTGCGGCTGCAATGCGGGGAGGCGGTGTTCGACCTGCTCACCATGGCCGCGGACGACTTCCCGGAACTGACTCGCCCCAGCGACGCCCCCCTGTGCAAGCTGCCGCTGCCTTCCTTCCTCAGGGCCATCTCCCAAACCGCATTCGCCGCCCTCAAGGCCTCCGAGACCACCCGACTCGCCCTCACCGGCGTGGACCTGGTGTTCCGCGACGGGACGCTGAAGCTGGCCGCCACCAACGGCTATCGGCTGGCGATCAAGCGGGTGCCGGTGGAAGGGTTGCCCGAGGGGTACGAGGCCTCGTTCCTGGTCGATGCCCAGGTGCTGGGGGACCTGCAGCGAGTGCTGTCCCCGGTGGAGGCGGAGGAAGTGGAGATTTACGCGGAGGACGGCCAGCTTCATTTCGCCGCCGGCCCAGTACTGTTCTCCAGTCGCCTGATTCAGGAGCAGTTCCCGGATTTCGAACGGGTAATCCCGCGGGATAACGAGATCGGCCTGTTCTTGCCCCGCGAGGCGTTCCTGGACACCCTGCGCCGCCTGGAGATCACCGCCACCGAGGAGTCCGGGGCGGTGACCATCAAGGCCAGCCCGGAAGAAACGGCGGTGGAGGTGCACTCGGCTTCCAAGGAGAAGGGGGAGGGGCATGAGCGGGTGCGCCTAGCGAAGGCCCCGGGCAAGGGCATCGAGATCGCGTTCAAGGCCGAGTACCTGATCGACGCCCTCAGGCGCATGGACTCCGAGCAGGTGGCGCTGTGGCTATCCGAGCCCGATCGGGCTGGGCTGATCGAGCCCGCCGGGGACATCGCCCCCGGTGACGAGGGGTTCATCTACGTGTGCATGCCGGTCCGCCTTATCTGAGCTTCTCCCGGGCGATTCTCAAAGCCGCTTCGATCGCCTGAGGTAAAGCCCCTACGTCCGGGCCGCCGCCCTGGGCGAAGGTGGGGCGGCCGCCGCCCTTCCCGCCCAACGCCTGGGCGGCCTCCTGCACCAGCTCCCCGGCGTGAAGCCGCTCGTCGGTTACCTTGGCCACTACCACTCCCCGGTCGCCGGACCTGGTTCCCAGGATCACCGCACACCGCCCCAGGCGCTCCGCTAGGTGGTCCACCAATTGCTTGGCCGCCTCCGGCCCCCCTTCCACCACCGCCCCCAGGAGCTTCACCCCTCCTACCTCTTCGGCACGGGAGACGAGTTCCAGGGCCTGCAGGGAGGCCAGTTTCTCTTCCAAGGCGGCCAGTTCCTTGCGGAGCGCGGTGGCCTCGGCGGCCAGCCGCTCCACCGCCTGCGTTACCTCCGCCTCCGGCACCTTGAGCAGGCGGGCCAGTCCCCGCCGCTCGTCCCGCAGGGCGGCCAGGTATGCCCGGGCCCGCTCCCCTACCAGGGCCCGGATCCTCCGGGTGCCGGCGGCAACCGCCTCCTCGGCGAGGATCACGATGGGGCCGATCTCGCCGGTGCGCCTGACGTGCGTTCCGCCACACAGCTCCTTGGAAACCCCGGGCACCTCCACCACCCGCACCCGCTCCTTCCCCCGGTACTCCTCCTCGAAGTGGGCGATGGCCCCGTAGGCCTTGGCCTCCTCCAAACCCATCTCCTGGATTTTTAGTGCTATATCTGAGAGCACTGGTAGAAAGGCCTCTCGCTCTACCTGCGCCAGCTCCTCCTCCGTGAGAGCAGAAAAGTGGGTGAAGTCGAACCGTAGCTCCTCCGGCCCCACCCAGGAACCGGCCTGGATCACGTGCTCCCCCAGGATCTTCCGCAGGGCGGCGTGGAGGAGGTGGGTGGCGGTGTGGGCCCGCTCGATCCTCCGGCGGCGGGCTTCGTCCACCACGAGGCGGCACTTGTCCCCCGGCCGGAACTCGCCCTCCATTACCTCGACGAAATGGAGCGTTCCCTGAGGGGACCTCTGGACGTCGGTCACCTCCGCTACGCCGGGGCGGGACAGGTTCTCCACCCGGCCGGTGTCCGCGATCTGTCCCCCGGCCTCGGCGTAGAACGGGGTGGCGGAGAAGACGAGCCGCGCCTCCCCCTCCTCAGCCGCGGGAAGCTCATTCCCCTCCCCGTCCAGGACGGCAAGGAGCTCCGCCTCGGCCTCCAGCGTCCGGTAGCCGAGGAAAGGGGTGACCCTGGCCGCCACCACTTCCTCGGAAGTGGCCCCGCCGTCATAGGCACTCACGCTGCGGGAGCGGGACCGCTGCTCTTCCATCTTGCGCTCGAACCCCTTTCTGTCTACCTTCACCCCGGCTTCCCCGGCGATCTCCTCGGTGAGCTCCAGGGGGAAGCCATAGG
>JAPDJY010000025.1:0-62775 GCA_029258835.1 Thermoproteota archaeon | reverse complement strand
AAACCGCACGTCCCTCGCTCACTTACCGAGGGCTCATCTACTTTTATATGCTTTTAATGTTAATATCTTCCTCGTGGTAACTTTAAATAGTGGAGGAGGTTTTTCTTCCTACGTAACTCGGTTCCCCTGTCCGGAGTGGTGGTATAGGTGACCAAGTACGTCATGGTGACCGGAGGTGTAATGTCTGGTATAGGTAAAGGCGTCACTACCGCGTCGATAGGTAAGCTATTCCAGTTTAGGAACTATGATGTTGAAGTGATAAAAATAGACCCCTACCTTAACGTTGACCCCGGTACGCTCAATCCCGTAGAACACGGGGAGGTTTACATCACGGAGGAGGTCTGGGAGTTCAGGCCGGTTAAAGGATTCAAACTCACCATCTCCGAGATAGACCAGGACTTTGGGACGTACGAGCGCTTCCTCGGGAAGTTTATTTCACCTGAGCAGAACATAACGTCCGGTCAAATCTATCTCACGGTTATCCTTCAGGAAAGAAGGGGAGAATTCTTAGGCAGAACCATACAAATCATCCCTCACATAACTGATGAGATCAAAAGGAGAATTAGAGGTGTCGCCGAGAAGAAAAAGCCGGACATCCTGCTGATAGAAGTAGGAGGTACGGTCGGCGACATAGAAGCAATGCCCTTCCTAGAAGCCATTAGGCAGTTTAGGCTGGAGGAGGGTAAAGGGAACACTGCCCTCGTGCACGTGACCTACGTTCCCTTCCTAGAGACGGTTCAGCAGCAAAAGTCGAAGCCAACCCAGCATAGTGTGAGGACGCTTCAGGGAATGGGGCTTCAGCCAGACATCATAGTGTGCAGGTCGGAGGAGCCACTGTCGGAAGACGTTAGAAGGAAACTTAGCCTCTACTGCAACGTCCCCCCTGAAGCAGTAATATCGAACCCCAACATGGAAGTTATATACAAGTTGCCGCTCCTTTTTGAGGAGCAGAGGCTAGGAGAATACCTGTGCAAGATCCTCTCCCTCCCCCCACGGAAGCCCTCCCTTGAAAAGTGGAGTCGTCTCGTCTCCCTATACGAAAACGCTAGGGAGACTGTTAGGATAGCTATGCCGGGAAAATACACTCAGATAGTTGACAGCTACATAAGCATTAACGAGGCAATTAGGCATGCCGCCGCCAGCCTCGGCGCCAAGCCAAGCATAGAATGGATAGACACCACGAGCTTTGAGGAAGACCCTGGCAGCGTGGAAGTCCTCGAGAACTTTGACGGCATCCTCCTAACGCCAGGATTCGGAATGAGAGGCGTGGAGGGGATGATCCTCTCTGCAGAGTATGCAATAGAGCGGAGAATCCCCTACCTAGGAATATGCTTTGGAGGGCAACTTCTCTTCGTAGCCTTCTGCAGGAGCATCCTCGGCTTAAAGAATGCTAACAGCTCGGAGGTTAACCCAAGTGCTCCCCACCTTGTCGTCGACCTTCTACCGGAGCAAAGGAAACTTAGGAATAAAGGCGGAACCATGCGTCTCGGAGGACATAAAGTGTACTTGGTTAGGGGCACGAAGCTGTGGGACGCCTACAAGCAAGACGTCGTAGTTGAACGCTTCAGGCACAGATACCATATAATTCCCGAGTACGCCAGAAAGGCCGAGGAAGCAGGGATGAAGGTGTCAGCCTACGACGAGACAGGCAGAATAATCAACGCAATAGAACTTGAAGACGGATGGATCGTCGGGGTGCAGTTCCACCCGGAATTTAAGAGCAGACCTGACAACCCTAGCCCAGTGTACAAAGCCTTCATAAGAGAGTCTCTTAAAAGGAGGAAGGGGGGCTAGCAGCTCCGCCGTCACCCAACCAAAAATGCTTCTTAACGTTAAAGTGTGTTTTAGGGTATCTCAATGTACTCGTATGCTTCCGTCATCGACTTGAAGCAGTAGTGCACCTTTTGGTATTCCCTCCTGAACTCGGCTACCTCCTCACGGACAATTTCCGGCTTCTCTCCGTCGACGACCACCCTCTTTATGAACTCAGCTATTTCCTCCATTTCACCCTCTTTCATCCCTATCCTGGTTACTTCGCTGGTTCCAAGCCTGATCCCGCCGGGGTTAAGGTAGCTCCTCCCCTCGCTTGAATCCCAAGGGAGAAGGTTCCTATTAACTATTATCCCCGCCTTCTCTAAGAGCCTCTCTATGTCTCCGCCCAGCCCAACCTTACCCTTAAAACCTGTTACGTCCACTATTAACGTGTGCGACTCGGTGAAGTCCTTGTGCTCTCCCAAGACGTTAAACCCCCTCTCGTAGAGTGCCTGCGCTAACGCCTTAGCGTTCCTAATGACCTGCCCGGCATACTCCCTTCCGTACTTCATGAACTCTGCTAGTGCTATGGCTAATGCAGCCACATGGTGAAGGTGATGGTTGCTGGTCAAGCCCGGGAAAACCGCCCTCCTTACCGCTTCACCATGCTCCTCCCTAGCTGCTATAAGGCCGTGCTGCGGTCCGGGAAGGGTTTTATGCGTGCTCATCTGCATCGTGTCCGCTCCCTCCCTCAACGGGTCTTGGAAGTATCCCCCCGCTATCAGCCCTGCTACGTGTGCCGCGTCATAGCACACGTATGCGTCCACTTCCCTTGCAACCTCGCTGAGCTCCTTAACGGGGTGGGGGAAAAGAAACACTGACGCGCCGAAGAGGACGAGTTTTGGCTTAACCTCCTTTATCTTCTTGGCGGACGCATCCACGTCTATGTTCATCTCCTCCCTGTCGAAGACGAAGTACTCAACGTTAAGCCCATGGACGGCTCCTGCCGTCCCTCCGAGAAACCTGCCATTCTTCGTTTTCATGGCGGCATGACTTATATGCCCCCCGTTTGGGATGGAGAGCGCCATCATGGTGTCTCCGGGGCTCGTGAAAGCTGTGTAAACTGCAAGGTTCGCTATCACCCCTGAGACAGGCCTCACGTCAACGAACTCCGCTTTAAAGAGCTTCTTAGCCAAATCTATGCATAATAATTCGACCTCATCTATGTACCTGCACCCGGCGTACACCCTCTCCCCCGGCCATCCCTCAGCGTACCTATGCGCGAAGTCGCAGAGAAGGGCCTCCCTAACAGCCGGGCTAGCCACGTTCTCGCTTGCGATTAAGGGTATGCATCCGCGGAAGAAGTTATGGTGCTCCTTCATTAAGGCTCTCACTCTAGAAAATGCTTCTTCAGGGTTCAAGCTTTATCCCTCAAGGAGGACCGTTTAGCAAAGGTAAAAAGACACGTAATACTTATAACTATGTTGGTTACAAAAGGTTTCCCTACGGCTTGCTCTGGAAGAGGGGGAGAGGAGTTGAGGGCTGAGCCAAGCCTTGCAGTCGCCGAGAGACGCTTCTCTCTGAGAAGATGTCTAGCATTAGTTTTGGTGGGTGCATGGAACGCTGAGGCAGTATCCATGGGGACTTTCCCGTATGAGTTCCTTTATCCGTCAAACATTGTTGTCACGTTCATGTATTACGCCCTCCAACTCCTAATACTGGAAGATATTTACTCTCGTTTCGACCTCAACTACAAGGACGTCTTCTTTCTAGGCGTTCTCTTTGGACTGCTGGAAGAGGGGGTGATGACGTTAACGTTCTATGCCCCAGTCACCGAGTGGCTTAAGCCTGGATACGGCCGTTTCCTGGGGTTAAACACTGTCTGGGCTACCTTCCTAACAGTCTTCCACGCCGTTTACACGGTAACCCTAACCTTCCTAATAGTAGACCGGTACTTCCCGAGGAATAGAGGCCCAATTCTGACAAGAAGAAAATACCTACTCGTCTTAACCTACTTGGCGGCTCTCTACGTTGGAAATCCGATCTACGTCTCAGTGACACAGCATTTTAAACCTAGGCTGGAGGCGGCGTTAGCGGTCGCGTCTCTCATAGCAGTATTCGCCATTTTATCTGTTAAGAGGGTGAAGGACAGGTCGCACTCGAGGACGTTACTTGGGGGGGAATATGAGGGAGGCGGGAGGAAGGTGAAACGTTACGTTCCAGTAGTTGACGTTTCCATCTTAACTCTCCTTCAGATTGCCTGGTGGTTGCCTTACTCCTACCAGTATGAGGGTTTCCCTGAGGTAGGCGCGCTCGTTTACCTGCTTCTCTTCGTCACGTTAGCTCCCTTAGGATTTGTAATGTACCTTAAGCGAAGCGGGGGGGCGTGGGAGGAAAGGTTAAAAGTCATAACTGCAACCATCATAGGCTTCTATGGCTCCCTTGGCGCCCTAGGCTATTTCCTCGCAAACGACTACGTGTCGTCCACCATCATTCTCTTCACCTTACTCGTAGAATTAGAGTTGGTTTTCAAGAAACCGATCGTTCTCAGAGCTCTCTCAAAGCTCGAAAGGAAGATCGTGGACTTCCTTACGTAAGACCAGCAGTTTTATATGCGTACCCAAACATCCAAACATAGCTTTCTCAAGGCTAAAGCCGGGGATGCAGCCTTGCCCTACAGGATAAAAAAAGTGAAGTGTCCTGAGTGCGGCTACGAGTTCCCTAAAGTTCTTCCAGTCGACTGCCAGAAAACCCACTTTCTCTGCGTTCACTGCTACCGAAAGGAGAGACGAGAAAAGACTTCATGAGATCTTAACCGTTATTTTTACTGGCTTAGCCCTGCTTTGATCGTAAACGAAGAGTACGTCTCCGCTCTTAACGTTCAACTCTTTTATTTTCTTATCGTCGCCCTCTATTAACCTTGCCTTGTAAACGAGCCTTACAGGCTCCCTTAGCCCCCACGTAGCGCTAAGCCTGCCTTTAAGCTCCCCTACCGTTTCCTCCGGATCCAAGGCGTACTCCACCCCTTTCAAAGCGTACTCCTCACCGCAAACAACACATTTAGGATTCCTTCTAAGCGGAACTAAGGTGAACGCCTGGTTTAAACCGTCATAGAACAGGAAGCTGTCGAGCGGCTTCAAGCCAAGAAGGATCTTTACAACTTCCTGCGACTGTATACCACCTATCACGCAGCTAACAGTGACGACTGCAGGGAGCGCCTCCCTCACCTTTACCCTTTCCCTCTTCTTCCTTTTCACCCCTAAGGGGGTGCAAATCTGCATCAGCCTGTCTTCTGGGATTAGCGGTTGACATTCAAGGCACGGTGTAACGTAAGGTATCACCACCTGAACGTTCCCCCACCACCCATACATTCCACCGTGCACAAGCGGCTTCTTTAACTCTACAGCTAGAGAGTTTATCCATCGTCTAGCCTCGAAAGTATCTAGTCCGTCTACTATCACGTCGCACTTCTCATAATGCTCCCTTGGAACCTCTGCTATGTCGACCGGGAAGGCTTCAACCTTCACGTCAGGGTTAACTTCCAAGAGTGCATCCCTAGCGGCTTCAGCCTTGTTCCGTCCAACATCGTCCTCCTTGAAGAGAAGCTGCCTGTTCAGGTTGGAGACTTCAACCGTGTCGTAGTCTGCAATAAGTATTTCCCCAACCCCCATCATCACCAAGTTTAGGGCCACCACGGATCCTAAAGCCCCTACTCCAGCAATGAAAACAGTAGACCCTCTAACCTTCTCCTGACTCCACTCCTTCAGGAGACGCTGCCTGTGATACCTGTCCTCCCTCATTCCACCAACCTTACTCTTCCCTTTATCCTTTCAGAACCTTCTGCCACGTGGCATACTTTTCAATGTACTCTTTAACCTTCCTTCTGAACTTTTTCATGTCCCTAAGCATCTGCCTTGCAGCATTAGTGTTAAGAGGGGAGTGAGGGTTCGGGAAGTTTAGGAGGGTTCTTAGCGCCTCTATAACCCCAACGATCGTTGTGTTAGGCGTCCATTCTTTCCCCAGTATACCCACGCATACTTCACGCCTATTTATGTTAGGGTGCCATATGGGGGTGTTCCAAAAAACCTTGGGGGGTTTAAACGGGTAGTCTCTGGGTATGAATATCTCTATCTCAAACACTCCTCCATCATACACTCCCGTCCCTAAGATGACACCCTTCCAATGGGTTAAGTCTCCATTCACCGGTTTAAACGTCGGCTCCTCTTTCTCCAGCAGCTTAGCCTCGTAAACCAGGCGGGCGTAAAACTGCTCGTCCGTTAATATTTTTAGCCCCCCAAGTCCTACTGTTCATCCACCCTCAGTCCGGGTTATTACATAGAGTTTGTCGTATTCTTCTACTCCCGCCTCTTTAAGGGTGACATCGTCGTCAAGCTGCATACCCCTGAATGCTATAGCTATCATGTTCGGGGAAACCTTCCTTTTTTTGGCAACCTCCCTCTTAAGTTTTCCTATGTCGGTTTCAGGGGGGAGATCCATCTCCCAGACGTCTCCTCCAATAGCTGAAACCACCCTAACGATCACGCCGTCCTCCTCCTTAAAACCTCTTTAAGTCTTTCTCCCTCAGGATACTTCTACAATTTGGGCACAGCGCCTTCACCTTTATCCACTCTAAAAAGTGGTCTTCATGTCCTATTGCACCGCACTTGGGACACATCAAGATCTTCTCTCCAGGCTTTATGTCGCCGAGGCATATAACACACTTCTGGTCCCAACTCCACTCGCCAACTATCCTAACTTTGGTTATCGCGAACCTATGAGGTATTGGCACAGTCATAGTACCCAACTTTTCTCCCACCAAGATTAAATACGCCCTCTATTCTAAATCTTTTTTGGAAAGGACATGCAAATGGCAGCAGCATTCTAGGAAACATAACTTCTATTGCCACCCTCACCCAAGCCTTCAACCCTTTACTAAGAAAGTTAAAAGACGCGGAAAGGCTTTCAACCTTCAGGTGCCGCGTTTCCCCTCTAAAGCCTAAGCATCCTCTCTATTCCCTTCCTCGCCTTTTCCGCCACTTCTTCTGGAACCATCACCAAGTTTTCGCTTCTCTTTTTCAGTAAGACATCTCTTATCTTTTCTAAGGTGTTCTTTTTCATGTTTTCACATATTGCTTTGTCCAGCAATGGAATAAACACTTTCCCTCCTCCGATCTCTCTCCGCATCCTCTCCACGAGGCCCACTTCAGTTCCAACAATGAACTTTTCCCTCCCTGACTCCTCAGCGTACCTGTACATCTGACTCGTAGACCCTATAAAGTCGGCGTTCTCTTGGACTTCTGGCACGCACTCCGGGTGAACCATGACCACGGCATCTGGATGCTCCCCTCTCAGTTTTAAAATGTGCTGGGGTTTAAACATGCGATGAACGTAGCAGTAGCCATCCTCTGGAACCGGTATCGTTTTAACCCCTGTAATCCTCTCAACGTACAACCCCAGGTTCCTGTCTGGCCCGAACACGACTTGGGGGGCACCTAGCTTTTCAACTACCTTGGCTGCGTTAGCTGAAGTGCACATGATGTCCGCTTCAGCCTTCGCCTCCGCAAGCGTGTTCACGTAAAGGACCACGGGTATCCCCCTATGCATCTTCTTCACCTCGGCTACCAGCTCTCTAGGACACATTAAGGCCATTGGACATCTAGCTGTAGGGTCTGGAATGTAAACTTCCCTGTCCGGGTTCAGGATAGCGGCGGTCTCCGCCATAAACCTGACTGCTGAAAAAATTATAATATCAGCATCCTTGTTTCTCTGTGCTATCCTTGCAAGTTCAAGGCTGTCTCCAACAGCATCCGCTATCTCCTGAATCTCTATGGTTTGATAGTTGTGTGCGAGTATGATGGCGTTTTCCCGCTCCTTCAACTTTAAAATTTCCTCTTGAAGCCTTGATGCAGCCTTCTCCTCGCTGACCTGCATAATGTACACCGCCCCTTTCATCGGTCAACATGCTTTTTCACTATTGTTAACTTAAAGGGGGAACTAAATAAACTTTCGGAGCAACCGTTAGACCATCAAAATAAACTCATTATCCCTAAAATAAATTTAGATCAACCACAGAAACTTCTACAAAAAGGAGACTTCATTTCATTACTCTCTCGTGAGCTGCCCGTATCCATGAACAGTGCAGCCTCAGCCTTAAACTCCTTTTATCGGGAGACCCTGGAAAGATAGTGTTTTTAACGCTTTTCGCTTTAATTGTAAAAGGCAGCCAATCAACGAGGTGTTATGTTGAGGGTTCTCGTTACGGGTGCAGGGGGATTATAGGGCGCCATCTCTGCGATAAGCTGATTAGTGAAGGATGCGAGGTTCGAGGCCTCTTCCTCCCAGAGGAGCCAGCCGGCGCCTTAGAACGTATTGGAGTGGAGGTTTGGAGAGGTGACCTCACAAAGCCTGAAACGCTCAAAGGAATAGCCGAGGGCGTGGACATAGTTTTTCACCTGGCTGCGCGTGTATCCTACTGGGGCCGGAAAAAACTGTTCTTCGAGGTAACAGTTGATGGAACAAGAAACCTTTTGCAAGAGTGTACACGGGTGAAGCGACTCGTTTACTTTAGTAGCATTGCCGCTTACGGTGTAGGGCGCCACATGAAGGGCTTCACCGAAGACGAGGAGCTGGTTAAGACGGGAATACCATATGGCGACTCAAAAATAGAAGCTGAGAAGATCGTTAGGGAGTTCCACGAGAGGAAAGGCGTTGAATACACTATTTGAGGCCAAGCAATGTGACTGGTCCGGGAAGCGTGTGGGTGCGAGACGTGCTAGACGTGCTAGACGCCTACTCGAGGAGGGCAGTAACATAAAGTGAAACTTTCGAAACATTATATACTTTCATATGCATGGTAAGTTTGATTGAAATGGAGCGGCTTTATAGAACTGGTGAGGCGGCAAGCTTTTAGGAGTTCATCCTATGACTCTTAGAAGGTGGATTAAGGCTGGGAAAGTTAAGGCTAAAAGAACTGTTGGTGGAGAATTTAGAGTATCTGAGAGCGAAATTATGAGGCTTTTAGGGGAGGGAGAAGTTGTTTCTAGGGCTGCTATCTACGCAAGGGTTTCTTCAAGTGACCAAAAAGATGATTTAGAAAGACAAGTTAAATATTTGCAGGAATATTGTTCAGCTAGAGGCTATAAAGTCATTGAGGTTTTGACGAACGTAGCTAGTGGTTTAAATGAGAAGCGTAGAGGTTTAAGAAAGCTATTCAAACTTGTTGAAAGTACATCTGTGGATATCGTAGTTTTAACTTACAAAGATAGGTTGACAAGATTCGGGTTCAGCTACCTTGAAAAGTTTTTGTTTTTTAAGCCTCATAGAGTTAAGGTTGAGGCGATTTTTGGAGAAGAGCCAAAAGATATGCGACAAGAACTTGTTGAGGGCCTAATAGCGATTATAACATCTTTTGCTGATAGACTTTATGGAATGAGAAGCCATAAGAAGAGGGTTGTTGAAAATGTCAAAAAAGCAATTAGAGACTGTTAGGCTTACAGCAAGCTTCAAGCTTCCCCCTCAAACCAGGTTAGGAAGTTTGTTTACTATTTACAAGCAAATATTAAACGAACTGCTAGGTTATATATCATTTAGGAACATATCTTCTTTTAAAAGGCTTAAAAAAGAGAAGTATTATGAGTTAAGGCATAAATATCCTGATTTGCCTTCCCATTATGTTTATACTGCTTGCCAAATGGCTTGCTCAATCTACAAGTCTTTTAGGAAGCTTAAACGCAAGGGTAAAGCTAAAGGAGATAAACCTGTGTTTAAAAGAGATGTTGTTATGCTCGACGACCACTTATTCTCCATTAACTTAGAAAAAAGGGATGCAAGCATAGCTACTTTAAATGGGAGAGTTAAGGTTAAGCTTCTACATGGAAAATATCATGAAAGGTTTAAAGATTGGAGAATTGGGCAAGCATGGTTAATTAAGAAATGTAATGGTTTGTTTTTGAATGTTGTCTTCTCGAAAGAAGTTGAGTTAGAAATGTAATAGATGTTGTTGGTGTAGATGTTAATGAGAATAATGTTACGTTAGCTTTGCTTGATGATTTTGATAAGAAGATTACGAAGGAGAAAACTATTAGGACTGCTTACTTTCTTAAGCGTAGAAAAATACAGTCAAAAATTAAGACTGGGAAAACTAGGAGGAAGCTCTTAGCTAAATATGGTGAGAGGGAGAAAAATAGGGTTTTGGATGTTTATCATAAGGTTGCGAACTGTATTGTTAAAAAAGCATTGAAAAACAATTCTGCAATAGCACTTGAGAACCTCAAAAATATTCGAAGAAAAATTAAATATTCTAGTGAGATGAATGGAAGGCTACATAGATGGAGCTTCCGCAAACTCCAATTAATTATTGAATATAAGGCTAAGTTGAATGGAGTTCCCGTAATTTATGTTGATGCTAAGGGAACTTCTCGCACATGCCCGATATGTGGGGAAAAGCTAAGCCTGAATGGGCATAGAATCATGAAATGTAAGAAATGCGGCTTAGGAGCAGATAGAGACGTTATAGGTGCATGTAACATTAGGTTAAGAGGATTAGAAAAGATAGATGTGCGGAGTTCCGTTCCCCGCAAAAGCCCCTCAATGAAACCAGAGGGGGGAAGACTCCCGCTAACAATTACTATCAAATGTTCCAAAGTTAGCGAGAGTCAGAACGGCGGGACAATGACGTGGACAATTCAAGGGCTAAGAGAGCTAAAATGGAGAACGAAGCAGACGTATCAAAGCCTCTTCAACGAAATTTCTGAATGGGTAAGAAAAGAGTACATGGGAAAATAGGTTCCATTGACGACGCTGCCCAGTAGCCTTAAACAGCTAAAATTAAAATCCAAGGAGTTTTAAGGCCTCTTCAACCTCTCCCCTTTCCGGGAGGGCCTCTTGGGCTCCAAGCTTAGTCGTTGATATGGCCGCGGCAACGTTGGCAAACCTAACAGCATCATCCACATTCTTTCCCTCCGCTAAGGCTACCGCTAAAGCGCCGCTGAAGGCGTCGCCGGCCCCGGTGGTGTCAACCGCTTTAACCTTAAATGGAGGAATGTGGACGCTTCTCTCTGCGTTAACAAGGAATGCTCCTCTCTCGCCCAAGGTTATGACCACGTTGTCCACTCCTCTCTCCACGAGGATCGTGCCGGCTGTTGCAGCATCCTTCAAATCTCTTATTTTAACCCCTGTAAGCTCTTCGGCTTCAACCCTGTTGGGGGTTAGAACAGTTACCTTCTCCAGCAGCTTCTCTGGGAGCGGATGAACTGGAGCCGGCGTCAAAACGACCCTTACACCATGCCTCCAAGCTTTCTCCGCAGCGTAGATCACCGTTTCTATGGGGATTTCAAGTTGAAGGGCCACAGCCCCAGCCTCCCTGAAAACCCTCTCAGCCCTGTCGACGTCTTCCCTTGAAACTTTCCTGTCGGCTCCAGGGGCAACGGCTATAATGTTCCTCCCCTCCGAATCTACAAGTATCAACGCTACACCAGTCTGCTCCTCCTCATCCTCAACCAAGTACTCCACTGAAACATCATTCTTAACGAAGTTTTCCCTCAGGAAGCCTCCCCAGTAATCTCTTCCAACCCTACTCACCATGAAAACCTTTGCTCCAAGTCTTGAGGCAGCGACAGCTTGGTTAGCCCCTTTCCCCCCCGGAGCAACCTTAAACCCCTTACCTATAACGGTCTCCCCCAACCTAGGCATCCTATCCAGCTGAACGGTAAAATCCACGTGGCTGCTTCCGACAACCACAACGCATCCTGCCAACGTGCCCATACCTCTTATACTCCCTTCAAACCCCCTTTGAAACCTCCTCTTCGTTAACACTAATGTTTTTCCTCCATTTTAGCCAGCACGCCTATTGAAACCTCCTTCATTCCCCCTCTACCGCCTTTCTTGCTAAGGATGTTTTTCTCATTGTTTTTTTATGTAGAAGAAATTATTAGTGCGTTTTGATACTTATTTCTGTGGATATTCCTCAAGGGAGGTTATCTTGTTGGAAGGTGGAAGCGGCGAGTCAGGCATCTCTCTTCTGTCGCCAGAGTTCGTCCACAGGCATGTCAGGTCGTTAGAGTCTATTGTCGAGAACGTGCGGGCAGGACTCGACTCTGCAGTGTCGCGCAGCCTTGAACTCCTGAAGCGTAGGATATTAGATATGAGGGAGGACGTCAGCAGGGAGGTTGTTTCAAAAGTTAGAATTCAATTTGCATCCGAATTAATAAAGAATGTTTTTAGCGAAGCCGTGTCGGGCGTTGTAGACGAGGTCGCCCGCAATACAATGGAGGAGGTTACGTCTGCTACCGAGGCTGAACTGGAGGCCTTCAGGGATGCATTAGCCCGCTTCGCCGAGGAATTCACCGAAGCGCTAAGCAGAGAGGAAGCTAGGCTAGTTGAGGAAATATCAAGGCTTGACAGAGAGCTTACCGAACGAGAGAGGCTACTGAAGGAAAGCTCCGAAGCCCTGAGGCGGAGGGAGCTAGAGCTAGAAGAAAAAAGGCGTGAGTTGGAATTCATCAGACAGGAGTTAGAGGCGAAAAGGGTCGAAGTTGAGAAGGCTAAGGGAGAACTCCAGGAGCTGGTTAAAAATCTTGAATTGGAAAGGGAAAAGTCTAGTTACCTTTCTAAAATGCTTGAGGAATCCAGAGAGGAAGTTTCAAGGCTAAAGGCTGAAGAAGAGGCGATGAAGAAGCGTATTCAGGAACTCAACAGCGAAAGGGAGAGCTTGGAAAAGCTGCTTGAAGAGAGTAGCACGCTGCTTAAGGAGAGGGAGGCCCTTCTAAGGGAAAGGGAAGAAGCCTTAAGAGGGATTGAAAAGGAACTTGAGGCTGCCAAGCTTGAATACGAGGCTACTCAAGCGCGCCTTAAAGAAGAGCAAGAACGCTCCAACAAGTTGCTTGAGGAGCTTGAAACCGCCAAGGCTGAAATTGAAAGGTTGAGGACTGAGGAAGCGGAGGCGAGGGCAAGAGTTGAGGAGGCTACTAGGCAGCTTGCCGAGCGTGAGCGTGCCTTGGAGGAGGCTACTAGGCAGCTTGCCGAGCGTGAGCAAGCCCTGGAGGAGGCTACTAGGCAGCTTGCCGAGCGCGAGCAAGCCCTGGAGGAAGCCACCAGAGCGTTGGAGGAAAAGAAGAAGGAGCTGAGCGAGAAGGAGCAAGAGCTCGAGTTACGGAAAGCCGAGCTGGAAAAGGTGAAGCGTGAGCTCGACTTAGCTCGGGAAGAGTTCTTGGCAACCCGTGAGCGCCTCGAAAAAGAACGTATGCGCGTAGCGGAGCTTGAAGGTAAGCTCGAGGGAGCTCAGCGTGAAATAACAATGTTCACCGAGCAGATCAGAACCCTTGAGGAGATGCTCAAGGAAAGGGACAGCATAATAGCAGCTGGAGAAGACCGGTTAAGGCTTAAGGAGAAGGAGATCGAAAGGCTTCAATCCATTATCGAAGAAAGAACTAAAGATTTGGAGGTTAAGGAGGAGGAGCTTGAATTCCACAAGACCCTCCTCTCCGAACTGGAGGGAGAAGTTGAAGGGCTACGTAAGGAAGTTGAGGAGTTAAGGAAGCGTCCTGAAGTTGACCCTGAAGTTTTAGCTGAGAAAGAACGCATGTTAAGGCTTAAGGAGGAGGAGCTTGAAGGGCTACGTAGAACAGTCAGCCTGCTAGAGAGGAAAGTGGTGGAGGTTAGGGAAGAAATCGACAGCAGGGTTAAGGAGCTTGAGAGCAAAAACAAGGAACTCGAGAAGATTAAGGAAGAGCTTGAAAGGGAGAAGAAGAAGAGGGAGGAGCAGCTTGAACGCTATAAGGGTGCCATGATGCTTGATCCAAAATTCAAGGTGTACTTCATAATAGAGTCTCTGAAGAAAATAACATTTAGTAATCTTCAAAAGGCAACAGGGATCGCGCCAGCCGAACTCCAAGCAACCCTAGCATGGCTTGAACGCGTAGGAATGGTGAGGATCGAAGGGGAAACCGTTTACCTTAACAGGTAATAACCTTTCTTTTAAAGGAACTACCCAGCAGAATTAACCACATTAACACCCACTTAACATTAGCTTTCCACCTAGGGCGAGAAAGAGCGAGGAAATGAGCAACTCAAAGTTAGGGGTGTTAATAGTCACAGTTTAGGCAGATTCTTCTTCCACAATACTCGCAACTGGTTGAGTGCTCTGTGCAAACAGGTCGGCCGCAGTCTTCGCATATTTCCTTCGTTTCCTTTCCACATATGTAGCACTTGTACTCTTGGAGAAGGAACAACCAGCTCATTTTTACTCCTCCTGAAAGGAGGCAGGCCAACCAAATATTTGAATTTAATGTTTCAAAGGAAACTTTTCCTTTAAACTTTGAGGTGGTTGCAACATTCCATCAGCTAAACTTAGAAACGCTCCCTTAGAGGTTGCAGCTTTAAGTTAGGCGGTGCTAGCTTATAGCTCCTTCAAAGATCTTGTAGAGTTTTTCGTAAGCTTGACGTTTCTGTGCATCTTTAGCCGTCCATCTTCGCGCTTTACCAAATACCTCAATAAACATCTCCTTATCCTTTTCCAGAATAACGTTGCAGAGTTGCTGTATAACGCACGTAACACCTTTAACGGTCTTCTTAAACTCTTCATTCTCCATTTGGATGTCAGCGTAGACTAGGGGGTTTTCCTGGAGGACGCTTTCTGATAGGATGAGTTGGATGCTGAACGTCGTTCCTGAAAACTCCATCAGCCTCTCCACCTCCTCACCCGTGTCTGCAAGATACGCTGTGAAGGCGATGTTTAGGAAGTGGGGGAGGGCGAGCGTTAACGCAACCATCCTGTCATGTGTCTCCTTGTCGGAGAATATCACCTTAGCACCGTCACGAGCAAAGTAGTCTGCAAGCCATCTGGCAGCTTCCTCGTGCCCCTTCAATGGGATCACAATAACCCTCTGCCCCTCGATCCCCCTAGCCCCAGGTCCAAACATAGGATGGAGGCTGACGGCCCTATAACCATGCTTCAACCCTTCCCTCCCGATGACGTCTGGTATCTCCCCTTTCACGGATGCCACGTCGAAGAGGAGGGCATTCCTTCTCACGAAAGGGGACACCATCCTGACCGTTTCCACCACCGCGCTTACAGGGACGGAAACCATAACGATGTCTGCATCCCTCACTGCTGCGGCAGCATCCGAAGCATAGCTCACACCTATGCTTCGAGCTACGTTAGCTAGCCTTTCAATGTTCCGCGCCCATAGGATAACGTCACATCCCTTCATCCTAAAGTACCTTGCAAACCAAGACCCCATCCTCCCTGAGCCGCCTAAAATTGCAACCCTCACCCTTCCTTTCCTCCAATAATCCTTTCCTGCACTTTAACCGAGTACTCGATAAGCATCTCAGCTATCTTACCGCAGAACTCCGGGTCTAACCCCATCCTTTCAGCCTCCTCCCTAACCCTCAAAACAACAGTTTTCTCAACGTCTAAGTCTCTGAGCGGAACCCCCATCCTCCTCTTAACCTCACCCAGCCTTTCCACGAGCTCAACCCTCCTCCTAATAGCCTTCAAGACGTCTAAGGTCGCATCCATTATCTGCCTCCTTAACTCGTCAACCTCACCCCTTTCCTCACTCAACCTTTTCACCGCCTTAAGACTGGAGGTATTAACCCCAATGTTATGGCGTGGTCCACCAGGACCATGGAGACAACAGCCTCAACAACAGGGACCGCCCTCGGAACGATGCACGGGTCATGTCTCCCCTTAACCCTTATGAACACCTCTTCCATCCGGGACAAATCTACGGTCTTCTGAGGCTTAGATATGGAAGGAGTCGGCTTAAAGGTGACCCTGCACTTAATAGGCATACCGGTGCTTATCCCGCCGAGGATCCCTCCCGCATTGTTAGACTCGGTAACCACCTTACCGTCCTCAAGCCTGAAGGGGTCATTATGTGACGAGCCCCACATGTCGGCGGCTTTAACCCCTGAGCCGAACTCGACTGCTTTAACGGCTGGAATAGAAAACAACGCCTTGCTGAGATCTCCCTCAAGACTGTTGAATATCGGGTTCCCAACGCCCGGTGGAAGACCTGTTACCCTGCACTCCACCACCCCGCCCACACTATCCCCCTGCGACCTTGCCTTCTCGATCACCTTAACCATCCTGGCTGCTGCATCCGGGTCAGGGCACCTGACAGGGTTACCGTACCTCTCAGCTATCCCCTCATCGCTTACTTCCGGAGCACTCACCCCTCCAATTTTGATGGTGTACGCCTCCACCCTTACACCTAAAACCTCCTCTAAAACCTTCTTGGCAACGGCGCCACCCATGACAAGCGAAACGGTAACGCGGCCGGAAAACCTCCCTCCACCCCTAAAATCGTTAAACCCGCCATACCGCACCCTAGCGGTGTAGTCTGCATGTCCAGGACGGGGCTTATCCTTAATCTCATAGTACACGCTTGAATCAACGTCGGTGTTCCAGACAATCATGCATATAGGGGCACCGGTAGTGTACCCGTCAAAAACCCCTGACAGGATCTCCACCTTATCCATTTCAACCCTACTGGTTGAAATCCCTCCTCCACCAGGCCTCCTCCTGTCGAGCTCTCTTTGAACGTCTTCCTCGGATAGCTCTAATCCGGCGGGGCACCCATCCACCACGGCTCCAATACACTTACCGTGGCTCTCCCCGAAGGAAACCAAAACAAAGTTTTTCCCGAAAACGTTTCCTCCCAACATCAAACCCTCCTGAAGTTGGCGCCAAGCTTAACCATATCCTCTATAAACTCCGGGTACGATACATCCACAGACTCCTCCCCTACGACGACCGTTTCGCCATCTGCTACCAGCCCCGCGACAGCGAGAGCCATGAAAACACGGTGGTCCCCGTGGGCGTCTACAATGCCCCCCTTCAACCTTCCCCCCTCCACAATCAGTCCATCCTTAGTCTCTTTCACCTTTACACCCATCTTTGAAAGCTCCCTTGACATGGCGTGAATCCTGTCACTCTCTTTAAACCTTGCATGTTCCGCGTTAAATAGCACGGTTTCCCCTTCCGCTACTGCTCCAAGGACGGAAATAACCGGGAGAAGATCTGGCGTATCACCACAATCAACCTTAACCCCCCGAAGCATCCCTGACCCTTCAACTCTAACCCAGCCGTCCCCAACCTTAACCTGGCACCCCATTTCCCTTAAAACATCAATGATCTTCCTGTCTCCCTGCAAGGTATCCATGCTAAGGTTTGAAACAGTAACGTTAGACCCCGTCACCGCTGCGGCCGCCAGAATGAAGGCGGCCGATGAGAAGTCCCCTGGGACATTAAACCTCCTAGGCTGATACCTTTGCCCTGCCTCGATTAGGAAGCCATTCTTCAAGCACTCAACATTTACCCCGAAGTACTTCATTACTTCCCTTGTCATATCTACGTAGGGCTTAGACTTAAGCTCCGAGGTTAAAAGCACCACCGTATCCTCCTTTGCCATGGGTGAAACTATGAGGATGGCTGAGATGAACTGTGAGCTCACGTCCCCCCTCATCGTAGCTCTCCCTCCCCTCACCCCCCCTCCCTTAACCACGATCGGCGGTGTTCCATCCCCCTTAGTTGACCAGCATTCAACCCCAATCTGGCGAAGTGCGTCAAGAAGTGGCATCATAGGCCTCCTCCTCACCGAGGCGTCACCCGTTAACACAGTGAAACCGGGTGCAAGAGCTGAAACAGCCGTCATTATCCTGATAGTTGTACCCGAATTCTCCACGTTTATAACATCATCAGGAGTTGTAAGGGTGCTACTCCCCTTAACGACCCATTTCCTCTCCTCCTTCCTCACTTCAGCGCCTAGGGCCTCACATGCTCTAACAGTCGCCACCGTGTCCCTGCTAGTTAATGGGTTCAAGATTTCAGACGTTCCATCGGCTAGGGATGCCAAAATTACCCCTCTATGGGTGTAGCTTTTAGATGGAGGAGCGTCGATTTTTCCCTTAAGGAGACTTCTCCTAACCTTCAGAATGATATTCGCCTCCTAACCACCTTAGCCTTCTCATTGTTCACGTTGGCTAAAATTATATCTCCCTCAAACTCCCTCCACACGTCTACTACGTCGTCCACCCTCTCAGGGGGGGTTAAGGCTATGGTTGCCGGCCCGGTTCCTGAAAGCCCCGCAGCTACCGCCCCGGACTCGAGGGCTTTTACCGCTGGCTCTGGACTAAGCTTCAATGATGCAGAGTAAATTATCCCGTTAAGGGTTAACGCCTCCAAGTATCTCCCCTCCAAAGCAAGGTCTAAAGCTACTTCCACTAGTGGCGCCATGACTCTCATGCGTCCAACGTTAAGTCCTCTCTTCGTTATTTTCCCGGGAGGAACCAATATTAAAACTTTGAAGTCGGTGGTGAATTTTTCTTTACGGATTATGCGTCGCTGATGGTTGTCCGTGATAACCACCCCTCCAAAGTATGATGCACATGCATCGTCGAAAGCCCCGGTAACCGTTACACCAGCTTCTATAGCTGCCTCAACGCCAAGTTTTACCGCTTCAATATCGCTTATTCTTCGCCCTAAAGCTGCAAGTGTTGCAAGAACGGTAGCGTTAGCCGCGGCACTACTGCTTTTAAGCCCTTTCGAGATCGGTATGTTCGAGTTAGTGGTCACCTTAGCCCCATAACATAGCCCGTTAAACTTTTTCAGAACCTTCCTGACAGCCGCCTTCACCAGCCTGTCGTCTTCACCGGGCTCGTTCAGGATCCTCACTTCTATGACCCCCTTCTCGTCGGTGAGCTTAACCTGAACTTTGGTCCAGCGGTCTACGCCGAAAGCAGCCCCTTTACCGCAAGCTATGGCGTTAATTATTGTTCCCGCCCCGTGAGCTACTGCTTCACCGATCACTTACTTCTGCCCCCATGCAACGCCTTAACCACGGCTTCCCTCATAACATCTCTTGGGGGTTCCACCCCTGTCCACAGCTTAAATGCTATGGCCCCCTGGTTAACCAGCATTCCAACCCCGTCGACGGTTTTAGCCCCCACCCTTCTTGCATCTCTAAGCAGCCTCGTCTCGACCGGATTATAGACTATGTCGAAAACCGCCATATCACTCCTCAAGAGGTTAGAGGGGACGGGGCTCTCCTCGACGTTAGGGTGCATACCGACCGATGTAGCGTTTACTAGTAGGTCGGCATCCCTTAACTCCCTTCCAAGAACGCTTTCGCTCAGCCCTCCACCCCTCGCGTTCCACCCCTCCCTCTCCAGCTCCGAGGCCAACGATAAGGCCTTACGTACTGTTCTATTAAGTATCACAATCTCGGAGGCTAGAGGGGCGAAAGTGTAGGCAAGCGCCCTAGCGGCTCCGCCAGCACCTAAAAGGACAACTTTCATCCCCTCCACGTTAACGCCCTCCTCCACTAACGCTTTCAGCCCCCCAACCCCATCCGTGTTATATCCCCTAAGCACGCCTTCATCTACGACTATGGTGTTAACGGCACCTATCTTCTCTGCGTTTTCATCCAGCCAATCTAGGAATGAGAGGACTGAAATCTTATGGGGGATTGTGACATTAACCCCTCTCATGTTCAGCGCCCTCACCCCCTCAATGGCTTCCCTGAGCGCCTCTTTTCTAACCTTGAAGGCGACGTACACGTAGTTCATGTTTAAATGCCTAAAAGCTGAATTATGCATGATCGGGGACAAGCTATGTTCCACAGGGTCGCCTATTATCCCTACAACCCTAGTATCCCCTTTTATCAATCTTCTACCCCCACAAGGAGAAGAATGAAGAGCGGAGGGAGTTTCCTTAAAACTCCTCTTTTTCCTCTCTCCTCTCGACAAGTTTAACATAGTCGGCGTGAACCTTTATTGGGATGGGATTCGGGGACTCGATAAGTTCTAAAACAACCTCCTCTCTGCTAGAATCAACCCTTACAATCTTAGCTCTTTCCCCCTTAAATGGGCCCCTAACAATCTCTACTAGGTCGCCTGCACCGATCATGTCGATACGTGTCTTGGGGGTTATAAACTGTTCTATATCCTCTATTTTGACCTTTCCACTTACCTGTCCTCGCACGTGTGGGATGCCTGAAATGGCTGAAACTACGTCCTTAAGGCTTGCCGCCTCTATGAAGACGTACCCACTCAGCGTCTCCGGAACTAGAATCGCCTTTACATCCATGTCCTTCGATCCCTTAACTCTCCTCTCTATTATTTCAGCTACGATTCTTTCCTGCCCAACAGTGGTTCTTATGGCGAATATGCTAGTATTACCAGGCATTAAGCTTCCTCCTCAGGTGGGGGATAAACCGATCATGGGTAAAAACCCGTTTGCAAAAACGAACTTTACGAGGAATGCCACCCCGCCAACTATGAGTATCCCGATAAGGCATATCCTGATGATCATCCAGAGCTCATCCCTAGAAGGATACCTTGCAGCCCTGAAAACCCTAGCGGTCTTCCGGACAACACTTGACTGTGCTATCCTTTTAACAGTGTTGGAATCGGCTATCCTCTTCAGTAGGTGGTTTTGCTTCACCTTTTCAGAGATCGCCGTTAGCTTAGCTAAACGTCTACTCGCCATTAAAGCATCCCTTCTTTCAAGCAGCCTACTCCCTCAGGAAACCATCAGTTTGCATATTGAAATATTTTTCCCAAATGTTAAATTTTCCTTTTCGGTGGAATTTGCCTGATCATCCAGAAGGTTTTTCAGCGTTTCCACCTGTGGATTAGCCTTAGCTGAGAAACCACGTCGCTCGTGCTTCCTCTCACCCCGATTTAGCATTGCTGCGCGTGGCTACAGTCTGCTTAACTGTAACTCCGGCGGAAAAATGTAGTCTCCTGACAGGATCTGTTCCACGTAACGGTACGCCACACCGCTAACCACCAGTGACACTCTTAGTTTGTCCTTCAACGTTGGATCTATCAGCGCCCCCCAAATGATCTCCGCGTCCGAGCCGATCCTGTCTGATATAACCCTTACAACAGACTCCGCCTCGTGAAGCTTAAGGTTCTGGTCTCCGCTAACGTTTACAAGTGCCCCGTTAGCACTCTTCAAGTCCACGTCGAGGAGGGGGCTGTTTAACGCGTCCTCCACGGCTTCAATCTCCTTTCTTTCACCGCTAGCTTCACCGAGCGATATGAGTGCGGTACCTCCCTTCTTCACTATTGTTCTAATATCCGCTAAATCCACGTTGACTAGTCCAGGCTTGGTCACCAGCTCAGCCACCGCTTTGACCCCTCTGATCAATATCTCATCTGCCAGCCTGAACGCCTGTATGAGAGACAGGTTCGGGGCAACCTCGAGTAGCTTATCGTTGGGTATAACTATGAGCGTGTCCGAATTTCTAGAAAGCTTTTTAAGCCCGGAGGATGCGCTCCTCCACCTTTTCACTCCTTCAGCTATAAACGGTAAGGTGCAAACTGAAACTGTTAGAATGCCCATTTTACGCGCTGCCTCCGCTATTATTGGAGCGGCGCCGGTGCCGGTTCCTCCCCCTAAGCCGCAGGTGACGAAGACCATGTCCGCCGAGATAGCCTCCTTTAACTCTTCAATGCTCTCCTTAGCCGCCGCCTCACCTACCTCAGGGTCGTTCCCAGCCCCTAAACCCTTAGTCGTCTCTCTCCCTATCAGTATTTTCCTGTCAGCCCTTACACTTGCGAGGTCTTGAGCGTCCGTGTTGACTGCGATAAGTTCTGCTCCCTCTATCCCCGCCTCCAAAAGTCTACTTACAGCGTTATTCCCCGCTCCGCCGACTCCAAACACTTGGATCTTAGGCGTATGCTCGAAGAGCTCGTCTAAGAGTCGTCTGTCTTCTTCCTGAACCCCACTTACCACCTTCTCGATTAACGCCTCCAAGGAAACCACCTCAAATCAACCATACAGGTTGAACGTAAAACTTTTGATGTTACACCTGTAATATTCGAGTAACCACCCAAGTTCTCGGCGGTGAGTTAATGCGTAGAATGCTAATAGTAGCTTCAGTGGTCGACCCTGCTGGAATGAACATTTCACAGCACCTCCGACGCCTCGCCTCATTTAAGGAGCGTGACTTCCCTGGGTGCGTTGCATGCTGGATGGCTAACATAAGCGACGTGAAGGTCTACTTAGTCCACGTGGAATCCGACATAATATACTGTGAAGGCGTTGAAAAGCCATTCAACCCTGAACTGGTTGTTTATGCAAGCAGGCATAGTAGTTCCGTGAACATACCCGCCTTAACTGTTCACGTGTCGGGAAACTGGGGAAACGCTGACTACGGCGGCTCTCCTAGAACCATCAGCGTAGCATACCCTAAATACGTAAAGGCTGCATTAAGGCTTCTCCACGTATTAAGGGAGGAACGTTCCCTTGATGGGTTCACCGTCTCTCAGGAACAAACCCACCATGGCCCAACAGTTAACATTCCATCGATGTTCATTGAAATTGGCAGTAGTAGGAGAGAATGGGTGAACCAGCTGGCAGGCGAAATAATTGCGGATACGATCCTCCAGTTAGTGGAGAACCCGCCGGAGAACTGCGTCAACGCGGTCGGGTTTGGCGGTGGACACTACGCCCCAAAGTTCACCCACATAAACATTAATTCGTCTGTCGGAGTAGGGCATATAGCCTCAAAATACCATGTTCCATTCCTAGATCGCTTCCTTCTATCTCAAGCTATCGAGAAAACCGTTGGCGGAGTGGAGATGTTCATACTTGACTGGAAGGGGTTAAAGTCTGAGGATCGCGTAAAATTAATCAATTTTGCACGGGAGAGAGGTATAAAGGTTGTTAAAGCCAAGGACGTGAAGTGCTCCTAACCGAAGAGGACGAGTATGACCGTTCCCGAGGTGGCTAGGATGACGCCTGCCGTAACCCTCCACGAGAAGGCCTCCTTGCCTGAGGACACGCTTATCACCGCCGAGAAGATCGGGCTTAGAGAGGATAGGGCCGTCGCCTCGGCGGCGCCCACAAAGGTTATGCTGGCAAAGAAGGTTAAGCCTCCTATTGCGAGAGCCAAGATACCTGCTAGAACCAGCATAACCGCCTGTCTACGTGTCATTTCAAGCATGTTTCTGTGGTTTCCGGTTGCTAACAATACCCCACCAACCACCACGGCTAGAACCGGGAAGCGTATCATGTTTGCAATGTAAAAATCTATTCCCTCCAAAGCATAATCTATTAGGACTATCCCGATCGCCCATATAATCGCTGTTAAAACAGAGAACGTCACCCCCCTCACCACGTCACCTCCCTCCCCCTCTTCCCCCTCCTCCCCCCCTTCCCTCCCCGACAAGATCCATATAGCTGAAACTATCATCACTATGCCTATTAGTTTGAAGGGGTCTAAGCGTTCACGCCGTAACGCTATCTCTATCACTGCGGTGAAGAGCGGATATGTGGATGAAATAGCAACCCCCCTGCTTACACCCGCATACTTTAACGCTAGAAAGTAAACTGAGTCTCCTAAGCCAAGAGCCATTATGCTTCCCAAAATAAGGTATGTGAGGTGGGTCATGCTTAGATACCATATTTGCCATAGTTTCCCCATGCCCCAAACGAGGAAGAACAGGAATATGGAGACCGGTATCAACCTTACGAAGTTAACTGATACTGGGTCCACGCTCTTCTCGTCCATGGCGCTCTTATACATGACCGCCGCTGTAGCCCAGCAAATCGCTGAAGTAATCGCTGCCAGCTCCCCTATCAACCATAGCACCCCTCACTGCTACCTGAAAAGGAACTCTAACAGCGCTTTCTGAACGTGAAGCCTGTTCTCTGCCTGATCCCACACAATAGACCTGTCGCTCTCTAAAACGTCGTCGGTTATCTCCTCTCCTCTGTGAGCTGGGAGGCAGTGCATCACCACAGCGTCCGGCTTAGCCTCCCTTAGCAACGCCTTGTTAACCTGAAACCTTGGTAGAAAAGTTGATAGCTTTTCCTCTGCCTCCCCCTCCTCTCCCATACTCACAAAAACGTCGGTGTAAACGACATCTGCTCCCTTAACAGCCTCTCTCGGGGAATCGATGACCTTCACCTCGGCTCCTGACCTCTCAGCGCTGACAAGGGCTGCCCTGACCACGCCTTCTGACGGCTCGTAGCCTTTAGGGGTAGCCACTCTTATATTAACTCCAAGCATACTGCATCCGATGAGAAGGGAATGGCAGACATTATTTCCGTCCCCAACGTAAGCCAAGTTGACTCCTTCAAGCCTGCCAAACCTCTCCTTTAAGGTGAGCATGTCAGCGAGAACCTGACATGGATGGTACATGTTGCTTAAAGCGTTTATGACGGGAACACCTGAATACTCGGCTAGCACTTCAAGGTCCTCATGGCCGTACACCCTAGCAATTAACCCGTCAACGTACCTTCCAAGAACTCTAGCGGTATCCTTTAATGTCTCCCCCCTAACGAGCTGTAACTCGTCCCCCCTAAGAAAAATAATCTCTCCGCCTAGATGCCTCACGGCGACTTCAAAGGAAACCCTCGTCCTAGTCGAGGGCTTGAGGAACAAGGCAGCTAAAACCTTCCCCCTTAAAACATCGGATTTTTCCTTCCTCCTCTTCATTTCTTCTGCCCTATTGATGAGAGCCTCCACCTCCATTCGTGAAAGATCCTTTAACGTTAAGAAGCACCTAGCCTTCATCCCGTCTCCCTTGCTAAATCGCTAAAGTATCCTGTCTGCAAACCACTTTGGGTCAAACTCTTCTAAGTCGTCGTATCCCTGCCCTACCCCGACGAAGATGATCGGCTTCCTGGTAGCGTAGGTCACCGACAATGCGGTGCCCCCCCTAACGTCAGCATCAACCTTTGTTAGAATTATCGCGTCTAAGCCTATCGCCTCGTTAAACTTCTCCGCCTGCTCCACAGCGTCGTTACCCGTTAACGCGTCTCCAACGAATACCTTGAGGTCTGGATCAGCAACCCTTACGATCTTCTTCATTTCTTCAAGGAGGTTCCTATCAGTTTGCATCCTTCCAGCAGTATCAACTAGAACCGCGTTTATGAATTTAGCCTTCGCGTGCTCCACGGCATCCCATGCTACTGCCGCCGCGTCGGCATGGTAAGACTGCTTCACAAGTTTAACACCCAGCCTCTTTGCATGTTTCTCTATTTGCTCTATGCTTCCAGCCCTGAACGTGTCTGCAGCCGCAAGAACACACGTGTACCCCTTCTTCTGAAGTAGCCAGGCGAGCTTCGCTATAGTCGTCGTTTTCCCGGTTCCGTTAACGCCGACGAAAACCATTACAAGCGGTTCCCTCCTCCTCTTCTTCTCCTCCAGAATCCCGAACAGGTCTATTTTCCCTCCGCTCTCCAGTACTTCTAGAATGGCCTCCCTAAGAGCCTCCCTGACCATGCCCCTTACGTCACTAAACCTTCTGACCTTCTCGCCCACAAGCTTCTCCTTTACGCTCCAAGCTATCTGCTCTGCAACTTTAAGGGACACGTCGTTTTGAAGGAGTACAAGCTGAAGTTCCCAGAGCACCTCGTCAAGCTCCTTCTCACTGAGCTCTCTAACACTAATCTTCTCGATAACCTTCCCAAGTCCCTCTTTAACCTTCTCGAACACTTGGCATCGCCTTTTCCCAAAGGATGTAACCCTTTTACCTAAGCCCTCTCTCCTCGCTTATTTTCGCGGCTAAATCCTGCACTTGCCTGTTAAGCTCCCTCGCCCTCCTTACTATTGCATCTAGCTGCTGCGCGGTAGTCTGAAGGCTCTTCTGCAACTCTCCCTGCCTCTCACTCAGCTTAGCTTTAACCTCATCAACGCTTTTCTCTATCACAACCCCTGCTCCAACCTGAAACACAACCCTTTCCCTTTCAGCAACCCTCGCCTTTAAGAACGTGCCTGCTCCCAAGGAGACTAGGATCTCTTGGTCAGGCACCATGTTCTTAAGTTCGTCTAGGGCTGCGCTAGCCCTAGCTATCTCTTCCATCATTTGGTTGATGGCTTCTATGCGCCCCTCAAGCACCTGTGCCTGTTGCTCGTAGGCGTTAAGCTGGCTTAACGCCAACCTAAACTTCTGCTCGTTTTCCGACATTTTCTTCACGTCTCCAATCCGGAGAGAAGTCTAACAATCACCTTCTTAGCTTCCTCGGGATTAATAACATTTACCCGTTCTACTTTAATCTCTCTCCTCTTAACACGATGCCTACTACCTAGATTCGAGTAAACTAGCTCTAACGCATCCTCCTCACGTAACCCCCGAACCTCCTCGCTAAAGAATATTTTCCTCTTCTTTTTAATGTAGTAACCTTCAATCCTAAAAACCCTAACTTCGCCGTCTGAACTCACGTTGCCACCCCCGTTTCACGCAACATCTAAAATACTTATTATGTTCTGAATCTCTGGTCCTGTAGTGTCCTCGCCCACTACAGCCCCAACGGAGTTGGCAACCATTCCTATACCAACATAGGGCATACCGCTGTTAACGGTTCCAACGTCAACTGAAACCCCAAAAACCTCTTCGAGAAGCATTATCTCCTTTCCGGTCGACTGAGGATGAACCAGAACGCCTTTAGTTGTCGCCACAGCCGAAGACCCAACTATGGGGAGACGAGCCACAGTACCTTTCCGCACGTTAACGTTTAAAGCGTCCTCGATCACGCTAACAGCTTCCTCTGTTAGCTCTGGGCTGACGACAGCTGCATCGTCGCTGGCCAGCACAACATTGCCGAGAGCCGTTATCTTGCCTGGAACCCTAGCGACCTCAACCTGTAGGGTCTTCCTTAACCTCTCTATTTCTTCATCTAAAGTGTAGTATGGCACCACAACACCCTCAGAGTTGCCTGCAGCTAGAACCCCAACAATACTGCTTTCACCAATGGATGCCTTAACCACTTCGACCTCTAAGGTTTCCTTTAAAACATTTAAAACCTTATCTGGAGCGTCAGGCGGAACCAGAGCATATTTCTCCGTCGCCAGAATAAAGACGCCTATGTTAGAAGTGCCCTTGTATCTTATACGCGTGACGGCCAAAAGACGTCCCTCGCCTACTCTGATGCGAGATCTACTTCGACAACGCCTTCCTCGCTTTTGACAGCCTTAACCTTAACCCTTCTAGGCGGCTTCTCTATCCCCCTACTCCATATCTTCTCATTGAGACGCTGGGAAATAATAACCCTTTCAGCTTTCATGTGCCTTCTAATAAACTCTCGCAGGATCTTAACAGCCTTCTTAGCCCTCTTGTACCTAGGAACGTAGTAAGCCTTCTTTAAGGGTACAGTGTAGATTCTGCTTTCCTTCTCCTCCTCTTCAACCAGCGGGACCTCTCGCTCCTCCTCAACCTTTCCCTCTTCTCCCTTCTCCTCTTCCACTCCTTCAACTTTGGCTTCTTCCCCGCTCATCTTCCTGTCCACCCGTCAACGTCTTTACGGTTTAATCCTACTTGACCTCCAATGACGCCTTTTAGGGTTTGTCCTTACACGTCCAGCTGTTTTAACTATCACCCATGCTGGAACGCTAGAATTTTGCTTATTAGCCTTGGCAAGCCTCAACTTTTTTCCTAAAGGTTTAACTCTAGCCATCAGGATCACCTGAACTTAACCCTTGTTTCCCTCCTGGAACCCTGAAGCTGAAGCAAGATCCTCTTTAACATGTCATCTGTTATGGGCAGCTTAACCCTCCCGCTCTGAGCAAGCTGAATAAGCTGGGCTTCCAACTGCTCCGCGAAAGCCGGCCTAACCATTTTCAAGTTTGCTAACCTCTCCCTTGCCTCAGGGGTTAGAATCTGCCTGAGAGCAGCCTGCTTTTGAGCCTCCATTTCCCGCCTGATCTCCTCCTGCCTTTGCGCCTCAGCAATCTGCCTTTGAAGCTCAAGCATTCTCCTTCTTCTTATCTCCTCAAGCTCCTCCTCGGACAACGTAAACCACCCAGTTAACGCCTTAACGGCCCTAATAGAAATGTGGCAAGCCGCTCATTAATCGAACATTAATGCAAACATGGATCCTAATTAAAGATAGCTCTTAATTTCAGGGATCTCCTTTCTAAGCTTTAAACTTATCTTATATGCTGTTCTATCTAGAAGAGACCGCCCTTTATTCGTTATCCTTCTCCCTTCCTTTTCAACCTTCTCAACCAATCCTGCTTCCTCTAACTGCTGAAGCGCCCGCCTAATGATGGATCCGCTACCCTTCGCGAAGTGTTCAGGTCTAACTCCCCTCCTCTTCCTACCTCCGTAAGCCGTTCTGAGACGTGATACGCCGACAGGGCCGTGAACGTACAGTTTTCGGAGTATCGAAGCACACCTTATGTACCACCAGTCTGCCTGCTCCGGTGGAACCTCCTTATGAACTCCTGTTTTCCAGAACTGATATCCTGGAGGCGGGCTCACAGATGGATACTCCTCCTTAAGTATTTTAGCTACCTCCCTTATCAGGTCCCATGCCGGCACGTCGTAAGCACTCACCATTCAAAATCCTCCTCGAAACTTCCCAGCTTTGGTGGGGAGACAAATACCTCAAACTAATATAAATTTTGCTAGATGTAAACGGGGAAGCCACCTAATCAAAATTCCTTATCTAACCTTCCTTTCTAACTTTATAGTAATATCTCATTTGCCTTTTACATTTGAGGCATGTGACTGTTACATGTGGGCTCCTGTTGATTCTGAGACGCACCCTGCAGCTAACTCCTGGCCACAGGTATGCCCCACAGTGCCGGCATATCCTCCTACGTAGCCACTTCGGAAACCTCACGTTCGCTTTAGCCCCAATTGCTCTAGCCAGCTCAACATACCTCTGCGCCAGCTCTTGATCTTCTGAGAACACCTTCTCTGCAAGCTCCATAAGCCTTTTCATTCTGCTGATAGCTATCTTCTTGACGTCCTTCCTGCTAGGCCGTCTGCTAATCCGAATCAACCATTACACCTTCAAGCCATGGGTGCATTCATCACCAGAAAACCTTTTCCCTTCTTTCTTCTTAAGTTCTCTTAGATGCTTCAACGCTTTTTACGTTTTGGCCATCCACCTTAAAGGGGTTAATGTGATGCTGTTCTTGATTCTAGCGGAGTCTGCCTTGGAACCTGTACCTCGCAAGTTTCACTCAGATCCAATAATACGTAGGCTGGCAAGGCGGAAAGGTAAGAAGCCATCCGCCCTCATCCTTGACTCGTCGCTTTACCCCCAGCTTATACGTCGTCTCCCGATGAGCGAGAAAAGAGGGCGACCAGACATCGTTCACATATCACTCCTCTGCGCTCTAGGCACTCCTCTTAACATGGAAGGCCTCCTCAGAGTTTTCGTTCACACCATCCAAGACAAAGTGATAGAGGTGAATCCTGAAGTGAGGCTTCCGAGAAACTACAACCGCTTCATAGGATTAATAGAGCAGCTTTACGAGCACGGCCAAGTCCCTCCCTCCTCCCCCCCACTCCTAACTCTTAAAGAGAAAACCTTAGCGGAACTCATGAAAGAGTTAAACCCTGAAAAAATCATTTTATTTAGTGAGGGAGGGAAACCTGTGAAGCTGGACGATTACATGGCGCAACAGCCCTTAGGGAGGATAGCAACGATAGTTGGAGGCTTTCCCCACGGCTCCTTCTCAGAGTCCACCCTCCTGCTCGCAGACGAGCAAGTCTCAATCCATCACAGGGTTCTCGACGCGTGGACTGTAGTTTCCCGGATAATATACTGCTACGAACTGGCATTATCCTGCAAAAACAAGTAGCTCTTAACCCTTCTCATCTCCTAGCCAGTGAACTTTATGTTCCCTGCTGGGTCTTCAGGTTGACTCCGTCAGGGCTTTTATGGCTGATGAAAAAGTTTCTTTTGCCTCCTCTATGGATGCCACGCCCACAGCAACCGACCCAACTTTCCCGATGGAGAAAAGGTACTTCATGGCTGCTTCAGGCTTTATCCTGCCAGCGGCTAATGGCTTCATGGCTATAACGTAGACGTCACTTTCCTTTATTCTATCAATCAGTTCCTCTCGTCTGTCACCCATCAAATATCCAACTTTGTTTAGTGGAAGCATTAATATGTCAAATTCTAGCTCCTTAAGGATGGCGGGGATTGTTCTACTTGGACTATGCGTTACAACGCCGGTTAGGTATCCCTCCCTCTCTATCCTCCTCAGCCATCTGCGATTCTCGTTCATATCCATTTTATCCGTCTGCTCCCCATGAAGCAAAGCGGCTACAGTCTTAAACTCTGAAAGACACTCTAACGCTCGCTCAGGGATATCGTAAGGTAAGCTTCCCACAACGATAAGTCGCCGTCCAACGTTTTCTTCCGCCTTCCTAATCGCCTTACCTATCTGAGGGTAGGCAACCAGCTGGACGCCGTTAACACCCATCTCTATGCATCCCTCAACCAACCTTGTTATGTTCTCAGGTTGCCGAAAAAATGCTCTGTAGTACTCGTACGCCCTCACACCAAACTGCCCTGCGCCGAGGAAGGGGGATGTTCCAAGCAGTACTCTTGGTATTTCTCTCCCCTTCACCCTTACGGTCGGCACTCTAAGCCTCAAACACTCCTCCTCTCTCTCAACTTTTCAATTTCCCTATACATTAATTCTCTAATCACCCTGTGCATTTCCCTCCTAAAGATTGGCGGCACTATTTTTAGCCTGTCAACAAGCCTTTCAACTAGGCCTTCAACCACTTCGTCCTCATTCATCACCTCTATGCCAAGCATTGTTCGCACTCCTATCTCCTCAACCGTTGACTTAACAACCGAACATAGAACGGTTCCTATCACGCTTTCAGGATCTATATAGTATGGAAACCTATTATAATCGTAGATCTTAATGAACCCCAGCCTTTCACTTATCGTTTCAGCGTACCATTCAAGGCTGCTCGCCTTAAGCCTAAACCTCTCCGCAAACTCTCCCTTGGAAACGTGGTTGGGGAAAGAGAATGGATGCCTACTAGCCAAATATATCGATGCAGTATACGCCGCCTCCCTCTCCTTCGGTAAGCCGGCGGCTTCCACGTAGCGCTTAAGGATCGTGACAGCGTAAACTGAGAGCGCCTCCTCCACATCATTCTTCACGAAAAACTTGTAAGCGTCCTTAATTAGTTCAACCTCCTCCTCGCTGAGGGCGAAGACGTCCCTACCTGAAAAATAATTGTAAAACACCACCCCTTCCCCCTTATCATTCCTCACGCAGCCTCCAGCCTACTTAGACCGTTCCTGCTCGTACGCCTTCTGGAAAGCCCACTTAGCGGCTTCCCTAATCCTGTTAAGCCTCCGCTGGTCTCTATAGTTGAAAACCACGATCTCCTTTAACGCGTCACCGGAAACGTTGACCTCGTACTTTAACCTCTCCTCCTCCGAGATCTTACCCTCCTCGAGCAGCCGCCTATCCTCCTCAACCATGCTTGCTAGAACTTTCCCTATGAGAAATGAAGCGATGGGAGGGGAATTATAGCTGAAATCTATGCCTGCCGAAGGCACGATCCTAAGCATATCCTTCCTAACGTAGATCTCGGCGAGCACCCCTCCGTCCTTTGAAAGCAAGGGTATAACCCTTTCCTCTTTAGCCTGCTTATCAGTCTCCATGACCTCCGCAGCCGTCTTAAAGCTCACCGCTTTCAACTCTTTCTCGATGATTTCCCTAATCTTCTTAAGAATCTCAATTTTATACGTCATTTCGGCTATTTCCTTGTCAAGGTACGACTTAAGCTCGGCGAGCACCTCTGCGTCCATCAGCCTTCAACTCCATCAGCATCAGGGCATCGACGAAAAACGTGGCAAATTCTCTATGTACCCCCTTACTTTATAATATTTCTCTCCCTAAAAATAAATCGGTTCATGGAGGGAGACCATTGAAGGCTGGCTACGCCGTATTTAAATGTCCTAAATGTGGACGCTACACCTTCGCGCCAGCATCCAGCAAAAGTAGGCTTTGCTCTAATTGCGGAAAGATAATTAAGGTTGACCTTTCACGAGCCGAGATTGTTGGAGACGCCAGGAGAGCCAGCGAGCTGGTGAGGTATCGGAATGCGAAGGAAGCTCCTCCAAACGTGAAGCAAGCCATAAGAATGAAGGGTGAAGACGCTAGGCTACCTCCACGGGAGGGTGTGCGAAGCTCATCGCTCCTCCTCAAAATGCTCGCAGAAAGATGCTCGGATACCCCTATATCGCTTGACGCGTTAGACTCTCTCTGTAAAGAATACGATTTAGACCCTGGATGGGTTAGGGAGAAGCTGCCGGAACTAGGGGTGAAGGGCATAGTTTTCTTCCCCACCCCATGGACCCTCAAGTTTATAGACCGCAAGCGCAAACCTGAGGTTAAATCCCGGAAGACGGGAAACATCTATAAAGTAGTACTAGACGCCCTTTCACGCTCCTCCCTTTCAGAGTCTGAGATAGTTGAACTGCTCGCTGAACAGGGATTTTCCCCTCAACAAGTCGAAGAAGCGATAGAAGCCCTCCATAATCGGGGCTTAATAATAGAAGTAAAGCCGGGATTCTTCAAGAAAGCTCCACCGTAACCGTTACCCTGCGATCTTGGGTTTAGGCCTGCTCGGCTTAAGGCACTTACCTACTTCCTCTGCAAGTCTAAGGGCCGTTACGGTTTTGGTCTCGCTTGGAGTGAAAGAGTAAATTAGGTGTGGCTTCTCCCTTCTCACCGAAATCCTAACTATAAGATCTTTAACGCGTGTTACCTCTCCTTTTAACCCTCCTCTTTCCAGTATTTCCTTAGCAGCGTCAACGTTTGAAGCCCAAACCTCTAACCCATCCAAGTCGTCAACTTTGAGCATGCCCTCCCCCGGCGCCTCGACCTTGCTCGGGTTGAAGATCTCCATTGATAACCGCGGCTTCGCTTTGAAGTTAGCCTTGCAAAGGAACATGTCGCTATGAGGCCTAAACCTTGACACTACGTGATGTAAAAGGTTTTCTCTGCTAACTAGGTAGAGGGTGACATCCAAGTCGTCTAAGGGCTCCCTTTTAGCCTTACACTTAACGTTAAACCCACTAAGCCTGTAAGCTTTATGCCCAACCACGCGGAAACCTTCCTTAAACCATTCATTTAGTAAGGTCCAGTACTTTTCCATCAATCTCCTGTTCCGCCTCAAGCCGACAAAATAGTTAACGGTGAAGGCAGTCATGAACCCTAGAAAGACAAGTGCCGCCACGCTAACCAGCAAGTCTGTCAGCCAAGCATCAAGCAACCACAGCACCTCGATGGTAACCCTAATTTAATCCAGAACCTTTCCCGAGAAGAAGTTCACCTTCCTTCCGCACGCCGGGCAAACGTACATTCCTGGCCGCCATAGCACATACTCTCCGCAAGCAGGACATATAAGCTCCATTTCCCCTTCAACCTCCACGTCTGGGGGAACTTTAAGTAGCTCCTCCTCCTTTCTTTTCGCTTCTACCTCCTTTTTCCTCTTAAAAATATCGGCTATCCCGAAACTGACCGCTCCCTCCCTTCCCTCATCAGGGTTTATCACCTTAAGGATCTTGCTTATTAATCCTTCCTTTCCCGTTTCCCCTTCCTCCCCTGCCAGCTCTGCTACAGGGATGGGCTTCGAGGACTCCTTGAACTCCTCCACGATGGATACTATGCGTCCAATCTGCTCATCCGTTAGCCCCTTTAAAACTACCCTATCACTTTTCAACAGTGAGAACCTGCTGCTCTTAGGATACTTAACTTCAAGTCCTTTAGAGATGACGCCGACCGCCTTAATCTCCTCCATGTTCCTAAAGAAAAGGCTGAGGGTTGCAACCCCCTTCTTTCCTTTTCTTAAGAGCTTCGAGAAGGATCCAAGCTTCCCGTGAAAGATAAGCCTCATATTAGTTACGTAAAGGTCTCCTTTATCTGTCTCCAGCTCAACCCCCTCAGCATCGCTAACCTTAACTCCCCGGACAACCCATAACAGTTTTTCTCCACTAAGGAGATATGGAACCTCGCTTCCACCGATCATCCTAGAACCCCTTTAAATGGTTCCGAATAAACGGTGAAACAGCTTAAATATAAAGTTAGAGTTTTGCACATAGCCAACGCGCCGCGAAGAGCCCATTCAAAATTTCCTTTCTCAATTAAACCCCCTCGCGACCCCCTCTAATCAACTTAAGATGCCTTGCGAAGCAGTTAAATGTTTGGTGGGTGTTTGGGGTGCTGGTTTGGCCACAGGGTGGCCTATGGGGCGGAACATTCGGATGCGGGGCTCCGGGGTCCCCCGAAAGCCCCATCAGAGGCGTAGAGGCGTACGCCTCGGTGATGGGGAAACGCCTGACAGATCAAAACACACATTACCCATAAAAGCCTATCAAGCGTGAACCTCACCTTTAAAAGCATAAGAGAAGTCATTCCTCCCCTCCCACGTAATAGAATTCTCCTATCGCCTTTTGCTCTCTGTCAAGGCGGCTTCCCTCCTTGTTCACACGTGGCCTTCCTGTCCTAGGATCCCTTCGAAAAGTCACGTTCATCTGCCTTAAGAAGACGTTCATGCCGCTCCTTAGATCCATAGGCTTATTGGCAACCCCCATCACTCCAGGCTTCCCCGTGAAGACCATTAAGCTGTCTGATATCGCATCTACGAGGACTATGTCGTGTTCTACAACGAATGCAGCCGCCTCGGCTTTCTCCACAGTCCTCCTTACAACCTTTGCCATGTTAAGCCTCTGCTCGGAAGACAAGAACGCGCTTGGCTCGTCCAGCAAGTATAAGTCTGCTTCTCTAGCCAAGCATGCGGCTACAGCGACCCTCTGAAGTTCACCGCCGCTTAAACTTTTAACCTCCCTATCTAGAAGAGGAGTAACCTCTAACGGCTCTAAGACCTCCGTCTTAAACGCACTTGAGAAAACCTCTTTCCCTCCAGATTCTAGCAGTAACGACTGGACTGTTCCATCGTAGCTCGGAGTCAAGTACTGTGGCTTGTAGCTCACCTTTAATGTTCTGGGCGGAGCAGCTCCCGTATCCGGCTTCAGTAATCCTGCCACGAGCTTTATAAACGTCGTTTTCCCGATGCCGTTTGGACCTATTATCCCGACGACCTCTCCCCTGTGAACCTCTCCACCCTCCACCCTCAGCGAGAACTCGCCGAGTCGCTTCTCCATCTCTCCGAAAGAGAGGAGGACGTCTTCGCTCGTCCACCTCTCAGATGGAACCGGGTTCACATGGAACCTTATCGCTTCGCTTCTAAACCTAAGGTTTTCGTCGGGAAGGTAACCGTCCAAATATATGTTTATACCTTCTCTCACCCCATGGGGGTTCGTTACCACACCATACACTCCGGGCTCCCCGTAAAACATACATACAACATCGCTTAGGTAGTCAACCAGCGCTAAGTCATGTTCTATGCACACCACTGTTTTCCCCTCGTCCACGAGCCTTCTTATTACGCGTGCAGCATTAAGCCTCTGGTATATGTCTAGGTAGCTTGAAGGCTCGTCAAAGAGGTAAACCTCAGCGTCGCGGGATATTGCGGCCGCTATAGCCACCCGTTGAAGCTCCCCTCCACTAAGAACGCTCAGCTCTCTTTCAAGAACCTCCTTAAGCTCAAGCTCCCTCACAAGTTTCTCCATGACGCCTCTTTCGTCCACCCTCTCTAAGAGTTCCCCAACAACCCCTTTAACAACTTTAGGGAGCAGCGTTATGTTCTGCGGTTTGTGAACAACCTTTAAGTCACCGTTAGACATCCTTTCAAAGTACCCCTGCAGTTCGCTTCCCCTATAGTATTTAATTATCTCCTCCCAGCTAGGCGGGTCGTCATAGCGTCCAAAGTTAGGCTTCAGCTCTCCTGCTAGTATACGCATAGCCGTCGTCTTCCCTACCCCGTTCGGCCCGATGAGCCCGGTCACCCTTCCGCTTTTGGGTATCGGTAAGCGGTAGAGCTTAAACATGTTTGGCCCGTACCTGAACGTTAAGTCGCTTTCGAGCTCCTCGGGAAGGTTCACTATTCGTATGGCGTGGAAGGGACACTTTTTAACGCAAATCCCTTCCCCCTCACAAAGAGACTCTATGATCCTTGCCTTCCCTGTTTCCTCGTCGAAAACTATGGTTTCCTGCCCCATCCTGACCCCCGGGCAGAACCGGTAGCATTCCTTAGAGCAGTCATTAGGCTTACACCTGTCCCTGTCAATAACCGCTATGCGCACCATCAAGAAGCCCCCAAAGAAGCCTTCTTCCATCCTTTTTATCAAGGTTTTCTAGGAGGAGGGCTGCCTTAAAGGTCTTCCGTGGCTCGTGCCCTTTAGACTTGTGTTGCCTTAAAGGAGAACCAGACCGGGTCATAGTTAAGCTTCATGTTATTCTCACCGAACCATCTTTGTAGCTCTTCAAAGGTGGGGAATCCCTTTGCACCATATAGGCGGATGAAGAGGTCTACAGGGTATAAGCGGTCTGATATGGTGCTTTCAACTCCAAATATGAAGCCGTCCGGCTTCAAGTAGCTTTTTAACTCGCCAACAACCCTAACCGGGTCCTCTAACCAGTGAAGCACGTGGGATATGAATATTGCGTCATACCGTCCCTCGGCGGGCCTCTCCTCCTTAAGGCTGAAGAAATGTATTGGGAGACCTAAACCCGTGTCTTCCCTCGCCATCCTGAGCAGCTCCTCGGATACGTCACATCCATCTATTTCCAGTTCATCCTTAACCTCTGAAAGGTGGTTAAATAGTTGCACCGTTCCCTCCCCGCTTCCACAGCCATAGTCAAGCAGCCTGAACGTGCCTGTGCGCTTCCCAGCTTCTTCCTTCACCCTTGAAAACCTTATCGCTTTATCCCTCTGAATTCTGTAGAATTCCCCTCCAAGAGCTATACTCCAGTATACTCTAAGCTCGGCTGACCCAACCTCATCAACATCCCCGGAGAGGCGTGCACGGATCACCTTCACGGTGGGCCCCCCAAAAGTCCCGAAAGCCTCCAACAGTTTAGGGTGCATCTTCTCCAGCATGTTTGAGAAAGGCCGCTCAGGGGCCTCCCTCAAAAGCACAATCTTCCCCTGTTTAACGCGTATGACCCCCTCCTCCTCCACAAAACGCAGCAGCTCTAAGAGTAGCTCCCCATCAACATATCCTTCAACTTTCATCAACTTTTCTATCTGGATTTCCTTTCCGATAGGCATTCTCGACAAGGCAGGCTCCAAAGCCTCGATCACCAGCATACGCATGTACTTCCTAATGTCTTTCAACATTCTAATCTTATCATAGAAAAGAATCGGCGACTTCAATATCTCATACAGTAATGAAATCTTCTCAAACAAACTATAACCCTCCCTCATGGTGGCTCCCTTTTTAGTCTAAGGAGACCATTCCTCGAACATCCATTTTACGGACTACTTCAAGAGTTTGTAGGGGATCCTCAAATCCCATAAGAATCTCCAGTAAGAACTTGCCCTCAACTTTCTCCATGAACTCATCTATCGTCTCCTCGCCGAAAAGCGCCTTTGCAGCGGTAACCAAGTTCCTATTTAACGTGATCGTTTTCATTGCGTTCTCACAAATGAACTCGAACAGCTTTACGTAACGTTGAACATCCCTATCTGGCATGTCCTTGGATAAGAGGGCAATAATCCTGAATGGTTCACGTTTCTTCTTGATGAAAAGGTATGTTAGGAGTTCATCGTTCACCTTAACGACTTCGCCAGGCATGGTTTCCGATAGCTGAATGAGCTCGAGGACTCTAACGTCAACTTTCAGCTCCGCCCAGAAGCGCCGGTTACCTCGGTCGTACAGCACATATCCTACAACTCCATTAGGGAGATTCTTCCCATCATACCCCTCAGACATGTTCCTCCATATTAACCGTTCAAGAGCCATCATAACCTTATCTTTAAACCCTGAGAACCGTTCTACGTTTCCATCCCATTCCTCAAGAGAATACGTCGTCTCAAAGGACCATGCAATCTCCGACGCGAACTGCTTATACTCTTCGGCATCGTCTTCACGATCTAACACTAAAACTACCAGTATATGCTTTAAGGAGGAAATTAGGAAAAACTTGTCGGACGTTTTAAACGAGGAAAAGTCCCCTATCTTCAACTCCTCAGCAAGATCTCCTAACGCCCGCAGCATTCCGCCAAGAAGAACATCGTCGGAATTAACAACTGTGCCCTTAAGGTCTACCTTGAAAAGAGGGACACCTGACGCTTTATGTAATATCAACAGTTTCCTAAGCATTCCCTATCCCTTAACGCTTCTCCATGAAATATGAAAAATATCATTTTAAATAATTTCTAATAAAACTTTACTTTTCTTATCGACCGAACAAAAAAGAGTACGCTTCACTCAACCGTCCAGATCTACAATACTTTTCATCCTTTTTCTAAAACCGGTTAAATTTACCACCTGTTAGAAGAAGATAAATGGTTCCATTCTCCCTTTAAAGTACTGCCTCATGACCTTTTTAATTTCTTTTTCATCAACCATTTTTTTGTAACCCAGCTTCCTTAACCGTTCCTCCCATTTCAGCTGGAGGGGTGGCACTTCCCTTGGAGCAGTCCTTTTAGGGTACGCGAAGAAGTATGTCCTCTTCTTAGGGTCATAATTCATGTAAAAGAAACTATTATATTCATCGTTAAAGAAAACAGCCACCGATGTGACCATGTACTTTCCATGGTAGCGAGGGTTTCTCTCCAGTCTGAGCTCCTCAGCAATCTTCTTAAGCTTCTTGTTCTCTTCCCAGATGGTTTTCATAAGCTCTGCGGTCTCGTAAAGATCCTTCAAGTAAAACTTAAGGGTTTCGCCCTTATACTCTGTCACGGTAAACTTCGGAATCCAAGTATCAGCTATAGTGCCTTCAAAGTGCGGCTTCATGGGGGCCCTCGCCATCAACTCAATGTGATCTATTTCCGCCGCTTTCCTACCTATCTCCTCATCCATTGGAACCCTAAACAGGTACTCTAATATCTGAGCAAGGGCTCTTGCATCAGCTTCATCAACCCTCTTTTTATCATCAGACAACAGCCTTCACCTCAACATAATTAATAACATACACTTCGGGCATCTAACCCTCTATAGGTCATCTAATTTAAGCCGAAACTTCTTCATAACAGGTTAACAATGAACATTAAACAGTTCGATTTTAACCCTCTTAAGCTGATCTTTCAACTTATAATTATCAAGGTGAACTTAACTACATAAATTTAACCTCACTCAGCTGGTTCATCATCTGTTACACGGGAACTTTTAAAGAAAGGTTTTCACCGTTTCTTCGAGCAGTACCCCGCTAATCACTCAACAATGACGATCTTTATAGGGTTTCCATCCTTATCATACGCGTAAATATCATTAAGGCTGGTATAAGGGTAGGTGACTATTACATGTACAACACCAAAGCTGAAGGCTACGTTGACATCACGCTTTGAAGGAAACTTTATTCCTGAAGGATGGCTGTGAACGCTGCCGACTATTGAAAGGTCAAATGGCAACATGTAAGGGGAGAAGGATGCCTCCCCCGCTCCATAGACGCTAAAGGGAGGTATAATTACTTCAGAAATTACTCCTTTATTATCCGCTCTTAATAGACCGATAAATTCTCTAGGGTAAAGCTCCCGAGAAATCTCCAGTAACCCCTCAGCTACCTCTCTTTTTACCCTCACCAGAGAAATTTTCTTAGCTCTCTTCCTACCCCAAAATTTTGACGAAATACGGAATCCTCCCTTTCCTACCTTCACTCCCACCTGTTCTTTCATCATGAACTCCTTAATTTTTAACTCTTTCTTGAAAGAAAAAATTTACAATTCCAAACGACCGGATTACTACATGCTTTCCAACCATCTCCTTCTTTTCAGGGGGACATGTCAAATTGGATGTGCCGGGAAAAAGTTATAAAAGGGTTTGATATGGTTTAGAGTGTTGAGCGGGGATTGGATTGGGGGGACTTTGTGAGTAGTTGCGAACTACTCAAAAAATATCTTAATTTTTCGTTTAATAAGCCCTGCAGGTTCTGGGTGAGTGGTGAGGATAAAGCTGATAGGTGCATGCTAGATTATTCCGTCCCAGTTTGCGGTGGGTATTGGTGTGAAGAGATCGGTGAAGGAATGTACATAACCGTTTGTGATAAGCTAAAAGAAATCGCAAGAAAGCTTCCTCTCATGATACATACTGGAGTAGAGAGATTAGACTTAATTTTAGGAGGCGGTTTCTCTCCCTCGACACACGTAGCCCTACTTGGAAGCAGCGAAGGCGTGGAATTAATAGTTAAGAATAGTATTCTCAGCGGGTTAGAGAAGGGTTACATGTGCATTCAAATGGTTTTGGGAGAACCAAGAGTACGTGTTAACGTGAAGAACGCGTTTCTCCTAGAGGATTTAAGCGAGTTTTATGAGTCAACCCTAGACGGGTACTACCAGGTTAAGCAAGTATCAAAATTTCAGGAGAAGGCGCTTGAAAGGAGTTTCTCAGGGCTCCTAATCGTTTTCGATGCTTCAACATACTTGAAAAATAGGCCGCACTCAAAGAAGCCCTTTATTTTCGAGGAAAGAATCAGAAAAATCAAGCTTAAAGAAACAGTAATTCTGTGCATGTATGACGGCGGAGTAGTTGGAAAGGTAGACCGGCCGTTTATACTTGACACACACGATGTCGTTTTAGAAGCCAGAGACGAGCCGTTAGCAGCTAGAATATTAAAAGCTGCAAGAATAAGTGATGAGTGGGTTCGAATTCCATTGTAAAAGTTGTTAAGCCTTCTTACTTTTCGATCTATCCCAACGCTATTGATATCGAATTGACTTGAAGACTGCTTATGACCGTTACTGCTGGGACTCCGGATACCACGGTCGTTATAACGCTAACTTTCTTAGCAAAGTCTGTTCCTAATGGAGTTTTAGAGTAGACTACTGCCTGAATTATCGTGAGTTTGTTGACTCTATCGTACGCAACGTTAAGGTTGCCAACGATTCCTCCTGCCTCCAGAACCTGAGAGTAAAGCGCCATCGTTGCGACAGGCGTCACCTTCGCCTGTTCATATATCCCCTGAGTTGTTAGTCCGATAGGCAGAGAGAGGACGAGGAGGGCTAAAAGAACCGTAATTATCCTACGTTTTAACACTCTTGCAGCTACTATCCTGCGCCTCCCAGCAATCGGCCTTATACCTTGGATCCAAAACATGAGAGTGCATGCTAGATTTATGCTGAGTATGTTCATTAGAAGGAGAAATGCTGACCCTAAGGAAATGAGAGGGTTTCCAAGCCCTATCCCTATTCCAACGTTGGCTGCTGGAGGCATTAGCGCCGCGGCTATGGCAACCCCCACAAGGGCGGCTTCTATGCCTCCAGTAAGGCATGCTGCCGCTGCTAAACCAGACACTATAGCCAACGCGAAGTCAGCTATTGTAGGCTGTGCACGGGCTAGTATTTCAGGCGTTGGGGCTGCACCGGGGAAAACCTTCGTTAATAGGATGCCTATTAGAATAGAGATGCCTATTCCTATTACTTCTGCTTTGACGCCCTCCTCGAAAAGTCGCCTGTCGCTTAAGACGGTGCCCATGGCGGTTCCTGTTATAGGCCCCATCAAGGGAGCCACCAGCATAGACCCTATTATTACGGCTACATTATTCGCCAGCAGGCCAAGGGCAGCTAGAACCGCTCCAAGCGCTGTTAATAGAAGGTAATTGCCAGTCAGCCTCCCTGACCTTTCAATTACAGCCATTATCTCCTCTTTTGATGCTCTCTCCAAGGCCAGCCTCCTTTCCCTTGCAGGCTGAGGGGAGGACGCTAAGACAGGTGTTAAATACGTACTTCCATACTCTCTACCTACCCCGAGGGCGTTCAGCGTACTTACTACGTCCTCCATCTCTTCCAAGTTGGCGGTGACCAAAATCAGCGTGTTGTCGACTCCTGAGATGCAGGAGTATTCCCAACCCTCCTCCTTTAACGCCTCTACAACATCCCCCGTTTTTTCGCGTGGAACTATGACGTGAAGCACTCTTAAAGCCATGGCTGTCGTCCTCCACTCGCAGCGTCGCCCTTCGCTACCTTCTATAATTTTCCTCTTCTTTTTCCTGCCCTATAGCCTTAGTTATTTCCTCTTTAACCGTCTTCACCAATCCTCTTATTGCAGCAGCCCTCTTCCTTCTTAAGGGGATGGCTTCAAGTATCGCCTTTGGGATCTGCCCTTCTAGTGAAGCTTGAGAGATGTTTACCGTGATCACCTCCACATCTAACGACGAAATCTCTCTCTTTAAGTCCGCATAAGCATCATCGATAAATATCCTATCAGTTAATCCCTCAAAGACCCTCGCTACACCTAATGGTGACGCCTCAATTTTTAACGCGTTTAAAACTTGCCTACTTTTAGGCGAAATGGGTGGGCATATCAGTGTGATTTCCCCCTCACAGTTTCTCAGCGTGTTACGTACATCCTCGTTTCTTATGGTCGGTAAAATGCTGATGGGGTCGCTTAGGACTATTAAGATAGACTCGCTACTCCTCATTACGCTGAGTGCCCGTTTAAGGGGTTTAAATTCCCAGTCAACGCGGGCTTCCCCTACTCTCTTCCCCTCCTCCTTAGAGAGAAGGAATTCAAGTAGTCTCATACTTTTCCCATCAGCCTTCACCCTGATACTCGGCATGTCCTCTGTAATAGGAATGACCATGAATCCTAGCCTGATGCTACCGCAAAGTCTTTCAAATGCCTCGTCAAGGGAGGCACCCTTTTGCAGGACTCCATGCCTAAATATGCTAAACGCCAGCATTTCTTCGGGAACCGGAGGGAAAACCGATTCGCCCATCTTCTCCAGCAAGCTATAGCAGGCATACCTCTCGCCGCCCTTTAGCCCCCCTATCTTAGATGCTGCAAGAATTAGATTATCGGCCTCGTAGCATATTCTAAGGCCGGAAAACATGTAATCGTGAACGGTATTAGCCACCACGACTAAATCCTCGGTAATGTAATTTTGAACGATCCACCTGAGGAACGGGTGAACCTCGAAACCACCATAGAGAATCACAGGCAAAACTTTACCTCCAATCTTCTCTACTCTTCAGGGAGAAAAGAAAGAAACAAGTTTTCAGAATGCTATCTCCCTCAACCGTATTTAACTCTTTTCAAACATAAGGCTCCCTGATTTTAGCGTTTTTACTGGAACCCTGTAAAACGGTTAATCAAACCTATTATTTTTAGTTTAACTCCCAAGTGACTGGTCACTTGACGGCGTAGGCGACTTGTGGGTTATAAGCCCTCATTAACCGCAGCCTTAAATAATGTTGCTCCTTAAACTGAAGCTACGAGAATTGGCTACTTAAGTTGCTTCCTCCATTCTTTGAGCTATCAGGGCTTCTGGAAATCAAAGCTACGGCCCAAAATGACCTGTGATAGTCTGCACGATGACCTTCCTCAACCCGACCCCGTTAAGCGCCTCCTTAACCCTAAGCATCTCCTTCGGGGTCGGCTGAACAATCTCTCTTCTCCTGAACTCCGGCCTATAGTCGAGAACGCAGACCTGAACGTCCGGGTCTATAGACGCTATTTTCTCCCCCATTTTAAGTAGCTCTTCAAGCGTCGGGTAGAAGAACTTATTGTATGGTATCCCTATACCCATGAAAACCATCTCTGGGTAGTAATTGTCCGCAATGTACTTCACAGCATCCCATGAAGTTTTAAGGTATTTTAAAGCCAGCTCTTTATCCTCTACTCCCGTTATAAGCTGAAACGTTTCCAAGCGAAAAGCCTTAAGGTCTGGCCCAATATCGGTTACCCCCGCCATAATTAAATCATCAATTCTTTCCCTAGTTAGGACTGTCGCATTAGTGTCAAGGTGGAACCGTGCATTTTCATCGGGGTTAAGCCTCCTCAACTTCTTGAAGAACTTAACGATCCAGTCATGGTTAAGCGTTGCTTCTCCTCCGCTTATCGCCATCCTATCCACTCCGTATCTCTTCCTCATAAGGCTCAGCTTCCAAGCAGCCTCATTAGGGGTCATGGCAGGAAGGGCACTATTGTAAGTGACAAAGTAGTTCTGGCAAGTCGGACAACGCAGATTACAGCCTGCGGCAAATGCGGCCACTTCAATATACCCTGCTTTCCCTTTAACCCAATACGGTGTTCCAACGCCTCCAACTTGATGGGGGCTAAATCCTTCAACTATCCTAAGCGGCTCTACACCTTCCACGTTGGTACTTATTACGTCTCCATCCTTAACCTCAGTGTGGCATGCGGGCTTCGCCTCTCCATTAACAATCACAGAGCAACTGTAACATCCCCCGGTCAGGCACGGAGAAAAAATAGCGTTTTCCTCTGGAAACCTAGTAAACCTGTATCCTAAGGACTCCAGAGCCCTCATAACCGTCGTTTTCTCAGCTACCTCATATACAGTACCATCAACGATTATCTTGATTTTCCTCCTTGGCTCGTGGTCCTCTACGGGTTCCCGCGCCATGTACGGACACGCAACGTAGCATGAGCCACAGCCTATGCAATAACCCGACCCTGGACACCGGACAACGCTCCCGCAGAACCCGCAATTGACACATTTTTCCGTCTTAACATATTTTAAAAACAAGTCTGCCATTAGCATTTATCACCCCGTTTTAGGCCTAGCCCCTCTACCCCCGCCTCTTCATACCATCTCTTTCACCGTTGCCTAAAATCCCTAATTCTCCATTTTTACTCGTACGCTTCAAGCTTTTCTACTCCCTTTTTAAGTGCCAGGTATGCTGCTACCCCTCCCACAATTAGAGACACTGCGATCCCAGCAATTCTCACAGGGACGCTTACGGGTTCCAAGTGGACTAACATGAACGCCAACACTATCGAGGCTGAAGGGGGAAGCCAAGGGATGCCATTAAGCACAGTCATTGAGGGTATCAGGTTAAGTACCCACGGGACTACGGATAAAATTAGCATCACCCCTGTAGTTATCCCGGTTAAAATCATCGTGATTAAAAAGTTGATGAGGTGTCCTATTTCCCTCTCTTGGAAAACAGGCCTCCAAGCGTAAACTCCAACGGTTATGGCCGAGCTCACAGCGACCAGAAAGAGCATTGTAGCTAGAACTGTTGCAGGGTTTCCCGTCACCCCTCCTAAGGCTAAGTAGAACATTACCGCCGAGATCACTGCTAGGGGGGTGCTTAAAATCAATGCCTCGAGGAACATGGCGTGAACCATAAGCTTCACGCCGGCAGGCGTCTTCTTAATAGTCCAAAGCACGTCTTTATTTCTTACAAAAGTGTATGGAACTATCATTATTGGAAGCAAGACGCCAGCCATCATAATATACATAATGTACACGCCAGTAAATGAGGAGAAGAAGCTAATCCATCCAGCATCTCCTTGGAAGACGTTAGTTTGCATGGTCCCTCTCATAAGGAATATTATAGCGGGAAATACTAGGACTGTGGCTACCCGTGCTATGTTATCCATTCTTCTGGTGAACTCCTTAAGCTGGGATACTAGCATGATGTTAAGGGGTGTGGGCGTGATTTTCCTAATAGCCCTGTAAAACCAGTTCTCCCCCTTAACCATGACTGTTACTTCCTCTCCTCCTGTCTCTATGAAGCTCACCTTGCTAGCGTAGGCTACTCCAGCTAAGACCACTAGGAAGGTGAACATTACTAGGAGCGCTAGGCTTGTCCACCCGTCAGGGTAAACTGGAAACGCGATATAAAGGTAATTTATCTTTGCTATTGCAATGTTGCTTTGGGTTACTGCAAAGTGCACGACATTCCCCACCCAAGTTGACGGTAGAAACCACAGGTTTAAGGGCATAGTAGACGATGACAAGAAGAAAAACCCTATACCCATAGCAACGCCAGCTACACCCAGCAACGTTTTAAAAAGAGTTTTCATACGCTCGGTGGTTTCTCTAATGTAAAGGTATGATGAAATCATGACTCCTATCCATATTCCTGAAAGGTTCGCAATAGCAATAGAGGCAAATATCAACGCTATGGCTTGAGGTGTCAAGTAAAAAGTGATCGCAGCTGGAATCATCATGAAGGATGCTATTATCAGAACCGCAGGAACTATAATCAGATTTACTATAAAGTCGCCGAGAAGGACGTGGCGGGCTTTAAGGGGGCTTGCGAGTATCACGTCTCTGCTTACGACCTCCGCCTCCTGCAATTGCCGTCCTATTGCTGCAAATATGGGTATCATGAAGGCGACCGCCCCAGCCATAGATCCCATGTTTAAAACATACACCGAATCTTGAAGGAAGATCGATGTTGATGCAAGCATAGGCATCATTACAACTTCCTTAAAGTAGTTATTCAACCTTGAGACAAAAAAGTTCTTAGACACAAGCAACATTACAGCCGCTAATATAATTATACCAGAGATGAGTGCCACTGGTATAACCGGCCGTAACCTCCTTAACACTTTACCAGAAGTCATAAGCCTGTACTCGTTTCTCGCTATAATATACCATAAGGGCAATTTTTCACACCAACTCAAGCATATCCCTCGTTACCCTCCTCCCCGTAACTTGGAGGAAAACCTCCTCTAAGTTTCCTGCCCCATACTTCTCCATTAACCCTTCAGGCGTCCCAACCTCCTTAAGTTCGCCCCTATCAATTATCCCTATCCTCCCGCATACTTCCTCGGCGAGGGGGAGAATATGCGTACATATAAAGAACGTCTTATTTGTCTCTGATGATAATGTTTTTACGAGGTCCTTCACCATCTTGGACGAGAAAGGGTCTAAACCGCTGGTGGGCTCATCTAGAAAAACTATTTCTGGATCATGGATGAGAGCCGATGCGAGTAGGACCTTCTGCCTCATACCCTTACTAAACCCCTCAAGCAACTCGTCTCCCCTGTCTTCTATCTCGAAAAACTCGAGCAGTTCGTCTATCCTCCTCTTCAACGTGTCCTCTGGAACGCCATATAAGCCACCTATAAACTCTAAGAACTCTCTCGCCGAAAGCTTCTCGTAAACTCCTGGCGTCTCGGGTAGGAGCCCGGTTATCCTCTTAACCTTCTCAGGCTCACTTACGATGTCGTATCCCCCAACCTTGGCTGTTCCGCTAGTAGGCTTAATTATACAGTTTAGCAGCCTAACAGTCGTTGTTTTCCCTGAACCGTTAGGGCCAAGGAAGCCAAACGTCTCACCGCTTGAAACCTCTAAATTTAAGTCTTTCACTCCGAGAGTTGAACCGTAAAACTTAGTTAGACCACGTGTTTTTATGGCCACAGTGACCACCTAGAACCCCTTTCCAATCAACTTCCTTCATCAAAGGGTGGCAGACTCCCAAGCATGTCTTAAAGATGGTTTTAAAATCATAGCAACATAATGTTAGTTTGTTTTTAAAAATGCTTTGTTAAACTTCTTCTATTATTTCTTTAACAATTTTATGAAAACGCTTATCATCTCATTGTTAAGTATTTTCTACCTTTGAAGTGCAATCATTTCAACTTTTTAGGTGCTTCTTTATTTTTCTCCCAAAAAATAGATAAATGTGTTTGTGAACTATTTACTTTATGATGAACTCCCTGGAGGAGAGAGGTGGTTTAATGGGCGAAGAAGCTCCGCCATCACCTGAAGAGGTGAAGAAAGCTAAAGAGTTACTCGAGAAGCTCCACGAGGAACGAAGAAAAGAAGAGCAGGAAGCCTTAGCTAAAACCAAGGAAGAACGAGCAAAGATGATGCAAGAAGCTGCTAGCGCGCTTGAGAAACACGTGGAAGAAAAAGCCAAGAAAGCCCCTCCAAGCTGAACTTGAGAAGTAAGTTCTAACAAAAATTAAGGCCACTCATTAATGGTGTCATTGAACAACACACTTCCCCTTTTTCCTCTCTTAGCTCTCTCTTGCAAACCTACCTGCAGGACGTTAAAAAAGGAACGAAAAAATGAAACGAGACTATGGAAATGATTATTAAAACTTTCTTTCAAGTCTTATATTTGATTTGAACTTAAAATTCTACATTTAGTGAATGCTGGCTTTCAGGGGAGGGAATCGGTTGAAGTATGGTGAAGTTCTCAGGCAGTGGCTTGATAAATGGTATGGTTTTACTGCCGGTGTGATCAGCGGATACTTCTTCGTAGACTTAAACGTCATCGGCGAAGCCGTTAAAACTCTTAAAAGTGGCAAAGTTGCAAAATCCCTTTTTAAACACGTTAAAGGCGTAGTCCTCAACCCTGAAACTGTTAGAACCTCTCAGCTTCTCCTCGAAGTTTTTTCCAATGAGGTCATCCTTAACCCCCTTTTACGAAACAACATGATAGCGATAACGGTGTTAGAGTCTGGGGAGAGTAGAGTTTGTGGTGTTGGCTACGGAAAAGAGAAGTGGGTATGTGTCTTCAAGACCCGCGAGAAAGAGTCAAAAATGATCGTGGCAAACCTGCTTTCCATATTAAACTTCGGCGAGAGAACCTACGAGTTTAGCGGGACGCGCATTTTCATCGATGGCTTAGAAAAATGGTTGCGAAGGCTTTTTGGAGAGAATAATCTTGAGTACATCTGGGTGCGTAACGACTTTGAAGAGGGAGGAGTGCTGCCAAAAGATTTAAACCTTATAATTAGAACCTTGCAGAATCTTTTCGAGAGCCCTTCCTTTGCCTCATCCCTAATGCTCTTCTTAGACCAGAAGGGGAGCAGAGGGGTATGGGGGATGCGGTATCATGATAAGATCTCGTGTGTTTTCTCCGGGTTCGGGGGAGAATCTTATGCTAGGGAAATATCGGAGACCTTAGCGGAGGTTTATGACTGTTATACGAGCGGCCTCGTAAAGCCCGAAGTGACGGGGATTGTAGAAGCCCAGCTGGGTTTCACAAAAGAAGCTGCGTTAAAGGCTGAAATGACCGCTGAAGCCAGCTCCGAGAAGGCAGAAGCCCATCAGCAATTCTACCCTCCGCAGGATGTTTCAGAGTTGAAAGTGATACTTGAAGATCTTAAGCATAAATTTAGCCTTTTGGAGGATAGGGTTAGTTCTTTAGAGGCAAAGTTGTCGTCTGTATCATCCCTGACAGGTTTAGGTGAGATGATGAGTAACTTAAACGAAAAAGTAAAGATGATAGACGAGTCCATAAGCAGGGTAAGGGAACTTATGGGTGAGTTCTCCGAGAAGTTGCATGAGTTAAGACGGCAACGAAGCGAGCTCTTAAGGTCGATTGAAGACTTGTCAAAGTAGGAGGAGAGCATGGAAAAAGTAATTGAATTAATTAAGCATGTCGATTCAGTTGCCTCCACCCTCACCTCTCTACTAGGTGACCTTGAAAAAAGCCTCTCGTTAGCTGTTACTATTGCTGCAGAGTATAGTGACCTTTACATGCTCATTGCCACCTCCTTTGATAAGCTACTGCTAAGATACCTCGAGGATTTAAGGGAGAAAGGTCGCTTTTCAACCCCTAAGGAAGGTGAACGCTTCATCCCCCTCATGGTCATATCAACCCAACCAGAAGATCTTTCTCCTCTCTCAAAAACAATAAAAAAATTATTTGATGAGGCGAGGAAATCCGGAAATCCATTCTACTATTTGGTTCTTCCCGACGCTGAGGGAAGAATCGAAACAGGAGAAAAAGTGGTGAAGATAATTTCTACCACTCCTTTAGGGAGAAGCAACTCTGAAGCGATCATCGTAGTTCTTAGGAGCTTTAAAGATCTTCCAACGGAAAAAAACCTCTTAATAATTAACGACTCATTTTCTTTAGATAAGCATGGAATAATCCCGTCCCTAAAGGATTCCATCAAGAACGTAAGTATATCCTTAGATAACGAAACATTCGGCGGAGGACCAGTAGTATACTGCCTTCACATGCTTGCAAAGAAAGGTAAAAAATCCCTCCTAGATGTAAGCCTATCTGAGAGCCTTCTTGATAACGGTGCTGTGAAGAATATATTCCAAATTCTGACGGAAGCCGCTAGGAGAATAGCAGGGTGGTGAAGTTGGCAAGTACGCTAACCAAGCTACCGTTCACGCATGGCATAGAATCTGAAATCCAGATCGTAAACTTGAAAGGCCGTTGGATTGATGGAGAGAAAATGGTCAGCATTATGGGAAAAATAGTTCAGGATGTAGCGGAAGGTCTTAAAGGGATTCTCAGGGACCCACAGGATGAGCTCACGGAAATGATCAGCAAGAAAACCTCTAACATAAGGATCGCACCCGTAGAAAGAAGGGGTGACACCCTAATAGTAACGTACACGCTATCTAACGGCGAACAAGTTGACATCGAAATTCTTGGACGCGACCCCCATATTGGAACGATCACGTGGATCCTTGAGGCCGCCACACCGCCCTGCACTACGCTTGAAGAGCTTGCTTGGTGGATGCACACTATACTCAAACTTTCCCACGACTCGCTGCCTGCAGGAGTCAAATTCATAACGACCGGGCTAAACCCCCTGATGGAGTACCAGCAAGGTTTAAGCTTCGGCGACCACCACCATATCGGCGTCCCTGACCCAGGCTACAGGCTATCCGTCTATAACCTCATCCGAGCATTCATACCACACTTAGTAGCTCTCTCCGTCAACTCTCCCTTCGTAGCCGGACGGCCAACAGACATCGTCACAATGAAGGATGGAAGGCTTCAGGCTCCGGGTTGCATTAGAAGCATCCGACTCCAACTTAACGCCCGACAACTCGGACCTGACGATCCCCAACACTACATTCCACATCTTACCTCCTTGGACGAATCTTTCTTTGAAAGGGTTGTTGGCCGTACTCCCGCCAGAATGTGTGATATGTACCCTTTTACACGCTTTAACACGGTTGAAATTAGAGTTTTTGACTCTCAAATTAGTGTGATCCGTAAGGTGGCTCTCGCAGCACTGCTCCAAGCATTAGCCCTTAAGGCCAAGAAGCTTCATGATAGTGGGGAATTAATTCCCGAAGTAGACTCTGAAACGCTCATCAAGAATAGACGTTCAGCGATCAGGTGGGGGTTAACAGGCCCCTTCTTTAAGCCTAGGAATCTTGACGAGTTCGCTAGGAAGCACCCTAACTTCGCGGCATTCTACTTTTTTGATTGCAGGCTGGGAGGGAAAGAACCTGTTAAACGCATAGTAGACGCGGTAAAAAACATGTTCTTCTTCTTGAAGGAGGAACTCGAAGAACTTGGCATTCTAAAGTCTGAGTTCCTCAACCCGTTGTTGGTTAGCGTCTATGGGGACATGTCTGGCAAAATTATCCCGCCCATGACTACGGCTGACTATCAACTGGAGAAGTACTTCGAGCTTGGGGAAAGCATAGAAAGTCTCTCGAGAGAATTGCAGATAATAGCTGACCAAACATGCAGCAATGTCTGGAGCGACCCTCTCTCTGGCATTCCAAACCTTCAGGAGCTAGTAGCCGTCCCGGTTTCCCTCGAATTATCGTTTGAACCATCCATCGTTTTCGAGGGACAATCGGTAACATGTAAAATATTCGTGGAGAACAAGGGCGAAGAACCCCTCAGAGATCTCAACCTTAGCTGTGTAGTCATTGATCACGCCGGGGAAGAAGTATTGGAAGAGCTCTTTACCCTTGAAACGCTGGAACCCGGTGAGAGGCGTTATGGCGAAATAGAGTTTGACACCGAGGCAGGCGTACCTCAGTATACTCTCAGCGCCAAGCTAACAGTGTCCTCCGAGCTCGTCGCGGTGGAAAAGCTCGCAATCCCTGTATATAGGGTTGTTTGCAAGACAGACCTCATAGCCCAAGTTGACGGCGTAATCGTTACTGGAGAAACAGAGATTCCCTTTATAGTAGCAGTCGAGAACACCACCCCCCAAGACATGTATTTAACACTCAAAATATCCGTTGTCGACAAGGACCAGGGACGCGAACTAGACTCAGTGCTGAGTGATCTAAAGCCGTGGGGCGTCTACCTTAAACCTATAAGGGCGAAGGATCACGCCCTTTTCGTCGCCATGTCGGAGGAGATAGCGAAGCTTGACTGGGCTAAAGCCGTGCTAGAAGGGCAAACCGAAGGAAGCTGGGTTGAAATAGACCCGCTAGTGTTAAAGCCTTGGCTTTACAGCTCTTGGATCAGTCCACGGTGTGCTATAAGAGCCCAGCTTCTAGATTCAAGTGGCCACGTGATATCTGAAAGCTGGTCTAGGGACTTCAGAGTGTTCTTCCAAGGAGCCATGGTCTCCGTTGAAGTCGGGCAGAAACCAAAGTCCACTTATAACGTAGGGGAAACATTGGAGACGTCTTTAATGGTCGATGCAAGCGACCTCCTATCCCCCTCACCAGTGAAGGTGGTAGTGAAGATCAAGTCTCCTTCAGACGAAACATTTGAAAGAAAGATTTTTGAGGCCTCGGTCAAACCAGGAGTTTCAACGACAATGCCGGTTAAATGGACTATTCCAAGGGACATCTTAGGTAAGGGAGCCGGTGAAGGCGTCTTTTACCTCACGGTTGAAGTCTTACACGACGGCGAGCTAGTTAACCTTGTCGAGGCACCTGCCAAGTTTAAAGTTGTTAGAGGCCCAGAAGTAAGCTTAAAGTGGTCTGAGGTTCCTAAAAGTTCTCTTTCAGGATCTACGATTAGGGGAAAGTTGTCGATAAGCGGTTTAAGCAGCTCCCTAACTCCATGCTCACTCGTAATAGAGAGCATAACCGCATCCGGGTCTGAAACGGTTGCCACAATGGAACTGTCAGATCCCGTGACTGAGTCGTCAATAGATGTTCCTCCAATACCGGTTCCAAGCGGTGTTAAATCCATTCTTTTAACAGCTGCAATAATTAAAGACTCTAAGAAAATAGCTGAGGACTCCATTCAAGTCAACGTGCTGGACTTAAGGGAGGCTATAAGCGTAATAGTTCACGAGCTTCCTCCTTCCCTTCCCCCCGGCTCTCTCCACGACATAATCATCCAGATAGAGAACCTAACGGATTCCACCCTCAGCTTTGAACTCGCATACCGTGAGGCTGTGGACGACTTTACAGTATTAGACGGTGTAATACCCATAGAAATAGCTCCAAAGGACAAGGTTCTCGCAAGAATACCCATAAAAGTACCTCTATTCGCTGTTGACAAGGAGTGCGCGGTTAAGCTTGAAATTAAAAGGAATGGTGCGTCCGGCTGGACTACTGAAAGGCGGCTTCTTGTCGAAGCAGTTAAGCCTCTTATAAGAGTGGCATACATCAGCACTCCGCCCTTGTCAGAATACATCCAGATGGAAGGCGATAAACTAGAGTTGAAGCTTTCCCCCTCCGTTCAAAGCTTTGCCGACTACAATCTACCTGTTAGGGCTGTTTTCGCCGTGTTTGAAAAGAAAGCTAAAAAAGTTATTCTGCGGAAAACGGTTGAAACAACGCTCATAAAGGGAAACATAGTGAGGCTAACGTATGAGCCAATCATATGGGAAGTACATAAACCTAAGCAGCCTGAATCCTATTACCTGGGAATGATCTTCTTTGAAAAAGTGAAAGGGCAGCTTAAGGAGATACCCAACAAGCTAGTTCAAAACTCCCTAATAACCGTGACGTTTACCCCATCCTAAAAATCATGGAAAGAGTGGTGGGGTTTCCAGCCTTCAAAAAATGCCTCTGGGACTTTTAGCCTCCATTTACACGTTACAATAACATTAGCCATTATCCCCTGAATGGGAAATGTGGGGTTGAAGCCTGACAGTTAAGCTTCTAGCCGGATGACGAGGTCCCTTGCTAATTTTTGATACCAGTTTAGCAGGTCTCCCAAGTCTTCAGCCTTATAGTAAATTCCATGTCCTTTAGTTGCTATTGCCTCCATTATCCTTTCCTGCACTTCCCCTCCAATTCCAACAGTATATATTACTACGTCACTTCTCTTTGAGAAGTGGTCGTGAACAACTTGGACGGGTGGCCCTTCATCTCCCCAAATGTCTGGGAAACCGTCACTTAACAGCACGATCATGTTAGGTAGCCTTTTCCCCTCAGGCTCCTCCTTTTCCCACGTTTCTATTAGCTTTAATGCTTCCATGAGCGCCTCAGACATATTGGTGTGGCTGCTGGAAACCCTGTTAAGCCTGTCGATTATGAGCCTTCCAAGCTGCGAGACCCCCGCCATCTTGCTCTTCCCAGGATGGAAGTATGGAAGCTTCACCCCTCCTGTCATGAGGAACGTTATGGGCTCAGCTGTCTCACTATAAGTTATTATTGCCACTCTCTCTCCGTAACCGCGCCCAACCTTCTCCACCAGGTAAAGTAGCGCTGCAAACACGGCTCCAGCAACTCTTTTGACGTTTTTCCCCTCTCGGAACTGCTCCAAGAACTCCTTAATTTCAGGGATTTCCCCTCCTATCGTTTTTATGGCTTCGATCGCTGGAGCTATGTTCGTAACCTTCATGTCCTCCGTCAGCATGCTTCTTGACACGTCTATTAACAGGATTGCATTGAATGGAACAGCCGCCCTCCAAGGTTTGACTTCATAGCTTTTTATCTCAGCGAAGTTTATTATTCCAACCTGCCTTCCAGTTAATGGAGGCTCCGTAGAAACGACATAAACGTTAACGTTTAGCTTAGGAAACTTCAAAACCCAATCTTTGAATATAACCCTCCCATCAAGCCAATTTTGGAATTCGTCTTTAGCGTCCAGAACCCTCCTTATAGCCTCCTCGGCTCCCCCCTCTAGCGGCTCCACCCCAAAGACTATCTTAGTTATCTTCTGTGGTGTTCCCTCAAACTTGCCAATGTTCACCTCGAAGCCCTCATCGATGCCGCATGCCTCGCTAAGGGCAGGCTCCATGACAGCGGTTCCTGGAGAAACATCTTTGTCTAGGTGGGCAAGGGCTACACCCCCCGCCCCCGAGAGTGGGTCCTCAAACTCCACTATTGACCCTTCAAGAATCTGCAACTCTGAGGCATCCTTCTCATTAAGAGATATGTATCCTGATAATCCCTCCTTAACAACAACTTTAAACTGCTTTTTAGGAGACTTCTCCTCCTTAGCTTCCTCTGCTTCTTTAAACATTCTCTCGATGACTTCCTCCTCTTCCCCCTTCTTTTCCTCGACGGCTTTCTCCTCAGCGGCCTCCGCTCTCTTTTTCTTAACAGTTTTCTTAACAGCCTTCAGGGGCTTAACCTCCTTCTCCTTTTGCTCCTCGGCACCTTTATCCGGCATTAAGGAGTCCTCCTAAAAGTCAATTGCAACATTTAGGTCTTAAAGCATAATTTACTAAAGAATTTTAGAGAAAACTGACATATATAATTTCTTAAATTCTTTTGAGAATGGAATGTTTTCCTTCTCTCCTTCTTCATCTTTAGGATTTCTCAAAGAGTGGCTTCAAAATGCTCCTTATTTTCTCTTCAATTTGCGCCTGTTCGCGCTCTACCTTGCTGGGCCAGAGCTTATTGTAAAACCTTTGCCTTAATGGTGAATCATCGTACGCTAACTCTCTTCTTAATAATGTGTCTAGGCTGGTTAACTCAGAGTCTAACCGTGCTATAACTCCTATCCCACGTATTGTGAAAAACATGAGTGAAGCTTTCTTATCGTCTCCGTTCATGCTCCTAATGGAGATGACGCAGTCTTCTCTAACGTTCGCCCTCGGCGGAGGCTGGAGGAAAGGGTCAAAAGAGGTTACATCACATTTTTTATTAGATGCTAGATTAGCTAGTTCTAAGGCTATTTTCCTTTTAACCATGGGGGCCAGCTCCCTTCTAAAATGAACCGCCTCAAGTTTAAAGGGTGCCCTCTCCAGTTTTGGAGGTATTAAGCGTAGCACGTTAACTCCCAGAATACGCTGTGCGTCCTCGAAGGTTCCAGGGAAATCTTCGCTAAGGACGTAGGAGATGAACTGTACTGCATGTGGCACGTCGAAATATGGGAAATCCGTCCCAAATATTAACTTTTCCGACCATCTACGGTATGGTCCTAAGTTTTCGCTTAGCCTTACAGAGGCCTCCTCAAAAAGCCGTCTTATCCCCGCGTCGTGAACCCCTGAAGTTTCACCGTAAATATTAGGGTGACTTAGGATGGAGAAAAGCTCATCATGACCCACGTGAAACCCTACATGGGCGAGTATTACCTTAAGCCTCTTCGCAAGCCTCTTATCGATGTTTGCCAGCCTCAGCTTCGCCTTAACGGTTACCTCCGCTATGTCAACCACCTGGTTAAACCCTCTCGTATCAAAGATCACAGGAATACCTAGCTTAGCAGCTTCAACAAGAACTCTTTCTACAGGATCCGTGTTGATCTCCCCTCCCCATCCGTCAGATCTAGGATGGAGCTTTAATCCTCTGAGACCGAGCTCCTCTACCGCCCTGTGAAGCTCCCTGACAGCCACGTCCCCCTCATGCGGAACTATACGCGCATACCCTGTGAGCTTAAAGGAGTAAGGGGCGCGCGCAGTCCATCTGTGAATGTTATCATTTGACCTCCAGTAAGTTGCTTTCCCCTCGTCTCCTTCTCTCCACCTGAACTCGTCGTTAAACGGGAAGACAACCGTCTTATCTACAGCCCAAGTTCCGTTAAGCACGTCCTTCCACTTGTCTTCCTGTTCGAGAATCTCTTTTAAGAAGCCATGTGGCTCAGCTTTCAAGTCTACTTTCCCATCAGCAAGTATTCTTAAGAGCTGGCTGGTTATCTTGAAGCAAAAGTCAAACGTTCCTCCGGGGGCAGCGGGGTTCCGGTTACTTTGCCCGTCTACGTCGGCTCCTAAATGGTGATGCCCATCAACGATGTAAAACTTATAATACGCTCCATTCTCTTTATCCATGAACTCTAACATTTTTCCTACCCTCTGACGGTGAAACCCCCCTTACAGCCTCCCTGTCTTCCTTTCATCATCCACTTTATTTAAGTTATTTGGAAAAGTTATTAGAAAACAATTAAAACCGAGTTAAAAATTAACGAAGCCCTCATTTTTCTCTGTTAAATTAGGAAACTTTATATCCATCGTTCTTTCATCAAAAATTACCTGAGATCACTTGTGAAAGAAGGTTACCTTTTTCACGAGCTTAAATTACCCTTTGCAAAGCGTGTTTGATGGAAGTGTCTTGAATGAGTGTTCTCGCCAAGATAGAAGAAGTTAAAATTTTCAGAAATCTTGCCACCTTAAGACGCACATTCTCAGCCGAACTTAAGGAAGGCTCATCAACGATCCTCGTTGAAGGGCTTGAAAAAACAATAATTCCAGGGTCGATAAGGATTTTCTCTAGGAAAGGCGTGACGGTAACCGGAGCTGATTTGAAAACAACCGTGGTGGGGATAGATAAGGCTGTATCCGAAAAGGAACTCCTTCTCAGAGAGTTAAGGGAGTTGAAGGAGAAAGTTAAAACGCTTGAAAGCGAAATTGAAGAATCGAAAAAGCTGATTGAATCGTTCGACAAGGCTTTAAGCAAAGCAGCTGAGGCGTTTGTCACCGCTGGTCTTGTAGGGGAAGCCTCAAAGCAACACCTCAACGAAGTTCTAGAAGCAATCTCGGAAATAAGGAAAAAGAAGGTTTTTGAAATAATAGAGCGGGAGCGCGAGCTATCCTCTCTAAATGACGAGATAAAGCGCATTGAAGTACTTCTTGAAGGAATCGACAAGAAAGCCGTAGAACTAGGAGCAATCGAACTCGATCTAATCTGTGAGCGGGCAGACACGTATGACTTCATACTACAGTATGAAGCGTCAAACGTTGGCTGGTCTCCCGTATATGACGTGTTACTGGAGGGACAAGCTGAAATAGCCGTGTACGCTCAAGTAGTACAATCTACAGGAGTGTCTTGGGAAGACGTTCCCGTAACAGTATCAGGCAAGATTATTCGCACCGCTACGAAACCTGAGCCAGCACCATGGTTCATCAACGCTATTAAACCGGGTGCACCATCCTTCATCCCTCCCACCCGAGCGCCGAAAATGGCGGTTATGACCGAGGAAATGGCTGAGGAGACGTTAGGTGAAGAGATGGAGGAAGCCTTAGAACCAGCCTTCCAGGAAGCTGACCTTATGTCAGCCGGCGCACTCGCGTTTAAAGTATCCTCTAAGGGCTCTTTCTTCCCCGGGAGGCCAACAATGATACTTCTTAAACGCTTCGATGTTGAGGCTGAAACCTACTATGTATGGGACGCCTACCAGCATTCAGACTTCGTCGAAGTAGTTAAAATAAGGAATGGGGAGGTTCCGCTTAGCCCTGGAACTTGCAGGATGTTTAAGAACGGGATGCTGGTAGGCACCACCAGCATTCCGTATGTCGCCCCAAACCAAGAGTTTGAGCTTCCTATAGCTTGGGAGGAAAGGCTTGAGTGCGAGCGTAAAATGATACTTAGAGAGGAGGAGAAGAAGGGCGTGGTTAAAGGTAGGGCGCATGTAACCTACGGCTACTTCCTCTCCGTCAAGAACCACTTGGAAAATGAAGCTAAACTGGTTATCTACGATAGAATACCTGTCGCTCGGGACCCTGAAATCTCCGTTGAACTGGTCTCTTCGAACCCGTCTCCAGACGAGAAGTCTGGAGTAGGAGTCATTAAGTGGGAGCGAACCCTAAATCCCGGAGGTCAGCTGGAAATAAACTATAAGTTTACAGTCTCATACCCGCCAGATTACATCGTTACTCCATTACCTTAACAGGAAGCGCTGCTCTTTTATGTACGAAATTCGGCCTTCACTCGAAAGTAGCTTAACGGCGTTGCCCTGCGGAGGTTAAGAACGAGAAACGTAAACATAGCATTTTCTATAGAACCCTACACTTCTCGGAACAAACTCCTATCTTACATTAAAAGAGTTATTAAGAAACCCAACGTACAATCGTATAATTCTTCACGCGGTTAACGTTATGACGAAAATTAAGGAACTCTGAGAGTTACATTAAGCACCCAAGAGGATAACGAGTAACAGCACTCTGCCCAGACTTAAAAGTTAGATTTTTAACTTAGGATTTACGTCAGCATAAGTGTATGTTTCTACTAAAACTAGAACGTGATCTTTTCCTGTTACTGTTTTTTATTAAAAACTTTCGTTATTTAAAATGAATTTCTCCTTCCCACCTTTAACTGAAAACTAATAAAAAGGAAGAAACTAATAAAAGGAAGATAGTCGATCTTTTCCTTAGGGGATTACCATGAGAGTGTGGGGTCTACGGCTCCGTGTCCTTCTGGCAGTAGTGCTGATGTTCTCTCTCTTCTATGCTCTCATAGCAGTATCTATGTATCTGCTTGGAGTAAACGTACCACTGCTTTACATCTTAATAGCTGCTGGTGTAATGTTGTTCCAATACATTATTGGCCCGAAAATTGTCGATTTCGTCATGAACGTCAATTATATCACTTCAAGCGATGAACCACGTCTTTACGGTATTGTGGCTAAAGCTTCGGCGAAGGCGGGGATACCAATGCCACGAGTTGGAATTTCAAATGTCAACATACCGAACGCTTTCGCCTTCGGAAGAACTATGCGTGACTCTCGTATTTGTGTAACCCGCCCCCTCCTTAAACTTTTAAGCGATGATGAGCTGGAAGCTGTCATAGGACACGAATTAAGTCACATAAAAAACAGGGACATGATAATAGTGACCGCGTTAAGTGTTATACCGTTAATATGCTACTACATTTTCCTTTCCACGGTATTTTCTGGATATAGAAGCAGAGAGGGGGGAGCGGTCACTCTAGTAATAGGTCTTGGAGCCCTAGTAATGTACTTCATAACCAACTTGATAGTTCTCTACGTGAGCAGGGTGAGAGAGTACTACGCTGACGCTGGAAGCGTCGATCTCATCGGGAGGCCTGAACCATTAGCATCCGCTCTCTACAAACTAGCACGGAGCACCCTCCATAATAGCGAGAAAGAAGTTAAAGCAGTGAAATCGATGAAGGCGTTCTTCGCTGTAGACCCAACGCCAAAAGTATCAAAGGAAATGAAGCTTCTTCTTGAAGCAGACGTTAACGGAGACGGAAAACTAGACGCCTACGAGCTTCTCCTACTCGAGAAAAAGGCCAATAGTCTTGGCTTCACGAGCAGAATAGTGGAGCTTTTCTCAACACATCCAAACATACTTAGAAGAATTGCCAGACTTTCACGCTACCTCCACTAAGAGGGGAATGGAAAGAACAAAATTTAAAAATAAAATTCATGTTTAGAACGAGTTAAAAAAATATGTAAGTGAGGCAGCTGCACGTTTTAGCAGATTGGGGAAAGTTATCTGAATCTCGTAGTGTTTGGAATGAATTCTTTTGGCAAACTTTGATCTGGAGGTTTCCGATGAGTTGGTGGCTTATGATGATCTGCCGTCGACTTGTTCTTCCTTTCTTTTAGGGAGTTTAATTTCTACCACTCCCATTCCACCTGTTCTTTTCGCTCCAACGTTTGAAAACGTTGCATATTCTGAGAGTATCGTAATCCAGGGAGCATACCCATCCGTCCTCTCCTCGTAAAAGTCGGCATATCCCGTGAAGCCTACAACTTTTCTTTCTTTTCCCATTGTTACATCTACCGTGTTTAGGCGGTAGTTACGTACGTAAACGTTGCCAGACACCCATCCGTGAAGCTCGTCGACGTCAACTCTAACATATTCTGGTGCAAAGGTGTTCCATAACCTCGCAATGCTAGGGTAGATGTAGCGTGGGTCTGGAAATAAGAATGGATAGTTCATGCTTCGTACTGACAGTTGTGTAGGTGTCTTAAATACCATCCTAAACCTATCATGTATTTCTGCACTTTTAATGAACTCTTCATATTCTTTCCTTTTAAACTTTAGTTCGACTGGCGTAAACCCCACCTCTCCCAGCTTAATCTTAAAGTCAGAAAGATGTTCAAGCACTTTCTCTCCAATTTCATCTATAAGAAAGCCCAGATGAAACTCAAACACGTCCCCTTTCCTCACGTGGAAAAGGTCGCCGTAAATTCTTCCTTTACCTACGGGGAGCGCTGGAGAAACGCTGTAAGGTCTAGGCTGATTTGGCGTATGAAGCTCGCTGGCAAGCTCTGGATCAACTCTGTTGAAAAAGTCTAGCAGCCCTCCCCTAACCAGATGGCCTGAAAAGCGCTTTATCCCCCCTGAACCTAATGCGGCAACCTTTACGTGAAGGCTAATGGGCAACACGGAACCCCCAAGTACCTTCTACAAAGGAGAAGACTTTCCCCTTAAAAAGAAAACCATGAAACTCGTATAAATGACTCTTTCGTACCATGCCCTTTACAACGTACGGTAACCTTGCTGTCCTGCATCATTAAACTTCTATATTAAACTTCTATAGGAAACCAGACGGAAATATCGCTCAAAACCATGTTCCCTCTTTTAATCGTCCACTCTCTCCTTGGTTGCTCCCCCAAGCTGGGAAAAAGAAAATATACCTCTCACTTCTATTTCATAAAATTAGGAGTTAAACAGTCGTGTTCCGCCGGGTGGATTTATGGTTTCAATCTTCGTGTTTGGACTGTTAGCTGGTGATGTGGGGAAAACTGCTGTTTCTTCTGCAATAGCTAGGGGGCTTGTCAGGCGTGGGTTTGATGTAGGCGTCTTTAAACCTGTTTCAGAACATGACTTATGGCATGGCTATGATACTTACCTCAAATGTAAGGAAGAAGGGCGGCTTTTCTGCGAAGACATCGTTAGGCTTCACAATGCCGCTATGGTGAGAGACCTGCCTTACGAGATATCAAACCCTGTAGACGCGTTGGAGACGTTTAGGTCTCCTGCTGCAGGTTCAGGATTCCAAACAGTCTTAATTGAGCGTTACACGCTCGTCAAGAGGAGAATGTTTAATGTGCTATCTGTTAACTCTCAGGTTGCTTCTAAGTCGCTTGACCCTGACTTCATTTGCAAGCTTAAAAACTACGCTGAAAGAACGGTTGGCGTAGGAAGCGATGAAAAGTTTAAAGAGCTACGGAGCTACCTTGCACCTAAAGCCGTGGAGAGTTGCTACAAGGTTATAGAGGAGAGGTATAGTCACGTAATAGTGGAAAGCCACGAGGATAGGGTGTGTCCTGCACCATCACTAAGGTATGACGTGGTCATAGGTGTAGCCCCAGGCGTCGCAGTTCTCTTCGACGCTGAAAAGTTTAACGCCGGCGTGCAGAATGCCCTTAAATCTGGAACCCCCGTCGACGAGGTTAACTGCAACGACGTGGAGCAGTACTTAGAGAAGAACTCGGTGATACGTCTCCCCCTCCTCCCATCGAAAACGCTGAACAACTATGAGCACTTAAGCGAAGAGTTCAACCTCCTCGTGAAAATCGTAGCCAAGGAAATAGAACGCCTAGAATCTTAGCTAGTGTTCTTCCAGATGAAGCGTCTAAGCCTCTTTAAAGCCTCAACCTTCTCCTCTACCCCAAGCTTAGCCTCCTCTACTGCCTCCTCTAGGAAGGCTGCCGCCTCGTCCATACGCTTCCTGTCAACAGGGTACGGTACCCCGTCCTTTCCTCCGACGGCGAAGGAGTATTTAACCGGATCCTTCCAGCTTGGCGGCGCCCCGAAGACGAGCTCCGAGATAAACGCCAGCGCCCTCACGGTCCCCCTCCCTATACCTCTTATGGCGAGTAGTTGCTCGTAATTTTCAGGTTGCCTCTCGTAAGCCTCCCTTAACGCTTTCCAGTTAACGTTGACCCTCATGTTCAATCTTCTTTCCCCCCTCCACCCCTGCACCCACTCGAGGATACTCCTCTGCCCTCCCCCAGAAAAGTAGCTTCTAAGATGTGAGGGGTTGTCTTTAACAAGGTCAAGGGATACCTTTCTACACTCCTCACTAGCCTTAGCCGTCATGTCTAAAACCCTTTCATGGCGTACGTCTCCCACTATCCCTGTATGCGGCTCGTCAACAAAGGACTTGACTTTTTCAGAGAGCCAGTGATACCTTCTCGCAGATTTAAACTCCGTGTTCATCCCCTGCTGTACGACAGCCCACCTTCCACTTTCAGAAATGAAAATCATGTGATGGTAAAGCTGGTATCCCCCCTGGATAGCCACGTTATCCACTTTCGCAGTCATCCTGCTCGAGTAAGTAAGCTTCTCCACTACGTCCTCTGATAAGCTAAAAGCAGCCCCTATCCTACCTATCTCCTCAGGAGCCTTAAGCGAGAAACCCCCTTTCCCTCCGGCCGCAGCAATACGTTGCTCATCAGGGTTTAACGCTGACTTAATAGCGGAGCACGTCACGGTCGTTGTACCGGAGCTATGCCAGTCAAACCCCAAGACGCACGACAAGGCCTGAAACCAGAACGGATCAGCCAACCTTCTTAAAAATTCCTCCTCCCCATACTCTAAAACTATGAATGAAATTATCGGCCTCGCCAGCCTAACCATCCTGTTAAACAACCATCTAGGCGCGCTCCCACCATGAAGAACTAGGTCAGCGACACCGCTACGACGCATTAATCACCCCTCATCAAGCATTTACGGAAAACTTATGGAATTCCCCTTTCTCTAAAAAACACTTAGATTAAAGCAAATTAAAATTGCTTCCCATGTTTTCA
>JAPDJY010000048.1:0-63312 GCA_029258835.1 Thermoproteota archaeon | reverse complement strand
AAGCAGTGTAACACATTGGACATAAGGCAAACACTTCATCCACTTTCTCCTCTCCAAACAGTCGCACGTTTTCCTCGGCAATTTTCCTGAAGTCATCGTCGTAGCCCAGCATTGAAAGCACGCCGCCACAGCACTTCTCAACGTTTCTAACCCTAAACGAGACATAGTGTCTGAGCGTTTCAATGCACGCCCTCGCTATCAAGGGGTAGGAGTACGCTGCCACGCACCCTACATGAAACACCATAGAGCTCTCCTGATCCAGCCTCTTAACCACGTCGCCTATTAAGGACGCAGTTTGGGCAGGCTGCCTATCTAGAATCACACCCCACTTAACTATGTTATCCCTCTGGATGGCTTGCTGGGTAGGGGGGGCGACGCCAGCTTTTACCAGTCTAACCCGTGCTTCATGGATTAAACCGCTGACGTTTACCTTAGAAGGACATAGGACTTCGCATCTTCTGCAGAGGGTACATGAAAAAATCCTGTCAACGAGGGAGGGAGAGGGAGGCACCTCGCCTAGAGCTAATCCTCGGATAAGAGCAATGCGCCCACGCGTGTTCCAGTCTTCTGACCGTTGAACTTCGAAAACGGGACATCCAGTGCGGCATAGACCACACCGAAAACATCGTAGACTTGCAAGGTAAACCTCGTCTTCCTTCTCTATGAAGGGTATTGGGATGTTTGCCATATTTGAACACCTACAGGCTCCCTTCATCATCACGATGACAATGTTATTTAAAAAACATTTGAAGAAGGGTTGAAGGGGCACTCTGAAATGGAATTTGGAACACGTCGCCGTAAAAACAGGATAGCAGTAAACTAATCATTTTGGAGGGCCGATGCCCGAAGGGCAACACTACAAGAAATAATGTTGAAATAAAAGGGGGACGGTGACGAGGCTGCCAGATTCCCTATGGGGATTCAACAAGAAAAAATAAAAACATTTTTTTCAGTTTAGTGACTCTCGAAGGAGGAGATAATCATGAGTGAGTTAAAGGCTATGGTTCGCCCCCCCAGACAACCTCAGAGGTTAAGGGAGGGACGAGGGTTTAGCATTGCTGAACTTAAGGAGGCAGGGTTAACGCTGCACGATGCAAAGCGGGTAGGGATAAGAGTTGACGTAAGGCGGAAAACAGTTCACATGGAGAACGTGAAAGCACTTAAGGATTTTATGAAAAAACCGGTGAAGGGGAAAGCTGCCAGGAGAAAGGCGGTAAAAGAAAAAGAGGTTAAAAAGGCAATAGAGAAGGTAGAGGAGGTCGAGGGAACCGAGAAAAAGGTTATGGTTGAGGGAGAGGTAAAGCCGGGAAAGACGCCGCTCACCATTTTGAAGGGGCTTGGGGCGAAGACAGCACAGAAGTTTGCAGAGGTGGGAATAGAAAGCGTTGAAGAACTGGCGGAGGAGGACGCCGAACTTCTCTCGGAGGCCTTAGGAATCAAAAAGGAGAGGGTTGCTTCCTGGATTGATGAAGCAAAGGATATCGTTAAGAAGAGTGGAGGCAGAAGGAAGGCTACCAAGAAAAGGAGGGTGGAAAATTAGTAACCTAGTATTTTCCTGAAAAACCATCTTCTTACCTGATAGGGAAACCTCTCTTTTATTGTTTCCAGACTAGGCCTTCTAACACCAATCACGCTTATCCTTAATGGTTCTTCTAAAACAATGTTTTCACCTTCAGATACTGGACCATAGTTTAGGATTAAAATTCTTGTTTTAGGATCCCAGCGAGACCTTTCAGGGAGAAGTTCAGGTTCCTCGGGAAGTTTAATTGCGATTTGCCCCGTTAGCCCTTCATAAGACCGGAAGGTTAACACGTTATGATCCTCCCGGATCAGTTCGGCCGTAGCATATAGTAGTTCAGCATCATCCACTTTACGCTTAATTGGCCATATGCATGCACTTCTTGCAGGTAGAGGGATATCTCTGAGGGACACTACGCATTCTGGCAGGTTCAACTGTACGTTTCCCTTGGCCCAGCTTCTTCTCAGGTTACATGCGAGAAGGTAAAAACCGTTTTCTCCTTTAGACGGAAGGGCAAGCATGTTTTCCGCTTCACAAACGGGCTTTTTCGGGATAAGCTTGACAAGGTTAATAGCTGCTTTCCCATGAGGGATGAAGCCTAACTGAATAAGGACTCCTTTACCGATGTGCAGCTTGAAACCACATATCTCACCTGTTTTGAGAACGGCTAATGGCTCTGCCTCGTCTACCTCAAAAACAGTAACACGCCTACCTTTGATTATATGCTGTCCAAATGAAAGCACCCCGCTTTTGACCGATTGAGCTTTAATTTTTATCGCATCCACTAAAATGCTGTTTTCATGAAGAAACTCGTCTAGCATTGGAGTTTGAGGCATGAGAATAAGTGATCCTCCCCTCTTGACGTAGTCGAGCAGAGATGCCGCCTCACTTTTCCCAAGAAAGTCAAAGGCGCAAAAGATTAAGGGTATGGAGCTATTTCTGACTGCTAGTTTCAGCGGGAGAGGGGCACAACCTAGACCACTTTTTAAAAGGTGGAGGAGGAGGTTTCTGAATGTGGTGGTGATCCCTCTGTATTTCCGGCCGAATACATCGTAGCCTCCTGACAGCTCGGCTAAACTATAGGGATGGTAGTACCCTACGTGTAAATCTAGAAGCGGAGATAAAACGCCTAGAAGTTTAACCATTGAGGCGAAGCCTTTAATTACATGATACTTTCCGGTTTCTTCTCCGTTAACATTTAAAGGAGCGTCTTGGAAGTATTTTCTCCCGGTCGTCCCGAAATTTGAAGGGTTAATTCCTCCTGAAAACATGTAGAAATTTATTCCTTCAGCCCCTTTAACATACGCTATCCTTTCAAGGATGTGGAGAGTGTTGTCTGAAACCTTAGAACTAAACCAGCCTGACTGCAGCTCCGACACGAGTAGGGGGGCGGCGGGTTGACTTAACCTAAAGAAGTCCAAGTAATTCACCACCGCTAGGAAGCTTGCTTCGTCTAAGTAGTGAGGGTACAAGTTTACGGCGTCAACTAGAAGCTTACTTTTGGTTTGAACCGGAGGATAAAGGAAAGGGTTAAAGAACTCGTTGGTTAATAGTAGGGTGGATACACCTTCCCCTCGCACCACACCTGCTATCTGACGAAGAAACTCTGATATCATGTCCTCCTTAAAGGAGAGCCACCCGATCATAGCGGGTAGATCCCTTCGACCTTTAAATCTTCTAGGCGGGGTCACCTCTGAAAAATCGGTGTAGCATGTTCCATAAGCTTCATTCAACTGGTTGATTGAATCGAAATTTGATCTGAGCCATTCATGATATAAGCCCTCATTTTCACCACTTCCTATGACCACCGGGTTATAGTCTGTTTCGAATGGGAGGAAATGGAATCCGTATGATGACTCATTATCTATTTGAACTGCAATTATGCATCCTCCATTGGGCATTTGATGCTTCTTAATTATTTGAGAAGCAACTTTCATCCATCGCTTAGCGTATGCAAGATATAAAGGGTGAAGGTATGTTATGGCAGGAGCCTTTTTAGAAAACCAGCGCGTCGGCCTCCCTGAAGAATTACGTGCAAGGATCTCAGGGTGGGCTTGTAAGAGCCATCGAGGAATACCTCCATATATCCACTCAGCGCAAATGTACGGTCCGGGTTTTGCTATGACGTACACGTTTTCCTCTTCAGCCAGCTCTAAAAAGAGTTCTATGTTCCTCTGTGGGTGAGAGTCTCCTGAGAAGTCGAATACTCCGGGCTCGGCTTCATGCCAGCTCCACGGAATGTATGTTGAAACCGCGTCAAGCCCGGCTTCCTTCGCCTTAGCGAGACGGACACGCCACTCCGAAGGATGTAAGCGGAAATAGTGGACTTCACCGCTAAGAAGCGGTTTTTTGATGTGGAACGCGAAGGGAGTTGAATCCATGGAATCACCGCCGAAACATTCACATTGCATTATGTTCAGATTATAGGGGAGGATGAGTAATTTAAACTGGTGGTTGGGTATGGTGGTGGTCTATGTCATGCTCGTAACCGAAGCTGGTTCAGAACACGATGTGGCAGAGAAGATTTCAATGCTAGAACACGTAACTGAAGCCAAGGTTACTTACGGGGAGTGGGATGTGGTGGTCAGAGTGGAAATAGGTAAGGTGGACGAGGAGCTTGATAAGCTCGTTACTAAGATAAGAAGGACACAAGGGGTGACTAAAAGCATGACGCTCATCTCAACCGATTAGCTGATGTTGAAAGAACGGCTATTAATAATCGAAACCCTTCAAAAAAGTTAAAAGTTTTATATGTGCACTTGTTTCTTTTAATTCTTGGAAAGGGGCTTTATCGACGGAAGAGAAAGGTTGTCGTGGCGGTGGCACCGTGCCTTCCAACCTTTTCATCGAGAAAATCGGGAGGATGCTGCAGAAAGCAGGGTACGAGGTAGCTAATCATCTAGCTCCGAGAAGCTGCTTCGATATTGCAGCTAGGAAGGAGGAAAGCCTCTTACTACTTAAAGTTTTAGCCAATGTTGACGGTGTGAAGGACGAGCAAGGCAGGGAGTTAAGGTTACTAGCTAAGCTATTGTCCGCAACTCCACTAATAGTAGGGGAAAGGACGAGGAAAAGCGAAATACTTGACGGTGTTGTCTATGGGCGTTGTGGAATACCAACGATCAACGTTTCAACGCTTAAGAGGTTTATCTTTGAGGACGTTTACCCTGTGGTCTTAGCCAAACGTGGAGGGCTATATTTAAAAATTAATGGAGAGGCCCTCAGGCGGGCAAGGGAAGAGAGAGGGTTTTCGCTTGGAAACCTAGCCGAGAGGGTGGGAGTTTCCAGGAAAGCCATCTATGAATATGAAAGAAACATGATGGATGTAACCTTGGAGACGGCCGTGAGAATAGAGGAAGAGCTTGATGCAGATGTAATCATGCCAATAGACTTCACATCCTGGGAGAGCATATACGGATTCGAGGAGGAAAAATTGCCTACACTACAGGAATGTGAGGACGAATTAGAGGGGGAAATCTGCAAGGCGTTATCCGAGCTGGGTTTTAAGGTTATAATTGCTAAGAAAGCACCGTTTAACGCGTTGACAGCGGATCAGAAAGAGGAGTATATTGTTGTAACGGGAGTTGGAAGAGCACATGAGAAAACCGTTGAAAGAAGGATAAAAACGCTCGAGCGAGTGTCGAGGGTGGTAAGGAAATGGGCGATGTTCGTCTTAGACAAGGAGAGGGACGTTAGGGAAGCACGCGTCCCCGTCTTAAGCAAGGAGGAAATAGAATCTATGGAGGAACCAGAAGACTTATTGAAGAAAATTCAGGCGGTAAACTAATTAAGTGAGCTTCCTCTGACGTGCTTCTTCGAGAATTTTCTTTGCTGTTTTCCAGCTGCATCTCGTGAAAGGAGGGAGACACCCGTTCTCTTGCACCCACTTTCTTAAGAAATTAAGGGTCTTCTGGTCTTGAGGGTATCCAGAGCCGACATCCCCGTAACTCCTTAGCTCCCAGACCTTAATGTCACGAGTAACTTTAGCTATTATTGATGCGGCTCCAACCACCGTATAGTTTGAGTCAGCTTTGTGCTCAACCACTAGTTTAGCGTCACATGTAAGGTACTTCCTGATCCGTTCTTCGAACCGCGCTGGACAAGTGTCAGCGGCGTCTATGTATGCCACGTTAGGACGTAGATTGTCTAGGACTTTAGCTATGTTTTTAGCTTCAAGCTCGTTGAGTCCGCCACCAAACTGGACGGCTTCATCTATCTCTTTAGGGGAAACCTCAACTATGGAGACGCCCTTAGCTATACTGAGAATTTTAGGAAGCAACTCTTTCCTGCGTAGTGGAGATAGCTTTTTAGAGTCCACTACGCCTATCTGCTTCAATTCCTTAACATCCCGGTTCCGAACGAGTATCCCTGCTACAATCATTGGCCCTATTACTGGTCCTCTTCCAGCTTCGTCAACTCCTGCCACGAGCAAAATCTCTCCCTTTAAACCTTATTGAGAATGGAAAAAATAAAAATGTCTCTAAGCGACTCCCCCTAGAAGAGAACTGTTCAAGTGGAGGGGTTCGATGGCCGAGTTTCCAATACGCCTTTACGAGGAGGGAAAGGTAAAGTTCTACGCTCCTGACACTAAACTTTACTTTGAAAGAGGAAGCTACATACCAGGTAGGACTCCTGTCTTCTATAATCCCAAAATGATGCTTAACAGAGACATTGCAGTGTATTCTCTTCAGGCCTATGCCGATGAGAAAAAGAGAGGCTTAATGGTTTGCACCCCCATGGCTGGCTGCGGAGTTAGAGCCATAAGATTCGTAATGGAAACCGTGGGAGTTAAAAGCATCGTTATAAACGACATAAATCCGAGAGCAGTGGAATTAATTAGAAAAAACCTTGAGTTTAACAAGGTTAAAGGGAACATCACTGTTTCCTGCGAAGACGCGAATGCACTCCTATCCAAGTACGCGTCGAAAAGGGAAAGATTTGACTTAATAGACTTGGATCCATTTGGATCTCCAGCACCGTTTACGGATTCGGCTATACGCGCCTTAAATCCTAAAGGAGCACTCTTGTGTATCACGGCAACGGATCTTGCACCCCTCTGCGGCACCCACCCTCGGGCATGCTTAAGGAAGTATGGAAGTAAACCATTGAGGGTGGAGTACTGCCATGAGGTCGCCGTTAGGATCCTTACGTTCCACTCTTTATCCATAGCTGCAAAGTACGATCTTGCATTAGAGCCTGTTCTTTCACATTACGCAGAACATTACGTTAGAATATACTTTAAATGCAGGCTGGGGGCTAGGGCTGCCGATGAGAAAATGAGGATGATTGGATACTTACTTCACTGCTTCAGCTGCTCATTTAGAAAGCTAGTTCAAGGCTACCCTACAGTATTCACCCATGAAGAGTGTCCTAACTGTGGAAGACGGCTTGAAGTGGCAGGACCATTATGGTGCGGCCCAATACAGAACAAGGAGTTTGTAAGGCGCGTAGCGAAAATAGCTGAAAAAGAAGGGAACAGGGAGGCTTCTAAGGTTTTGAGACAGATTTTAGAGGAAGCTGATGCTCCTCCTACCTACTATAACATGCACAAGTTAAGCTCTATTGCAGGCGTTTCATGTCCTCCAATAGAGAATGTAATTCGCAGGTTAATGGAGAAGGGATTCGCCGTTTACAGAACACATTTTAGTAGGTTCTCCATTAAAACAAACGCTTCATCCGGAATAATACTGGACACGTTGAGGGAGCTTGCCCTAGAGAAAGACTGATAAGTTGAAAAATGTAGGTTAAGGATTACGAGTTACATACTTTGACGATTTTTAGGTTTTAGATTGTTTTTTGGCTTTTTTCCTCCTCCGAGTACGCTTTCTTTCATCCAGTTTAAGAACGTACAATGGCTTTCCATGGAGCAATTCCGGGTTAATATCCTTGCCAGGTTTCACAAGGACATAGGGACTGCCGACAGGACCGATAATATCATAGACGGCGCCTATCTCCTTCATTCTTTCATCTACTACTTTAGTACCTATTTCAGGCACCCTCACAGCACGTAAAACAATGTTTCCCGTTGAGGAGACGTGGAGAACTTTCCCCAATCGCTTCACTTAGAAAACCTCTTTAACTTGATTTAACTTTTAGCGGCTTTCGCCTCACGTGCTTTCTTTAGGATCCTCGCTAAGGTAACAATAGCTTTAGTTTTCTTCATATTATCTTTCTCAACCAAAATTCTGCCTCTCCTATTCCACCAACATCTAGGGTAAGCCGCATCAGGTTCAACGTTTATCTTCCAACCCAGCCTGTGAGCTACAAGGGCAAGCTCCTCAACGCGAGGGTTTGAAACGGCCAAGCTTAATGGAACCCTTCGCCCTTCACGTCTACTCAATTTTGCATCAAAATATTCAGGATATATGATGAATACGTTCCTACTTCTCAACGTTATCCCCTACCTTTAGTTTCAGAAAAAACTTTTAAACCTTTAGCCGTAAAGCCTCACAGGGAGCAATCATGCACGAGTTCTCCATCGCACAATCAGTTGTACAGACCGTACTCAAAGTCGCTATGGAGAACAACGCAGTCCAAGTCACAGAGATAAACCTAGAAATAGGGGAACTTACGCTTCTAAACCCAGAGTACTTAAAGTACGGCATAGAAGTAGCATCTGAAGGAACAATAATTGAAGGTGCTAAGGTTAACATAACGGTTAAGGCAGGGGTTATCCGATGCTTAGAGTGCGGTTACGAAGGGGAAACCAAAAAAGAAGGAATTGAAGATATCCCCCACGTGTCCGCCCTTTTATCGTTATCGCTAAAATGTCCTAGATGCGGAAGCAACATGACCGAGGTGATAGGTGGACGGGAATGTAACATAAAAAACATACAAATAAAGGCATAATTCTTCATGACTTTCTTATCAGAACGGCGTTGACGACACCGTCCTGCCCGGGTCTACTGGTTACCCTAGCGAGGCCTAGCTCGGTTTCTATAATGGCGCCCTTAGTTATTATTTTCCGGCGGGAATAGTCAACGTTTGCAGGGTTACGTTCCACGTCAAGTATTTTTGCCTTCATTGTTTTCCCTGAGGACGGATCTGTAACATTAGCGTACATCGCGGCTCTTAGTTTAACCTTTAGGTTTCCGCCTCTAACCCGGACTACCTTTCTTCTTTCCTCTCCAATAGTAGTTTTAACGGGTTCACGGCCCATTTCATACTTCCGTTTTCCCCTAGCAACCCTAAGTTTTCCACCGCTAGGCTTACGTTTAGACCTACCATGCCATACGCCCACAGCTTACCCTCCATGGAATGTAAGCCTTGAACTCAGAGAAGGTTGGGAAGAAATATAAATCCATCGATAAAACACGCTTTTTCTAGCTTTAAAGTTTTTAAGGAAACGTACGATCCGTGGAGTAGAAAGGTGAAGAATGGTGGGTGAAAGTGGAGGTAATAGAGTTATCCCATGGAGGCGGTGGGACAGCCATGGGAAGGCTTCTCAGGGAAGTAATCCTGCCACTCATCGAAAAACGCAGGTTTGCTGGAGGGATCGGCTTAGACGAGCTTGATGATGGCGCATCAATACCTATAGGCGATGTACAGGTTGTGGTGACTACTGATGGACATACGGTTGACCCCTTGTTCTTCCCGGGAGGTGACCTAGGAAGGTTAGCTGTCGCAGGTACTGTTAACGATCTTTTAATGATGGGCGCTGACCCTTTTGCCATCACTTGTGCGATGATACTGGAGGAAGGACTTCCAGTAGAGGACTTAAGAAGGATAATCCGCTCAATGAATGAAACATGCTTAGAAGCTGAAGTGGCGTTGATAGCTGGAGACACAAAAGTTATGCCTAAGGGTCACATCGACAAAATGGTTATTGCTACGACGGGTATAGGTGTAGTTAGGGGGGGAGTGGTGCAGGACGGAGGACTACAAGTTGGAGACAAAATAATAGTGACAGGGACGGTGGGAGACCATGGAATAGCTCTCCTCGCCACTCGAGAAGGGCTAAACTTTGAAACAAAGCTTAAGTCGGACGTCGCGCCTTTAAATGAAACGATTAAGGCAGCGTTAAGCGTTGGGGGGATAACGGCAATGAAGGACCCTACAAGAGGCGGGCTGGCTTCAGCATTGAATGAATGGGCTAAGAAGTGTAACGTTAGCATATGGATCAGAGAAGAGGACATTCCTATTAGGGAGGAGGTTGCCGCAGCATCAGAGATGCTTGGATTGGATCCCCTAGAGGTCACTTGTGAAGGAAAAGCTATCATAGCTGTAAGACCAGATAAGGCTGAGGAAGTTCTTAAGAGGGTGAAAGAAACGAAGTATGGGAGGGATGCAAGCATAATAGGGGAGGTAAAGCAGGAGAGACCAGGATACGTCATAATGGAAACTCTAGTAGGTGGACGGAGAATAGTGGAAGAGCCCTATGGCGAGCCGATACCACGAGTATGTTAGAGCGTTTTGATAATGTAGTTTAATGACGAAGCTCTCCAGCCTAGCAAAACTTAGAAATAACTGTCTAAACTTTGTTGACCTGTTTTCCAAGAAAGTTTTTCTGGTTCGTCCTTGACGGTGTCTTCTAATATTATTTTTCCGTAAACACCATCGAATCCGGGTTTTATCTTTATTTTTCCATCTCTATTAAGAAGTATAAGTTGCACTATTCTCTGATGTGTTACCTTTTCGAGTTCTTGCTGTGGTGCTTCCAGAAGAACCTTGTACTCGTTCCCGAACGTCTTTATGAGGCGTTCATACTCTAACCTGACCGCTCGTGCGTGGAGGTTGTCTGTTCCGGTTGCCACGGCTATTAGTTCAGCTAATGGGATCAGCCTCTTAAATGGTATGAAATCTTTGGGGGTAAACCCCTCCTCCCTATCGGCCAGTTCCTCTACCCTATGCTGCACTCCTATAGTTAACTTTTTCCCACATACAGGGCAAATGTTATGGTGCTTCATGGCTTCTCTAGGATGCATGCACACGTCTATGCCGTTATGTCCTTGTCGGTCACCTCTATGCCCGTCATAGTGGTATTTTACGGCTACCCCTCTAAAGGGGATTGTTTCCGTACTCCGGGCTGACTTCAATAGTCATAAGAATTTTCTGCCTATCTTTTCTCTTCACTGCGTTTACGAGTTCCCTGAATGAAAGGGTATCAAGATGGAAAACGTTTGCTTCTCTGCCTAGCCTCCAAGACCAAGGGCTATGGGCGTCACTGTTGCTTATAAGGACGTACTTGTCAAGTCTGCTCAGCCTCCAGTTCATCGGCGGGTCGGAGCTTAGCCCCGTCTCAATGGCATGAATATGCTTCACTTGATCCCCGTAGCATTCCTCTAAGCTGTTAAAACCTTTGTCTCCAAGGGCGCCAAACCAACTCGTCCAGATGTGGGCTGGGACGATCAGTATGTTACGGTCTAATTCCATAATGGTTTCCACGAGTTCGGCGGGGGTACAGTTTAACACAGGTCTTCCATCGGACTTTAAATCCCCGTACTTGCTAATAGCCTCGTTCACCTGATCTACCACGTCGAAGCTTTCAACTATGAGTAAATGGTGGATCTTTTTAGTTTCCTTTTCGAACTGGAAGTTAGTGCTGACCTCGTTCGTTAAGAGGAAGTAAACGTCTCCTTTTCCTTTTAATACGTAAAAGCCAGAATCGTTTATCTGCTCCAGCTGCTCTTTAACTTCTTTAAGCCATTTAGGATGAGAAAAGTCTCCTGTACCGAGTAGGTTAAGCCCCTTTACCTTGGCGAATGAGTACAAGATCGGCAAGTCCATGCTTGAACTAGTAGCTCTACTATACTTGCTGTGGATGTGTAAATCTGCGAAGAAAAGCAACGTTCACCCTCCAACAAGGACGATTAAGCCTCCTACAAATAGGAAATAAGCATTTTCTCTTAAAAGAGTGAGGAAGACCAAGAAAAAGATTTTGCATGCCAATTAGTAAGGTTTAGCTACATAGACAATCTGGGTTGCAGACCTCCCACAAGCGGCACAAACACCCAGTTCCCCTGCTTCCTCGCCAACCTTTATGCCTCTTACCTCGAAACCCCCAGTTTCAGCTTTTATTTCGTCAGCGCATTCCTCTCTTCCACAAAATGCCATTCTTATTATCCCCTCTCGTTTCCTCGCAACCTCTAGAAGCTCGCTTCTATTCTTAACCTCCTTCAGACACTTCTTTAACCGTGCTTCACCTCGCCTCCTCAAAACCCTTAAAATGTCGGATCGTAGCTCTTCGATCTTTCCTTCAAGCATTCCATCCTCAACGATAAGCCTTTCACGTGTATCACGCCTAAAAAGGGTGACAACCCCTTTTTCAAGGTCTCTTGGCCCCACCTCTACCCTGACAGGCACCCCTAAGAGCTCCCACTTGTAAAATTTTGCACCTGGACGATCATCGGAATCGTCAAGTATGACTCTATAACCTCTCTCACAAAGACGCTTACGTATTTCCTTACATTTGTCCATGACAGGCCCACCGCTTTCCTTAAACAGAATGGGGACTATTACCACCTGAAATGGGGCGATATCAAATGGGAGGACCATTCCGTACTCGTCGCCATGGACGCTAATCAGGGTAGCTAGGATCCTTGAAATACCTATCCCAAAACATGTTTGCTGAACATATTTGAGCTTTCCATCCTCATCTTTAAACATTATCTCGAAGGCCTTAGAGAAGTTTTCACCTAGAATATGTGTGGTTGCTATTTGAAGTATGGAGTTATCTGGGAATAAGACGTCGAAAGCGTATGTTCTATTGGCCCCTGCAAACCTGTCCCATGGAGGCCTCTCTAATAACAGAAAAGGGATTCCTAAGATGTCGTGGAGGACTCTGCTCATGATTTCCATGTCCTCTAAAACTTGGCGTTCGGCGTCTTCCTTCGTTCGGTGGGCACAATGAGCTTCAATCCATAGGAACTCTCTCCCCCTAAGCAAGGGTTTAGTGGCCTTGGTTTCATACCTGTAAACGGCATTGGACTGGTATAATTTGAGGGGGAGGTCTCTATAGGAGCGAATCCAGAGGGAGTATAAAGGATACATAGCTGTCTCCGACGTGGGACGCAACACTAGGGGCTTATTGAGTTCGTGCTCGCCTGCCTTGGTTACCCAGAAAACTTCTTCGAGGAAGCCCTTAATGTGCTGTGCCTCCTTCTCGAAAAATTCAAGGGGAATCACTACGGGGAAAAGGCAAGGGGAATGCCCGCACTTGTCTAATTCATTCTCAAAAAGGCGGTAGATCTGCCTTATTATGGTCATGGAGTTCGGCCTGTAAACTATGAATCCCTTAACGCCGTATCTTAGGTCTATAAGCTCGGCTTTCTGTAGGATCTCATTGTACCATTCATTAAAGTTATCATACTTGTCTGGGAGAGGGGCTTCCTCCTTCTTTGACATTAAGGGCACCTCGTCTTTCCCTGCTAAAGTGTGAGAAGGGTGGAACATAAGGAACGCTTGACACTACCGTGTAGGAAAATGCTGTTTTTAAGCGTTTCTCGGATCCCATCACCTCACATTAAGGCATGATAAAAGAATGGTGTAACATGTGGAGTGGCCGCCTGCGGGTTTACCTTTCGAACAACCTTTTGGGAAAATTGCTATGTTAGCCGTAAAACCGCCTCTCTTCCACTGATTCCTTCAGTAACGCCAAGTTCCCTTGCCTTAGCAGTAGCCTTTACCACCTTTGCGTTAAGCATGTCTTTAAAAGACGAGACTCCTGTAACCATAGCTGCTGATGTACCAAGTTTATTTGCAACTTCCACGTTAAAGAGCCCGCATGAGAGAACCCCCTTCTGACAGACAATCATAAGGAAGGGTGCAGGGGTCAGGTTCACTTTTAGCCCTATTACGGGTTTGCCTTCGACGTAAAACTCTTCAACACAAATCAAAGCTTTGACACCTGCCGTTCTTTAAGAGGAAATAATGAGGCTATTCATTTAAAAAGTTATAATAAAACGTGAGGAAGTTCAGTAAGGGAAGATTTACGAGGAAGTGTTTGGGGAACTGTTTTTAAGGGGGGCAACGTTTCTCCTTTTCACTTTAACGTTCTTTGCAAGCTCTTCAATTTCATTTTTTGTTACGTTGCCAAATGGTAAGCGCCGTTCAACTATGTAGGTGGCTGCTGCAGAAGCAAGACGCAAGCATTCTTCTAAGCTTTTAGACTGAATGTAGTATGCTAAAAAAGTCGCTATGAACGCGTCTCCGGCCCCTGTCGGGTCGATGACTGATCTAGGTTTTAATGGGGAAACATAGAAAATTGAGTTACTACAGCGAGCTATGCATCCTTGCTCACCCAGCGTGACGATGGCGATTTTAGGGCCTTGCTCAACGAGTCTTCTTAATGCTTCCTCTAAGTTTTCACATCCTGTAGCAGCTTTAACCTCTCTTTCTGATCCCTTAACAATATCAAAAAACTTTAGAAGGTCTCCTTTTGGGGGTTTGAAAGTGAGACGACCATCCCTAAGGAAGCACCTAGTGAAGCCTTGCAAGTCAGCTGAGAGCAAGGCTCTCCTTCGTTTCAAATATCGGAAAAAACTTTTTACAGTGTTATAGCTAATTTCTTTTGCAACCGGGCTTATTAAGACAGATGACGTGTTAAGGGCTTCCTTGGGTATTTCTTCGAAGAGTATTTCACCAGCGTTGGAAGATAATTTTATCGTACGTCCTTCATCACTATAAGCTATTTCAAAGGTAGTGGTTTTTCCCTTGCCTAGCAAGATATAGGGGGAGATGCCATACCTTCTAAATAGAGAGGAGAAATCACGTAAATCTTTTGCTGAGCCTACTTTTGAAACTACGGCAACTCTAACCCCCAACCGACAGGCAGTTAGTCCACCATAAAGCGGGGGTCCCCCTTTAGCACGCCGTAGGCCACTTGGAGTGATAATCGAGTCGTTACATACGTGTCCTATAATCGTTACCTCGTATTTTCTCGCCAACCGATCTCCCTTAGCGTCTACTTTTCCTCTCGGCTTCGGCGCGAACTTTAATTAGGCCTCTATGAATGCCGCAAGAGATACAGTAGTGAAGGACGACTTTTTCCCGTGGAATGTACGCTCCCTGTTTTCGCAGTTCACGGGCAATTACTGGATCCACCAACGTGGTATACCTTGTCACTTTTTTCGCTTTGTCTCGGGGGATTAATTTACCGCAGAAAGCACAGGGTATAAGTTCTTTTCTTCCAGCAGAACCTTTTGCTCTCCCCCTGCTTTTACGTTTTTTCGGCAATGTACACACCTTCTTCACAATTAAGGTCAATACCTCCTTAAAGAAGGAAAGGGTTATTTATGTTTTTGCTTACTGGATGATAACCTCTTTTCAGTTGCTAAAAAGAAGGACGGGTGGAAGCGACCATGATTTTAGTTATTGTATTAAGTATTATTGGCTTACTGGTAGGTGTTGTAGCGTCGCTTCTTGGTGTAGGAGGCGGATTCTTAAACGTTCCGGTTCTCCATCTTATTGGGGGGGTAAACATGAAGAATGCTGTTGGGACAAGCCTATGTGTAATAGCATTCACAGCCTCTTCGGCTACTTTAAGCTACTGCCGCCAGGGAAAAGTTGACTTGGTGCTAGGGTTGATACTTGAAGGAGCCACCATGCCAGGAGCATTTATAGGAGCCTACCTAACAGGCATAATAAAATCCTTTATGTTAGAGGGGGTCTTTGCTGCTGGCTTAATCATCGTTGGTACAGGAATGATTTTAGGCGTAAAGAGGGAAGTTTCCGCTAGAATAAGCTGGCTACACAGCGTCCACCTGAGAAGGCAACTAGAGGATGGCGAGGGTAGAGTTCTCAAATATAGTATTAATCTTCCAATCGCTTTCGGAGGATGCTTCATTGCTGGCATGGCGTCAGGTTTCCTCGGAATAGGAGGAGGAATACTTAAGGTTCCACTTCTCACCCTTTTAGGAGTTCCAATTCATATTGCAGTCGCGACATCCTGTTTCATGATCTTATTAACCGCATTGGTTGGAATTACCGAGCATGCTATGCTTGGACATGTAAACACTGTTTACGCATTAGCCATGGGAGCAGGAGCAGTGTTAGGCGGCCAAGTAGGCTCGAGGATTTCTGGGAAATTTACTGCACGGGGTCTTCGACGGCTTTTCGGGTTTTTTATGGTTTGTATTGGAATCTATATGTTCTACTTGGCTGTTTGGGGGTAATGTATGAGACGCATTTTCATTATGGAAGCACGTAAAGCATGTACCTCGAACAGCTTTAACATTAAAGACCTTCCAGGGACCTCTGGGCGACTTGATATTGTTTGCAGATGCGTAATAGCTGCTTTGAAGTTTGGCGGGGGGGTTCGGTTGAACACCGTATTTTACGCTGTTCTAGAGGGGCCTCCTGCCCCTCCCTTAACGTTAAAGGTGGATGGCGCAGAAATCGATAACATTTCAGGGTCAGAGCTCCAGCTGGCACTTACTTTAAAAAAACTACTTAAAGGGGAAAAAATAAAGGGATTCAATGTTGAAAGGAAAAGCTTCATTGAAGCGGTGTCTGAGGTTAGGCGAAAAGCGGAGGTATACTATCTTCATGAGAGTGGGAAACCGATAAGGATGGTTAATTTTCCTCATAGAAAGGACGTGTTATTTGTGCTTGGGGATCACTTGGGGCTTCCTCCTCGTAGCGAGAGGTTGCTGGAGAAGCTAGGTGCCTTCAAGGTAAGTTTAGGGCCGAAGAGGTATTTAGGAAGCCACTGTATTGTTATGGTTCATGACGAATTGGATAGAAAAGGGGGAGAAGTAGTAGAGGTGAAATGAGCAACCAAATGTAAAAATGCTAACTTGTTCGATGCCTTTTAGGAAAGTGTTATAACCTAGGCTTTCCAATCTTTGTATGGAAGGACATGCTGGTGGTTTCTATGTCGCTAAGGAAGTTCATAAACTGGCTTAAGGGTGGCCCAAAACTTAAAGACGTGATTTTCAAGCTTGAAGTGTTCACGAGGAAACTTGAATACCATAAGAAACAGTTGGAAAGGGAGGCTAGGAAGAACAGGGAGGAAGCGAAGCGTTACCGCATGATGGGTAATAATGAGGCGGCGAAGATGTATGCTGAGCATTACCTGAGATATCAAAAATGGGCTTTAGCTACTGATTCTTATAGGCTTAGAATTCACGGGATGGTTGTTAAACTACGGCAGAGCCAGTCCGTTTACGAGGTCGCAAGCACTCTCTCTGGTATTAGGGCAGCATTGGAAGGGTTAAAAAGCACGGTTAATCTCCCGGACATTTCGCAGCTTGTAGATGAGATCGATGCTTCAATGCAGGAGTTTGATATAGCTCAAGATGTGACGGAAGCTGGATTTGAGAGGATGACTGTTTCAACCGATGTGACCTCAAAGGAGGTAGCTGAAACCCTTTCAGAGATAGATCAAGAGATAGGTGTTGAAACGGGTGTGAAGCTTCCTTCTGTTCCTGCAGGTAAAATCGCAGAGCTTGAGAAGGATATAAAGAAGCTTAAGGAAGAGCTTTAACGGCAACATCATTTCTTCTTTCAGAATTTTCCTCTGAAAGGGAGGCGTATTAGTTGGAAAGAGGTAGACCGATTTACGAATTTCTATATGTTTCCCTAGAAGCACTTAAAGACGTGAAGCTTAGTAGCGACATCATTAACGCGTTGTTGATCGCCTACCGGCTTACTGGAATGGATGAGTACCTTGAAAGGGCAAGGAAGGGAGCGGTGAAGCTTGCAAAGAATATTTTAGAGGGAAGAGAACTTGAAAATGACCTTTCATCCCTTGCCCACGCGTTCAGACTCATTCTCCAAGTTGATGGGCAGGGCTTAGACGATGTTAAAAATGCCTTAAGTAAAATGGTTGAGTACGCGTTTCGCACGAAACCTGTGGACTTACAAATCCTCCGAGTTCTCCTTGAAGAATTTCGAAGGAGTGGAAAAGAGGAGATCCTTTCTAAGATGAGAGAAATGGTTGAGCAACTTCCTCAAGAAGAAAAAGCGAAGGGATTGCTGATACTTTACGGAGCTACCAGAAAAAGCGAGTACTTTGAGAGAGCCGTTGAGGAGCTGGGTAGAAAGGGATTAAGTGAGAGCGATGTAGCCGTATCATGCTGGGAGTTATGTGGCTTTGAAGTAGACGTGTATCCAAAGGATGAAAAAGCTAGGGATATGATATTTGAGTCATTAAACTTCTATGACGAGGGGATGTGGCGCCGCTTCTCTGCATTTCTAGGAGAATTAAAAGTTAGAGAGGAGGAGAGAGGAAGAATCGTAAAGGAACCATTGGAGGTTTCCTCGAAGCTTAGGGTTCTTGAGGATCCGGTAGGGGAAGGGGTTGTGCTTGGTAGAAGTAGGGATAAGTTGCAAACCTTCGGTGCTAAGGGGCTTATGTACATTGGATGTATATGTGAGCGGGCGGAAGAAAATAATTTCCTTGGCAAACCTGTTCTAGTGGATGCCCTTAAACCACACGTTATATTCATATGTGGCCAGCGTGGGTCAGGTAAGTCTTACACGATGGGTGTTTTAGCTGAGGAGCTTGCAAGGTCAGGCTTAGGGTTAGCAGTTGTAATAGTAGATCCGGTGGGGATTTTCTGGAGTATGAAGTATCCAAACAGGGAGGAGAAGGAAGTTGAAGAGCTTAGAAGATGGGGGCTTAAGCCTCGAGGGTTTACCAACATCAGAGTGCTCGTGCCTTTAGGCGTCTACGATAAGCTGCCTGATGCTACGAGGGATATGGCGTTCTCTATAAAGCCTTCCGACCTAACAGTAGATGACTGGTGCTATGCGTTCGGAGTGGAGAGATTCGGCGCTATGGGATTACTGCTTGAACGTGCCCTAATACAGGTAAGAGAAGGGTATGAAGCAGTTGAAGGAGACGAGAAAATTAGGGTGGAGGGGAAGAGAGACGAGTACACCATAGACGACATGATCAAATGTGTTGAAACGTCTCTAGAACTTCTTTCTAAAGACAGAGGCTTCAGAACCGACACTAGGAGGGCCGTCATTTCTAGACTTTTATCTGCAAAGGAATGGGGGATATTTTCCCGGGAAGGAACTCCATTAGACCAAATTGCCGTTCCAAATATGGTTACTGTAGTTGATGTAAGCTATTTAACAGAGGGGCTGCGCGGGCTAGTTGTTGGGTTACTGGCAAGGAAGATACTTGAGAAGAGGATGCAGCTGGCGAGGAGGGAGGAGGGATTACAGTTTGGTTCCGTGGGCGCTATTAAGGAAGAGATCCCTGTCACTTGGCTAATGGTCGATGAGGCACATATACTTGCCCCTGCTAGGGGGGAGACGGCTGCTTCTGGACCGTTAATAGAGTATGCTAAGCTTGGAAGAAAGCCGGGGTGCGCTTTAGTTCTAGCCACCCAGCAACCCTCAGCAACCAGCGACCAAATCCTGTCTCAAGTTGACATGATAATTACACATTATTTAACATTTGAGGCGGATATAGAGGCGTTCATGCGAAGATCGCCAAATAAGGTCCCCCAAGAGATGTCAAGAGACTTTATACGTAGGATCCCTATAGGTATGGCTTTGATCTCGGATGCTTCGATAGATACAGGACGGGTTTTAGCGGTTAAGATTAGGCCTAGGCAAAGCCAACATGCTGGCAGGGAGGCTATACCAGGACTAGCCAGGCCAGGATCGGCCTCTCTCTTGGAGGAGGGGAGAAGCGAAGAAGTTACATCTTTGATTCCAGAAAAAATAGGGGAGAAAGTGGAAGTTAAGATGGATGAAAGTGGAGTTGGGATGGTTGGTGGTGAGGAGAGGGTTGGTGTTGCTAAAAAGAGAATTCCGATATTAGACGTTTCGGATGACTTGGCAGGAGACTATCTTTCAAGGCTTATAAAGTATAGGTTTAACGAGTACCTTTACCCATCTTCCAAGATTCAAGGGGTAAACTTTCAGAAGGCTCTCAGAGTAGACCCTGAGAAGATGCTTTCTACGTTAAGAGAGAAGCTCACGCTTCAAGGCTGGGAGCTCACTTGCTTAGAGGGGGATGCCCTAGTTTTTCTGGGACAGAAAGGAAACGTTAGAATAGGATTTAGCTTGGCTTGGACCAACACCGCATCAGTAATAGCGTTTGAGGTCACAGCGCCAAGCAAAGGGGAAGCAATGACGGCCAAAGAATTGATAGAAAACATTCTCCAAGAGATTAGTAGAGAAGGAGGGTGGATTCCGCCACCAAAAGTCAAGGTGGAAAGGAGGAAAGGAAAAGAGGAGAAAGAAATGAAAGCGGTAAGCATGATGGTAAGGGAGAAGCCTAGTGTTGATGAAAGTGCTGAAAGAGGGAAAGTGGAGGTTAAGGCGAGTGCCGAAGGAGAAACACGATTAGGAAGGGAGCTTGCAAGAGAAGGGATGAGCGATGAGGAAATTATTTCGAAAATTGGAAGAATCCAGAAGTATCTTCGAAGTTTACACGAGTATTACTTGCTTGGTAGGATGACCGAGGAAGAGTATAGCTTCCTTAGGAAGAAGGCGTTCAAGAAGATAGAAGAGCTTAGGAGGATGTTAGGAAGCGGATAAGCCGCTACGTGCCTTAAGAGAGAGATTTAATTAGTAGTTATGTGCTATTTATACTGGAACATGAAGGGGGAAAATGGTTCGAATGAGCTTAAAAGACAAGCTGTTTGGTAAGAGACCTAAGAGCAGAGATCAAATAATTAGTGAGATAAGGGCTACCATAAACAATTTAATCGCTAAGTCAAAGAGGTATGAGCAACAGGCGAGAAGGGCTAGAGAAACCGCGAAAATGTATCTTAGAGCGGGTAATAGAAAAGGTGCTGAACTCGCTTTGAGGCGATACCACTTCTATCTAAATGCCCTTAACAGGTATGCCGGGTTTATAGAGAACCTTGAAACACGGCTTTTCGCTATAGAGCAAGCCCATGACATAGTGCAGGTTAAGGAAAGCGTTGCTGCTGCTGGGAAGATCATGGAAGACGCAATGAAGCTTGCCAGCTCGGATGAAATAATGGAGATGACTATAAGGCACGAACAGATGATGGAGGAAATAGATAGGAGCGGAGAGTTACTGTCATCGCCGGTAAGCATGGGGGAGGGCATAGACGTAAGCGCCGAGTTGGACAAACTTGAAGCGGAAATAGCTCTCGAGGGGGTTAAAGAGCCGGAAGTCCCAACGGAGCCGCCAATACCCGACAAGGAAGTACTTCTAGAAGACCTAGAAAGCTTAAGGAAGGAGCTTGAAGAAGGAGAGAAAAAGGAGAAAGCCGAGGAGAAAGGATGATTAGGAAGAGGATGCTAGAGGCGGCACGTCAATTCCTGAATTTTGGCGTTAAGCTCGTAAAGTTCACCCTTGAATTTCCTTGAAAGTTTAAAGTAGTCTTCAAGTGAAATTTCTCCTTTATCCCATAACTCTTCGAGTTTTTTGAGGTTCTGCTCCACCGCGAACCTCTCCTTCTCTAGAAGGAGAAGCTCTTTTCTACGGTCATTCTCGTTTCTGTAAGGTGGAATTACTGAGCAAGAAGGGCGGGGGGGAGGGAGCGAAGGGGGAAAGGGAATGTTAAGATGGGAAGGAACTTGTTGAGAGTGTTCAGATTCAGCTTTCTTTGGGTTTAAAAGCGAATGCATTAGAGACGTTATTTTTCTTTTGAAATCATTTAAGCCTACACTCATGGATTCAAGCCTTTTTGTTAATGTATCATCTGCCAAAGAGAGAGACTTAAAGTTTTTTGCCAGTTCAAAGTAAGATTCAATTTTTTCTATAACATGCCTTGAAGACGTAAAGCAGACCTTCCCCTTGCCCGTTTTAAGGATAAAAGCACGCCGCAGACCACGTTTAACTAAAAGTTCAACATCGTTTAATGGGAAACTAAACTGCCTTTTAAACATCTTCTTAAGAAGCCCTTCCCGCCTTATGAATATGGCTCGTTCACTTGTAAAGAATAATAAGCCTTCACCTTTGTCTGAAGAGAGAAAATCGCTGCCAGTATACTTGACTTCAGGAATAACGCAAACGGGCCTTTCATGATCCTTTAAGTCGAGTATGCTCTTAAAACGTTCAAAGAAGTTATGATGAAATTCCAGGTATTCTATGACTGCGCTTACTTCACGTATTTTGCTTATGATGCTTTGGCATTCATCTTTCACGAATCCTTTATACTCCTCTACAGCACCACTAACTTGGTCAAGGTAAGCGTCTATCTCCTTAATTTTCAGAGGAGACCATTCCCTAAAGAGGTTAATGATGCTGGAGGCTAACCCACTTACTATTCGCTCTACTCTAGAAAGAGCCTTAAGTTTAAGTGATGAAAAAGAGACATAAGAGTTTATAATTGCTTCTTCAAGGTCAGGGTGATGAAGAAAACCGTTTCTTCTAAGCTTCAGAAGACGAGCTTTAATCTTTGAGAGAGCATTTAAGACATTCATCATAAACGGGGAAACATCGAGGAAGTCGCTTCCGAGGCCTTTAACCCTACTCAGTTGTAATTCTTTCTTTCTAAGCACACTCACTACATTATTTGAGCCGCATTGAGGACAAAGAAGAGATCTCTTAACACCAACCCTAAAGACAGTACCCTTACACGACTTGCAGAAAAACGGTTTATTCAAGGGAGGGTCTAAATGGTAAATGGTTCCACAAGTATCACACACTGCGTAGTTTGTCTTTAGAACCTTAACGCATGAAGTACAAAAAAGAGAGCTACATGACTCGCAGTAATAACTCACCTCTTCATTCCCGCATATAGGGCACACGTGATCGTTAAGAAGTCTCAATGCAGCTTCACCTTCTCAGAAAAAGGGTAAGGTAACATGAGACAACGACCAAAAATAATTTGGTGTTACTCTGATGTTATATTCCACCAAACCTAGCTAAAGGTTAGGAAAACTTTATGTTAAGAGAAAATGAGGATCGTCTAGGAAAAACAACCATGAAAGAGGGAAGAGAATGGAGCCTCCAAGAACGGCAGAGTATGATAAAACAATAGCTATGTTCTCTCCTGAAGGGAGAATATTCCAAGTTGAATATTCTAAAAATGCTGTCAGAAGAGGGGCACCAGCATTAGGTATAAGAGCTAAGGATGGTGCTGTCCTAGCAGGGGTTAAAAGGAGGCATGATAGACTCCTTGAGGATTACGACAAGATTGTAATGATCGATGAGCACATAGGAGCAGTGGGAGCTGGATATATGTCCGACTCAAGAGTTTTAATGGATGCAGCGAGGAACATAGCCCAAAGGTATAGGTTAACATATGGAGAGAAAATTAAACTAGAATTTCTGGCAAGAAGGCTTTCATCCATAATGCAGCAGTACACTCAGTTTGGAGGAACTAGGCCATTTGGCTGCGCCTTAATATTTGGCGGTGTAGATGCTGAGGGAGCCAAGCTTATGCTTATCGATACAAGTGGTGCCGCTATAAGTTATATGGCGACAGCTATAGGTGAAAACGAAGATAAAGCGACGGAATACCTTAAAGAAAAATATAGGAGAGATATGTCAACTAACGAGGCAATAAGGCTGGCAATGCAAACGCTAATAAAAATAACTGATAAGCTCAGTCCTGACCAAGTAGAAATAGCAGTAATAGAGGAAAAGAAAGAGAGACTGAGAAAGCTGACACCGGGAGAAGTAGAAAAAATATGGAGAGAGGCCAGTACCGTATAAATGCGATAAAAATGTGATAATCAAGTCCACATATTCAAGTTATAGTCAAATAGTCATATATTTTACTAATGAAAGTAAATAGAAAAGAGAGGGAAATGTTGCTGAATGCACCGTAAATTAATGCTAACCTTAAATTTAGAAAAAGTTGAATTAATTGAATGAAAGAAATATTTGCTAGTCTTTATCAAGAGAGAATTAGGCAACCATAACATTAAAATAATACACGCTACCCGTTAAGGATTAGATGATTCTCATAAAAATATGGAATGGTGTACTGATGGCGCACCAAATATGTCCTGTATGTGGGTTACCTAAAGACTTGTGTGTTTGCCAAGAAATCGGAAAAGAGGAGCAGAGAGTTAAGCTTAGGGTTGAGAAAAGAAAGTGGGGCAGGGAAGTAACAATAATAGAAGGGATAGACAGTAAGGACGTCAACCTGGAAGAGCTTGCAGCGAAATTGAAGTCATACTGTGCTTGTGGAGGAACTTATAAGGAAGGGAGAATAGAGCTGCAAGGAGATCACAGGTATAAGGCGCGGGATTTCTTGGTTTCAGTCGGTTTTTCTCCAGAGAAAATAGACATAACCTAACAGGGATTCAAAAGAAAAAGAGGTGCAATTAGATTTCTACGTCCAATCCTAATTTTTTTACAAGTTCTTTGTAACGATTCCTCACCGTGACTTCGGTTACATGTGCAACCTCAGAGATTTCCCTTTGCGTCCTTCGCTCATCCTCTAGAATAGCGGCGATATAAAGGGCAGCAGCTGCTAAACCAGTTGGGTCCTTACCAGCGGTAATACCTGCTTTTTTGGCTTTTTCCAGAATCTCCATAGCTTGACTCTGAACCCGCCCTGAAAGCTGTAGTTCAGCGCTGAAGCGAGGAATAAAATCACGAGGATCAGATATGGGAATGCTCATTTCCAGCTCCCTTAGCACTAAGCGATAACATCGACCGAGCTCTTTTTTACTTACGTGAGAGTGCTTGGCAATTTCTTCTAGTGTTCTGGGAATCCGCCTGATTCTGCACGCCCCATAGATTGTAGCAGCGACCATGGCCTCGATTGAGCGACCTCTAATTAAACTCTTCTTAATAACTTTCCGGTACAAATTAGCTGCTGTTTGCTTAACAGGATTTGGAATCCCAATCTGGCTGGAAATCCGCTCGAGCTCGCTCATAGCGTAAGCTAAGTTTCGGTCGGTTGCTGAATGAACCCTAGTCCTGATCTGCCACTTACGTAACCTATAAACCTGAGCGCGGCGCCTCGGAGCCAGTTTTTTCCCGTGAACATCCCTATCCCGCCAATCAATCACTGTACTTAAACCTTTATCATGAACTGTAAGGGAGGTAGGGGATCCGACTCGGCTTCTCTTCAGCCGTTCCTCATTGCAAAAAGCCCTCCACTCGGGTCCAGTATCTATGATGTGATGGACGATGACAAGGCCGCACTCACCGCATACTATTTCTCCACGGGACGCGTCTTGTATTAAAGAAGCAGAGCCACATTCAGGGCAAGTTCGAGGTATATCGGATATTTCATTTTCAGGGAGAGAATCTGACACCATCTTTTCATCATCCGAAAAGTTTATAAAAGATATAGATTAGGTACGGCTTGAAACCCGAACGTTTACATATTTAAAGATTTCGGTAAACTTAAATAACCGTTTTTCCTTCGCACCTTAAAATGTTAAACACTAAAGAGGATTGGAAAGACGGGTGGAAAACTAAGGAGAGCAACATGAATATGAAGGTTGCAACATGAGCGGAAAACATTCAGGGCGGGAAAATGCTTTTTTCAAAGCACAAAGTTTCCTAATGGCTTATGCAAAATTTTCAATATGAATTATGGATCAAAACTATAATTTGGGGAGCTAAAAATCAATTAATTTTAAAGGGAACAATGTAAAAAAATGAAGCTGTGGAGGAATAGACTAATGGTTTCTTAAGAGGGGATTTGTTGACTGAGTCGGATGGAAATATAACTAAGAAAAGTAGCGAAGAGATCATTACACTTTTAAGGAGAACGCTATCCAAAGACGCTAAGTTCATAGAAGACGGGAAGCCTGCCGCAGTTCTGATACCTCTCGTGATGATTAATGGTCAACTCTATGTCATACTCATAAGGCGTTCTAAAAAATTAAAGTATCATGGTGGGGAGTATGGCTTTCCAGGAGGAGTAAAGGAGAACGATGAAACCCCCCTTCAGACGGCATTTAGGGAAGCTGAAGAGGAATTAGGGATAAAAAAGGATTTTGTGGAGGTTTTAGGTTTTCTTCCTTCAATTCGAACGTACATCACAAATTTTAGCATCGTACCGGTTGTAGGACTTTTATCGATGCCGGAGGGATTCACGTTCAACGTTAACCCGAAGGAGGTAGAGGAGGTCATTCTCCCTCCACTTTCTCATCTAATGGAAGAGGCACACCAAGATATGTTTGGGAAATATTACCTTTACGATAAACATAAGATATGGGGGGCATCGGCCAGGATATTAAGCAAATTGCTAGAAATAATAAAAAGATGAGAAATAAACACTCTTACTATGATTGATCGAGGTGTTGTTCGTAAAGTTCTTTTGTCCTGTCGAAGAACGGGTTCTTCTCTGTTGCTGAGACGGGTATTCCGAGAATATAATCAGCATTAATTAAGTTAAGTTGTTTAGCCGCTACCCCCACTCGGAACATTATGCGATTATCAAGGTTAAGTATGGATGCCGTTTTCGCCGCACTACCAGCTGCGATTCCGAGGTCGATAAGCTTAAAAGCGCAGAATGGCCCGGGAAAGGTGGTATCCTTGCTTCTTGCTGAGAGCATTTTCTCGCATGTAGGAAAACCGCATGCTCCACAGTTTGCTCCTAAAACATCACTTCGCTTTATTCCTAGAAGTAGGATAAAGTCAGCTTGTTCAACGTTTACTGCATCCCTATGCCATCTTTCATCTTTTGTTATTGCACCGATCTCATGCATGACCTTCGCTACCTTATCTTTATCTTTATTATCCACTACCGCTATTTCAACAGAGTCTTCACCCTTTGCTTTAGGAGCAGTTTTAGCTGCAATAGCCATCTGATAAACGATATTTAGCACAGCGTTAACCTTTATCTTTTCAAAATCGTGGATCACCTACATCACCTCGCAGTAATGCTTCTAATAGAGGATTACCCTCTTTTTCCGTAAATTGCTTTTGAACCATAAAAAAGCTGATTTTATTGTAACAGGGAGAGTGGAGTTACTTTACCCCTCTAAGAGGGCAACTTTTGATTTGAGTTTTCTGAGGGTTACCTCTAGGTTTTCAACGATTATTCTTGAGCCGGAGAGGTCTATGAAACCTAACTCGCCAAGGTATCTTGGCACTACGTGTACATGAAGATGGTTGATGCTTGCACCTGCAGCTTTACCCTGATTAATCCCAATGTTAAACCCATGTGGGTTATATACTTCCCTAAGAAGCTTGATGCTTCTTTGAACCAAAACAAAGAGACCTTTAATTTCCTCTTCATCTAATTCTTCAAGGTTTTCTACGTGTTTGACAGGAGCGACCATTAAATGTCCAGGATTGTAGGGGTAGATGTTGAGAAGAACCATGAAATCTTTGTTTTTATAGACGAGTTTTGAGGGAACCTTGGGGTCTTCGCGCGCTATTGCACAAAAGATGCAATCTACATCTGGTCTTTTCCCTCTAACATATTCACCTTTCTCTGGAATGAGTATATAATGTGGAAAGCGTACATCCAAAACCTCAGCCTCCGTCGAACATTTCAACCAAAAAGATTCTAATTTCAAAATTCAAATAGACATGTTCATTCTCCATTCTTTATTTTTTCCTAAGTTAAGTCTTCGGAAAAGGGGAGAGCAAGGCGGCATAGTTAAATAGTTAACTTAGTGGCTGATAGGTTTGCGGAAAACTTAAATGCCTTTTCTTTTTTTGGAGTAATAGATTGTTATAGCAGCAGCTTATGGTGGTGACGTGATGCCTATAGGAGACCCAGATAAGAGGCGTATTGCTGCATACCACCTTTTACAAATGAAAATTTGCAGGAAATGTTATGCAAGAAACCCCTTATCCGCTACAAGGTGTAGGCGATGTAGATCTAAAAGGCTTAGACTTAAAAAGAGGAAGTAACTCCTTTTCTAACCGTTTCTCTTTGACAATACTGTTTCGTAATATCCTCTAACCAAGTCTAGTTCGTTGATTACTCCTACCAGCTCTCCTTTAGCATTCTTAACGGGTAGCTGATCCAGGTCGAATTTCATCATTTTAAGGGCGCATTCGCTAAGAGTGGCATGCTCACTTACGGTGATTACATCTTTAGTCATAACTTCTTTAACGGGCTTTTCGGGAAGGTTGAGCCTCTTAGTCATAATATAGAATATACTGCTGACATCCCAGCTCCAGTCGGTTCCTTCTCCAGTTGAGGGTATGCTAGAAATTTTTTCCTCTGAAATTACTTCGCTGGCTTTCAGGAAGTCTGACTCGTCTATCACTCCGACCAGCTTGCCTTTATCATCTAAAACGTGTAAAACGGTGGCTTTGGCAAGCTTCATCATCATGTAGGCAACTGGCAAGGGGGTTTCCTCCCAAACCGCTATTATTACATGACGGACAAATGGCCTTATTGTAACAGTCTCCTTTTCAACCGTAATTGCTTTCCGGACAATGTCGGAGAGGGAAACTAAACCAACCAAGGTTTTTTCGTTTTCAGTTACAGGTAAATGGAAAATATTATTCTTCAGCATTAACTCAACAAGTTCCTTTAAAGTAGCGTTTTTTGAGATAGTCATTGGATCTCTCTTCATTAAGAGAGCCAGTTGAGTTTCATCTGGCTTCTCCATTAAATCACGATGAGTGATTATACCTACAAGGGTTTTCGTTCCCTTTTTAACTACCGGGACGACGCTGATATTGTAGCGGCGCATAACATCTAAAACTTCATCACGTGTGCCAGGCACCGCTACATAGACCACATTTCTATTTGCAATATTTTCAACTATCAAAGAGAAACCCCCATGCTACTTTAGGTAAACCCTCTAAAGAGTATTTGGTAGGGAAGAAGTCTCGATCTCGATGTTTAATATCTCAATCATCAATAATAATAAAGTGCTAAATATAAATTATTTGGCAGTATTTTTGATTATTTCCGTGAACTCACTGTTGATTGAAAATTACAATGAAATGCAACTTTTTATTAAAGAATAATATAAATTTCAAGCGAAAAACGCGTCACGAAACAAAATATGTTATATTATACGTTATATTATACGACATGTTCTAATGGTGGGGTTGTCTGTCTAAATTTCTTTTCCATTTGTTCGTACCATCTAGTCATTTCCGGCGTTATTGTTGGGTGAACCCTTTGCAATGCGTCTTCAAAGTGGCGATGATAAACTTTTTCAGCATTGAGATCTTCTCTTAACGCTAATATTGCAGCCTCTTTACATATGGCCTCTATATCTGCTCCAACGTATCCTTTAGTGACACGGGCAAGCTCAAGTAAGTCAACGTCTTCGGCAAGCGGCATCTTCCGAGTGTAAATCTTAAATATTTCTAAGCGTGCTTGTTCATCTGGTGGAGGAACTAGTATTAACCTATCAAATCTTCCAGGCCTCAATAAAGCGGGGTCTAGTAGGTCTGGCCGGTTAGTGGCAGCCATTACGACAACGTCGTGAAGCGATTCTAACCCGTCGATCTCTGTAAGTAAAGAGCTTATTACACGTTCTGTTACCTGCGAGTCCCCTATTCCGCTTCCTCTTCTTGGGGCAATAGAGTCTAGCTCGTCGAAGAACACGATACTTGGAGCTGCTGTTCTGGCTTTTCTGAATACTTCTCTTATTGCTCTTTCGCTTTCTCCTACCCATTTGCTTAGTAGTTCTGGGCCTTTGACGCTTATGAAGTTGGCTTCTGACATGGTGGCAACGGCCTTGGCAAGCAAAGTCTTACCACAACCCGGAGGACCATAGAGGAGAACGCCTTTAGGAGGTGTAACACCCATCCTTTCAAAGGATTCAGGGTACTTCAGAGGCCACTCGACAGCCTCCCGAACTTGCTGCTTCACCTCTTCTAGCCCGCCTATTTCCTCCCATCTTACACTTGGAACCTCAACTAAGACCTCGCGGATCGCAGACGGCTGAATTTCCTTTAAAGCCTCGAGAAAGTCGTCCTGTGTTACGACCATACTTTCAAGGATTTCAGTAGGAATTGTTTCTTCATCAAGATCTATTTGAGGAAGGTATCTTCTCAGAGCTTTCATGGCGGCCTCTCTGCATAATGCTTCAAGGTCAGCTCCCACAAAGCCGTGGGTTGAAGCAGCTAACTGGTAAAGGTCGACGTCGTCAGCAAGCGGCATTCCTCTAGCATGTATTTGGAGAATTTCAAAGCGTCCTTGCTTATCTGGAACGCTTATTTCAATTTCTCTGTCGAAGCGGCCGGGACGGCGGAGGGCAGGGTCTAAGGCGTTAGGCCTATTGGTTGCGCCTATTACTATGACGCGGCCTCTTGATTTTAACCCATCCATGAGAGCGAGCAGCTGCGCTACTATCCGTCTTTCAACCTCCCCTGTTACTTCTTCCCTCTTAGGAGCAATGCTATCTAATTCATCTAAGAAAATTATGCTTGGAGCGTTTTCCTCAGCTTCATGGAAAACTTCTCGAAGCCTTTTCTCAGACTCGCCATAAAATTTACTCATAATCTCCGGGCCATTTATGGATATGAAGTGCGCGTCAGCCTCGTTTGCGACGGCTTTAGCTATTAACGTTTTACCGCACCCTGGAGGGCCATAAAGGAGAACGCCTTTAGGCGGCTCAATACCTAAACGCTTAAACAACTCGGGGTGCTTTAATGGTAATTCTATCATCTCTCGAACCTTTTGAATTTCCTCATGCAAACCACCAATATCCTCATAAGTAACCTGTGAAAGCCCTATAGAAATTTCACTGGCAGGCCTTTCAGAAATGTGAAGGACTGTTTGAGGCTTTACTACAACAATCCCTTTAGGATTAGTCTTAACCACGACAAAGATTATAGCACGGCTTAAAACAGTTACATGAATAGTGTCGCCTTCAACTACAGGCTGACCAACAAGCTTACTTTTAACAAAACGTTCAAATCGGCTTTCAACAGGGAACTGAACACTTGGGGGGGCTAAGGTAACCGACTTAGCGTACTGCTCCTTAGCTTTCCGTACAGTAACTTTTTCTCCTAACGTCACGTTGGCATTTTTCCTTATGTAACCGTCCATTCTTATGATGTCTTTTCCTTCATCTTCGGGATATGCTGGCCATGCTATAGCTGCTGTCACCCGCTTACCTCTAATTTCAACTATGTCACCTGTATGAATACCTAACATTTTCATTGTTTCGCTATCAATACGCACTATTGATCGGCCAGCATCACGTTTCTGCGCTTCTTCAACACGTAACTGAACTTCCACTCGGAAATTCCCCCTAAGAATAGGAAGCCATCATTAAAGCGCTTACCCAGTTAGATCACCCGGCTAGCTCTGTTATGATAAAGGAGATTAAGAACAGCTTAAAAGCTTTCTCTATTCAACAACCTGAACAAGTTAATAAAGGTTGCTTTAAGATAAATGATTTCATTAAATTTGCTAAGCAAACAAATGTATTTGATTAGTTGGTGTAATTCTAATGATGCTAATAAATTTTTATTTTTCTTTCTGGTTGAAAAGATGCTATGTTTTCCAGCTGAGAGAAGCGTTAAATTTATATAGAAGTGCATTTTCATCTCCTTACACGAAGTAAAACTGACAAGTTTTTGAGGAGGGATAGCAGCAATGGCCATGTTAGGGGGTACTCCCGTTCTCATACTTAAAGAAGGGACGAAGAGATCTGCTGGTAGAGACGCTCAAAGGACAAATATAATGGCTGCACGCGTGATAGCTGAAGCGGTCAGGACGTCTCTAGGGCCTCTAGGAATGGACAAGATGCTTGTTGACAGTTTCGGTGATGTGGTGATCACCAACGACGGCGCAACAATACTTAAGGAGATCGACGTGCAGCACCCTGCAGCGAAAATGATGGTGAACGTTGCCAAAACTCAGGACAACGAAGTGGGCGATGGGACAACAACAGCAGTCGTCCTTACTGGTGAACTACTCAAGAATGCGGAGTTTCTCTTAGACCAAGACATACATCCAACGGTGATCGTCGACGGCTATAGGAAGGCAATGGAGAAAGCCCTTGAAGTAATAGACGAGATGTCAAGGAAGGTTAACCCTGACGATGAGGAGATGCTAAAGAAAGTAGCTATGACTGCTATGAGCAGTAAAATGGTTGCTGGCTCAAGAGAGTACTTGGCGGACATAGCCGTTAAAGCGGTTAGAAAGGTTGCTGAACAGGTCGACGGGGAATGGAAAGTAGACCTTGACAACGTAAAAGTGGAGAAAAAAGAGGGTGAAAGCCTTGAGGACACCATGTTCATAGAGGGCATAGTGCTTGATAAGGAGGTAGTTCATCCAGGAATGCCAAAGAGAGTTGAAAATGCTAAGATAGCGCTCCTTTCTTGCCCGCTTGAAATAGAGAAAACAGAGTTTGACGCGAAGATACGGATAACCAGTCCAGAGCAGATGAAGAGCTTCTTAGACGAGGAGCAACGGATGATAGAGGAAATGGTAGACAAGATAGTTAAGACGGGGGCTAATGTGGTTCTGGCACAGAAGGGCATAGATGACCTGGCACAGCACTTCTTGGCGAAGGCAGGTGTACTAGCTGTCCGTAGAATAAAGAAGTCAGATATGGAGAAGCTTGCAAAGGCTACCGGTGGAAACATAGTTACTAACCTTGAAGACTTAACGGAAAAAGATCTGGGTGAAGCAGCAGTCGTTTATGAGAAGAAGATTGGCGATGATGAAATGGTGTTCATAGAGGGATGTAAGAATCCGAAGGCGGTAAGCATCCTCGTCAGGGGAGGAACAGAGCTTGTAGTCGACGAGGCAGAGCGTTCCATCCATGACGCATTGTGCGTATCGAAGACAGTGGTGGAAGACGGGAAGGTAGTTGCCGGAGGAGGAGCTCCAGAAATCGAAATAGCTAAGAAACTGAGGGAGTACGCTGAAACACTAAGCGGAAGGGAGCAGTTAGCTGTAAACCAGTTTGCAGAGGCTATGGAAGTCGTACCTAGAACACTAGCTGAAAACGCAGGACTTGACCCGATAGACATCCTAGTGGAGTTACGAGCGAAACACGAGAAAGACGGGGTGACTTATGGCATTGACGTCTTCAGCGGGAAGGTCGCTGACATGGCGGAGTTGGATGTGTGGGAGCCAGCGCTGGTAAAGAAGCAAGCAATAAAGTCTGCAACTGAGGCCGCAGCGCTCATTCTGAGAATCGATGATGTCATTGCAGCCTCTGCGATGAAGAGTGAAACGCCAGGTGGAGAGAAATCCTCCTCAGAAGAGGAGGAAAGCAGTTCTTCAAGTGAGTTCGACTAAAAATAACAACTTCTTTTTAAGGTTTGCAAAAACTTAAAAAGGAACTCTAATTTTTCTTTTAAATCATCATAAACTTAGTGGAGGCTACTACTATTGTTACAGAAACATTCGTTATAAAAGTAGGGCCGCCTTGGCTAACACGTTACGAGAAATCGAGAATCTTAAGCGCACGTGCACTGCAAATAACGTTGGGTGCGCCAATTTTAATAGACATACCAAAGGACGTCAAAGATCCCATAACAATAGCTAAACTTGAACTAGAGAAAGGGATCCTGCCAATTACAATAAGGCGAAGCCTCCCAGACGGCACCTACCAAGACATACCAATAAGATTTTTAACAAAGTCTTAATTTAGTAGCGGGAAACAGCTACACTAAACAATTTACCTTTTTTAAAAAAAACAAAAAATGAAAAATAGTCTAAGCAAAGAAGTTCTACTGGTTTTTTATGATGTTTAGTATTTCTATTAACCGGTTCACCATTAGTGTGAATAACTGCTCTCCCTTTTCCTTTGTTGCCTTTGTTGGGTATCCCATAACGCCAGTCTTCATCCAAGGCCGGCCGGTAGGCGTCACGAGAAACGGGGGGCTTTGAGGTACTTCATCTGTTGCCTTATCCATGTGCACCAGCTCGGGTTTTAGGAAGAGCATTAGGGAGGTTTCAGCTTCGCAGGCATGTTGAGGAAGTGTTTCCAGTATTTTGGGGATGTTTTCCGATGCAAAATCAAGGCTTGAAACAAAGAATACCTTCACACTCCTATTTCTAATCGTGAAACTATAAGCGGCTTCTTTTATTGCTGTAAGGTGGGCATTGCTGGCATGAAAGCTGAACAGGACTATTCTTTTGAAGCCGCACTCTACGAGTTCAGACAAGATATCTATTGTAACTTGCTTGAGCGTTTCAAACTTTAATGAAATGGTTCCTGGAAAGCTGCGAGTAGACCTGCATACTCCATAGTTTAGGGTTGGGGCAACTAGGAAGCCCGTCTCTTCTGCTGCTTTACTTACGAGTTCTAACGTGATTATGGTGTCAGTGGAAACTGGGAGGTGTGGGCCATGTTCTTCTACTGAACCAAAGGGAACTATGATGCCCTCTGCTTTCTTGATTGCTTCTTCAATTTCCGTCCAAGTCATTGTTTCTAAAAGAACCTTCATTCTTAGTCCTCCATTATGGCGTTAAGGATTCCCTTCCAGTCGACTTCACGTTTAACCTTACTTATTGCCAGCTCGATTTTCTTATCGTCTCCTGGCTTTATTCTCCCCCCTATGCTTTCTAACTTACGGATGGTCGTGTAAGTGTCGTATGGAACCAGTATAACTGTTACCCCTTTTTCTCTGGCTTTTGATAGAACCCTGACATCAGGGTATAGGTTTCCAGTTAAGATTAGCACTGCGGTGTCGGTTTCAAGCGCTGGAAGGGTGATATCACTCCGATCGCCGCCTGTTATGACAGCCTTGTTTACGCTTCTTCTGAAGTATTTTAAGGCGCTTTCTGTGGTCATAGCTCCTACAAGTACGTCCTCAACGATTCTGGTCATGTCTCCTTCTTCCAGTATGGTGCCTTCGAGGACGCTATTTATTTCAGCTACTGTAGGGGAGGTTAAACGCTTGTCTTCTTCTATAATTCCCCATACTCTCAGACTGGCGTTTTCCGCTATGGGTTTAACTATTCCTTTAACCTTTTCTAAGAGGATAAGTGGGACGTTGTTGAAGATTACACCCATGACCTCTGACCCTGTTAATTTGAACATTTCTGCCTGTGCTAGGGTATCATCTAGAACCAGGTCGTTTCCAAAGGGAGCAGTTATTAAAACTTGAGCATTGAACTTTTCAGCTAGGTGGAAGGCGGAGAGGTTTCCAGTATAGAATGCTACTGGAGTATGCCCGCTTTCAATAAATATTACATCCAAGTCCCTACTTAAAATATGATAGGCTTTTTCTATTCTTTCCGCGGCGTCACCCATTTTACCTTTAGAGAAATCAGTTAAGTAGTATGGGTTAAGCATTATGGGAACTATTATTTCAATAGGGTAATTAATGTCAAGGACAGACTTCATTAGAACAGCGTCTTCATCCTGTCTATCTGAGCCGACGGCCCATCCAACAGGCTTGAAATAACCTGTCTTAAGCCCTTCCTCCCTAAAAATGACGGATAAGGCCATGCATAAGGCGGTTTTGCCACTGTACATTAACCCGGAAACGAGAATGGGTTTCGCTTCATTCAAAATCTTAAACCTCCATTTTTTTAAGAGTTATTTTTACGTCTAAAGCAAGGCACCCCTTCTGGTATGCGAAAAGAGGATTTATATCGATTTCATTTATGTTAGGGAAGTCTGTTACCAGTTGCGAGACCCTGAGGACAACATCTATTATTGCATCCAAGTCTAAAGGTGGTTCTCCTCGAATACCTTGAATGAGCCTATAAGCTCTAGTTTCCGAGATCATCTGTATAGCTTCCTGCCTCGACACGGGGGCAATCCTAAAGGAAACGTCTTCTAAGAGGTTAACATAAATTCCACCTAGGCCGAACATTAACATAGGCCCCCATGTTAAATCGCGGCTCATACCTACGATGAATTCCTTTCCCTGATCGACCATCCTCTGGACGTAAACGCCGTAGACGCTAGCTTGAGGGGCGTACTTGTGGGTGTTCGAAAGAATGTTATAGTACTCCTTCCTGACGTCTTTGGCGTTACTTATGTTTAACACTACTCCGCCTATATCCGTTTTATGAAGTATTTGTGGGGAGGCAACCTTCAAAGCAACAGGATAACCGGTTTTTTCTGCAATCCTCACTGCTTCGTCTGCGCTTCTAGCTAATGCTATTCGCGGAGCTGGGATGCCGTAGGCTCTAACCACAGAGAAGGCTTCATGGGCTAATAGAGCGACGCGCCTATCACCGTACACTGCCTTGAAAACAGACTTAACTAGGTCCTTATCTACTTCGAAGGTGACGTACTCATCTTCATGCTTCTTGATGATCTTAGCATATCTAAACATGCTTGACAAGGCCTTAACAGCTTTTTCAGGAAACAGGTAGCAGGGAATCCCGCTCTCTACGAGAAGCTTGCTTGCTTCAAGAACTTCTTCGCCACCCATGAAGGAAGCTAAAATGGGCTTCCTATATATTTTTCCAAGTTCAACAAGAGCAACTGCTGTCTCCATCGCCTTTGTCATCGCTTGAGGAGTTAATATCACAAGGCAACCTGCAACGTTTGAATCGTTAAGGACAGCTTCCAGGGCAGCCTTGTAGCGTGCATCGTCGGCGTCCCCTAAGACATCTACTGGGTTATATATGGCGGCAGCGGGGGGAAGAATGGAACGGAGGGCTTCAATGGTATCGCTTTTGAAACGAGCCAGCTTCACACCGCTTCTTTCGCAGGCATCGGTAGCGATGATCCCTGGCCCACCAGCATTCGTAACTATGGCTATACCTTCGCCATCAGGTACTGGTTGCTTAGAGAAAGCTACAGCCAGGTTGAAAAGATCTTCTACTTCATCTATCCTAAGCACACCTATTTGCTCGAAGGCTGTATTGTAGGCTCTATCGCTGCCGGCTAGAGAGCCTGTATGGGACGATACTGCCCGAGCGCCAGCCTCACTTCTACCCGACTTAAGAACGATTACAGGTTTCTTTTTAACCACCTTTTTAGCGACGTCAAAGAATCGTTGCCCTCTCCGGACGTCTTCTAGGTATAAGAGGATAACTTTACTCTTATTGTCTTCGGCTAACGCCTCTATCACGTCTGATTCATCCAAATCAGCTTTATTGCCTAAACTGATAATTTTACTGAATCCGATTCCCTCAGAGAGAGCCCAGTCTAAAATCGAGGTAAGCATTGCTCCACTTTGAGATGCGAAAGCAATGTTACCTTTTAAGGGAGTTTTAGCGGTGAAACTAGCATTAAGGGGAGTGAACGTGTCTATAATGCCTACAACGTTAGGTCCAAGCAGCCTCATGCCATACTCCTTTACGATAGATACCAGTTTTTCTTCCAGTTTAGCACCCTCATAACCGATCTCCTTAAATCCAGCACTTATAACGACCACTCCTTTAACTCCGGCTTTCCCACATTTCTCAACCACATCCGGAACAATTCTAGCAGGCACCGTTATAACTGCTAAATCAACCGTCTCCCCAATGTCCTCTACGGAGGGGTAACATGTCAGTCCAAATATCCGCTTAGCATTTGGATTCACAGGGAAAACTTTTCCAGGATAACCGCACTCTATAACATTTCTTATGACCTCGTAACCTACTTTCCCTCTCGTCCTAGAAGCACCTATCACGGCAACACCTGAAGGGTTAAAGAAAAAATCAAGGGATGTCAATGTACATGTCCCCCAGCATAGTTAGTTTTTAACACCCTTTTAAAAATTTAGAGGAGTTGAGTGGTTTGATTTAAGGGAAAAATGTTTCACTAACCTTTCTTTAGCCGCCGTTTCTTTCGAAATCTTCCTCTGATACGCTTTCTTAAGTTCATAGAGCAGGATTATAGTCGATGCCGCTAAAAGCACTGTAACCCAGTCCCGTACCGATAGGGGGAACGTCTTAAACAATGGCTGGAGGCTGGGTACGTATATTACAAGAAGCTGCAATACGAACGAAACCATTAATGCTAGTACTAAATACTTATTCGAGAAAGGATTCAACTTAAAAATGGAGATTTTCTCTGACCTGTAGTTTATAGCGTTGAACAGTTGAAACATTATTAAAGTTACAAATGCTAAGGCCCGGGCTTCTTCGTAATTAAAGCCGAATTCATTCCAGAGCCTCGTGGAGTAAACAAGCAATGTTACACAGGCCATTAAAATGCCGCAGCCGGCGAGCTCCATAGCTGACCCCTTAGTTATCATGGGGGTCTTCGGGTTTCGGGGAGGCCGTTTCATTATGTCTGCCTCGGGTGGCTCCACGGATAAGGCAAGGGCTGGAAAACTATCTGTAACCAAGTTTATCCATAAGATTTGAGCTGCTGTTAAAGGCAATGGGAAGCCGAGGACCATCGCAACGAATATTGTTAAGAGCTCACCTGCATTTGTAGCAAGCAGGTAAAAAACTGATTTCCTGATGTTTTCGTATATTGTTCGTCCTTCCTCAACTGCTGTAACTATCGTAGCGAAGTTATCATCGCTAAGTACCATGTCCGCGGCTTCCTTGGACACGTCTGTTCCTGTAATGCCCATTGCTACGCCTATATCCGCCTTCTTCAGTGCTGGAGCATCGTTTGCCCCGTCGCCTGTCATCGCGACCACGTGCCCCTTGTTTTTAAGGGCAGAGACTATTTTCAGCTTATGCTCGGGGGAAACGCGGGCGTAGACTGCTACGTCATCAACAACCTCTTCAAGCTCGCTGACATCCATCTCCTCTAGTTCAACTCCTGTCAGCACTTGCTTTCCTTCCTCAAATATTCCAACCTCTCTGGCGATAGCCTCAGCCGTCCACACATTGTCTCCCGTAATCATGACGACCTTTATTCCTGCATCCCTGCATTTCTCAACTGAATGTTTAGCCTCTTCCCTTGGAGGATCCATTATTCCAATCAATCCAAGAAATATTAAGTCATCTTCAACTTCCTCCATGCTGTACTTGCTCCGCATTTCAACTTCTTTGTATGCCACTGCCAAGACACGCAATGCCTTTTCGGCCATCACATGGTTTTCTTCTAGTATCTTGTTCCTACGCTCATCACTCATCCGTTTGATTTCACCATTTTCCATGAAGTATGAGGAAGATTCCAAGATCACTTCAGGTGCGCCTTTAACGCAGACAATGGCACGTTCATCCATCCACTTGTTGATGGTTTCCATCCGCTTACGTTCGGGCTCAAAAGGAAACTCGTATATTCGGGGGTTTTCCTCCCTTAACCGCCTTACGTCTATTCCTAGATCTAACGCTGCTAGGAGTAATGCACCTTCAGTTGGATCTCCTATGATCAGCATGTTTCCATCTTCGCTTTTTACCTCAGCATCGTTGCATAATGTTGCAATTTTAAATAAAAAAGATAAATGCTGCAGCTCGGTGTCGGATGTTTTTTCGACTTCTCCTTTTTTAAGGGGTATTCTCTTATCTGGAATGAAAACTTCACGTACAACCATTTCATTCTTAGTTATTGTTCCAGTCTTATCGCTGCATATAATCGTCGCGCATCCGAGGGTTTCCACCGCAGGAAGCTTTCGAACTATAGCGTTCTTCTTCGCCATCCGCTGAACTCCCAGCGCAAGGGTGATCGTAACTATCGCCGGTAAGCTTTCAGGAACCACAGCTACCGCGAGGCTTACAGATGCCAAGAAAAGCTCAAGCACCTCCGTTCCTCTCAGAAATCCTGCCAAAAAGATTATCCCACAAGCCATTATAACGATTAAGCCGAGTTTCCTACCGAGTTCCCCTAACCTTTTCTGAAGTGGAGTCTCTTCTTCTTCGACTGTTTGGACGAGGGTGGCGACTTTTCCTAGCTCGGTTTTCATGCCGGTAGCAACAGTAATTCCCATTCCGCGACCTTTGACGACGACAGTTCCCATATAAGCCATGTTTACTCTGTCGTTAAGTGGTGTTTTCACGTCTAAAACAGCGTCCGCATTTTTTAAGACGGGAGTAGATTCGCCTGTTAACGTGGCCTCGTCAATTTGCAGGTTTAGTGTTTCAATGAGTCTTAAGTCTGCGGGTACACGGTCACCCATTTCTAGCAGAACCAGATCCCCAGGAACAATTTCTCTAGCAGGAATTTCAACCTTCTCGCCGTTACGTATAACTTTAGCGTGAGGAGCAACGAGCCTCTTTAGTGCTTCAACAGCCTGCTCCGCCTTATATTCTTGGTAAAAACCTAAAAGGGCATTCATGAGGAGGACGAAGGATATTACCCCTGCGTCAGCTAGGTCGCCTAAAACAAGAGAGATCAAAGCTGCAATTATTAAGATAAGAATTAAGAAACTTTTAAATTGGTCTAGGAACATGGTAGCCAGCGAGCGCTTACCTGCTTCCTCGATCTCGTTAAAACCGTACTCTTTAAGACGGGAGCTAGCCTCATCGGAAGTTAGCCCCTTTTCAGTTACTCTCAATTTCTTAAATGCCTCATCTATCCTGAGGGAATGCCACATGACAGCCATCACAATTCTACTCCCTATTACATTACTTCTCCTAATCCTAATTAGGAGAGCAACGTCCTGTCAACCATTTGTTAAACCGAAGTTAAAACAGGAGATTACTTTTCAGCATGGCAGCCGTCAATTAAGAACCTTCCGACGTTTACTAAAAAATTTTACCATTAATGCCTTGCTACATGAGTTTGCTTCCTACATCTGACTTCCTTCCTAATTCTTAACGTTTTACGTTTTTCATTTTGCTGAGGGAGCTTATTAAATGCAAAACATAGAGACAGAAGAAAATGTGAGTGGGGTAATATTGTTGATTGGTCTTTCCAACGATGAATTAGCAATCGTAGGTGAAAGTTCAGATGCAGAAGGGTAACAGGCGGCAAGGCAACGATACGAAACCTTTTTAGGAAAGTCCGCGGTTAAGGACTTCGTAATTCTGCAATGTTCGAGTTGCTTAGTAGGGGGAGCAAGAATGCGGTTGTGGTTGCTCGACATTTTGGCATGTCCGGCTGATGGATGCAAATATTATCCCCTTAAGCTTTCAATTTTCGAGTGGGAGCGCGATGACGAGAAACGCATATCCAGTGTGGCTAAAGGCTACGTTTCTGGTGACGTGAAAGCGATTAAGAAGGAATTGAAGGACAATGTGAAAATTGATGAAGAAAAGGGCGTCATTGAGGACGAATTAGTTAGGAAGCCTCTTGACGTCAAAAAATACGTTGACGCCTTCAAGGAAAAGATAGAGAGTATATTTAAGCATATAACGGATCTAACAGGAGCATCATCTGAGCTTATAACAGACATCGTAAACTTTAGGGCTCCCGCAAAGTTGGACGAGAAGCTTGAGAACATGGTGTACTTGGCGAACTGGCTTGCGTTTAAAGTTAACGTGAAAAGCGGCGTTTTGATTTGTGAGAAGTGTGGAAGGTGGTATCCAATCATTGAAACAATACCGCACATGTTACCAGATGACCTTCGTAACAAGAAGGAGGACAAGGAGTTTCTAATGGAATGGAAAGATAAGCTCCCAGAGAGGATCTTAAAGTCAGAGGGGATAACAACATAACACTAAGAGATAAGGAGAAGGATTTAAGAGATAAAAATGATAAAAAAAGCTTCCCCCTAAAATAGGGGAGCATGGGAGGATATTGTTTTTTTAACGGAGTTAACTATGCCTTTAACTACTGTTAGTATTTTTTCTCTCTCGTATGAGAGAGGAGGCCTTTCATTGTCATACATGCTCTCGGGTTCGTGGGGGGTTTCTCCTATTTCAAGAGCGTTTCTTATGTAAAGGTCCCTCCAGAAGTACGGGGTCTCCTTTGGAGGGGTTACACCTAGGATCTTACACGTAATTAACGTCCATGCCTTAGCTACGCACCCTATTTCGTATCCTCCTCCACCGAGAAGAATGAGTTTTCCTCCGGTTGTCTTATGGGCAAGATCGTGGAGGATTTCGATTATCTTCTCGTAGCAATCCAAACTTACAGCTTCCGTCGTTAGCGGATCTCTAAAGTGTGTGTCGACGCCGCATTGCTGGATTATTATTTCTGGCTTATAGGATTCTACTAGCGGGGGAACTATTTCCTTGTACGCATAAAGGTATGCTTCCGTAAAGGTGTATGGAGGCAGAGGAACATTAACAGAGTACCCCCTTCCCTCTCCAGCCCCAACCTCTTCGATGAAGCCACTTCCAGGGTAAAGGAATCGCCCATCTTCGTGAAAAGACACCGTAAGAACACTAGGATCCGAGTAGAATACTTCCTGCGTTCCATCTGCATGATGACAATCTATATCTATGATCATTATTCTTTTAAATCCATGCTTCTTTTGGAGGTACCTTGCTGTTATTGCCACATCATTGAAAATGCAGAAGCCTGCAGCTCGGTCCCTAGCAGCATGGTGAAGCCCTCCCCCTATGTTGAACGAGTGGAGGACGCGGCCACTGACAATCAGCTCAGCGGCTTTAATGGATCCGCCTACGATGAGGGACGATGCTTCAAACATCCCCCTGAAAGCAGGGGTGTCACCGTAGTCAAGGTATCCTCTACCCAACTTGTCCATTTCCTTAACGCGCTGGAGGTATGCGTCACTATGAACCAGTTTGAGCTCGTCTAGGCTCGCCATTCTGGGCTCAACGAGCACTAGGTCAGGATGATCTAGGAGGCCTATTTCTCTCATGAGTTCTACTGTAAGCTTGAGTCTCTGAGGACGTAGAGGATGGCTTTTCCCTAGGAAATACTTTAAGTATTCGTCGGAATAGACTAGAGCAACCTTTCCAGTCAAAGGCAACACCCGCTATCCTCCTGAACTTTTAAAAGACTACCTTAATAAGCTTACGTTGGTGGAGGTGGTGGAAATGGACAGAGGGGAAGCCTTATCGCTCGTTAAAGAGCATGTTAAGAATCCGAGGCATTTCAAGCATGTGTTAGCCGTTGAGGCTATCATGAGGGAAATTGCTAGGGAGGTTGGAGGGGACGAGGAGAAGTGGGGGTTAGTGGGGCTATTACATGACCTTGACTTCGACTTGACTGAGGGTAACCCTGAAAAGCACACTCAGATAGCAAGTGAGATCCTAAAAGGCAAGGTTTCAGATGACATCATCAGAGCGATCAGGTCCCATAACTTCGAACATACCGGGGAGAAGCCGGAGACGCTCCTCGAGAAATTCTTGGTGGCATCTGATGCAGTATCGGGGTTGATAGTGGCTACAGCGTTGGTTATGCCGGGTAAGAAGCTTGGAGAGGTGAAAGTTAAAAGTTTAAAGAAAAAGTTTAAGGCGAAGGATTTTGCACGTGGTGTTGACCGAGAGAGAATCCTTTTCTGTGAGGATGCAGGAATGCCGCTTGACAAGTTTCTAGAAGTTGCCTTAAGAGGGATGAAGAAGGTAGCAGAGCAAATAGGGCTTTAATCCTTCCAAAGGGAAAGAAGAAGGGAGTTAGTGAACTACAAGCACGTCCCTTTTACTCCACCTGATCACCTTCTGAGCCGTGCTTCCCAGAACGATCCTTTTCACCCCAGTTAGCCCTCTTGTTCCCATAACTATTAGGTCTACGTTTTCTGTCTCGGACACGTTAACAATAGTATCTGCTGGGTCACCGAAGAGAACTAGCTTCACAACGTCTTCCACGCCTTTTCTTTTAGCTTTCTCTTCAGCTTCACCCAGCATCTTCTCGGCTGACTGGCTTAAGTAGCTTTTCACTAGGTCGTATGATGATTCCGAGTAGTTCTTTACTATCTCAAAATCTTCGGTTTTAATAACATTCAGGAGGATAAGTTGGGAGCCACATAACTTTGCAAACTCTATTGCCTTTTCTAACGCACGCTCCGCGGTCTCCGAGCCATCTAACGCTACAAGCATTTTCTTATACATCTTAGACCCTCCAGAGAAACAGGATAAAGGCAATTTAAAGATTTAATTCCCAGAAGAAGGGTTTTCCTATTTAAATTTTGTAGGATCGGCGAGCGCGGCTATCCACCATGAGTAACTGCTAAGAGGGTTATCACGTCTCCATCACGTACAATGGTTTCCAATCCTCGAAGTAGCCTTACATCTTTGTCGTTAAGCAGGACGAGTACCCCGGGTGCGATTTTCTCGCCTTCAATTATCATGTCACGTAAACGTTGCTCTTTAAAAGCAGCTAGGAGCACATCCCTGACCGTGCCCCCATCGTTAACCTTTACCTCCAAGATAGAAGTGTTGAGGGCCCTTGCTAGTGACGGGAAAAGCCTTAACTTGACCTTCACCGTGAAACCCTCGTAGATGTTAACCCCCTTGAAAGTGGTGGGTGACAGTGCGTCGGGGGAGATGCATTTCATCATGGCCTGAAGGCTCCGTCCAGGTCAGTTTCCCTCATCCGCATGAACCCTTATAGATGGAGGGCTAATAAAAGTTAGCGGTTTCCAATAATTTTCCTTTTTATCAGGTTTAGTGCGACGAGAGGCAACGCGTCCATAATCGCCTTCTTGCAACTTTTGCGTCCAATAATTAAGTCAGAAATTACTCTTTGTAGGCTGGAGGATGAAGTATTCACTACGCCGCTTCTTCTTTCCATGAAAAAGTTTCTAAGCCATAAGCTCCACTTCATGTCGCTTCCAATCTCTGCTTTAAGCCGCCTGTCGTACTGTTCCATGCGCTTCTCTGAGGGGTTTTCCTCCTCATACGCTTTAACCACCACCTCGGCTCCAATTAAGCCGCTTTTCATTCCATAATACATTCCCTCCCCCGTAATTGAGGACACCGCCCCAGCAGCGTCGCCAACAACGATAGTCCTCCACCCAGAGATCTTACCCATTATTCCGGAGAGGGGAACTAAGGCTGCTTCAAAACGTAGAATTTCTCCTCCTCTCAGTTTAGGGGAGGATAAAGGATGCTTACTAAGAAGATAGTCTAAGTATTTCTTTAGGGGGGAGGTGACCTTTGACAGTAGGGCTCCTACACCAATGACTACCACGTTTCTCCTTGGGAACATCCATCCATAACCGAATGGTGAAATATCGCTACCATAATAGAAATGATTTCTATATCCGAAAACTTCATTCACCCTCTCCTCGTTCATCCTCACTAAGTACTGGACGCAAAGTCCAAGCTGATCTTTCCGCCACCGCCAACCCATTACTCTTCTTGCAAGGGAATGTACTCCATCAGCAAAAACGACGAACTCGGATATGTAATCTCTTTTCCCGGTGCCTTTAACGTAGTCGTCATCTACGTAAACATTTAATATTCTCTCCTTGGTTACAATAGTGCCTCCAGCCTCCTCAACCCTTTCAGCGAGATAACGCCCTAAACCACTTCGATCCACGTTTCCTCCTACCCTCTCATTATAGTCGACGTGAAAGCATCCCTCTCTTAGCGCCACGAGAACGCCATAGATTTCCCTTTCAACCACCTTGGGGCTTATCCTAAATTCTCTTAAGGCCCTCTCGGTCAGCATGCCTCCACACGGCTTATCCTTGTTAGGAGTCTCGTTCTTGTCGGCTACCACTACACTCAACCCTGCCTTAGCGAGACGCTCAGCACATATTAATCCGGCAGGACCGCCGCCGACAACTAAAACGTCACATTTCAAGGGTATATCCCTCAAATACTTATTCTTGACAAGGCTTCAAGCCCTACGCTCACTGCAAGATCCAATCCTTCAAAGACCTCTTTCTTAGTAATAGAGTTGAAGAGGTGTTTCCCAGCTATGGGATTGTCGCTAACCGACATGATAGAGCCACATTTGATCCCGTGTATTCCGCCGACCGTGAATAGGGCTGATGTTTCCATGTCGATGCCTATACACTCCAAGCCTATGGCTTCCTCTAATAACTCCTTGGTCTCCCTGAAAAGCGCATCGGTCGTCCATACATGTCCAACGTGAAATCTAATGTTTCTCTCAGAAGCACACTTAGAAAGTAGTTGTGTTATGCTTCTGTCACCTTCCACAAAGCCCTCCTTAACGTAATGCTTGGTTGTGCCGTCCCCTGTGTAGGCTTTATCGGCTACTAGTAAATCGCCCAGCCTTATGTTCCGCCTGAGGGCGCCTGCAAAATCGCTTCTTACAATAGCTCGGACACGTGCCATTTGAAGTGCTTCGACAACAACTGCCGTTGCGGGGCAGCCAATTCCTGTCGGCACAACAGAAACGGGTACGCCTTCATAGTAGCCACGAAACGTTTCTCCTCTCTCCTCTACTCTCTCCAACATTTGCACTGCTCTTTGTGTTGCAATTTTGGTTGCTGTCAGAAGAACCCTCTTTTCAACCTTACCTGGACGGCAACCTAGGATAGCATATACCATCCTAGCCTCTCGAGGAAGAAGTCTTGCAAGTCTAATAGCGTATTTTAGCATTCTTCCACGCCTCAGCCCTAAAAAACCATTTTGGCACCTTGCTAATTAAATGATTTACCGTTTTAACGTTTCCAAATAAAAAAAGAGAGTTAAAGGATGAAGGAGAGGAGAAGTTTTACTTCGTCACCGAATACTCCTGACAAGAATATGAACTGGCGAAGTATTCTTTCTGGCTCCGAGAATTGCGGTATCCTGCCTAAGAGGCCATGCAGGGTTGCGCTTATAACGTCAAAGTACATGGCAGCCAGGAGGGAGATGTACACTGCAGACATGATGGAGGTTAGCAGCATGAAGAGGCAGAATGGTCTTTTCACTATTCCTCCTTTAAAGTATGCGAGTAAAACCGCTGCCATGAGCACCGTGAGAACTAACGCGTGTATAGCGTACTGTCCTTCAACCGTAGCCAGTACTATTATCACCGTGAATAATATGGATGAGGTTGTAACTGCCATGTAGTCGGTTCTTGAAAGCTCTTCTTCTCCTCTGAACCAAGATTCAAGCAGGATGCCGCCGATCATCAGTCCGAAGAACCCTGTGTAAATAAGCTGGTGGCCTAGCATCTCGTCGAAGTAGTATGTCGGCGTGTAAAGGGAATAGAGGTAAATGATGGCTTCCGGGTTCGTGGCAACCTTGGGGGTTATGAAGAGCATAAACTCGTTTTCAGCCATCAGAACTTCTATGTGGTTGGCTGTGAAGTGCATTCCGTAACCTACGAAGAAGATCATCAAGGAAAGTATGAGCAGAAGGTCTAAAAGAATTCCTCGCTTCCCAGTTTTAGACGTGCCCTCCGAGAGCACTCTGTAAAAACCATAGAACATTAAAGTGATGTATGGCCCCTGGATAAGAAGGTCAAACCAGCCCCCAAAGCCTCCAAAGTTTGCCGCTAGCGATATTAAGAAGAACGAGCCGATCAGTATGATGCTCCATTTAGCTATCTTGTTCAATGTTTAACCCCCTTTCCGTAGTAAAGAACCTGTTGCTGAAAGGTGAATTTTAGTGTTTCGACTGTGTTAGAGAGGCGGTATTCCGGGACAGATGCTCCACGGTGATTTGCAAGAGATCAGAGTGATGCTCTGAGTCCGACAGGGAGAAGAAAAAGATAAGACCAATATATTAAGACCAATATATGTTGTAGATGTTAGTTTAACTTGGATAGGAGTATGGTTTCTTGGAGAGGGTGAGATGGAATTAGGCGATCTTAAGGAAATCATTCAAGAACTGGATAATTCGGCTAAACTGATAAGGGAGCTTGTCGCCAACTTAATAAAGCTTAGGAGGAGTCTGCTGAAGGCGTACTCAAGCATTAACAGGATTATTGGGGAGGCGCCCGCACCGAGAGAGGGTGTTACCGTCGCCGTTGAGAAAGCCGCGCTTCCCGCCGTTTTGCCGCCAGAGGGGCAACAGGCGGTACCTGAGGAGGGTGGTGTCAAGAAAGAGGTTGAAACGAGGTTAGAACTGCAAGAAGGGAAGATGGAGGCTGAGGAAGCTGCTGTGGAGGTGGCCGGCGAAGGAGAGGCTGCGTTGATGGTTAAGAAAGCTGCTGAAAGCATCAACGTGAACCCTCAGGTTTCTAACGTGATCAATGAATTGAGGAGGCTGAAGGAGGAACTGCAGAAGAGGATTCCATATCATCCTGTCTTCTCCGAGATCACACTCACAATTTCAAAGTTACAAGCTATGCCGGGAGAGGGAAGGCTGGATGACGAGTCCAAGAAGGAGATGCTCAATAAGCTTTCAGAGTGGGCTTCTAGGCTATCCTGAAGACTTACTCACGGCTTTAACGCTGGAAAAACGTATTGAGGGTGACACCAAGAAGGAGTAGCTTTTAACGTCATCCCCAACTCCATTCACTCTTTTCAGCATACCGTAGAAGTTATCTGCCAGCATAAGGCCCTTCACCGGGCTCGCAATGTTACCGTTCCTGATCAGCCAGCACGGGGTTGCCACAACGCTCACCTCACCTGACTCGGGGTTACTTGAATGAGCTCCTTGAACATCCCAAACAAGTAGCCCGTTTGATATCTCCCCAATGAGATCTTCAAAGCTGCTGCTTCCTTTTTCAATGATCAGGTTTGATGGCCCCACCTTGGGAGTGGATGCGTAGCTTGAACGTATAGCATTTCCTGTTGATGCGGCACCAGCCACTCTACCCCAATATGTGTCATATAGGAAAGATTTTAATGTGCCCTTTTTAATAATAGTTGTCTTCTGGCTTGGCACGCCTTCCCCGTCGAATGGGGAAGAATTTAATCCGCCCTCAAGCCTTCCATCGTCCACTATGCTGATCATGCTGGATGATACTTGCTCCCCGATCTTCCCAGCGTAAGGAGATTTTCCTCTAAGAACGTTGTCCCCCGTTATAGTCTGCAAGAAGGTATACTCTATTAAAGCGTGTAGGGCAGGGTAAGCCAGCACCACGGGGTAAACCCCGGAGCTCACCTCTATGCGCTTCAGCGAGTTCACAGCTAGCTGGGAGGCGGTTTCCCCCACTTTTTCAGGGTTAACTTCGTATGTTCTCTTGAAGTCGAAGTCGCTGCACTCAGGCGAGATAAGGCTGCCTTCCTTAGCCACTGTTCCGAGGGCGCAACCAATGGACGTCCCTTCACCGTGAACATTTAACCCTTGACTATTAGCTATGAATACCTCGCCGTATCCTGCTGCGGCAACACCCCAGTAAGCAGTCACCTTATGGCTGTAGTCCTCTGCTGCATCAAGCATTGTTCTAGCTATGGTTACAAGCTCCTCTTCGGAAATGTTGCGTATCCTCCTATCAAAAACACCGGAGACAAATGTAGGCTTTCTTGGGTCCGGCAGCCCGGTCCATCGCTTATCAGGCTTGCTTGCCTTAGCAGCCTTCACGGCGCGGTCTACACTAACTTCAAGCATACGTCTTTCTAAACTATTAGAAAAACTGAAGCCCACTGCCCCGTCGACGATAACCCTTAACCCTACACCGTACTCGTCAGAGAGATGACAGGATGACAACTGCCCTAATGAGATCTCAACTTCTAACTCTCTACTATAGCTAAAATAGACTTCTGCTTCATGAGCACCATGTCTTTCAGCGTAATCTACCATCCACTCTACCAAAGCTGCAAGGTCACTCAATTTTAGCTCCTCCCACAATCATCTGCCTACATCTGATATGAGGACCGCCATCACCAACGAATACCGTTTGTCCTTTGCCGCACCTACCTGCGTTAAGCGCGAAGTCTCGCCCGACGGCGTCCACGTGTAGGAGTGTTTCAAGGGTGTTTCCACTAATCGAAGCATTCCTAACTGGACGGCCCACCTCACCATTAACTATCTCATACGCTCTTTGAATACCAACTTGGAACGTACCATCTAGGTTAGCTTGGCCACCTCTAAAGCTTTCCATGAGGTAGCCGAAGGACAAGTCCTCTACCATTTCTTCAAGCCGCCAGTCGCCAGGCTCAAAGTAGGTATTTCTCATCCTTATGAGGGGTGGAACCCTAAAGCTTTCAGCTCTTGCGTTACCGGTTGGCTCCATGCCAAACTCCTCCTCTCGCTCCAACCCGAGTCTCCTCGACATTTTCCGTATTTTCGCTGCTCTTTCACGGTCATACATTAACCCGACGACGCGACCTTCCTTCACTATTATGGTTTTCTGCGTCCTCACCCCTTCATCATCATACTTGAAGCTTCCGAACCCGTTCTTAATGGTTCCATCATCGCATATGGTGACTAAAGGTGAAGCCACTTTGTCCCCGAGCTTGGATAATAACAGTCCTCCAGCAAGCGTCAAGTCTGCCTCGGCTAAATGTCCAAAGGCTTCATGGGCCAGTACACCCGTGACGTTAGGCCCAAGAACCACAGGAAAAGCTCCTCCTTTCGGAGGGGCGGCGCCCAACTGCTCCAACAGGTAGCCAGCCATTTTTTCTCCTAACTCTTGTGGAGGTGTCTCCTGCCATAGCTTGAATCCAGCTGTGGAACCTAACTCCTCCCTGTAGGAGACGTAAATGTCTCCTTCTCTAGCTGTGGCTAAGGCTCTACCCCAAACGTAGAGGACGTCTTGGGTAAGTTCTGCCCCGTCACTGTTAAAGTACCATTTTTTTCCGTAGATATCGGCGTAGTCGAATGTGAAGCTCTTAACCCTGCTGTCTGTTTTAAAGGCAGATTCACTAGCTTCCAGAAACAGGCGTATTTTCTCGTCCACTCCTATGTCCGCAGGATTCACGTCGGGTTTAACCATGACTCTGTCATGGTACGTCCTTACCTCAGCTAATTCTACCTTCTCTCTGACGCTACTGCTTACAGCTGAAGCCATCTTAACCGCACTCTTACATGCATCCTGTAGGCGGTCTGAGCTGTTAGTTGAGGCGAACCCCCACGCCCCACGTGCTAGCACGCGAATAGAAAAACCTCGGTCAACTCCCTGCCTTACCGATTCAACCCGTTCGTCTTCAATGTGCATCGTTGTTTCAAATAGTTCTTCGCATCGAACTTCCACGTACTCCGCTCCAAGCTTAAGTCCATAATCGACCAGTTTGGTGAGGGTGTCTTCCACGATCCGCCGCCTCCACTGCCTTAGAGTAACGGATATAATCAATGATTAAAAAAGTAAAATGTATTTTGCCTTTCTGATGGAGGAGATAAACGTTGAGGAAAGAGGTTCTTGTTGCAGCCATTCAGCTTGCAAAAGCTGAAACTAAGGAGGAGAACATCAGGCGGGTTTCAGAAATAGTTGACGGCTTACTTAAAAGGACGGAGGTGGACGTGATATGCCTCCCTGAAAAGTGGAACCTCAAGGAGGGAAACCCGCCTGATGATGCCGAGAAGCCTGATGGGCCGAGCGTGAAGGCTTTGGAGAGGATCGCTGAGGAGTACGGGGTCTACGTGCTTGGCGGCTCCTTGTGGGAGAGGGAGGGGGGAGAAATCTACAATGTGTCGCGTCTCTTTGACAGGTCGGGGGAATGCATAGGAGTCCACAGGAAAATTCATCTTTACAGTATTGAGAAGTACTTCTTCAAGCCTGGTTCACGCTTAGAACCCTGCAGGACGGAGTTTGGAATGGTTGGGATGACTGTTTGCTTTGACCTAGCATTCCCTGAGGTCGCCAGGATACTAACACTTAAGGGGGCAGACATAATATTCAATCCTGCATTCATACCATCAGCAGGGATAGAGAACTGGCACATATACGTTAAGGCGAGAGCCCTCGAGAACAGGATCCCCATAGTTGGAGTAAACTCGGTTAGTTTTGAAAGAGGATTGGAATGGCCTGGAGAGAGCATACTTGTAGGCTTTCAGGAAGGGTTTGAGAGCCCTGCAAGATTAAAGGTCACTATCGGAAAGAGAGGGCAGGAGGATGTGCTGGTTAAGCGCATAAACTTGGAGTACCCTCGTCGTATAAGGGCGGTACGCATGTCGGAGAGAGCAAACTTGGATAAACTGCTGCTCAACGCTTAAACGAATGGTTGGTGGGGCCATTAGCGGGTTGCCCTCCTTTCAATCAGGGATTGTGAAGGTAACGCTTTAAATTGGAGAGAAAAATTTAACTATTCCGGTTGAGGAGTGGCTGTAAAGGCTAGGTTGAACTCTTATTTGCTCGCGTTCAAACGATTTTGGAGGTTAATTATGGGAAAGAAGATGAAGAAAGCTCAGGAGAAGGTTGTGGAGAAAGAGGTGCGCAACATACTAATCGACGAGACAATCCTTGAGACCATGGAAAAGGAGATCCCAAGGATGAAGGTTATAACACCTAGCGAGGTGTCAGACAAGTACGGATTAAGGGTCAGTGTAGTTAAGAGCATCCTGCGAGACCTTGAGAGAAAGGGATTAATAAAGCTGGTGGCAGGGAACAAAAGAATAAAAATTTGGATGGGAATGCAGGCTAAGGAAGCCAAGGCTGCAGGTTAACGCTGAACGTTAAGAGACGTTAAGGCTTCGTCAAACGCCTTTACCTGAGACTCGCTTATGTCGCACAGGAACACTTTTTTCAGTTTTGTTCCGGAGTGTACATGCTCAATCAGTGCTTTAACCATTCTCTTAGCTGCCTCATCCTTGGGGACGCCGCCAACTCCTGTCCCTAATGCGGGTACTGCTAGGCTTCCAACGTTTAGGCTTTCTGCGCATTTAAGGGCGGCTCTCATCGCTTTCTCGACCTTTTCGGGGGTAGTCCTCATGGCGGGCTTCTCCATGGTCGGCGCATGAATTACATACTTCGCCTTAAGCCGCCCTGCAGTTGAGGCGATTGCTTCACCAACGGGGACGAACGGTTCACCCTTCTCGTTTTTCGGAGCCTTCTTTCTAGCGTCCTCTTCGATCTCGGCTCCGCCTACCCTTTTAAGCGCCCCTGCCACGCCGCCTCCCATCCAGAGGTGACTATTGGCCGCGTTAACTATGGCATCCACTTCAAGCTTGGTTATGTCTCCTGTTAGAGTTATAATTTCTAATCCTCCATACTTGTAATTCATTCTTCACCACCTCTCCTTCTCTCCTCTTCTCCTTTCGCTTCCACAAAGAGTTTCCTTAACTCTGCACTCTGAAAGAAAATTATAGTGAGAAGTAAGCTTGTAAGAATGAGAAATGCAGCGACGGTGTTGGGCATGATGAGGAGGGCGAAAAGAATTACCGTAAGAGAGCGAGTTAAAACTCCTTGATAGGCGTGCTCCCAGAACATGAGGATCCACCGAATAAATAGAACGTTGAAAACTGCAAGGGAAGTGAGAAAAGCGATTCTTAGGGTTAACATCAGTGAAAAACTGCATGCTGAGGTGTACATGAACGTTGCCAGACCGAGATCGCTTATAGATTTAGATAATGGGAGCACCGCTATTATGGCAGTCTTCAACCCTTCAGTCGACGCGTATAAGATAAGGGAAGACATAGCGATTAAAACTGCATAAGCTGCTTCAACTAGAAGAATAATTAAAACGGCAGGTAAACTAGGAGGTATGCGCTTACCCATTTCGCCTAACCTCAACCGGCAGTGTTCAACTCTTTTCCTCACCCAAGCTAATATATTAAAATTACCATTTTTATATGTGATAATTGAATGGTGAAAAAGGAATTTTAAGAGTTTTCACTTTGGAAGCGGAAACTGATTTTCAATGTTTAAATTTCTTCTCATGTATTACATGCCAACGTACTAAATGGTATGCAGTGCTCTAGCTCCCATTCTAAGGAGTATGGTGTGGCTTGTAGGAAAGTTTAAAAGTTTTTATGAGACAGTTTTATTCAAAAATAAAGGCTACGGTTTTTAAACAGTGGAAGGGAGGGCGGTTAAATGTCCGGTTCGAAAAAGGGCTCCACAACTGAGAATATGGTTTTCGTAGGGAAAAAACCGACAAAGTAGGGTAGGCTTCATGATAAGCTCTACCTTACGTCGAGTGAGCTATGTCCTTGCGTGTGTCATGCAATTAAGTCAAGGAGCAGATGAAGTTAGGGTTGTAGCCCGAGGAAGAGCGATTTCTAAGGCTGTTGACGTGGTGGAGATTGTGAGGCAGAGATTCATGCCGGACTCCGTTAAACTTGGAGAGATAAAGATAGGCACTGAAACCATTGGAAGCGGGGAGGATCAGCGTAACGTCTCCACGATAGAGATACAGCTCGTCAGGGTTTAAGGCGGAAAGAAGATACTAGGAGAGTGCGGATTTGATAGTCATTGAAAAAGTTAAAAGAGAGGATGTTAAGTGTGGTATATGTGGTGAGCCGCTAACCTTCACTCTTTTCTGGGAGAATGGAAAGTATGCTTGGTCTTATGAATGCGAGAAATGCTCTGCTAAGAAAAAGTTTAGGAGAGATCAAGGAGAGGAAGTTAGGGAAGAACTTGTTGATAGGCTTGTGAGGTCATGGTAAAACTTGCGGTTTAAATGCGTGAAGTGTGCGAGCTGCTGCAAGGATAAAAATGTGATCGTCACGTTAACGCACCTAGACATTATTCGGCTTGCGGACTTTCTAAATTGTGATGGCAGGGAGCTCCTGAGGAACTACCTAAGCTTCTATCAGGCCAACCACCAATTAATAGAGAAACTAGTTTTCCCCGCCCTAGAAACTTACAGGGGGAAAGCGATCCTAGGACTACGGAAAAGAAATGATGGAACATGTGTTTTCCTTGAAGGAAACCTCTGCTCAATTTACCCTGCGAGACCGATGATATGTAGAACGTTCCCCTTCACGTTTTCGATAGAAAACGGATTGTTAAGGTATGGCTTAACCATTAAGGCGAAGAAAGACTGTAAGGGACTAGGAAAAGGAAGGGAAGTTAAAAAGCATGAACTAGCATTAATAGGGGAGAAAGCGGTGAGGGAACTGGAAAGTTACCGGAAAATAGTCGCTGTCTGGAATAAGATGGTTAAAGAGGGGTTCCCGGCTATCCCAGATCTATTTATAGAGGCAATTCTTAAGGGGGCATTCAGCACCCGAGGCGAAAGCATACAAGTAACACCATAATGTATGATTCCCTCGGAAGAGCCGCCGAATACACCCATCAACCTTAACCTTAAATTCCCTCTTAGTTTCATTAAAAAACTAAAAGAAAATAATTTTGTTTGGATGCGTCGAATTCAGTTAGATACGTCCGACGTGTATCTTGGTACCTTGCCTTACTTGGCTGAAGAGTTCGAGGCCTTTTGTTATTTTCCCAACGGGGTTAACTTCGGAGTAGGGTTTAATCTTTCCGAAAAAAATGCATAATGCGTCGCCTAGAGGCCAGTAGGCTATGTCCCCTACCTCGATTTCTTTCACCGGGTTTTCTAATCCTTTCTTGATTCCAACCGTGAAGTATACTTCTTTCCCTTGCCACACGCTTGCCACTCCTGAAACCGGGAGAGCGCTCAGCAACGCCTCAACGGTTAAGGGAGCCTTAAGCCGGTTAAGCTCGCCCTCGGCTTTACCTATGCCTTCCATTACAAAGCGAACCTTAAACCTACTTAGCTCGGTCCCCAGCGTTGACCCCCCTTCTCCGGCAAAACCGCTCTTCCCTTAAATGAGAGAGGCAAACTACTTTAAACTTTTCATCAAGGGATGGAAAAACGTGCCAGGAAAACGGATAGGAACATTTGGCTTACTGATTAACCTCCTTAGATGGAGGGAAACCTGATGATTTAGTTTCCCCCTTGAGGGCGTGCTTTGGGTTTTTCGATGAGATGAGGCTTCGTTGGGAGTTCATGTCTATTTCTTGGGGAGAAGCCGGGTTGACGGCAAAGTATAATAGCGTTCATTTTTATGTTGGATGGTTGAAGGGGGTATGGAAAGTGTTTCGCAAGATTCTAGTTGCTGTTGACGGCTCAGAATATTCAGAGAAGGCCGCCAGCTACGCTCTTGCAATAGCTGAAAAGTTTGGTTCTGAAGTAGTGGTCCTCCACGTCGTAACCACGCCTTTCTTCTTCGTTGGAATCGGGAACGCTGGAGTCGCGATAGCAGAGTACGGGACAGCCAAGCTTCTCGCTGAAGAACTAGAGAATGCCGGTAAAAAACTTCTCGAGGAGTATGAAGTAAAGTTTAAAGAGGTGGGAGTAAAGGCGCATCTGGTCTTGAAAAGGGGGAACCCGCCAACTGCGATTATAGAAACGGCAAAAGAGGAAGAATGTGACCTGGTAATTGTAGGAAGTAGAGGTTTAGGAGACGTTAAACGGTTCCTCCTTGGAAGCGTGTCGGATAAAGTGAGCCGCCATGCCCACTGTCCTGTCCTAATAGTAAGATAAACTAGAAAGAGGCAGAAAGAGCTAAGGAGAAGGTTTAAGGCAAAGGCAGTAAAAAAGTAGACGGAAAGGTGGATTTTAAGAGTTCCTTGCCGCTTAGTTACTTTTTCAGTTCTTCAACCAGTTTCTCGCATGGAACTACGGTTACGTCCCATCCAGTAGCTTTCTCGATTTCTTCTTTGATCGGTTCGGCTTCTTCAGGTATGATAAGCTTCTTATGGCTTACTTGCTTACCGACATCCTCCCTTTCCATCATGGACTTGACGGCGTCTCCCGTAAGCTTCCTTTCTTTTATTGCTTCACTAACCGGTAGACCATCCGTGTTTACTACGAGAAGCCAAGCGTCGATCTTTCCTTCAAGAAGAGGCGTTTTAACCCTGTAGAAATCCCTTATATTGTTTACTGTCACTATGACGGGCGAGTCGGCGCCGGGATCGCCGACATACCTTAGGCCATCGCGAGGCCTGTACTTGGTCTTCAAGAAGCTAGGTATTCCACTTGAGTCCTTTGGTCCAACGTAAACATCCCATCCACTTGCGTCTTCTAGCTCCCCTGCAAACCTTGCAGCCAGCCCGGGAATTATAACCGACCTATGCCTAACTTTCTCAGCAACCTTATACTCACTTAGGGCTTCAGCCATCTTGGAGGCGTTAAGCTGTCCTCCGGCGGCGGCGGACTCGACTCCTATTCCCTCCGTGTCGATAATCACCAGCCACGCGTCTATTTTGGATTGTTCCAAGTCTGACCTGACAACGAACGCGGTTGACGCGTAGTTGGTCGTTATCAGTACGGGGCTGTCTTCGTTAGGATTACCTATGGCTATGAGACCTGGCTCAACTGAAGGGTGGATCCGAGGGTCAGTATAGAGGTTTTGCCTTAGTGTGACTAGTGCAAGGAACGTCCATAGTTCCTTAGAATTGATTATTAAGAGGTCAGCGTACCTGCATATCAAAGCTGCCGCCAGGAGGGTTTCGACGAAGGCTGTTTCAAGGCGCTCACCCTCGGAAGCCTCTTCCTTTCCGATCCATAGAGTTGCAGGCACACCAACCAGAGGCCATCCTACACCCTTATCGCCACGTTCTATAGCGGCTCTCCTTAGCATGGTGAAGCTGTCTATTGTGTCTGCGAGGACGCCTTCCCCCCAAGCCGTACCTGGATCGAGCGCCACATCTATCCCCGCGCTTGAAAGAGTGACGGCAAGAGATTTAAGAGTGTCTAAGTCGCCTGGAGAAGACACAACGACAGGGCACCCCGCGTTTAACGCTATCTCGGCGACTTCACGCCAGTTATCCCTAGTGGCCGCGTACAGCAGAGGACGCCTGTCCTTTATAACATCCACACCGGCTTTAAGACATGCGGGGTCCAAAGAGCAAAGCACAATCGGGTAATTCGTGTTCTCGGCTACCAGCTTAACGGCTTTAGAGAACCTTTCCGGATCCCTCGAAACAGATTTTACCGCTACGGCGTCAAGGTAGAGGTTAACTCCCACACGGAACACATACCAGTTACTTATGAACTGAACTGTTTTCACCAGTTCGTCCTCGGGCATCTCGTCATGGACACATACGGCGATCACCGTCGGGTTAAAGTACGTTAGCTCATGCCTGTACATCACCTCTTCTCCGCCAATTACAGCCTCTTTCCCGTCTCCGCCAAACTTCACAGGCCTAACAGGAGGGGTTACGAGTTCCTTAAGTTCCTCAAATGCCTTCTTAAACTTGGGATCAGTCGCCAGCGGCTTACAGGCTTCAACGTCAATCTCATGTTCAATCAACTTGTAAGCGAACGCCATACAACTATCTAGCCCACATTCACCGCAGTTCGTCTTGGGAAGGTAATTGTAAATGTCCAGCGGCTTTAAACGTGGCATCGCATACACCCCAACTAAACTCTGGCGGTTACCCAGTTGAGGAGGGGTGGAACCTCCGCCCTCTTAGGAGAAGACAGGTACTCTACGAACGTCTTAAAGATCTGTACGCTCGCCGGGTGGAGCATCATGAACACGTCGCATCCAACCAGCGCTAGGGAAACCGCCGTTATGGCCTCCCAGATGGGGCCTCTAAGCCTCTGTGGACCCCACTCGGCACCCCTCTTCTTATCGCTCATGAACGCTTCCCTAGCACCCCACGCATTGGTTGTGCCGGAGGAGAGGGGCATCTGCAGGTCGGGGTCTCCTCTCAGGGCAGACAGCCTAATCCTCTCATAAATGCTGAAAGAGTACTCTAGCCCGTATCCTAAAGAAGCCGTGGTAGCATCCTGCACAATTCTGTTCCTCGGCATCCCCTCATCCAGAATAAGCTTGTTAAGCTTCTTCTGGTTGTTTACGTCGAGCTGGGTCCACGAAAGAACGTTATGACCATACTTTTTAGCCGCGTCGGCAACCCTTTTCCAGTCAAGGTTAAGAGATGCGGAGTTAAGCATCAGCCGTTCTCCCTCTGAAACCTCGGCTGCGGCCTCCAAGACCTCAGGGTCTTTATCCGGGTTCCCGGATCCACCGATCAAGATAGGCGTGTCAACAGCCTGTAGCACGTCCTCGACGACCTTAGCAGCCTCTTTGGCAGGGGTATCCTTAATGTAAGGGTCGGTGCTTATAAGGTGGACAGTAACCATGTCCGCACCGAACTCGTTAATAGCCTTCTTAGCCCAGGCGGCAGGGTCCTCCATGACGTCCTGGAAGTGCTCAGTGATAGGCTTCGGAAGCTTGATGGGAATGTCAAAGACGTCAAACGTCACCACCGGCCTATTAGGATTATTAAACTCGAACCTGTAGAAGGCAGGCGCCTTCTCGCCGCCAACCTTAACAACCTTCTTGCGGCTTCCACCCTCAGCCCTAGTGGCGCCAAACTGAACCTCAACGATCTCTCCCGGGTACGTCTCCACAGGCGGCTCGAAGCGCTCCTCGACAAGGGCGGACGGTAGCCTAGCCCTAGCAGCCGGAGGCAAGGCCGCAGCAAACATGGCCGGAATAGTCTTAAGCACAAGCTCCTCCGCTTCAAACGTAACGTTCTCCAGCTCCAACTCCCCATGCTTTTCTAAGATCTCGAGGATCCGCTTACCCAATGAAATCTCGTCACTAACCATCTACGTTCCCTTCTTACCTTTTTCAACCCTTCTAATGATCAACCGGTCAGCGCGGATCTTAACGTTCTTGAACACCAGCTGGATCCCGCCGCCCACGGCTGGGACACCCTCAACCGGAACTGCAAGCTCAGGCACAGCAACATCGGCCTCGGCCTCCGCCTCGGCCTCGGCCGCAGGCACCTCCATAGCCTTCCACCGCTCAACCACCGGGTGCCCTCGCTCCCTCAGAAACTCCATGAGCTCGGCTGTGTTTGAAACGTCCTTCTCTGTCGCTATCTTATCCCTCAACTCCTCAGGAATAGCGTCGAGAACCCTCTCCTTAATGTACGAGGGAAGCCATACAACCCTGTTCCATCCGCCATCAGCCTGCAGAAACTTCGGGCTCCTCATGTACTCGATAGCAATCCCAAGGAAGCCTTCGACTTGCTTACCGCCACCAGTCTGGTTAGCCATCGTCGAAAATGGTAACCCATTAACAGCGGGGCCCTGATAGTTCCTGTCAACGATCCCCACACCGTCAACCTCGGGAATATAGAACGCAATAGCCTCAAAGCATCCACAGCTGGTATGCGGGTAGCCAAACATGCTGTAAAGGTAAACCCGCTCGACCTCCCCTAAAGAACGCTCCTTAACCGCCTCGTTAGCACCACTATACTCGCCCCTCACAGGGTCCAACAGCTCCCCCTTCTCGACCCTGAAGTTAGGTCCCTTAGGGTCAACCCTAGCAGCAGCCCTAGCGTCAAACCAGCTAATAGACCCGCAAAGCGAAATCCTATTAGGTGTAATAATGCACACATGCGTAGGAGCAAAGCTCTGGCAGAGCACGCAGCCGTAAAACTCCTCAACATCCTCATCCATTAACCCTCTAGCCCTAGCATCCCTAGCCTCATAGATCTCAATCGCCTTCTCATACATCTCCCTGACCTTCTCAGGGTCAGTAATATAAGTCACCTGGATCTTCTCGATGATCGGAAACTCAGCCTTATAAAGCCTAACCAAAACAGCCCCAACCTGCTTGAAGCTGTTCAACCCTTTCTTAAAAGAAGACTTAGAAAGCCGCAGCCAGATGTCATACCTCTGATTCAAGTGCATCATGCCTTCAATGTAGTTAGTGAACTCGTGGATTCGCCGTTCCAAGACGCCCTCCAAGTCCTTCTCCACCTGTGGCCCCGCCACTTCAACCAGTATTCCCAGAGGATAGGATTTGCCCTCTTCCATGTCCTTAATGTCCGGCCCGATCACCTCAACCTTCTCGTCCTCTATTTCACCAGGGTCTCGCACCTGCACCAGCTCGAACTTATGTTCAACCTTAGGACCGCCGAACTCGACGTACATCTCCTTACCACGAATCCTTTCACCCTCATACACTGGGCCAACGTCAACGGGACACACGTCCTTAAATGACGACGCCATCAGACAACACCCCTTCTTGAATCCCATGAGACATTTCAATGAAACATCGAGATAATCTATTTTTTAACTTTTTGCTGTCCACACTTACATGGTAACCGCCGGGAACATTCAAACTTTTCGGAAGGCGGAGACCCGCGAACCCATCACTTAGCTGCTGCACCCGGCTTCCTCAGCGTTCCCGAAGTGTTAACCTTGCCCAGCTTGGAAGCGAAGCCGAGTCACCGTTTCCACTTGCCACTTAAACACGGATCATGACTCGGCAGCTGGCAGACTCCTTCTACCTTCCATCATCACCATTAACAGCTCACCCATCAGTCGACGGCTTAGCTGCTGTAGCGGACATCAAACACTCCGAAGCTCTAGCCACGACCGAGAGGCTACCACCCAACTAGTCACCCGCCTCAGTTAACACCACCCGTAATTCAGCGAACCCGGAGAGTCGCTGGAAGACCAGTTGAGCCTTGCTTGCTGCCTGAAACGTGAACCAGGCGTTTAAACGCCGATAAACCATCCGTTACCCGGATGCAAACCGGAGAGTTACAACCAAGCCCAGCCACCCGAAAGCAAAAACCAGCCAACAGCCACCAGACAGCACACCCACCTACAAACAACCAAACCAGCAGCCCACAAACCCACCAAACACCACACTTAAAACACCCACCACCAACCCAAAACACTAACAACACCAAAACACACTAGCAACACAGCAAAAACAAGGCAAAAAACACCCAAACACGAAAACAACACCCACCAACAAACCATCAAATACAAAGAAAAAAAGAACATCAATCCAAACAGTCAAACACCAGAAAACCATCAAACCAAACACAGCCACACAAAAACCTCACCCAGAAAACCAAACACAACAAAAAATAAACTATTAAAAACTAGCCCACACAGAAAAGAACAAAAAAGCCAGCGGAAGCCAGCAACCCCAACCACACTAAGAGGAAAGCTACCCCACCTCAACTATCCCCCGGAGCAGCTCCCCCACCTGCGGAGGAGCCACCCTGACCACAGCCTTCATCCACCAGTCCCTGTCCTCCTCGGGCAGCCTCCTGTACACCTCTTTGAGAACCTCAGCTGCATCCCGGGGGTCGAACAGGCCTGCAGCCTCCACGGCGAAGCGCTGCCCCAAGAGCGCAAGCCACCTCTCAGGGATCACCTCCACCGCCACCCGGATGAACCTGACAGCACCCCCACCAGACAAACCCTTCACCACCTCCAAACTAAACCCAACCCTCTCCCCTTCAGGCATCTTGTCTAGGGCTTTGAGGGCGAAGTCTAGCCTGTCCTTGTCTGGGAGTTGTTTGATGAGTTGGTGTGCTACGTCTGCTAGCTGTTCTGGGGTGAGTTTTTCGGCTGCTTTGAGGGCGAACTCCAGCTTGCTTTTTTCTGGTAGTTCGTCCATTATTCGTGTTATTTGTGGTGGTATGTGTTCTGGCTTTTTTTCGAGTATTTCCATTGTTAGTTTCACGGCTTCTTCGGTTCTGCCGTGGCTTTTCAGGCTTCGGATGGAGGGGACGAGGTCGTCCACGTCCTCGAGGCAGCTGTCCCGGTAGTACCTGTAGGGCATCATCTCAAGCCACCCCTTTTCTGAGGCGTATTTTAGCCATTTTCCGGCTTCCTCCGCTTTTCCTTCTTCAAGTAGTTTTTTATACCCCTCCCATATTATTTGGTGGTCTTTTGGGTTTTTTGCTTTTCTCATCATGATTAGGGGGTGTTTTCGGGTGTTGGTTTTACTTTGGGGGTGTGTATGTGGAGGATTTTGGTGTTTTTTCCGTCTTTTTCGAGGTTTAGCAGGTGGAATCCTGGTTCTTTGGTGTTTGTACAGGTGACTGTTACGTTTCCGAGTTTGATGGGTTTTCCGGGGTTTCTGACGGCTTTCTCGATTGGGGTTTTTTCGTTCATGTCGACGAGTATGGAGGCGACTTTCCTCCTGCTTTCTTCGCTTTTAAGCTTTTTGAGTATGGACGCGTGTCTGTCGATTATGGCTTCGAGGCTTTTGCCGTCGACTTTGACGTTGGGTGTTTTTAGCTCGACGAGCAGGGTTGCGTTTTCGGGGGGTGATCCGTGCAGTGCTGAGAGGGCTTTTTCGGCGAGTGGGGTTTTCCGCCCTCCACTGTGAAGTCTATTTCTACTGTGAGGTCTATTCTTCTTCTGCCTTCCACTTCGTGCTCCCTGACGTTTATGCTGCCGTTGAGCCAGTGGGCGATTATTGGGATGAAGACGTCTTCTACGGGTGTGTATCGCAGCCCGGGTGGGCGGTGGGCTCGGCTTTCTTTGGGTGGCTTGGCGTCCGGGTGCCGGGTGGGGTTCAGGTTTTCCAGGAGGTTTTCCGTGGCTTCCCGGCCTAGGAGGGTGAGGGTGGCTGCAGCCAGCTTAACCACCTGCCTTCCGCCGAGGCTTTTCTGGCTGCCGGTGGCGTAGTCGTAGCAGGTTCTCAGCCCGAGCTGATTTGCGACCTGGAAGGTCATCTGCTGTTCTAGGGGTGGGCTGAGCCTCCCAGCCATTTCCTCCAGAACCTTTCTAACCTGCTCCGAGGTGTAGCTCCCCTTTAAATTCACGTTTGCCTCCACCCACTCCCCTCCACGCCCAATCCCTTTGACCACCCCTCCCCCTCCTTCCCCCCTCTCCCCCTCCTCCTCCACTTTCGCTTCCCCTTCCACTTCCACTTCTACTTTCGCCCCGTACGGGTAGCCGGAGCTTTTTATGAGTTCAAACCTTAACCTGTCGGCGAGTGCGTTGGAGTTAACTTTTACTTCTTCCTTGACTTTCTCGCCTGAGCTGGCGAGGACCTGTGCCAGCTGGAGTTGCTTCCTGAGGGGGAGGATGCGGAGGAACCTTCTGAGCGTCTCCTCGGCTACCCCCACTTTCTCTGAGAGCCCCTTTAGGGTTAATTTTTTCTCTTTCATCCGCTCTATGATGAGGTTTCCCGACTTTTCGTCGCCAAGCCTGTAGTGGTCCACTTTTAGCCTGACGTTGCCGAGCTTGAGGGCTGAGAGGATGCGGTGTGCGTCCTCCTCCGGGAGGCTTGCTTCCCCCCTCAGAAACCTTCTGAGGGTGTTGAACGGCACTTTGAGCTCGCCTGCGAGTTTTCTGAGCGAGGTGCCTAGCCCCCCCATCCTCCGCGTTAGGAGGCGTGTGTCCCTCTCGGTGGCTGGGGAGACGTGCCTCCGGACGTCCACCTCCCCTCTTTCGATGCTGAGTGCTTCGAGCAGCTTTTCCAGCTGGCTTCCGGTGAGCATGCCTCCGACGGCCAGGTCGACGTCCGCTCTTCCAAGCTCGGCTCCCAGCTTCCTGGCGTGGGAGGCGAGCCACACGCGGAAGTCGAGTTTTCCACCGGTTTTCCTCCTAACCCGCCTTAAGGCTTCGCAGACGTTGAGGGGGAGAGGCATCCCCCACTCCATGAGGCTGGGAAGCCCTGACCCCTTCTTCGCAGGGCCCCACAGGGCTTCATTAAGCTTTTCCGCCAGCTCTCCTGCGGTTACGGCCGTGCCCCCTACAGCCTCCCGTACCACCATCGCAGCCCTAGCTTTCTCCCCGCCTTTACCCACCACCTCGTCCAGGACCTCGGCCGCGCTCCTCCCCGCCTCCTCAGCCAAGATCCTTTGAACGTCAACTATCGATGAAGCCGTAAGCCAGCCCTCCACCCCACCTCTCTCCCCTCCACGCCTAGCGAGAGGGTTCCGGGTTGAGGCCGCTAGCCCCCCACCTTTTTCAGCCACCCCTC
>JAPDJY010000031.1:0-64189 GCA_029258835.1 Thermoproteota archaeon | reverse complement strand
CTCTCTCCAGGCGCTCCCAGACAACTTCAACCCCTAGCCCGCCTCCTCGGGGAACACTTATCGTCCCGTCACTGTTAAGTTCAAATGGTGGCTCAACGATGTCTTCATGGTAGTATCTGTTGCTGGCAGATATATCGTTTGGGAGCGTGAAGTTTGGCAGTGATGCCAGCGCCACGTTCACCGCCCTGCCAACCCCCGTCTCCAGCATGCCTCCAACCCAAGTGGGAACACCCTCACTCATGCAAAGGTCGTGTATTCTCACGGCTTCACATAGCCCACCAACCCTTGAAACCTTAACGTTAATCACCCTGCAGCTACCTAGCTTCAAGGCTGCTCTAACAGCTCCTAAGGATGGAACGCTTTCATCCAGGCAAATAGGCGTCCTGATCTCCTTTTGGATTGCTGCGTGGTCAACTAGGTCGTCGTAGCCGAAGGGCTGCTCGATCATCATAAGCCCATACCTGTCCAACGCCTTGATAACAGCCTTCTGGCTAATATCGTATGCGCCATTTGCGTCGACCATCAACGGGATCTCGGGAAACTCCACCCTAAGCCTGTGGACAACGGTCAGGTCCCATGAAGGCTTTATCTTCACTTTAACCCGGGGGTATCCCTCCTCAACGTACCTGCCAACGACCTTGACGAGCTCGTCTATGCTTTCCTGTATGCCGACACTTACACCGCTCTCAACCCTGTCCTTCACTCCTCCCAGAAGCCTTGAAAGCGGGACGTTTTCCCTCCTCGCCTGGGCATCCCAAACGGCCTCCTCCAAAGCCGCCTTAGCCATGTTATACCCTCTCACTCTTCTAAGCAAGGCTGGAACATCCATCCCGCCTTTAACCTCTCTTCCGGCAAGCGCTGGAGCAAGATACCTTGTCAGGGCATACCATGAAATATCGGTGGTCTCGTAGCTGTAGAATGGTGTGTCTCCTGCAGGGCATTCCCCATAGCCGACTTCACCATCAGCCTCCACGGAAACTATTATGGTGCGCTTCTCGTGTTCCCTTCCAAAGCTGGTTTCGAATGGTGACGTAAGCTCCATTTTCACCTCTCTAATTTCAATCTTGCTGATGAACACTTCTTCACTCCTCCCCCAGCTCCTCCCCGAGAAGCTCCTCCCTAACTAACACGTAGAAGCTCCTCCTCTCTCCACCCGAATCTTGAGTAGCAAACTCTGAGACAACGTAGCCTTTTGACAGGTAGCTTTGAAACACCACTCTCGTCTTCCTCCTCCAGTCGACTGCCAAGCTCATGTTCCTCTCCCTTATCGCCCCTATGTCCCTTGGAATCTCGACGAGGACTTTTTCCTCGTTCAGGCTCTCTCTTACTTCAACTATCCTCCTGAACCCCCCATCACACCTTTCTGTTTCAGTTGCTAAGGTTGCACCCTCAACCTCCTCCACAGTTAAAGTCCTACCACCATGCCTGATCCTCTCCAGCACTCTCCTCGAGGTAAGCCACCACTCAGCAATAAACCTATCGCTCTCGTACCCGGCGTTCAACCTGTCCCTCATCTCACCGTAATAGTTAGCTATGTACCTCCTGCATATCACTCCGAGCTTCCCAACGTTAAACCTGGCATTCCTACTCTGTAAAGGGTCGTAAGTCCACTTCATGAGGTTGAATCCCATCCTGAGCGCGTACTCCCTCTGCTTAAGCTTAAGCAAATAGCCGACACCTTTATTCTGCACCTCCGGGAGAACCCCGGCCATGTGGCTGTAGAAGTAGACGTTATCCCCTTCTCTCCCCGTGATGCCGAAGCAGAACCCAACAGGTAACTCTTCATCGAACGCTATCAGGAGAAGGCCGCCGTTCCTGTGGCCTGCTATCAACATGTGCGCTGGAACCGGGTTGTCAGTTCCCCATACGCGTCGCTGTAAATCCTCACATAAGTGGAACTCGGAGACATCGCATGGAGTCCTAACGTTAACCATACCCGACTCCTCCCTCAACCACCTTTCCACTCTCCCCTTACAGGGTTTTCACAGCTCCTTTACAAGAGAAAATAGGGGAGCCTATAGTGTGGTATTAGACGCTTAAGGCTTTCCCCCTGTCCTCATCCTTGAAAATCATAATGTTTCCTTCTTCATCGATTACTCCGATCTGCTTTGCAGGGACACCTGCCCAGACGGTTCTAGGCGGTATTTTAGTGTCCTTGGTAACTAGGGACATTGCTCCAATCAACGCTCCGTCACCTATTTCGGCGCCCGGGAAAACTATGGTGTACCCCCCTATTGTCACGTTCCTCCCAATCCTCGTCCTTCTGAGGCATAACCTGTTACCCTCCATAGTGTGGCTTGCTATGATCGCCCCCCAGCCTGCGTATGAGCCATCTCCCATTTCAAGGAGCGGTGGATCCGTTATGAGCGATGCAGCGGCCCCTTCTCCCAGCTTCGCACCAAGCGTTTTCATGACGTACCTTGCCAACCCGGCCTGACCCAGCGGGAACATCCCCCAGAAGCTTATCACAAGCGTGAATAGGCTTGTGTTTAAAATCCAGTTCCTGAAGTTAACATCGCTGAAATCCATTTTATGATCTCCTTCCTCCATTGGCTTAACAAGCACCTTAACGACCCTTAGAAGTATTATGTTAAACGACCACTTAGCGACAACGTAGAAGAATGGTGAGAGGGCTATCCAAAGGAAGATCGGAAGCCTAGGGAAAACCATGTAGAGAAGGTAGCATAGCAATACTACTACGGGAAACGCTGCCAAAGCTGACCCTACGACAACTCCAGCGAGAACGGCTGGAACATTAGGAGGTTTCGCATCCTTCATCTTTTTCCTAACACTTTCATTATTCACATCTAACCCCCCTTCCAGTCCTGAGGCGCCACCCCTTCTTTTCGCAGGGGAACTTAGTTCCCCCTCTCCTCTTAAAAAACATTCGCTCTCCCTACTCCCTACGCTTTAAAAGCCGAATTCTTTTTTTCTTTTAAAGTAGTTGTGTTCTTCCGTGAGCATTTCTCATTAGCTAATTGTCTGCAAGTGTTAAATGGGACGGAGGTGTCGTATTGATCGTGTTTAGTATTCCGGGAGTAGGTGATGTCAGGGTGGAAAACGTAGTTTTCGACTTAAACGGAACCCTCTCCATGAACGGCGTCGTACCCCCTGAAGTTCAGAGCAAGGTCCGTCAGCTTTCCAAAACTGTGAACGTGGTTCTTCTATCGTCAGATACCAGAGGCAACCTTGCCGAAGTCGGCGAAATGCTCGGCGCTAGGTGGAAGCGCGTAAGCGGTCAAGCGCTTCCGGAGGACGTTGAGAAGGAAAAAGTAGTAGAGGAACTGGGGGCTGAGAACACGATCGCAGTGGGGAACGGAAGGAACGACGCGCTCATGTTGAAAAAAGCGAAGATCGGAATAGTGGTCATAGGAGAGGAGGGCGCAAGTTCCACCGCGATCATGAACGCAGACATAGTGGTCACAAGCCCCTTACAAGCCATCGAAATGATCCTAGACCCACAAAAAATCGTGGCAACCATGCGGCGCTGACATAGGCACAGCCATCCGCTATCCCTTCTTCCTAATGTAAATCTTGAAGCTTCCATCCTCCTCCGTTACACCTAGGACTTCGTGTCCCTCACGGGTAACAGCCTTCCTGATGTTATCCCTAGATGCCGGGAAATCCGTGGTAACCTCTAGTATTTCACCGTCCCTCATCTCCCTAAGTTTATCCCTCGTCAAGATCACGGGCATCGGGCACGCTTCCCCTCTCACGTCAATCCTGTGATCCGCCTTCATACTCCATCCTCCTCTCATATCCAAATCGTCTGGTCGCTTTCCCTTATCCACTCGACGAGTCCCTCCATAGTAGTTATTTCCGCTTCCTCTATGAGCTCCTCCTTCCTCACGCCCCTTGCCTCACAGCAAACCCCACAGACTCTCAGCTTAGCTCCTTCCCTAACCGCCCTCTGCATCCACTCCAAAGCATTGGAGTACATTTTAGGGTTCTGGCCCTTATGCGCCACGAAAATCCCGTCCTCCATCAAGAACACATTGACGTCAAGCCCTTCCACCAGCGCGGTCAGAACAAGCCTTAACGCCGTGTACGACCTTTCATGCGTATAAGGGCCACTTGAAATAACCACAGTGATCCTCTTCACTTCTCCGTCTCCCATGAAGCCTTCACCCCTTCTCAACCCACACATTTCCTTTTCTACTTAAAAATATTACGTAAACTGTTAAATATTATTAGATTTATTAATAAATGAAGTATGTCAGCACCACCAAAGGCTTTTAAAAGGAGGACAACATAGATATAACCAACAATCATTAATCATTTTTAAAACATACCAGCACACTAATAGTTGACGTCTCAAAGACTAAAAAAGGAAAACAAATAAAATTGGCTTCCTTCCCTTTCTGCTTCAATTTAATCTCATCATTTATTTCTTATTTAATGAAGACGAAAAACATGCATTTTTCTATTTTAGACAGGAAAACAAAGGGAACTTACAAAAATATTTATTATTCTACCTTTTTTCTAAATTTTATTTGCCAGTAACTTTGTTGCCAGTAACTTTGAGTGAGGGTTGCTTGTGGATCAGGTATTCTTGCTGTCGTTTGAGGTTTTTTGTCCTATTTGTAAGGAACGGTATCGCTATAGGATTCCAATGGACGAATACGAATACGAAAGGTTTCAGGGTGATATTAGTGAGAATGGTTTTTCAACGTTCTCCTTTGACCATGGCGATCACGTTTTAGAGGTGTCTATTAACGCAGACGAACAGGTTGTCGCTGCTAAAGCGTCTCCATGGAGGTTTAAGCGCAGATACGTTTCCTCTGCTTGGAAAAGGGTTCAGCCATTCTTCCCCGTTCCAAATGTTAGCGCTAAGGTCCTCTTCCTTAACAGACGGAAAAGAACCTACTGCGACGCGAATTGGGGTGATGAGTCTCAAAGCTTCCTCCCCTTGGTTGAAAGCGGCAGGTCAGCTAGGTACGTTGTGGATGGAGTCGAGTACTGGGTGTTCGTATCCGGCGAGAACGCCATGATCGTGAAGCGTAGTGGGGGATGGAGTGAAGACCTGTTCAACCATCTAGCCTCAATGTTTAGCTCCTTAGGGTTGGTGGACGTACCCTCCGATTTCGCTCTTCAAAAAGTGATCTTATCTGTTTTGGAGGCCAGCGCGGATGACCCATACTTAGCGTTAGATGCAGCTAGGATCATAGAGGACCTCGGTAAGAGGGTAGAAATAGACTTAGACCTCATAACGCTTTCCCCTGTTCCGTTCGGAGGCGACTTGATCGACATTTTAGCATCGGTGGGGCGTGAAGCGCCGGTGGACGCCTTGATTTTTTCAGCCAGCGGGATAAGAGACATGGTTAAGCTTTTAAAGAGTTACAGGTTACTCAAAAACCTGAACTTGATACGTGTGATGGAAAGGACGGGAAGTAGGTGACACCCCTCTTAAACCCTTTTTTAAGGGCTACTCTCTACTTTAAAACCATTCAGGGATTAGGGAAAGTCTGGGGTAGTAGGAAAATAGCCCATGTAATGTATACTAACTATGTTATAACTATACTGGAAAAGCTTGGAGTCGTCTCCTTCTTGGAGGAACCTAGGAGCTACGATGAGATTAAAACGTTCCTAGGGCCTGTTGAGCGGGAGGACCTGCTTAAAAACCTGCTGGATGTAGCTGTAAGAAGCGGCATAATGGCCCAGCACGATAACGGCTTCAAAGTAAACTATGGAGAAATCGAGAAACTTAAAGATCTTAAAAAACGCTTTACCCAGTTAAAGGATGTGGATGACGTCTACCGTGCTGCTGAAAGATACCTTTCCAAAACAGCGCTTGAAATACTGAGGGGGAAGAGCAAGGATAGGGGTTCACCTGAGGTCGCACTTACATACTACTGGCAGGAAAACAACAGGATTTTCAACCTGGGACGTGAAATACTCCTCCTCTTAGGAGGTAAGCGCCGCCTTAAAGGAAAGACAATCTTAGATTTAGGGTGCAGGTTTGGAACCGAACCATTCCTAATATTAAAGTTCCTCGACTTCGACTGCAGCCTCATAGCCGCTGACTTTTATAGCACAATAATCGACGAGTGCAGGAACGCTGAGGTAAACGTGGACGGCACCGTTAAAAGGCTCTTCGACCTAGGTAACATATCCTTCCTAACGCTCGACCCAAAGGTGGAAGAGCCGTTCCCGCTGGATGACGGGTCAGTCGACGTCGTCTACGCTTTCCAAATCCTCCAATGGTACCCCTCAGCTGAAAAAATAGTTGAGGAATGCGCGAGGGTCCTCAAGGACGGAGGCCTCCTCCTAGTGTCAACACCACTGAAAAAGAAGCCTAAAGTGACAACCCAAGACGTCTTTTTCTCCTTGGTAGGGGGGCACGGCGGCTTCACCGTGGAGGAGTTCGATGCACTACTGAAAAGAACCGGATTCACGAGGGTGAGAACCTTCTCCTCCGCCTTCATAAGAGCAGAGAAGTGGTCCCGCACTTAACGCTCGGCTGGTGTACCGGTGGAGAGCAAGGAAGCTGTCCGCAAATACGTCTGGGACATGATGATAGATAAAGGCATAGCCGTATTCCCCCTTCCACCCCATGGGCGAATCCCTAACTTTAAAGGCTCTACTGCCGCCGCCTACAACATAAGAAAGCTTGAAGAATACCATAGTGCTGAGTGCGTTTTTACGGGTCCAGACGCAGCCCTTAAACCCCTAAGGCGTCTGGTGCTCATGGACGGGAAAAACCTTGCATACGCGACTCCTCACATGAAGGAGTTTAGGCTTCTCGAGGCTGGAAGCGACCCGAACAAGGTTTCAATAAAGCACCTGTTAATCCTAGGGAAGCCTTTGAAGAGACGTGTTGACATAGCAGTAGTTGGCAGCGTGGCAGTGGACCATAAAGGAAACAGGATAGGGAAGGGTTCAGGGTATGGGGATAAAGAGGTCACATACTTGAAAAGGCTGAACCCTAGGATGCTGGTGGGAACCTTAGTGCATACGTGCCAAGTGTTTAAGGACCTATCTCATCTCGCCGAGCCCCACGATGTACCCGTAGACTTCATCCTCACAGAGAGAGGAATTATAAGGGCGAGAAGGAAATCCGGCGTTTAAATCAATTGGGGACTTACCGCCTACACATGGCCTTTAGGCAATCTTTATAAAACTTAAGGTGTGAAAGATGGTTATGGTGTTCTCCCCTGAAAGTTTCTGGAAGGTGGATGTAAAGTCAAATGGGTTTAAGTAGCTTTTTGTCCCGGTTAAACCCTGAACGGCTTACCGCACTCTCAGTATTGGCCGTTATATCCTTAACGCTTCTAAAGCTGGGAGTAGGCCTCCTAACCCAGAGCCTCAGCCTTCTCTCAGGGGCCCTCGACTCCATCTTGGACCTAGTAGCCATGTTCGTGGCGTTCCTAGCGGTTAGAGTCGCAAGGCAGCCAGCTGACGTTGAGTACCATTACGGTCATGGTAAAGTTGAAAACTTCTCCACATTCATGGAGGCACTCCTTCTCATAGCCACTTCAAGCTGGATCTTCTACGAGGCATTGCAGCGCCTCCTATTCAAGAAGGTTGGCGTTGAAGTGAACATTTGGGCTTTCATCGTTATGGGCGTCTCCATAACAGTAAGCTTCCTCTTCTCTCGCCTGCTTTCTAGGGCGGCAAGGGAGTACAATAGTCAGGTTCTTGAAGCCGGCGCCCTCAACTTCGCTACGGATATATGGTCATCGATGATCGTGGTTGTTGGCTTAGCCCTTACTAGGGCTGCGTCCGTATGGGGCGTTGACTTCCTGCGCTATGGAGACCCCGCCGCCGCGATGGTGGTTGCAGGGCTGGTGTTCTACGCAAGCTTGAAGATCAGCAAGAAGGCTGTGGACGTGCTGCTTGACAGGGCTCCGAAGGGGATGGCCGAGCAGCTGGAGAAACTGATCTGCTCAGTTAAGGGAGTAGTTGACTGTAAGCGTGTGAGGGTTAGACAGGCTGGAAACAAGTTCTTCGTTGATGCGACGATCCTTTTGGACCCATTGTTGTCGCTTAGAAGGGCGAGCAAGGTGGCGTCAGAGGTTGAAAAGAAAATACTGAAAGTCCTGCCGGGTGCCGACGTCGTCATAGACACTGATCCTTCAAGGGCTCCAAGGCGCATCGTTGAGCGTATTAGGACGCTCGCGTTAGATGAGGGATTCAGCATCCACGGGCTGGTTGTAAGGAAAGTTAACGGGAAGCTCCATGTGGACGTGCATTTGGAGGTTCCATCGGACATCAGCGTGGGGGAGGCCAGCATGATGGCTGACAGGTTCGAGGAAATGGTGAAACGTGAAATCCCCCGCATTGAAGAAGTAAACATAGACCTGGACGCTGCTGAGGGAGGGATTCTAGAGTCCACGGAAAGAGCGGTCGGTGAAGAGCTAGTTGAAAAAGTTAAGGAAGCGGTGGAGTCATTTAAGGAATCCCTCAAGGGGGAAATAGCCGATTACGAGGTGGAAGTGAAAAACTACGATGGAGAACCAAACATATACCTCACCCTATATCTGGATGACTCAATGCCCCTAAGGGACGCCCACGATCTCTCATCAGAGCTAGAAGACCACATAGTCCGCTTCCTGCCAACGGTAGAAGAAATAATAATAGAAATAGAACCATATAAGCAACCCAAAAGAACGCTGAGACGCCTTGCGAAACAGTAACAATTTTCGTAAACATTGATAAACACCTTGCAACCATAACACATTTTTATTTACATCTCTCTTATACCTCTTCTCTCCTAAAATGTGTTTGATCCCGTCTGTTCAGGCAGCTTAGCTGCCTATCGTGCCGAATTAGGATGTGGGGATCTGGAGTTCCCCGAAAGGGGACGAGCCCTTAAAGGTCTCACCCTCCAAGGCGACGCGTCCCAAAGCGGACACATACCTATAAAAAAGACTACGTCCGCTGAATCCCGCTCCTCACAACGCTAAAAAGCATCATGGCAATGCCACAAGAGAAATCAGCTACCTCTGCACTCCCCCATTAAACCGGGAGACCTTGAAAGTCACCATGCAACGTTAAGTAGAAATCATAATAATTTCGACTTTCAACATCATCCCGCCTCATCTTTCCATCAACTGTAGCTGCCTCCGCCCCCCTTCATAGGTCTCAATAAAATTCCATTAACTTAGGTTGGCATGACCTCTGGAGGTACGGTGAAGGTCTTCCCAGCTACTACCTAGGCATGATATAATCCTACTCTCCCTCATTGGCCAGGATATTCTCTCGTCTAATATCCTGTATTTTCTCCTGAACTCTGCGGGAAGAACGGTTAGTCCCCCCATCTTTAACAACGTACTCCGTCATTTAATCACCAAGCAAAAGACAAACCTCATGCAAAATAATTAACTTTCAGAATGCACGAGACTCGTAACACTCCTTTTTGTTAAGCGTTTTTCGTGCAGGAAAAAAAGATAGTGGATGGGTTTAACTTTTAACTTATTGACCCGGCCAATGCCAGGATTCCACCTATCACGGCGGCTGCTGGCCCGAACGGTAGCGACGGCAGCATCGATACTACTCCTACTATCCCTAGAAGCAGCCCTATTACCCCCCCTAGGATCGTGAGGATCATCGACAGGTCTCTCTCGGAAACCAAGTATCCAATGAGTACTATAACGCCCATCACAAGCGTCAAGATCCCTATTATGTCAAGCCAAAACGTTATTCCTCCGGTTAGGGAAGGAAATATCTGTCCTGGGGCGGTTGTAAAGGCGAAGTATATGTTCGGTATGAACGGGGAAACTATCATGAGAAGGGCTCCCAGCAGTGCATACCTCCTCTTTCTAACGGTTCTTCTCCTAGCCGCCCTCCTCTTTCTGGACAACCTCCTTCACCTCTCACCAACTAATGCTTCCATTTTCCTCTCCTACTTTCACCCAATTATTACGGGCATGTTTCGTTAAAGCCTACCTACTAAGTTTAAACCTTAAAAGTTTAACTATACTCGCAATCTCATAAAAGTATGAAAGACAACACGAAGTTGATTCCCTTGTCTCCCCCTAGGTGACGCTGTTCCAATCATTTTCACACCATTACGTTGGCTAGTATCATTCGCCTTGAAGATCTCTGCCTCCTTGAACGCTCTGCCTGCGTGCTCGCCTTGCTGAGGAAGCCTTCGAAGAATCAGCTTCTATATGGCTCCATTTGAATACCGCAGCATCCCCTTGAACTTTCTTGCGTTATCATCAAATTTTAGAGTTAACCCCTCTTCCATAGAATCCATCGGCGGCCTACGTCTTTCTCCCTCTCACTATAACTCACCTAAGGGGGGACGTACACGACTTCTTAAACGCCTATCCTAAGGGGCCGTCAAAGGGGGGTAATCTCGAGTTTTCTGGATATTTTTTTATGTTCCTCATTCAATCTCGTTCTTGTGAATGCGTGGTGGTGTGCTTTTTGGAGGCGTCCTTCATAAGCGTGCAGCTTGGTAGGATTGGTAGGCTTTTAAGGTCTGGTATCCAGAGCCAAATCCAGGATTACTCTGAGAAGCTGGCAGTCACATCCGAACTCTACAACTTCTTTTCTAAGCGCATTATCTCAAAAATAGACTTTAAAGGTGCATGTGAGACGGCTAGACGCCTCTTCGGCTCGGAAATGGTTAAGTTCGCAGCGGTAGACGGGACAGAGTACTCCCAGCTACTCTTCGACATGGTACTTTTCTTCGGAGGGGCATATGCGTCAACCGGAACGGTGGAGTTCCGCGAGGACGCTCCTCCGAAGGTGAACTACGATGACAGAGTTATCAGGGAAGGATGCGGGGTCTCAAGCTGCGTCCCACTATTCGTAAACCAGGTCGTAGAGGTTGACCAAACCTTCTTCACGGAGGAGGGCGGCCTCTCAAGGCCGATGGCAGACGAGGAGGTCGTTAACAACTCACGTATATCCAACTGGATCATGACTTTCGCAGAGTTCTACCTTTCCTACCTTTTCGCCTCTAACCGCAACCCTGAAACAAAAATAATCCTAATGGACAGGTCCCTCTCTAACAGCCTCTCCTCAATCCTATACGATACGTCAAAGAGGAAATACTGGAAGATGTGCGCTATTCTAGGGTTGAAGGTCGACGGGACACCTATAGACGAGGAAGACCTCCTCCTCGCAAGGCACAGGATAGTAAGCACGGAGCTCGGTCTCCCCCCTCCACGGGGAGACTACTTAAGACATAGCATAGTCTTCCTCCTTGAGCGGTCAGACAAGCCTCTGACCCCCAGCCAGGTCTGCGGCATCCTTGGAGTCAAGGGTGAACGCGTGAAGAAGGTTGAACGCTACATGAAGGCGTTCACCACTAAGGGCGTACTAGTGGAGAAGGGAGGGAAGTACTCCCTAGCTGAACGGTACAAGACGTCATGGAGCAGGGTGAAAAAGCTCGTTGAAGATGTTGGAAACCGCCTGTTCCTCGAGGATGCAGGTGGAGAAGCCGAGAACAAGATGTGCGTTGAAGTTGACGGCGAACACCGCATAATAACAACTCTGGACCTCGCCTTCATCACCCTCTTCACCCAGTACATGCTCATAGAGGAATGCTGGAAGAATAGGAAGCTCCTTGTGGGAATAACAAAAGACACCTATGCTAGAGACTTCAAAAACCACGTGATACCAGTATGCCACCATTGCCGCCTCTTTAAAGATGCCCCACCACAGGACCAATTAGCATCCCTCCCGAACACAGACCGCATGCTTCTCCAATCCATCTCCCTGTCCTTCTGGGAGGATATTAAGCCTCCCTGGGCGCTCATAGAGTATGACTCCATTTTCCCTACCATAATCCCCGACAGGAGTAGGGGGATCGGCTACGTCCTAGGAGCCAGAAGGAACAAGACCTCAATGGAGCGCCTCTTCCTGAGAAGCTACGTCCAGCTGGCTGAAGCAAGGAGGGATCCAAAGCTGAGGAGCAACGTTCTCCTCATAGACAGGCTCGTCTACCCGGGCTTCGACCTCAAAGAGGAAGTGGTTCTCCCCTTGGTTAACGTCTACGGTGGATTAGAGGAGCCGTTAGAGGTCATAATTTACAGGGATGCCGGCGTGGAGAACCCCGTCCAGAACATGCTCCTAACAGTGCTTGCCTCCATGGCGCCCCCGTCCATCCCCGAAGCTTTCGGACACAACAAGCCACTCTTCATAGCGGATAAAATTGCCAAATGGCACTACCACCTCTTCAAGAAAATAATAGACTCGGCCAAAACATGGGTAATGAACAGGAAAGACGTCAGATCCTTCGTCTTCTACATGTCGAGCTTCAGGGACAAGAGAAGTGAGTTTGAACAAGCTAGGCGATCCCGTTGAATTGCCGCGTTCCCTCATCACCACCCAATAGCCTGCTCTCGGTTAAACATTTATCTTTCAATCGTTACTGGTTAAGGTTGAGAGGGGGATGTAATTGAGCGAGCTGGACGATCAGGCTAGGCTTTTCTTCACGGATTTTGGTGGCTCCTTCAGAGCTAGGCTGAGTAGGGTTGAACCCGTCAGGTCCGTCTCGGATGAAAGACTGGGCACGTCAGCCCCGTACACCTGCACGATCCTTGTTGAGTACGAAAGAGAACTCCTCCGCCTTCTAGATGTTGGAATGCTCTTGGCGGTCAAAAATTTTAGAAGTAGCCCTCAAGGCGAGGAGAGGTACACCCTCATGGAGCTCTCCCGCTTCTGGCCTCAACACTTCGGCCTCATGGGCGTGAGGGAACACCAGTACTTCCCCATGCAGTTCGAGGTAATCGAGCAGACCGTTCAGGACTGGGAGACAAGCGACAAGTCGACCATGGCAATACACATAACGGCCATACCGATAAACTACGACTTGGTCGTGATGGGCGAATCAGCCGAATATGTCAGGTGTTTCTCCTATCCCATTCTAGGCGAGCGCGTCTACGTGCTCAACGAGGAAATGATCAAGAACATGTACAACCGAAACATTGAAGAGAAGTTTCAAGGTAGGAAGGGGGGTCAGGTTGGAACCCTGAAAATGTTCGAGTTCACAGGGAGAGACATCCCAATATACGTTGATTACGATTCCCTCGTAAGATACCACTTCGGAATATTCGCCTTCACTGGCGGCGGAAAGAGCAACCTCCTCGCGACGATCATAAGGAAGATAATGAACTACACGCAGGACACGAAAGTCATGGTATTCGATATTTCGTGCGAGTACCCCTTCCTCCTCATGGACGTGCTTGCTGACCGGAACATACCATCCCTAGTCGTCTTGGAGCGGAAGGTTAGCACCCCTGAAGAGTTCAACATGTCCATAGTTAAACCCAAAAAGTACGAGCATAATCCGAAGGTTCTGAAGGGGCTGAGAAGAATAATGTCCCTAGGCAGGGTGACCCACCTTGTCAGGAGAAGCATCGAAGCAATAACATTCTCTGACATGATTCAAACTTTGGAGGGACTGGAGAAGTCAAACACCGATAAGCCAAACTATGTTAACGCGATCAAGGAAATAAGGATGTTCACCGATAGCTACATGACAGCTAAAGGATACACGGAAGAAGACGAAATAGACGATGAATACGTGGACAAGCTTAACGGGCACGTCGAATACTTTAAGGAAACGTATGGAATCTACGAGAGAAGCAGCCTCTATGGCTGGATATCATCCCTGAAAACGATCTACACGAGGATTAAGAAGAGGATGGGGGAGGAAGAGCTCGCCGGAGGATACAGCCCGAAAGCCCTCGTCAAGGAGCTGCTTGAGTCCGATACAAGGCTAATATGCCTCTCAGTAAGCGACCCTGAAACAATCAAGCAGTTAACCATAACAATGATCAGGGCTACACTTTCAAGAAGGAAAAGGGAGTTCAGCGTGAAACCCTACATACTCTTCGTCTGGGATGAGGCTCAAGAGTTCGCCCCCGCCCCAGGGAAAGCGTCCGGAGTGGAGAAGGCATGCTCGGAAGAGGTTGAAAGGCTCCTAAGGCAAGGGAGAAAGTACGGGTTAGGGGGGTGCTTAGCAACCCAGCGCATAGCCCACCTCAACACTTCAGCCCTGCAGCAGCTTCACACGTACTTCGTGGGAACCCTACCTAGGCCATACGATCGCGGCCTCATAAGCAACACATTCATGGTCGATAGGGAGATCCTTGAGAGAACCTTGGAGTTCACGTCAGGAGAGTGGCTTCTCTCAAGCTACATCGCAACAGGAATGACCAACGTCCCAATATTCCTAAAGTCAGAGGACACGGAGGAGCAGTTAGATAGGTTCATGGAGAATCTATAAAGAGACCCCCATTAAACTTCCATGTATTTGTCTATGAACCTTTTACACCACCTCTCGTACTCGACCGTGACCACGTGTATCTCGAACGGCATGTACCCCAACTTCTCGGCTACTTCCATCCTTAACCTTACTCTCCCCCCCACCTTTCCAGCCAGCACCGTAACTATTAGAACGCCTCCGTCGCTATCAGGTCTCATACCTCCCTTAACAGCGCTTCCAAACAGCATACCTTCCTGTGAATCACCCTTCCACAACGTCCCTCATCTCCTCCACGTAACCGTACATTCCATCATAATACTTCCTCCACCCCCTTAAGGTTTCAAGCATTAATTCTACGAACGTTTTTCCATCCATTCCAGCACCTCTAAAGCGTCCTCCGCAAACCTTACCACTCTCTCAGCTACTTCCCCACCATACTCCCTAAGCATATACCTTGAGGTTATATTATGCATCTTTAAGGAGTATAGCTTCTCCAGGTTTTCATGATAAAACTTCTTTAAGCGTTCATCCTCACTTCATCCTCATACGTCCTCATCAAATCGTTCATGAGGCGAACTATCGAATGCGTCTTCGGGTAGTCACCTATCTTCATGTACAGAAGTCCTTTTAAGACGTAATTAAAGGAACTGCTCAACATGAAATAACACTAAATCGTAGTCTCCCTCTCAAAGCCCACTCGTGCATCCTTAAGGAATGCATCCACCCTCCTCTTCAGCATCACCGCATAATCACTCAATGAAAAACCTCCTCTAACCTTTACATGGGAGGAACCCCTCTTATAAAATTCATTGATTGTTAAGCAGCATCTCCTGAATACCCGTCCCCTCTCAAACTGTTTAATGATTCTTAAATGCATTTCTAACTTAAAGTTGGCCAGAGGCCAAAGTCAGAAAACTACTTGAAGCCGGTAAAAGGAAGAGTTTGGAAAAAAGGTTTAAAGTGCGAGATGTGATAACCCTCTCTTCCCACGAACCTCTATTTTCTTATTTTATAGGCCTCTCTTTTCCTCCTTCACGGCACACCAACGGTAATTTTCTTCCCCAAAATTCTCTTAAGTTCTCCCTTCTCGCTTCAAAGGGTCGCCACAATCTCTTTCTCCTTTAACTGGCGTAGTAGCGCCCTGTCTATAGCCTCCTTCACCGCTCGTCTTATAGCGTAGCCTCCTACGTGGAGGTAGGTGTCCCCTATCACCTTATCATACTGCATGGACGCTGTGCAGGGATAGGAGTGGTGCGCCTCGGCTATCCTATCATTCAACCTGTAAATCCTAGTCAGCTTTATCTGCTGCATAATGTAAAACGTACTTCCACACGGTGCAGTCCTCAAAACCTTACCCTTCACTATTAGGTCTCCCTTAACCTCAACCTCCACCACCGGCCTACCAACCCTATACCTCCTAATGAACTGGTCTATTACGTCGTTTGTCCCCCTTTCCTCTAGGGTGCAGAAGGGTCGTGGGAAGGCGTGGGCGACCCCTATCTCGTCTAAGCTCCTCTCCACTTGCTTCTGGAGGCCAACCGGACACCAGTTCCCGTCTTCTATGGGAACTATTACACCCTTCGCCCTAGTTCTCTCAGCAAGGATGGAGATGCTAGCAAGAATGTCCTGGTGTAATCCTACGGCTATTATCAGGTCGCATTTAGGAGGATCCCTAGGGAGGTATTCCTCTGGGTTTTCGACGAAGGAGGGTAGGTCGGCGGGAGCCTTATACAATCCGTAAATGTCCTCGGCGAAGGAGCCATAATCCTGCCTGCAGTGCTCGCACAGGTCTCCGCAAGAAGTACAGAACGTGGAGAAGTTTATCAGGTTGCCAGCAACCTTCTCTCCAAACTCATCACTATATATGATGTATATCCTCAAGGTGGACGCCTCTCAATAATTTCTCACCATAACCATATTCAAACCAATACAATATATATTTAATGATACATGATAATTACTTTTTAAGAAAATTTACCTATTAAATATTCATCAACTTCCATCCAAGTCGTCCACACGACTAATTCGCCGTTTCCCCCTTTAAAACTCTTCCAAAACTCTCAGATGACTCCTTCGTTTCCAACCTAATCAATCTAAATTTAACAATAAATATGTCGCCCTCGCTCTCCACCTCCAACATCTCAGCCTTCATCCCCTCTTCTTCAAACATAACTCTCAGGTCGTCAAGATAGTCATAGACTCCACACGTGTAGCAAAATGACCCTGTAAACTCTACTAAAAGGCTGTCCGCACGTAGCAACTTCAACTTTGCCACGGCTTCAGGAGACCTGTACCTGTTGTACTCTTCAATGGCCTTCTTCACCTTTCCCAGCAGCCTCGTTTTCCCCCTCATTAAAGTCCACCTCTACGGTTAAAGACGACATCTAATTCAGGATCATCCAAGTAAATGAAAGAAGGTGACGGGTCATAATGCATGCTGACTGCCTTAATGTTCACTCCTGCCCTTTCAGCCTTAACCAGCAACCTGTACATCTCTGGGTCTGCAAACCTGTTAGGCGTGAAGAACGTCACTCCGGGCAAAGTTGTAATAAACACTATTCCCCCTCTCCCGCCTTTCTCCACTTTGATGTCCTCTAAATGCCTTCTTCCTCTGGGCGATGGGTAGTCAGGGTACATAGCATATTCGCCCACTTTCATGACGGCGCTTTTCACCTCCAAGAGCACCTCTTCCCTGACACACTTCAAGCAATAGTCTATGATAGACCTGCCTACCTTAACGTTTCTTTTGAACCCCTGCAACCTTTAAGCCACAGGATGCCCTCTGCCTCCAAGCATCTTTCAAAAATCCTCATTTGAAGCTGGATGTCGATGATGGCTCCAAGCCCTTCATCATCCACCGCAAAAAGCACGTAGCAGGTTTTCCCAGTTTTCTTAGGCTTGCAAACCCTCTCCTTCCCTTAAATAGGTACTCTGAAAGGGGTTCACGCTTGATAGGTTTTTATGGGTAAATGGTTTTGGTCTGTCAGGCGTTTCCCCGTCATCGAGGCGTACGCCTCTGATGGGACTTTCGGGGTAACCCCGGAGCCCCACATCCGAAGGTTCAGGACAGCAACAACATCCCTATCAAGGATTAAACAGCATTTTTTGCATCGCATCAGCCTGCCCTCATAGGCCGCCATGCGGCCAGAGCAGAGAGGACAGGTCCTGGAAGAATAGGACGGGTTAACGTACTTTACAGGTAGCCCAAGCCACCTCAGCTTGTACTCGAGCATGAACTGGAATGTTCTTGCGTTCCACTTCGAAAGCCTACGGTTGAGGTTTCTAGATCTACGGAGAACTTTACTCTTGATATTCCTTAGGTCCTCAAGTATTGCTCCACTCTCCACCCCACCTAACTCCCCGGCTATCCTGGCTGTTAGCTTATGCATGAAATCCCTAGCCCTATCTTTTTCCCTCCTAGAGTATTTCCGCATCAGCCTTTCAGCCACCTTAGGCTTACGTTTAGAAAGCTTTTGTATTCTTCTCCTCTTCTCCTCGTAGGCCCTGTGGACGTGGTACAGCTGCCTGAGGTCGTACCTGACCACCCTCCCGCTGATCAGGGCAGTCACGTTGGTCAGGTTTATGTCGAACGAGGCCCAATCTCTGGGCTCGACGCCTACCACTTTCTTCTTGAAGGTGATTATGAGCCCGTCCTCCCTCAGCAGCAGCCCGCCGATAGTGTCGAAGTTCTTTGGCAGGTAATCATACCTTGCTAGGTTTACTTCCAGGTGTCGTTTACCCGGTTCGATGCTGATTTTTAGTTTGCCATCCCTATACGTGAATAGTGTTGATTTTACGTAGACCGTTTTCCCCGTTACTCTAGGCTTAGACCTTGCTTTCCCCCTGTTGTACAGCTTTATCCACCCCTTAACCAGCCCTATAACCGAGTTTATCGCTGAGTCGACGTAGTGCCTGGAGTACTTCCAGTCCTTTAGGAGGTTGTTCCTCAGCTTTCTCCTGTCCCCGGCTTTGAGTTTTAGGTGGGCCTTGCCGGTTCGGGAGTGGGTGACGTAGCTCAGAACCTCTTCCAGCGCCTTCCTCTTCGCCTCAAAATATGCTTCCATCAGGTCTCCCGGCGCTTCTACAGGAACTTTATATGCTTTGGTCGCAGTTGCTTCCTCCTTCAAGTATCCTCCTCACCTCGCTCTCCGGGATCCTGTACCTCCCGCCTAGAGGCCTTACCGCCCTGATCCCTCCCTCCTTGACCCACTTGACAACGGTATGCCTATCAACCCCAAGAATCTTGGCTACCTCGCCGCTCCTCAGCATTCCCTCCCTTCTATCCATACACACCACAAACACCAAAATAGGCAAACAAGTATATAAACTTATCTAAAACACAACAGCTACACAAGGCGTCTAGTGTTGCTCACATTCGTCCTCCTCCTTCCTCCTATAACAACCTCAACAACAAACCTGTTAACTCTCTTAGCAATTACACAATCCACAGAGTTATCTACTCTAACAACCTTCCTCGGCGTCATAGGCCAATCTACCCTCACACCATTAACCCTTTAAAAAAGAAAAAGGGAAGAAAGGGAAGAAAGAGAAGAAAGGGAAGAAAGAGAAGAAAGAGATGGTGGTAACCGGCTTCACCCTAATATTCTTCGCATTTAACTTGGTAATAGCTTCTTGGGTGACCGCAGGATGGACACACTTCTGGCGGCTCTTTTCCATAGTAGACGTAGCCGCACTCCCTGCACACCCACCACACTTCCTTATCCTTCTTAAATACCGTACCTGCTTCAACTTCTTTCAGTAACTTCTTGAATCTCTCCTCATGGTGTTCTTCGGCTTTAGCTATCGCCCTCAATCTCCCAGCAATTTCAGGGAAGCCCTCTTCCTCCGCTACATTGGCAAATTCAGGGTACATTGTCGTGTGCTCGTAGTTTTCCCCGGCAATAGCCGCTCTTAAGTTCTCGGCGGTGCTGCCGAGAGTTAAGGGGGCTACCGCTTCCACCTTAACCTCGTCTATCTTCTCCCCGCTTTTCTCTTTTAACTCGTTAATTAGCTTAAACAGCCAGCTTGCATGTTCCTTCTCGTTCTCGGCTGTTATGAGGAATATTTCGGCTATTTGCTCGTATCCCTCATTCTTAGCAATCTTAGCGTAGAACGTGTAGCGGTTTCTCGCCTGGCTCTCACCTATAAACGCCTTAGCAAGATTTTCAATCGTCCTTTTCATCTTTTCTCATCCTCGCTTTTAACCTTAAAATTAATTTTCATTACTCTCATGGCTTTTGTAGCAGAACCACCAGTCGAAACACTCGATTTCTCCAGCTTTAGCCTTTTCAAGCCTCTTCTTCGCCTCGTTCTCGTTCATTGCCGGCGGTATTATAACATTGTCTCCTATTATTTCGTTGTTGGGCCAGTTGGCCGGCATGGCGGCGCCTTCCTCCTCTGAAATCTGTAGTGCCCTTACCATTCTTAGCACTTCGTCCATGTTCCTCCCGAGCTCCTGCGGGTAATAGAGTATCGCCCTTACGACTCCTTTTGGGTCTATTACGAACACTGCCCGAACCGTGTTTGTCCCCTTTCCCGGATGGATCATCCCATACAGGCAAGCGATCCTGCCGGTGTCATCTGCAATTATGGGAAACTTTATTTCTTCACCAATTTTCTCTTTAATCCATTCAACCCACTTTATGTGGCTGAAAACCTGGTCGATGCTGAGTCCTACTAGCTCGCAGTTGAGCTTCTTAAACTCTTCATACCTTTTCTGGAATGCTACGAACTCGGTCGTGCAGACCGGCGTGAAGTCCGCCGGGTGCGAGAACACTACGACCCATTTCCCTCTGTAGTCGTCTGGGAACCTTATTTTCCCCTTGGTTGTCTGTGCTTCAAATGCTGGTGCTTTATCCCCTATTAACGGGAACCTTGCTTCGACCTCCATGTTCGTTATCCCCATATTTTGGTTCGTTAAATTTATAAATAAGTTTGAGTATTTATCCTTTATGGTTCGAATTTCAAACTTTAAGATCCTACAAATACTTAGAGAGAACGCGCGGACACCCTTCGTGAAGATCGCCGAGTTGCTCGGCGTAAGCGAGACAGCGGTTAGGAAAAGAGTGAGGAAGCTGGAGGAGCAAGGGATAATAAGAAAGTATACTGTTGAGGTTGACCCCAAAAAAATAGGGTTTGAAATAGCGTTGATCGGCGTGGACGCGAAACCGGAACACTACTTGGCACTTCTGGAAAGGCTGAAGGAAATGGATGAAGTCGTAAGCCTATACTCTTCAAGCGGAGACCACATGATACTCGTTGAATACTGGTTTAGCGGGTCTGAGGAGCTCGCCGCCTTTGTGAAGAAGCTGGAGTCGTTGGAAGGGGTCACGAGGGTGTGCCCATCAATAATTCTTGAAAAGCTCAAGTAGGCTAAAAAGCAAAATTCAAATCCATATTTCCCTTCTTGCCGTTAAACTGGCGCTGAGTGGCTGTGGCGTTAAATTAATAGGAATAAAGGCTTTCAGGCTATCTAAACCTATAAGTCTTATTACTTAGGGGTTACGAACTTTAATAAATTATTTGTATACCGTATTTATGTGCCAGAAGGGTGTGTGACATGTCTTCCTTTGAAAGGCTAGATGAGAAGGATAAAGCTATAATAACGATTTTAAGCGAAGACCCTGACGTCTCCCAAGAATCCATCGCGGAGAGGATAGGGCTTTCCCAGCCCTCCGTGGCCGTTAGGATAAGAAAGCTTAGGTCAGCTGGGGTTATATCTAAGCTTATAGGTGTTAACCCGTCGAAGATGGGTGTTTACATCGCTAAGGTTGAGGTAACAACTAGGAACCCCATAGGGCTCCTTGAAACGTTTAAGAACTGCCCCTACTTTATGAACGGGTTCATAGTGTCCGGGAGAACGAACGTCTGCATGCTTTTCCTAGGTGAAAACATCGAGACGATCGAGACCATAGTTGACGCCCACATAAGACCTAACGAAGACGTTCAAAGCGTCGAGTTCAACATAATAATATCCTCGGTGAAAGACTTCATCGCCCCTATAAGAATGCGCTTCGAGAAAACGGATAAGCCACCCTGCGGCTCAAAGATACTTTGTAAGGACTGCCCCTACTTCAAGAAGAATAAGTGCTTAGGATGCCCCGCAATAGGGCAATACAAGGGGAAGCTGTGGTAGCCCACCCACTACGGGATGGCTCACCCCCCAGCTGCAGCAACGCCGAAAAATACCGAGTCACCTTCCCTCAGCGTCACCCTCTCCACATCTCTCCCCCTAATTATGTTTCCATTTAAAAGTATCAGGGCGTGCCTTTTCACTTCATCCTCCTTGATGCTGTAAATGTACTTGCTAAACCCGTCCTCATGCTTCTCAGCCAGCCTCTTAACTAGCACCTTTAAGCTCGACCCGTCGTCGACGTCAACGTACTCCTCTCTCACACCAACCTCCTTAGCTATCATGTGAAGGTAGCTAACCTTTACCCTCAACTCCTCCGCCACCTCCCTCTTCAACAAAGATTCAACCCCACTAACATATATGTTTCCATCCACCACTCCCTCCCATTTAACCCCCTCATTTCTCCCTCCTTTACAATGCTTGGGAGTTGCTCTTGGGAGCGCGGCCGTCGGGAAAATCTTCCGGGAAAATCTTAATAGGCCTTAACGCCTCATCAGAGTATATGTCCATTCAGTACGCCAGCAAGTCCTATTCTAAAAGCGAGATTCTCTCCCTGTTACACCCTAGAGTTGCTAGGTGGTACTCGCGTTTTGAGCCTACCCCTCCCCAAGCCATGGCCATACCCTTAATTCATAATGGTGAGAACGTTCTAATCACCAGTCCCACCGGAACGGGAAAGACGCTTGCAGCCTTCATGACCGTTATCAGCGAGCTCGCCTCCATGGAGGATAACGGCTCCCTCGACGACAGGGTTTACGCCCTTTACGTTAGCCCCTTAAGGGCCTTAAACAACGACATCAGGCGTAACCTGCTAGTCCCCCTCGAGGAGATCGGGCTTAACTTCAGGGTCGCTGTCAGGACAGGGGATACCCCCTCTAGTGAAAGGCAGAGGATGCTGAGGAAGCCTCCACACATACTCATAACAACCCCTGAGACCCTCGCCATAGTCCTCAACGCCACTAGGTTCAAGCGTTTCCTAACCCCCAACTGGGTCATCGTAGACGAGATCCACGCCCTCTTCGAGAACAAGAGAGGTGCACACCTATCACTAAGCCTTGAAAGGCTTAACAGGCTTGTCTCTTTCCAGAGGATAGGTCTCTCAGCGACCATATGGCCTCTAGACGAGGTGGCCCGATTCCTTGTGGGTAACGGTCGGAGCTGCGTGGTGGTTAACGCATCCTACGCTAAAGAGAAAGACATAAGGGTTGAAACCCCCGTCCCAGACCTTATACACGTGAACGCTGACACGCTTAACAAGGAGATGTATAGGAGGCTTAACGAGATAATAAGGGAGCACAGGACTACGCTCATCTTTACCAATACGCGTTCAGGCGCTGAGAGGGTCGCATTCCACCTTCAGGACAGCGTCGCGGTGGATGACATAGGGACGCATCATGGAAGCCTCTCAAGGGACGTTAGACTCGATGTTGAAGAGAAGCTGAAAAGGGGTGAGCTTAAAGTTGTGGTGAGCTCCACCAGCCTTGAGCTCGGAATAGACATAGGATACATAGACTGCGTCGTCCAGATAGGATCTCCAAAGAGCATTTCAAGGTGTCTTCAGAGGATCGGGAGGGCCGGGCACAGGATAAGGGACGTTTCTAAGGGTGTCCTTCTATGCATGAGTCATGAGGATCTCCTTGAGTGTGCTGTCATGGTTAAGTGTGCCTACGAGGGGAAGCTTGACAGGGCGTCGCATCCGAAAAATGCTCTCGACGTTCTGGCGCAGCACTTGGTCGGGATGGCTTTAGAGCAGAAGTGGGATGCTGAGGAGGCATTCGGCCTTGTGAGGAAATCCTACACGTTCAAGGATCTGAGCTGGGACGACTTCGAGAAAACCCTCCGATACCTTTCAGGAGGGTACGGGCTTGAACCCTATAAGGTTTACGGTAAAATATGGTATGATGAAAGGGATAGGGTTTTCGGGAGGAGGGGTAAGTATGCACGTGTGATCTACATGCTAAACCTTGGAACCATACCCGACGAGGTAGCCATAAAGGTCTACTCTCTCCCAGGGAAACGGTACGTTGGAAACATCGAGGAGGAGTTCTTGGAGAGGCTTGAACCCGGTGACATATTCGTTCTCGGGGGGAGAGTTTACGAGTTTGTGAGGTCGAGTGGGGTTAAAGCCTATGTTAAGGATGCTAAGGGGAAGAAGCCGACTATTCCGTCGTGGTTTAGCGAGATGCTCCCCTTAAGCTTCGACCTAGCATGCGAGATAAGGCGCTTCATGGGGGAGGCGTTCAGAGGGGGGGTGGGGCTAGATGAGTTGAAAAGGAAGTTCAGGGTCAATGAGTGGGCTGCACGCTCCCTGCTAAACCTCTTCAAGGTTGAAAAGGAGTTTCTTGAGCGTCACGGGGTTGAACCTGATGGCAGAAGCCTCATAGTGGAGGAGTTTAAGGACGAGGATGGAAGGCAGAACCTTATCTTCCTGTTCCTCTTCGGAAGGAGGGTTAACGACGCCCTTTCGAGGGCTTACGCCTGGGTTGCAAGCAAGGAGATGGGTGTAAACGTCGGATTGACTGTTACGGATCACGGCTTCATGCTGACAATTCCAAGGAGGAAGAAGGTGGACGTCTACTGGCTTATAAGCCGCGTCTCCTCCAGCAACCTTAAAGAGATCCTGTCTAGGGCTATAAGGAACACTGAGATGTTCAAGAGGCGTTTCCGCCACGTAGCTGCTAGAAGCTTCATGGTGCTCAGAAACTATAAGGGACACGAAATAAGGGTTAAAAGGCAGATGAGAAACGCCGAGTCGCTCCTCAGAGTCGTATCCGACCTAGACGACTTTCCTGTAGTTAAGGAAACAGAAAGGGAGATCATGGAGGACGTCATGGACGTTGAAAACGCCCTAACCGTGCTCAGGATGATAGAGAGAGGGGAGCTCGAAGTAACACCCGTACGGACTCCTGTGCCGAGTCCATTAGCGCATGGAATATACCTTTCAGGATTGTCCGACGTCATACTGATGGAGGACAGGCTGAAGCTACTCGAATACCTTTACAGAAGAGTGGTGGAGGATGCTGACGATAAAATGGGCTAAACTCCTCGAAGACCTCGGTCTTATGATCGAGGAGATCGGAGCTCTGGTCGTCGCAGACCTCCACTTGGGATACGAGGACGTGCTGAGGGAAGAGGAGGGGATATTCATAGCAAGCCAGTACCCGAAGATGAAAAGTTTGATCCTTGAAATGCTGGAGGAGGCATCCCCCGACATCCTAGTTCTCAACGGCGACTTTAAACACGAGTTCGGGGAGGCAAGCCTACAGGAGTGGATCGAGGTCAGGGACCTCATTGAAACGCTGGTTAAAGAGAAGGTTAAACTCGTCTTTGTGAGGGGGAACCACGACAACTTCATCGTAACCCTTCTAAGAAAGTACGAGCTACCATTAATTCAGGAAGCCAGAATCGGCGACTACCTCTTCATCCACGGACACAGGCTTCCAACACAGAAAGCCGAGTACATAATAATGGGCCACGAGCACCCATCGATCGTGCTACGCGATGAGTTTGGGACAAAGTTCAGGTATAAAGCCTTCCTGCTCGGAGAGTACGCCGGGTCAGAACTCTTAGTCCTCCCCTCAATGCACCCCCTAGCAACCGGAACCGTCATCAACAGGGAAAGAGACTACCTCTCCCCAATTCTGAAGTTCACCGACGTGGACTCCTTCACGCCATTCCTAGTGGAGCCCGGGCTCACCGTTAAACGGTTCCCGAAGGTTGAGAGGCTAAGGCGGTGACGCTTCAGCCCCGCTTCCTTATGAATGGGTCAAACTCCTCATACTTCCTCCTCAGCTTCTTGATCTCCTCCATCATCTCCTCATACTTCTCCTTAGTCCACCTAAGCCAGTCAGCGTGTTCAAGGTAAAACTCGGGTTTCCGCCTTTTCTCAACCTCCTCCCTGTCGTAGATGGGCTTAAACCCTCCCTTTTCCTCAACGAGCTTACCTTCGATCCTGCAGATGGGACACCTCACCCTTCCTCCCTCTACGACCTCGTAGAACGTCGCTCCGCAAATGGGGCATCCCTCTAACTCTACCTCAACTTCTTCACCTCTTGCACTTCTAACTAGAACCTCACCGAGCTCCCTTGCCTTTCTAACGTTCTCCGGGTTCAAGAGAACTTCCCCCGGCCCCCTGCCATAAGCCAGAAACCTGTAGACAATCCTAAATCCCATGGTGTTCAGAAATATGCTTGCAGTCGGCATGCCAAGCGCCTCCCATCCCTCCTTTCCAGCAGTCACTATGACTCCTGCTGGCTTGCCAAAATACCTTTTCACCCTTGCAAACTGGCTTAAAACCCTATCAGTCAGCATCTTCAGTATTCCGGGAACCATAAGGATGTAAACCGGTGTCCCTAAGATGACGCCGTCAGCCTCAGCCATTTTATCGAAGATCCAGTTAACGTCGTCTTCAATCCTGCACTCGTCCCAGAGGCACGCGTAGCATGCCTTGCAAACCTTCACCTCATAGTCTGTTAGCCTGATGGCTTCAACCTCAGCCCCCATTTCCTTAGCCCTAAGTAACGCCTCCTTAACGAGAATCTCGGAGTTGCCAAGCCTTCTACGGCTAGCCACAATGCCAAAAACCTTCAAGAGGACACCACCCCAACAGAACAGTTACCAATTAAACGGCTTCAAACATGTATTAATGAATTTTCCCTCAAACCAGGATAGAAGCCTAAAGGTGAATCTTCATCTCTCCCGAAGTAGCCATTTCCCGCCTCCACCTGTGAAACTCCACAGATAGAGTTCAAACCTTTCCTCGTCAGTTTTTTAGGGTATTCAAGTGATCCATGTTCCTGGTGAAAGGACATTGTACACATGTCCTCGATGTGGCGGAAACTTAAAGTTCACTAGGATTAAAGGTGGAGGATTCATTATCTCATGCTTAGAATGCGGCTTACGCTTCCCTACGTCGCCTAGCGTATCAACGGAAGTAGAAGCCTTTCTTGAGCTTCAAGACGCCTTCGAGGAAGGCGGCATCAAGGAGTTAAGCAGAGCTAGGCTCGAGAAGCTTGGCCTCGTAAAGCCGCTTCATGTACTGGAGTCTGAACTTAAAGAGGAGGGGGCTTTGCTCTCCAGCCTTCCACCCGTGGTGAGGGAGATCCTGCTAGGAGGCGACTATGTTGCGCTCTACCGCCGTTTTAAGCCGGTTGAGCCGGCTAAAGGCGGGAGGGTGGAGGAGAGTGGCCTTGCAGAACCCCTCGTCAAAGCTCTTAAAGAGCTTGAAATAAGCAGACTTTACAGGTTTCAGGAGGAGGCGATTCGAAAGGTCTTAGAGGGAAAGCATGTTATCATAGCTGCGCCGACAGCTACAGGTAAGACCGAGGCCTTCGCCCTCCCGGTTTTCCAGCTCATACTCCAGTCCAGGAGTAGATTTGGAGGGCTAAGGCCTCAAAGTAGGGGGGTGAAAGCCCTTTTCATATATCCAACTAAGGCGCTTAACAGGGATCAGCTTCCGAAGCTTCGCGCCCTAAGCAAGTATGCCGGGATAACCGTTGAAGTCCTAGATGGGGACACGCAGACGAGTGAAAGAAACAGGATCTACAGCAACCCGCCCGATGTCCTCATCACGAACTTTGACATGATAGATTACCACTTGAAGAGAAGGGATCGGTTCTCCCACCTCATATCATCAGCCAAGTTTATTGTGATGGACGAGATCCACGAGTACGTTGGAGCCTTCGGGGCGAACGTCCACTTCATTCTGAAGCGCATGAGAAGGCTGTGCGGAGAATTCCAGGTTATCGGAGCGTCAGCCACCATACGCAACCCGAAAGAATTTGGAAGCGCCCTCGTAGGCGAGGATGTCGAAGTAGTCTCGTGCAGCGAGGGGAAGCATGGTGTGATGCACCTCGTAATGCTTTACCCGGCAACTAGGTCGGTGAGCACGATGATCGTTGACGTGATAAGTAGGTGCGTCAAAGAGAAACTGAAAACCTTGGTCTTCGCCAACACGCACAAGGACGCGGAAGTGATAGCGAGGATAGCTAAAAGGAGGGGGATCCTAGTTCCAGTTCACAGAGCAGGCTTACCTGAAAGCCACAGGCGTAGGGTTGAACGTGACTTCAAGTCTGGCGTTGTGAAGTGCATTGTTGCAACCCCAACACTTGAGCTGGGAATAGACATAGGAGATCTTGACGTGGTTATTTCCATGATAACAGGGTACACCCGCTTTGCACAGCGTGCCGGGAGGGTTGGAAGGAAAGGGCAGGAGGGCTTATGCGTGTTGGCCCTGAGAGGGAATGACCCAATGAGCTCATACTATAAAAACCATCCTGAAGTCTACTTTACTGACGTTGACCCTGCCTACGTTGAGCCCAGAAACCCTGTTGTGGCGGAGCACCAAATACTTTTTGCAGCAATGGATGAACCATTAAAGCCCGGCGAGTTCCAAGAGTTCCAGCCAGTAATAGAAAAATTAAGGGAGGAGGGGATGCTGGCTGAACAGGGTGGCTTACTCTACGCCACACGGGAAGCCAGGAGAAGGACGGCGAGGTATAACATAAGGGGGATCGGGGAGGTTGTGGAAATCTACGAGGAGGGGAGGAAGATAGGGGAGAGGGAGATGCCTCTTGCTGCAAGAGAGCTCTTCCCAAACGCAGTATACCTTCATGGGGGGCGAAACTACCTGTCAAAGTCGTTTAGGTTTAAGGGTGGTGTAGGGGTGGCTAAGGTGGAGTTGCTCCCCGACGATTACCCTTACAAGACTGAAGCCCTATTCTACTCGCAGCCGCAAATACTGGGTACCGTGGAGAGGAGGAAGGTTTTCGGCGTCGAGGTGTCATACTGCAAGCTTAACATCACCCAAGTAGTTGAGGAATACGTGGTGAAGGAGATAGTGAGCGACAGGATTGTAGAAGTCAAAGCCTTAGAGGACCCAATAGAGTACTCTTTCAACACCCTTGGGCTGGCCTTTAGGGCGCCTCAGCCAGACGTGAAGGAAAAAGTGGGGAGAAGAGAAAGAGAGGAGTTCCTGGCGGGAAGTTTCCACGCCGTGGAGCACGTAGTGCTAGAAAGCAGTAACATGCTTACGGGAGGAGGAAGCGGGGAGATAGGCGGGGTCTCGATGGGTTCATCGGGGGTCATATTCGCCTACGATGCGTGCCCTGGGGGGAACGGGATCTCCCTCCTGCTCTATAATAACTTGGAAGAGGCGTTCAGGAGGGCGCTGATAATACTTGAGGAATGTGAGTGTAAGAGTGAGAGCGGCTGCCCAAACTGCACTTACTCGTGGCAGTGTGGCTCTAACAATCAGCCCCTCTCAAAGAATGGGGCGGCAAGTTCTCTCAGGAAAATCATAGAAGGGGAGGAGACGACATTAACAGAAGAATATCTTTGGGAGAGGAGCATCGTGTGAACTTTCAGGAGACGCCGTAGACGTTTTCTGCCTCTAGAAGCAGGAACGTGAACCATCAGGGTTGAAGGCGGCAGGAGGATTTTTTCAAGGAGGATTTTTCAATAAGTTTTCCGGTGGTTTGGGTGGCCGTCTCACCCAAACAGATTTTTCTCTCACTTCTCAAACTAAGAGTTCCTCTAAACGCTTCGGTTAGAGCTGCGCTAAATCTCGTATGCCTCCACTTTTAAACCTGTTACCTCGCTTATCCATTTAAAGTGCCTTTTTTTCTTGTTACGACCGCTTCGCATCCATTATCAATGGCTATGGCTGCGGTTAAAACATCTAATTCAACATTTTTATTCTTCTTTCTAAGTTTACCTCCTATTTCGGCTGCAAGCACGGCGTCCCTGTAGCTGAACTCCGGAATTTCAAGCCGGCTAAACGCTTCAGTAAGCTTCCTCTTCATCTTCTCCCCTTTCTCCCCGTGAACCTTGAACGCTCCAAATAAGGCTTCAAACACGTTAATAGTTGTTGTTGCGTGAACTCCCTCAGCATCTAGTTTTTCTGTTAGCTTCCTGATGGCACCCGGCCTCCTGACAAGGTCTATGAAGTAGGTTGCGTCAAGGCACTTCATCTACAACCCTTTCAACTTCCTCGTCGAGTCTTTCCCTCACCGTCTTAACGGCTCTTTCAAACTCTTCCTCCTCTGCAACCTCAGGACATAAGTCAAGCACCTCAGCCAGCCTTCCCTTACTTCCGATAAGCCTTTTAATCGCATCCGAAAAACTCTCGTTCTTTCTCTTCACGCTTTTAAGCAAATTATACGCCTCAGAGAGATATCGTCTTTGTCATATGTACCTGCATATGCACACATACACTTAAAAAGAGTTGCGCCCCCCTCTGAAAACGCAGAAACCCTAACTGAAAAACAAGAGCTAAAGTTAAAACGCCAAACAGTGCCTCATAGTCATTAGGTTAAGAACGCTTTTCAAGGGATAACGTCACGCTTTAAAAAATGAAACCTACGTTTCCTTAAGTTACACCACTCCATTTCACACCCAACCCCTACCCGCCCTCAACATTAATAACCGGCACCCCTCAGATGTATTTAATAAAACTAGAAAAAAGGTGGTTAAGGAGGGTGGCGGGGGTTGCTAGGCTCCTCCACCCTTCCCTCTTCATTTCTTCATTTCCACTATCTCAACGTTTCTTCTCTTCAGTTCCTTCATGAATGTCTCAATGTTTAGGTCTGGGCATCCTTCAGGCGGGAAGACACCTCGGCTTTCAACCTGTCTTTCACCGATCATCTGCGCTGTTATGGAGGCTGGAGCCGACGTGAGCCTCGCAACCTTTCCAACGACGGCGTAGGAGAATGAGGTCTCTCTTCCTCTCTTCTTCCCTTTTACGTCCGACCTAAAAGCTGAAACGACTTCTCTCTCCTCCGTGCTTCCTGAGAGCAAGGGAAGAAGCTTTAAGAAGAACTTACATGTCCACCTAACCGACCAGCTTGTTTTAATGAAGAGTAGCTTGTCCACGGCCTTAGTTAACGTTATGTTCGACTCTGGAAGAATGCCTCCTTTACAGGTCGCCTCACTCGTCTCTATGTAGCGCGGAATAGTGACTGGCTCAGGGTGTCCAACGTGATATACCGGGACGAGGCCACACGGCTCGGGGAACTCTACTTCCTCCCTCTCTGTGAGAGCCCTCACCAGAGTCCACTCTCCTCCAATGTAGCTTGGCACTTTCCCCATAGCTATGTGAGCCCAGTGAGCTAGCTGACCATAGCCTATGGTCTCACCAGTATCCTCATACCAGAAAACGTTGACTGCTTTAACCTCGTCAAGCCTTTCAGCAGCCATCTTCGCCATAATGTTTGTTAAGCCCGGAGACGCCCCTGCATTTATAATGAACGTCAACCCCTCCCTCTCTGCGAGCCTATTAAGGTTAAGAAGGCTTTCTGTTACGTCGTGGTCGTCGCATATGTCAACATAGTTAACTCCAGCCTCTAATGCCGCTTGGGCGGCAGCTGTCCCAAACTCGAAAAATGGGCCAACAGTGTTAACAACCACGTCAACCCCCTTCAAGCTCTCGACAAGCCCCTCCTTATCCTTAACATTAACTTTCCTGAAAACAGCCTTCCTGCTTCCCAACCCTTCAACAAAGCGTAAGCCGTACTCCTCCCTGTAGTCGGCAACTATAACCTTCGAGAACCTACTCGTTTCTAGGAGATCCCTTACAACCGAGCGGCCGATCTCGCCGCAACCACCTAAGACCATAACGCTACCCGGCACTTATAGACACCTTCCTTAAGTTCTCTCTTAAGCATTTACCTATGGAGCTTATCCTACTTAAAGCTACCTTCTAATGTTTTAAGAGGGTTTTTAAGGTTAACACGTATAAAACCTATCTTAGAGCTAGAAGGTGGGAAAACCCCATACCTTTTTAAAAAAATACTTCCTTCTCTTACTTAGAAGTTGCTTTGCGAATGCAGCTAAATGAGGCATAAAGTGCATGGCGGCTGAAGTGTTTGTGAAACTTAACGGGGGGATCCTGTGGCTGCTGGTAGTTTTGCCCGCCTCTGCCCTTCCTGTGGAGGAGACTTAACCCTGAGTGAAGTTGAAGCGTCGGTTTGCAAGGCTACTGGTAAGCCCCTCTGCCTCTTCGATATAGACGACTACTTCAAGGAGTTCCTGACGTTTTTTGAGGATGCGGTGGGAGCTCCTCCCCGCGCCCTTCAGAGACTCTGGGCTAGACGGATTTTAAGAAATGAAAGCTTCGCCGCTGTTGCCCCTACCGGAACAGGTAAGACGTCCTTTGGTGCAGTTATGGCCCTCTTCTTAGCTAAGAGGGGTTTTACTTCATACTTGATCGTTCCAACAACACTGCTAGTTAAGCAGCTAGTTGACATGCTCAAGCTTTTCATGGGTCGAACTGGAATTCAAGTTAACCTTAAATGGTACCATTCTGGGCTGAGAAGGGAGGAGCGTGAAGCATTCTTCAGCTCCCTTCTAAAGGAGGATGTTCAATTACTGGTTACTACGTCCCAGTTTCTTTCATCCCATTTCGAGGAGATCAAGGAGAAAACCTTCAACTTCATCTTTGTGGATGACGTCGACTCCGTCCTTAAGGCTTCTAGAAACGTTGAAAGGCTTCTCGTTCTTCTAGGCTTCGAAAAAGATAATGGAAAATGGGAGAGGAGAAGAGGATTTGAAGGAGTTCTCATGGTTTCTACAGCTACCGCTAAGAAAGGTGCTAAAGCGAAATTATTTAGGGAGTTGCTTGACTTCGACATTGGAAGCTCCCGCTTCGAAATCAGGAATATTGAAGACATATACTTCGGAGAGAAAACACCGGATAACCTTCTAAAAGCCGTAAGGTTAATGGGTGAAGGAGGGCTAATTTACTGTTCAACATCTGACGAAGCAAGTAGCCTTGTAGACTTTCTGAGGAGTAAAGATATTAAAGCAGGATTTGTTGGAGCTAAAAGTAAGAAGGATTTCGAAGCATTTGTCCGCGGCGAGTTAGATGTATTAGTTGGCACAGCGTATTATTATGGGGTACTGGTTAGAGGTTTAAACCTCCCAGAAAGAGTCAGATATGTCGTTTTCTATGGAGCCCCATTTTTCCAGGTGAAAATAGAAGACGTTGGCTCCGTATCAGTGAAACTCTTAAAGGTGTTAGCGTACCTTTTCAAAGACGATGAAAGGTTAAAGCCGTACGTAGCTAATGTGGAAAGGAACGCTGCAAAGATCCGTTTAATTCTGAAAGAACATTTACCATCTCTTAAACTCAGCGTTGAGGATGCAGCAATTAAACATGGAGTAGTTTTCCTTCCTGACGTAAGAACGTACATCCAGGGGTCAGGCAGGGCTTCCAGGCTCCACATAGGAGGAATAACTAAGGGTGCTTCACTCCTCCTAGAAGACAGAGAACTTGCCGAGGTGTTCTCTAAGAGGGCAAGCTACTATGACGTAGAGTTTAAGGATCTAAACGAAGTAGATTTCAGCATGTTAAAGAAGGAAATTGACCAGTCGAGGAAGGAGGTGCCAGTAAGCGGAGAAGAACTAGTTAAACCCGCACTCTTCATAGTTGAAAGCCCAACTAAGGCGCGTCAAATATCCCGATTCTTCGGTCAGCCAAGCACAAAGGTCTTCAAGGACGAAAACGAGGAGGTAGCATTAATCGCTTACGAAGTGGCGACGGGAAATTACATTATGACCGTTACAGCGTCGCTTGGACACGTGACGGACCTCGTTAAGGATAGAGGGTTCTTCGGGGTGCTTGTAAACGGAGAAGAGGGGGACGTAAAATACCTTCCAGTATACACGTCTATCAAAAGATGTAAAAATTGCGGCCATCAATACGTGGAGGAACGTAACTGTCCTAAGTGTAAGGGGAGTCCCATTGACTCCAAGGCTAGGATTGAGATCTTAAGAAGGCTTGCTAAAGACGTTGAGCTCGTCATAATAGGAACAGATCCTGATACTGAAGGCGAAAAAATAGCGTGGGACTTAAAGGTTCTCTTAAAGCCCTGTGCAAAGGAGTTTAAAAGGGCTGAGTTCCATGAGGTCACTAAGAGGGCGCTGGTTCAAGCGTTGAGTCAGCTTCGAGACGTGGATGAGAAGCTAGTAGAAGCCCAGATATTCAGAAGAGTGGAGGACAGGTGGGATGGCTTCTCTCTCAGCAGAAAACTATGGGATCACTTTAAGGATAACACGCTTTCGGCTGGCAGGGCTCAATCGCCAGTTCTAGGATGGATAATAAGAAGGGCGAAGGAAAGTAAAAGGAAGAAAAAGGTCGCCTTCATAGAGAAGTTTTCCCTCTGGATCGAAGGCTTGTCAAGTAAAGAGTTAACCCTCGACATCTCCCTAGTTGAAAGGAAACGAGAGAGGCAAGCTCCCCCTCCGCCTTACACCACTGATACCCTTCTCAGGGATGCCAACTTAATACTCAAACTACCAGCTGAGAAAACAATGCAGCTAGCCCAAGATCTCTTCGAAAATGGACTTATAACCTATCATAGAACAGATAGTACTAGGGTGAGTGAGCGAGGACTAACAATCGCCAAGGAGTACCTTAAGGACGACTTTACACCGAGGACGTGGGAGGCTGAAGGCGCCCACGAGGCAATAAGGCCGACGAGACCCCTAGACCGTTTAAATCTAACACGGCTAATTAATGAGGGAGTCATCTCTCTTTCGACGGGTTTGAGCCGAGACCACATCGCCCTATATGACTTAGTGTTCAGGCGGTTTATGGCGTCCCAGTGCCCGCCAGTAGAACTCCTGAAGGAAACGTACAGGATCAGAGCTGACGGTGTTGAAGCACGGGAGGTAAGAGTTGTGAAGGCGGAAGGCAGAGCATACCAACTATACAAGTATATGCTACCACCCTTAAAAGGCTCTCTCCCTGAGGGAACCCATAAAGTTAAAGCTAAGGTACTAACCGTGTCAAGTGCCCCTCTCTTTACGCAGTCAGACGTGATCAGGATGATGAAGGAGAAAGGCATAGGGAGGCCGTCAACTTATGCTACAATAGTTCAAAAGCTTTTCCTTAGAGGGTACGTCAAAGAGGAGAAGGGGCGCATAGTGCCAACAGAGAAGGGAATAAAGGTCTACGAGTACCTCAGCAAGCACTACGGAAAGTTCATCTCAGAGGAGCGGACAAGACAGCTTGAGGAGAAAATGAGCCTAATAGAACAAGGACTGCTTGATTATCAGGAAGCACTAGACGAGCTATACCATGAAGTAAGAAGCGAGATACTACTCGGAGAAGCCAAGGAAATACGCATACCAAGCGACGTGGACACATCACAAATAGATTAAGAGAAGAATAAAAGCTCCACCTGCCACTTAAGGTTAAAATTATGATTATGAGCGAAATTGAAATTTAAACCAACTCTCATCGTCATTTAAGCAGCTTTCACCCTCCAAAGCCATCTGGCATTTAAGGGAATTCAACGTATTCTAAACCGTATATTTTCCCGAATTTTTTCATCGCTTGGTCGTGTGCGTGGAGTGGCAACTTTAACTCCATCCACGTATAAGCAGTTATAGCATCCACCATCCTCAACCAAGCTGTTCCCGTCTTTTCATCTCTCTTAAGGAAAATCTTTGCATGTTTCGAAGCAATAGCTAGTGCGCCGGCAACTCTTTCAGGAGTAGTTTCAACCACTTCAAGCCTTCTCATACCAAATAGTTGAGGGGAAGATGAGAGAAGCAGCATCGCCTCACCCAGCTTTAAAACTTTACTTATCCCCACTTCAGGCTTCTTTCCTCCATCTGAAAAGAGCCTATAAGCAGGGTAAACTATCTCTTGAAAGCACGCGGCGGGAACGACGACATCCACGTCCTCCACAACCCTTAACGCCGCGTCATGGTAGATCGAATCGGAGAAGAGAAGCCCCCAAAGGACTGTTGTCTCGATAAGGATCTTCACAGCCACCACAACCCTTAAAATTAAGTTTAAACATTATGTTAATTGGTGATAACTTTGACCGTGGATGTTATAAAAGTTTACGATGAAAAAGGACACACATTTCTCAAACGAAAACATTTAGAACACTTAGGAGTCAAACCAGGAGATGAAATACTAGTAATACCCGCACCCGGTAAACGCCTCATTTTAGCGCCTCTAAAAGGCAAGCGAGAAACCTTAGATGAACTATTACCGAAAATAGGCGTAAAGATAGATGAAGAAAAACTTCTCTCAGAAACAACAACACTCCACTTCCAAACATGACATTAAACTCCAACAATAACCACTTCAAACTCAATGAGATCCTACAAGCCTCCCTAATTCACCTAAATAGCATCCTTTACTCTCGGTTTTAACGTCCTACACAACTTGATGAACAACATTCTTTCTTATTTCCTTATTTATGGAGAGAATGAAACTGGCCGCCTCCGCCATTCACGCCCCCTCTATTCAATGCGACACTTTCTAACCCTTATGTGAGGTCCTCCCTCACTTATGCTAAACCCCTTGTCTATGTTTGGCCTCAATTTAAAATCTCTCCCAACAGCGTCCACCCCAGAGAGAACGTTAAACATAGAGTCTCTTACCCTCAAGTTTTTAACCGGCTTTACAACTTCTCCGCCTTTAATAACGTACGCCACTTCGGGCATGAGGTGGAATACCCCCTCGAAGGGAACTATCTCGCCTCTTACCACTCCCCTAAAGTAGAACCCATCCTTTGTCTCTTCAAGTATTTCTTCAATACGCCAGTCTGAAGGGGCAATGTAGACGTTGCTCATCATGGGCCTTGGCTTATGGTAAACTCCATGAGCATTTCCGGCCTCATTCCCGCTCACAGCGGAAAGCCTCGTATGGAGGAGACCTACATGACCCCGCGCCAGCAAAAGCTTCTTCCTTCCTCTCACTCCCTCATCATCCCATTGAAAGGAGCCATAACCCCCATTAACAAGTGGATCGTCGAAGATCTTGAACTCGTCGATCAACTTAGCCCCTTTCACTCTTTCCCCCCTGTAAATGTCGCCTTCTAGCATATGAGCCACCTCGTGTGCAATGACACCTGAAGCATCGCAATCTAAAATTATCGTCTGCCTTCGCCACTTAGCTGCTGGGGGAGGATGCTTCGCCCTTGCTCCATCCACGGCTTTAGCTACCATGTCTTCCACGCCTACCTCCCAGTCTTTAACGGCTTCGACGCCTCCCATCCCTCCAATGCAAAGACTTGAAAATCCCTCCCCAAAATCCCTCACTACCAGGTAAGCAACTAGGTCTGTTAATGGAGTAACCTCCCTAACGTTCGCCCCATCAGAGTTAATGAAAACCTCTTCAGTTAACGTGTGAGTAACAATAACCTCTAGCCTAAAGGGCTTCCCTTTCAAGTGATCGTAAACCTCTCCTCTCAACCCGAGCATGATCTCCTCAGCGGCCTCTACGCTAACCTCCTCCTTAACCCTCCACTCCTTCTCTCCCTGTTCAACGTTCACCTCTGCAAGGTGGTATTCTCCCTCAGCAGCCATAGCCTGCCTTAACGCTCTTTCCCCAACCTCCTCTCCTCTTAAGTCTTCGGTAAGCTCAGCGCTGGCAACCCCATAGCCATTAGCAATACACCTGCAAATAACTCTCTCCACCCTAAACTCGGAATGTTCAGCCGAGTCCCCCCTCAAACTGAATTGAACACTTCGCTGCTTTAAAACCCTAGCATCAACATACTTCGCACTTGATAGAACCCTAATAGCCTTCTCGGCAACCTCCATAAACCTCACCAAAAGCAAAGAAAGCTTTGAATCTTGATTTAATGCTGATCCATCCAAGCTTAAAAAGCCACCTGATCTTAAAAAGTAACTCGGAAATCAAGAACATCTCTCATATACCAATTTTCATCAGACAGAATCTCACCTTTACGCTAAATTCACTTTGACCATCGCATGAAGCATCTTAGCTGTAAATGTTCGCAAACGCCCCTACGTTAACCTAATGCTTTCCCTCATATCCCGTCACGTTCCCCTTACTTTCACCATTATTCACCCTTTTTCTTTTTTAAATCGTTAATTAAACATTTAAAACACTAATTTAATTTAAGTTTCAAAAACCATCTATTTCATTCTATGTCTTCAATCAGAATAGTAGACCTTAAAAGTGAGTGTCACTCTACCAATCTGTTTGTTCCATGGAGAATAATGTTTCGAGGTGAGAGTGAAATGGGCGAAGCAGAATATCAAGTGTATCGGCGCCGCTGGGCTGTCCTTGGCTCCTTCTGCTTGGTCTTCTTCACCGCCCAGCTCCTGTGGATAGAGTTTGCAACGATCCCTAGAACGGTGGCGTTCGCCTACGGCCCATTCGCCGATCAAGGACTGATCGCCCTCCTAACCATTGAAGGCCCGATCGTGTCAACCATACTCTCCTTTCCATGTGGAGCCGCAATCGACAAGTGGGGGTGGAAGAAACCTGTCGGCGTGACTGCGGCCTCCCTCGCGGTTATAGGGGTGCTGAGGGCGTTCGCGCCAGATCTAGTAACGCTCCTGATCAGCCAGATACTAATAACAACAGTAGGACTCTTCACATTCGATGCAATATCGAAGCTTACAACCCAGTGGTTCCCGTTTAGTGAGGGGGCAACCGCTCAGGGAATAGGAACTCTCTCAAGCTTCCTCGGCTTAATGGTTCCCCTATTCCTCTCCCCAGTCCTAGTAAACGTGTTCGGCAACCCTCTCCTTGACCCACGTGGAAGCCTGAGAGATCTAAGCCTCGCCTACGGTGTGTTCGCAGTGATAGTCGCCATAATATTCTTCGCTGTCGCTGAGGAGAAGCCTCCGAAGCCACCTGAACCAAGAGTTGAAGAGGAAGAAGTCCCAGTAAGGCAAGGCTTCTCCAAAATACTAAGAGTTAGACAGTTTCAAATTCTCTCAATACTATTCTTTGGAGGCTTCTGGGTGTACCTTGGGTTAACAACGTGGATCGAAATGATAGTTTCATCTAATGCTCCAGCGCTTGAAAAAGCCTTGGAAATATACTTGGCTCAAGCATATCCATGGCTCCTACCGTTCATCATCTCTCAGTCGCAGATTCAGGGTGGAACCGTTGGCGCACTAATAACCCTCGGCGGGATCATCGGATGCATCATCTTACCATCACTCTCCGACAAAGTAAATAGGAGGAAACCGTTTATAATAGTCTCCGTGGCAACGGTTCCACCGCTCGTATACCTTATAGGAACAACAAGCGGGCTCGTAACGGCTGTAGCCGCCTTCCTTCTAGGGTTCTTCCTGCTAGCATGCCTTCCAATATCCTTCGAAATCGCAATGGAAACAAGGGAGATAGGGCCGAAGCTGGCGGGCTTAGCGGTTGGAGGACTATACACCTTCGGCAACCTAGGCGGATCAGTAGGCCCATTAGTGGTTGAGTCGCTTGAAACATCATCCATACCATACTTGATGTCGCAGCTTTACTACTGGCAATGCTACATAGCCATGATAAGCCAGGCATGGTGGCTCAGCATGATCCCGACAGCCCCCCTAGCCTTCCCCGGAGCCTTCCTCACCGCCATAATAGCAACCGTGATCATAGGCGTAATAGTCTTCGTGGCATCCTTCCTGCTGAAGGATACCCATGCTGAATCACAAATATGAAAAGCAGTAAGTCAACATTCATTCATCAATCATTCTTCTCCTCTTTTTCCCTTGCCAAAGGGGAATGAACTTGACTACAAGAAGAGATTGAAAATTAATAGGCGTGAATCACTATCTTCACATCGTCATTAACTGTAAGGTTCCTCCTAACATGGATCTCAGTAAGCTCCTGCTACAAGCAGCCCCTATCTGGCTTATATGAGAGCTAATTTTTCATGGTTCAACTCCTCCTCTAAGCCAAATACTTTCTCCTTCTGTTTCAGCATGAACCTGCATCGTTTAGGCAGTCCTCCTCTACGAGGTTCCTTCCAGTTTTTGGCTGCTATTTGAAAGTTAGTAGAAAGTGGGAGAAGTACATCTGAAGACTGTTCCTCTCCGTAATGACCTTCAAGGGATGATGGGAAAATTGTATTGCTTCGTGCAGCAAGGCAAAACTCGTAATTTATATATTCTTCTTCTTTCTCTTTATAGGTTAATTACGGGTAGTTGGTATGGTAACAATGTTCGTTGGGTATATGCTGCTTGACAGTGGCGGGACCCCTCTAGTTACAAGTAGCATTGTGGACGTGTTGGGGAACCAGGAGGTGTTGTTTGCCGGGGCGATGACCGCCATTAACAGCGTAGTTGCAGAAGTCACGAAGACGAAAGTTAAGTATGTAAGAACCGAAAAATATCATTTATATTTCGCCTATTCCAGCGACCTAATTCTTGTGCTTATATCTGACCGTGAGGATTCAAGGTTGCGTCAGCTTGCTGACATGGTGCTTAATGAAGTGTTAAGAACAGTTGATGATTCCTCGAAGCTCGTATACGACTTCGAGGCAAAGAGGGTTATAAACGGGATTATTAGGAAAGTTATCGTTGAGTATTTACCATCGGTTTCTAACCTTATCAGGATAGCTGAAATGATAATTGCGTTCGTTAACAGCGTTGGGAAAGGGAGGAATATAGGGCTGGGGAAAATACTGTTTCTTCCTGGAGAGCTGGAGTCTGCACCAGTTAGCGTGAAGCCGTCCACGGGAAAGGTGCGCGTCGAAGGGCTTATCGAGTCCTTTTTAGAAGGGAATTTCGAGCGGGTCGTTAAGGATGCCCCTGCACTCTTCGAGTCTGACCATGCAAGAATTCTCTATGCGAAGGCAGCGTTGAAGCTTAACTCCTTTTCGCCTGAAGTAAAGGCTCCACCCCTAAGCCAGGTGTACTCGGTAATACTTGGTGTGGAGGATGGGTTGGCGAAGGAGCTCCTAATGGCTGAGCTAAGAAGGTTTCTGGAGCCTGGAACATATTATGAGAAGGAGGGCGTGGTCGAGGATAACCTTTTCAGAATCAGCGAGAAATTTAAAGAACACGGAAACCATGGAACCATTTACATGGCTTTAACCATGCCGACAGGGAAAGCCGAGCTTCTAGAGCTGGCTGAGCTACTCATGGGGGACCAATACCCATATTTTAAACGCGTCCTAAAGACCTCTCCTTCCTTCATGAAGGCATCTATTCTGAGATCGGAGGGGTTTGCCGAGTGGAATGTTGCTATCGGTAACATAAAATATGAGTTGAGCAATGTGCCGTCCAACCTCGCGGAAGTCGCATACAACTACCTTATAGCATTACAGTTTGTCTTGCTGAACAACCTCATGGAAAAAGATATGGATCTCGAGTCAGGCCGTAAAATCCTTAATGAGAACCTTGCATATGTGGAGAAGTGGTATGGCTCTCTGAAGAAGCTATCCAAGCGTGTTCCCAACGACATACTGGCTGCAAACTATTGGTTTACATACAACGCCTTAACCAGCTTGCTTTTACTCGCCATCCCAGTGGAGGAAGCGAGAAAACTCGTCCCAACATACGGGAAGAAGGTCGTCGACGTAGTGAAGTGGCTCTTAAACGCAGCAAAGGAGAACAGGATATCAGTAGACATGTATGTCATGTCGATGATGGGCATGCTAGCAGCATATTCGCGTCTATCATTTTTCACGGGGAAATCGATCCCCGACCTGCCTTACTACGTTAAGCAGATAGTCACCCCAGAGCTGGAACGCATAGGGAAAAGCTCCCTTCACCATTACCTCCACGTCAGAGTGGATGTGCTCGAAGCCCTAGGATACCTAGCTAACTTCATCACCATAGACTCTGTGAGGAGAAAACTGCTTGAAGAGGTGGCCGTAAACCTAGAGGAAACATATAGAACATCTAGGTACATACCAATAGTGTCCACGCTAGCAGCATTAAACGCCATAAAATTCTACACCCTCTGCGGGACGGAAAACGCAAAAGAAAGGGCAAGGAAGATAGCAGAAGAAACATCCAGCATCAACGACTTTTTCACATCACTCACCATAAAATGTACGGAAATAAATGAGGTGCCAAAAGAAACCCCCACCCCCTATGACATATTCATATAACTTATGTTAGAGCGACTAAGCCTAACCATTGAAAACCGAAGAAAATACCAACGTGGTATTAAAAATAAAAAAGAAAATTTTTTAATTTTAGATCATCTAATTTAAGTTTCGTTGTAGGTGGAGAATTATGGAAGTGAAGAGCTACCTTGCGTTTTTCACCATACTCTCCCTTGTTTTCATGGCTGTGTATGCTGCCTACACTATTCCGGCACAGGCGAGTCTTGGAGGCGTTCCATACTTTGTGAACACTAGGGTATGGGCTTCGCTTTTTGCTTATGGTGCAATGACCGTAGCCGCGGCGACCCTGACTTTGCTTGCCTATAGGGCGTCAAGGCCCCTGATAGGAGTTGGGAGACGTGTAATGGACTACTTCACCTTGGCCTTCGCCTTTTACACGCTGAGCGTCACAACGATGACCACGGGATTAAGCTTCTTTGTGGTTTTTGGCGTATCATTTAACCCAACGACTCGGTATGGCTTCATTTACCCGTGCTGCCTACCAGTAGCCATGATGTTCTCGGGCATCGCACCATACTTCATGCTCAAATTCAGCCATTTAATGTCTGAGCAGGAGGAGCCGAGCGCAAAAAGGGAAGCATCCGTACTCGTACCGTTGGCTGCGCTTCTAACCCTACTGGCATCCCCGCAAAACTGGTTTGGGTGTTATGCTCCAAGACTCAGCCTCCTAGACATGCAGCTAAAGCCGTACCTGCTCGGAACCCTAGACCCGTTTTTCAACTTGGGCGTCGGCATATACCCTGACTTAAGGCCCCTCTCGAACGGTTTACTCCTTGTAGTTAACTTCATTGCAATAGTACAAATACTCGTGTTCTTACGCTATAGAATAAGGAGAGAAGCGGAGCCACTTAAAGCCGCTAGGCTTAAAACGGTAAGTTACGGATTTATGATGGCCCTCGGATTTTTCGTGTGTTACACCCTCGACGCCGTGATAGGAGGACCCTACTCTGTGCTAATGTTCATAGGGTTTGGCTTCATCTTACTGGCACTGATACTCATGTACCTCGGAACGGTGACGCCTAAATGGTACATATCACGCCTCCAGAAAATGATATGAGCTCCCCGTCTATGCGCTAGCGGGCCGACACCCACCCTCATATCCAAGTAAAACTGGAAGTGCCGTTTGTTCATCCTCTGCAGCGACAGGCGGGCAATAGGGAGAGAAGCGTCTTACATCTCTACAGCAGCCAATCCCCCGTAAACTTTTAAGAACGTAGAATCGAGATGCAATGCGTCTGAGGTGGCTTGTCATGAATGCCATCCCGGAACCTCTGCATCTATATCTTGTGAAGAATCTTAGGGGTGTGATTTACTTTTCAAAGGATGTCTCTCCGGAAGCCGAGCTTAACTGGCTTAAGAGGAGGTTCAGGTACAGGGAGCTTGGGGTCTCCGAGGCTTTAGGGGTTAAGCTGGGCTGGAGGAAAATAGTAATCTTACCAAAGGTTGATGGGAACCCTGTTTTAGACTCGCTTCTTCAAGCATCAAGGTTCGTCTGCCCATTAATAGTTCTGAAAGAGGAAAGCCTTAGGGACTTCGACGACGCCGTAGTTGTCAGCCTTAAAACGCTGGAGGAGCTTGGAGACAAGGAGCTGAAGTTCAACCTAAGGCTGGTGAACTACTCGATCACGGACTTCTACTTGAAGTCCGTAGAGCTAGCGGAACGGTCTGACATGGAGGGGAGGAGAAGGCTTGCCGAGGAAGACCTCAAAAGGTTCTGGAGAGTTAAATCGGACACCACGGGGAAAACGTTAATCGCCTACATCGACCCCCTCCTGATTAAAAAGGATATACGCGACCCCACGCAAACGAGCATAATCCCATGCTTAATCCTTGACCTAAGCCGAACCAGCCATCCAACATAAAAAGCTCGATGAAACGTTTCAAATCTTTAAGGTGCTTCCTCCTATAATCTTAGCTTTTAAAAGCAAATTCTGCCGCGTAAACATAAAGTCCGCAGCTCACCTTCTAACCCCCCTCCTCTTAACAATGCAACCTGCTTTTAACCGACTTCGTAACAACCCCTTTCCAACGGGCAATACACTTAACCTGTGTCTTCCTCTAAGGGTAATCTTTAAGCTAGCTCCTAGCTAATCCCTAGCCGCGCACTAAGGACGTCAAACAGGATCTTCTTGAAGTCGTTGCTGTGCATGGACCCCTCAGCTATCATTATGCTGAGGGCTTCACTTCCAGTAAGTGCCGGCTCATCCCTTTTCCCTTAGCCCATAAAGCCTCCCTTAATCCAGCTTTTTATCTCCTCCTTAACCTTCACAGCCTCGGTTATTCTCTCATCGGTCACCTCAACCCCGAAGAAGGCTTCTACACCATCCTTAAGCCCTCCACTTCTTCCTTGAAGTACTTGATAGAGCTCTTATTGACCACGTGTGGAACCTTTAAGGTAATGGAAAACTTCGGCTTCTTAACATAGTTCCAATTTTTTCAAACAATGCCCCTCATGTGGTCGCATTCATTCGTCTCCATTACGCCATCAAGGAAGTCACACTCCCCCCTTAACGCCAAATCTAAGCAGGATCTACAAAATGCACAGTTAAACCTTGAAAGGTACGCGTCAGCCCTCGCCGCCTCCCTCTCGCCTAAGCCCCTAATCCTGTATGGGAGTATGCCTGCCGCCTCAATGATCTTCCTCGGGGTCGCAACGTAAGCATAACCAATAACCTTTCCTCCCTTATTCTTCCACCCTCTAACGTACTCGTTCTCAATGGAGGAGAGGACTTGTAAAAACTTCCTCCAATCAGCTCACCACCCTCCCCCAGAGACCCTCCTTCAAAGCAGCAATCCCCTTACAGAACAGGGTGCATCTCCGTGACAACTTTCCTTCGTTAACTTCTAAGAATTCACCTAAAGGTAAAAGTGAATAATAAACATTATCTCTAAAACCCTCATTCCAGCGAAGGCGTGATGGTAACTTTTCCAAGCAACACCCACATCATGTTCGTTTTCCCATGCACTCTGCAACGTTAAACCCTTTATGAACCCGCATTTACCAGTTACCAGTTTAAGAAGCACTTCATGGTTCACTATAAAAAAAGGAGGGGTTGTGTTTTTCACCACCATTTTAGCTCTTGCCCTTTAGCAGCCCTCCAGGCAACGTAAATCACGGTCAGTACCACCGCTCCAACAGCTAGTAACACCGCGCCATAGAATAACCCTGCCGCAAATCCTGCTAAGAACCCGTCTGAGAGTGATGAAAGCCATATTGCCGTTAAGAGAACAGGCACTACAAGTATGGCTAAGTATGCTGCTGACATCCACTTCTGCGACGCCGCCACCTCAACTTCCCTCGCTTCCTCCGGCATTTCAACGATCTTCAGGAAGAACGGGACGGTCAGCAGTGCTAAACGCGAGCTTGCCGCCTCGTTCAGTATGTCATAGAGGTGGGATATCATCGAACCCTCAAAGTTCGCCGGGAGAAGCCAGAACTCCACCGGAGCCTTCACCCCCATCCAAGACAGCCAGGGGATCCAGGGTAGCCCCTTCACTATCCACATGTACGTGAGCAGAAGCGATATCGGCGAAGTCCAAGCACCTGCCCCTATGACTGGGATAGCTACTAAGCGTCCATAGGCCCACGGCTGCTGCATGCAGAAAAGCGTTATGTAAAATGCGAACGCCGTGTAATGGAATGCGGCGAACTTCCAGTATTTCGGGCTTTGCCCGTTGAGCTTGGCAAGAACCAGAAATCCTATGATGGTCATCGACGTAACCGCTCCAACGCTTCCCGGGCTGAAAAGCCACCTTATACTGACGGCATGGTTCCAAACAACCCATGATAACACGTGTCCTAGTGGGGGTATCCCTAGTATTTGCATGAAAAATGGTATGCCATTAGCCGCCATGATCTTCAGCGCCTGCTCCTGAAACATTAGGGCTGCTATGGTTAAGAGTGGCAGCGCCGCCTTCCTGTATTTCCCTGCGACAGCGTATTTAGCAAACAGGTAGGAGAGAACCGTCGGGACACCACCCTCCCTGATGGCCAGTATCAACGAAGGGATCGGGTATGAAACGGTAATTCCTCCAAGCAGCTGTATGGGAATTGTTATCCAGCGGAACCCCATAGCAGCCATGCCAACCTCAGCTACCGCCCAAACACTATAGCCATAAATGAATATCCAAAGAGGATTCCTATCACCCTTCCTCCAGAAGTAGGCTATGATTACCACGCCAACTATCCCTAGTATGAGCTCGCCCGTGAGGAAGCCACCGTTAATTATGAGAACCATAAGAAGCTGATTGAGAAACTTGTCTATCATGTTTCCCTCCACCAACACCATTAGATGGAGTCATTGATGTAAAATTTATTAAATCACAAATATAAAATATATGGATACAAAAACTCTTTAAAAATATTACTTTCCTCAGGAGGGCTAATGTATGGTTCTCTTAGAGGAATCTGAGGTTAGAAGGATCCATAGCGAGCTTGCTGAAATAGTTGGCTCAGAGTACGTGTCTTCACGCGTCGAGGAGTGCTTCCTGTACCACATGGACTTCGTGACGGCTGAGGAGCCGGGGCGATGCGACTTCGTGGTCATGCCAAGGACCGTCGAGGAAGTCCGGGATATAGTGCTCCTCGCCAACAGGAGGCGCCTCCCGGTCGTACCTTGGGTTTCAGGGATAAACATAGGCGGGATATGTAACCCCCTCCAAGGGGGAATAGTGGTTGACTTAAGAAGGATGAACAATGTGCTGGAGGTCAACGAGGACGACATGTACGCCGTCGTCGAGGGAGGGATAACGTGGGGCGACCTAGAAGGATACTTGGAGCGCCACCACCCAGACCTTAGAGCTGGAATAACGTGGTCACCTCCTGGAACAGGAGTCGTCCCATCATACCTGTGCTACGGCATGCTTAACCTGAGTATGCTTGGAGGAACCGGATCAGAGTTTCTGAATGGGGTGGAAGTCGTCCTCCCAACAGGAAGGATCATTAGAACTGGAACCGGGATGGTTTCACCCTACTGGTACGGGAGAGCTCCTCTACCAGACATCACGGGGCTCTTCGTGGGGTGGGATGGCACGACAGGCATAGTGACGAAGGCATCCATAAAGCTCTGGCCAAACCTCCCTAGGAGAGACTTCGTCATAGTAGCTGACACCGTTGAGAGAGGTGTAAACGTGTTCAAGGCGCTTGCAAGGGCAGGGCTGGGGATAGTTGATATGTGCTGCCTCAACTACATATGGACCGCTGGGGCTCAGGGATACGAGGAAAAGGATGACATGCCTTTCGAGCCTGAAAAGGCGGGCTTACCCGACTTCAACGGGCTGGTCACCCTAACCGCTTACACAGAGAAGGAGATGGAGGCCAAGGTGGAGGCGCTCACCGAGATAGCCGTAAGGCACGGTGCAACAGCAGTCCCCTTCGAGGACGCAGTGATCCTCTTCCCCGAAAACGCCAGAGGAGAGTTCCTGACGTTTCAGTCCCCTCCAATACACTTCTACTGCACTTGGCACTTTAAACGTGGGGGAGGAGGGGAATGGGTTGGATGCTACATCTCCTCAAGGCACATAGCAGAGTACTACAAGATCGCCAGGGAGGTAGCTAAAAAGTACGGTAAGCACGCGTCATTCTATAGCAGGGCGCTCTTTGGCGGCCACCACTGGGTTGCTAGGGTTAACATCGCGTTTAACAAAAACGACCCTGAAGACGTGGAGAAGACGCGCAGGTGCCTTATGGAGATCGACGAGGCAGTCAGACGCCTCGAAAGCCCGGTAAGGTATAAGGCACCCCCGTGGGCGTGGGAGCGGAACCTAGCTAAGGCAAGCAAGGATTCCGTTGAGTTCATAAAGGAGCTTAGAAGGTTCCTCGACCCCAACGGGATAATGAACCCAGGTCATGGACCCTAAAGGAGGCACTTCCATGTCTGAAAAGATTAAGAGAATGCTCCGCGAGTCAATGCAAGTTCTCCTACCCGGGAAAGGAATAACGCATAAACTCTCTGTTCCAGAGCAGAAGACGTTAAGCCGCTTTGAGGACCTAAAGTACTACTCTGACCTCTTCTACCTGTGCGGCAAGTGTGGAACCTGCCGCTACGTTTTCCAAGACGCCTACTGGATGAGGACCTGCCCGAGCGGGGAGCTAAGGAAGTTCGAGTCATACTACCTAGGAGGTAAAAACCTTCTCTTATGGGGGCTGTCTACTGGAAAGCTTAAGTGGAGTGAAAGCTTAGCTGAAATATTCTTCCACTGCACCCTATGCGGGAACTGCGTTCAGCAGTGCCAGATACCCGAGATCCACCATTACGCTTTAGAGTGGCTTCAAGCGGTCAGGGAAGAAGCCGTTAAGAACGGGTACGGGATGCCAAAGCACCTACAGTTTGGACAGTACGTTGAAGAGAAACATAACCCTTATGGTGAACCGCACGAGGAGCGTGTAAGCTGGCTGAAGAACGAAAAGCTACCGGAAAAAGCTGAAGTAGTATACTTTGTGGGTTGCACCTCCTCGTACAGGAGGAGGAACATAGCTGAAGCAACGTGGACCATCCTCAAGGCTGCCAACGTCGACGTGACCATAGCAAGTGATGAATGGTGCTGTGGATCCCCCCTCGTCTGGACTGGTCAGGCGGACATCGCTAGAAAATGTGCTGAGCACAATATTAACGAGATAGAGAAGACCGGAGCCGGGAAGGTTGTGACGTCCTGTGCAGGATGCTACAGAATGCTAAAAGAGGTCTACCGAGAGAAGTTTAAGCTCGACTACGGGTTTGAAGTCATCCACTCTCCGGCGTACGCTCTTGAACTAATAGAGAAAGGACTAATAAAGCTGAACGGAGGCGAGCCATTAAAGGTGACGTACCATGACCCATGCCACATTGGACGCCACATGGGCGTTTACGAGGAGCCAAGACGTCTCATAGAGAAGATCCCAGGTGTGGAACTCGTGGAGATGCCTAGAAACAGGTGGAACGCTTGGTGCTGCGGAGCCGGGGCCGGCGTCAGGTCAGCCTTCCCCGAGCTATCATCGTTCGCAGCTAATGAAAGAATTAGGGAGGCTGAAGGGACTGGGGCCCAAATGCTCACGTCGGCATGTCCCTTCTGCAACAGGAACCTAGACGACGCCGCTAAAGCGTCAGGCTCGCAGCTTAAAGTGATAGACCTGATGGAGCTGCTAGCGTCCCGCCTTCAAAGATAAACCGATCAAGCCTTTTTACACCCTGAAAAATTTAATGCTGGCTTTGCCTAAAATTTAAGTTGATATGAAGCCGAGGGAGACTGGTGAAAATGGCTGGTGAAATATCGACTGTTAGCGTGGTTGGAGCTGGATTTATGGGGAGGCAGATCGCGGCTTGGGCGGCCATCCACGGCTACAGGGTGCGTGTCTACGACATAAGCCCGGAGGCGCTGGAGAACGCGAAGGAGTACATATCCCAGTTCATTAACCTTTACTACATGCAGGAGGGGAAGGGAAATCCCGAGGAGGATAAAAGCAGGGTTACGTATCACGGCAGCCTATCGGAGGCCGTGGCCGACGCCGACCTCGTCATCGAAGCAGTTCCTGAAAAGCTGGAGCTGAAGAAGGAGGTCTTCGCCCAGATCGACAAGGCAGCCCCACCCCATGCAATCATAGCAACCAACAGCTCCTCAATTCCCGTTTCAAAGATAGAAGACGCTGTTAAGCGCAAAGACAAGGTTTTAAACATCCACTTCTACGCTCCGATCCCGGACAGGCCCATGGCCGACATAATGAGGGGGAGCAAGACCAGCGACGAGACCTTCGAGAAGGGAAAGGAGTGGATTGAAAGTATCGACTGCGTACCTCTCGTCGTGAAGAAGGAATGCTTAGGCTTCGTGTTCAACAGGGTGTGGAGGGCAATAAAGAAGGAGGCGTTGAAGATCTGGGCTGGCGGGTACGCTGACTTCAGGGATGTCGACAGGGCTTGGATGATCTTCACGGGAATGAAGATGGGGCCTTTCGCAATGATGGACGGCGTAGGCTTGGACGTAGTCTATGACATCGAAATGTCATATTACAACGAGAGCGGTAACCCGGATGATAAGCCTCCGGAGGCGCTCAAGGAGATGATTGAAAGGGGGGAGCTAGGCATGAAGACCGGTAAGGGCTTCTACGACTGGACGGCCCCCGAATTCATGTCCCCTGATTTCATCAAGCCAAAAAAGAAGAGGTGAACTGTTTAAACGCCTTCCCCCATCTCCCCTCACTTTTTCTCTTTCACTTTTCTCTTTACCAGGAGGGTCGAACCTATGTCTCCACACTCCTTTACCAAAACCTATCACCTGTATTTCTAATGCATCTACGTTACATCTGTTATTGAGGGTTCGCCTAGCCCGTCCTCAACCACTAAGTACACCTTCACCATCGATAGAGCCCCTCCTCGTCAAGAGGCTGTAGTTCTTCACGGGAAATGTTCAGTGCCGCCTCCTGAATGACTAAGCAACCGGCGTTAACGGTCGAAAACACTTAAATTATGTGCGAGGGAGACATAGAGTGACGCGTTAACAAGGGGTTAAGGGGATGAAGGTTGCAAGTTTAAAGGCGAGGATGTTTAATAGGGCAGCGTCCAACCCGAAGAATAAGCCCGGCGAAGTACTGGAAGCCTTAGGATTAAAGCGGGGGGAATGGGTCGCTGACATCGGTTCTGGCGGAGGGTTCTTCTCCCTACGTTTCGCCGAGGTAGTCGGAAGAAGCGGACGGGTGTTCTCGGTAGACGTCGATCCCGGCATGTTAGAATTCATCAAGGCTACTGCCCGGGGAAGCGGGCTAGCCAACATTGAAACAGTTCTCTCCAGAGGGGGAGAGCTGGCTCTACCCGAGAGAAGCATAGACCTCGTTTTTGTGCGGAACGTGTACCATCACCTTACAGACAGGGTGGAGTACTTCAGGCGTCTAAGGCGCTTTCTAAAGCCGGCGGGCAGAATAGCCATAATAGAGTATAAGGGCGTGAAGCCCCTCACCTTCCGCGGCTTGTTCAGACACTACGTTCCCCGGGAAACGATAATAGAGGAAATGGGGAAGGCGGGCTACGAGGTCAGCCAGGAGTTCACCTTCCTCCCGGAGCAATCCTTCATAATATTCAGAGCCACCAACTGAAGGCTGCTTCATGTTGATGGGGAAAGTAGAATACGCCGGCTGTGAGAAGCCGTGAAGATTGAATGAAGATTGAAGCTTGCTGCGTAAGCCTGCATTGAAGAATTGAAGTGTAGTCTAAGGCGCGGCGCCGGCCAAGTAATCGACGTCATGGAAATGGGGATCCATAGACGGCGCAATCCGAACCGAGGTGGAAGCCGCCTTCAATCGCCCTCCATTATCAGGAAGCTTAAACAGCCAGTTAGGTCGATTCCTCGATCAGCGTACTTAACAAGTAGCCCAAGTCTCCTTAAAAGGGAGGGTGGCTGAGGCTTCGGGTAAGAGCACTTCTCTACAGCTCATCCCCTGATAAGGGGCGTGGACACGAACCTGTGGCTGCCTTGAAGGTGTGGGCCTGAGGCTTCAGGTGGACGTTTAATACCGTAACCTTCACGCTGAAGCCTTGTAATGGCAACGCAAAAGGGCTTCATCATAGGTGCGTAGACTTTAATTAGCATGGTAAGGGGTAGGCGCCGCACACTTTGCAATAGGACGCACTTAATGGGACCTCAGCCTTACAGTATGGACATTTTTTCCCTCCATCTTTTACAGCCATTCTTGGGGGACCAAAAATTCTCCTGTATGCTTCATAGTAGAAGAGATGTTCCTTGTCGCGTAGCGTAACGCCATCGGCCTTAAGGTAGTGCTCTCTTTTAGCCAGAAACTCGTTGTCGCTTATCGCCTCGTCAAGTATTTTTGGCAGGATACACGTCCCGCAGCCAGCCTCTATCGGTGTCTTAACTCTCCAAGCAATCCTGCGTGGCAGGACGTCCTCAAACGCCTTCCTCAAGATCCACTTTCCCCAAACAGTACCCCCCTCCCTTCTAACCTTAAACTCTACCGGAACTTCGGCTGCACACCTCACCACTTCTGGATCTAAATATGGCTGTGAGACCTCAACGTTGAGGTGTGCCCCCAAAGGCCTAGCTGAAAAACTCATCGTCCTCCACATTGACTCAAGCCTTTCCTTTAGATCCTCTCCCTTAAGGCTAAAGAGGAAGCTGTAGCCGGCGAACAGCTCGTCCGCCCCGTCACCGGTCATAACACTTCCGACGTGTTTAGAAGCCTCCCTTAAACCTATGTAAACAGCTATGCTGTTCCGAACCTCCATAGGATCAAAGACGCCTAGCACCCTCACGACCTCCGAAACTACGCTTAAGGCCTCCTCAAGCCTGAAAACATATACTTCATGCTTAATTCCAAGCTGCCCCGCGACGAGCCTAGCGTACTCCACGTCCGGGGATGGTGCCCCGTGAAGGGCGACGGTGAACGCCCTCAGCTTACGCGTCTTCGAGGCCAACGTGGCAAGTATTGAGGTGTCAAGTCCGCCTGAGAGAAGGATGCCATCAGCACTGCTGCGTTTAACAGCCGACTCCACACACGACCTGACAAGCTCCACGAATCGATCCAGCCCGCCCATCTTGGAAACCCACCTTCAAAAAGAAAAAGAAATGTAAGAAATGTTAAGGCATTCTGAATGCTTTAGCCAACATCCAGAGCCCAACCGTGAGGAACCATATGATTATCGCCATGGCAGCCATCCATTCCGGCAGCGGCGTCCCAACAACTCCCAGGACTATTCCTGTTGCTGTAACAGTCAGTCCCAGCCACCCGTGCACCTTGGAGAAGAGCGGGTTCCTCGTCATAGAGTACCCTATGGAAGCCGCCGAAATGCTCATGCCGGAGAAGAAGCCAATCGAGACTAGTTCGTGAGGGTTCATCATGAAGAATGCTGGGGTCATGGGGAATAATCCCACTCCCACCAGGCAGAGCACCCCTATGAGCCCTGAAATCCAGCCTACCGTCGCTGCAACGGAGCCCCCCAGAACTCTACGGGCAACGGTGAAGAATGGAAGGGCAAGGAGGCCTGCAATAATCATTCCAGTGTTAAATATCGGCGCTGTCGGCCCCATACCCAGCTCACTTATGTACTGCCAGAACAAGCTGTAGCCGACGTTAATGCAGGGGAAAGTTAGTTTAACCGGTAGAAACTTCGGGTAAACAGGCATAATGGGTGACGACGTGTAAAGGGTTACAGCTAAGATAAGCGCTAGAAGACCAGCAAGTACTGCGGCTACAATGCTAATTCCGCCGATTAGAAGCCACCGTCTCTCAGCAACCTCACCCATACAACTACCCACTTAAACTTTCTCCCTTTAACTCCTTCACATTCCTACCGAAATAAAAGCGTTTCTGCGTCTCCTTAACGCATCGTAGCTTCCAACCTACTTAGCGTTATCTCACTTAATTAAAGGTTAAGTGTATCGTCGACGCCCCCTTCAGACTTAACCCCTCCGCCATCCACCTCCAAAACTCCTTAAAAGAGTGTTTAAGAAGAAGCGTGGTTTTTAAGGGAGCCACATCACCCGGGCTAACGCCTCCACCACCCCTCCTCCTGTAGGTTTCTCCCGTCCATCAACTACAGCATTGTTACCCCCTGCATTTTTGTCTTCATAATGCGTCTCTTAATAAGTGTAAATCTTAGCATTTACGTCGACTTTCACCTCAAATAGTCTCCTCCTAATAAAGGGAGGCATGTGAACCTCGGCGAAAACAGAAATTTACATGAAGGAAAAGGAAACATGACGTGGGAAGCGCGTTTGCCGTTTAAGAGAACCCTTTTAAACACCGCTTTCCATGAGATCCCATTAGGGTGGCTAACTTGAGTGTTAAAACAGGTCTTCCTTTCCCTCGGTACGTGATCCACTTTGAAGATTCTCCAAAGTGGGCTGTGCTGGTTAATACGTTTGCTAATAAATGTTATGAGCAACTGGGTGATCGGCTTGTGAGCGTTATAGCTCTTCCCCGTGAGGATGAGCTTCTCTATGAGAGCAATGTGCTCGTGGTTGTGAGGGAGGGCGGGGAGGACGTTGTGAGGGAGGTTGTCCGGGCGAAGTGGATGGCTGAGGAGGAGGTTGACGCAGGAGACATGAGCATAAACTTCCTGACATGCACCCCAAAAGACGAGACCCTCTACTTCTCCTTTAGGATGGAGGGTTTCTATGTCGGCTAAGTTAAGGGATAAAGCTCTTCTTCTCCTGCGGGAGGCCGAGAAGGACTTGGACATTGGATGCTATAACAAGGCTGTTAGTGCCGCGTACTTCTCTGCTCGAATGGCTACAGAAATTTTTCTTAAAAGCAAGGTTAAGCATCTTCCGAGAAGGGATGATAAGCTGGCGAACACTCTAAAAAGCATTGGTTTCACACGGTTAGCTGAAAAATTACTGATACTATACGAGCAACGTAAGAAAGCGGATTACGGGGAGGAGGCAATGAGTAAGTCGGAGTCAGTAAACGCGCTGCTACATGCAAAAGTAATACTAGAAGGCTTGACCGGTAAGCGTTTAACTTAACACTTTTAAGTGGAAAGTCCATCTAGGTCTCGAAGCACCTGCCCTTTCATAGATGCTGGATCACTTACTCGCCCAGGACGTCATACCTTCTCATAACGGTATACTTAAATCTTTTTACACAAGGTAACCGTGAAAGTAGAGGACCCACTATGCATCCCTTGTAAAATTAAGAGCATTCTTAAAGCATGGAAGTAGTTAGGGAGGTTTGATTTAAAAGGGTGGATGTAGGTTGCTTCGGTCGAAGCCCCTTTTTCTAGGATGGGATTATTAGGTGAGAAGATTTAAAACTGTTTTCTATCAATTAGTTTTCAAGCATTTAAAATAGCTGGTTGGCGGCGGAAATGTCCTCCGTTGTGTTGTCCTCAGGGTTTGACCCTCGAAGGCTCTTAGAGAGGGGGTAGCTAAATGGTCTTCTACGTTTCCAGTCTAGATGGTAAAATGGACGAGGTCATTCGAGCCCTTCAAACCTATTATGCTAGAGGGCATTTAGCCTTCGAGGGCCTACCCGGAACGGGAAAAACACGTTTCGTCGAGTTTCTAGCTGAGAAGCTTAATAAGCCTCTCTCCATCCTCATGGCTAGCGGCGATACGCTGGAAGCCGACATTCTAGGTAGAAGAGAGCTTAGAAGCAAGGATGGCGGATCCGAAACGGTCTTTGAGAAAAGCAAGCACATGAAGGTCATAGAGGAAGGAGGAATATTCTACATTGACGAGGCTATAGCCTTAAGGTCCGAGATCTGGCCGACGCTTTTCCCTTGGCTTGACACCAGAAGGCGCGGCGTCCTTCCTAATGGGGAGGAGATTGGAGGAACAGACTACATGATCGTTATATCTTATAATCCGACCGAGATAGGTAGGGTTGGCTCCCAAATGCCTGAACCCGCCCTAGACAGATTTAACACTTTAAGGTTTAGCTACCATGAACCTGAGGTTCAGCTTTTGATCTCGCTGGTCGAGACCGGATACCTCAGCCAGGAAAAGTTTGAGGAAATGGTTATGAGCATCTCCAAGGTGGGGGGCTCAACCCAGTATAGGGGGATATACTTAGGGGAAAAAACATTCATCCCCATGATATGGGACTCTGGGTGCTGGCGTGACGTAAACGGTAGGAAAATAGGTGAGGAGCCATCCTTCGCGTACGTCTCCCTTCGTGAGATCCCAAGAGAGGCCATGGATAAGCTAGTGGAGGAGATTGGCCTCGGCGAACACTCGGCGAACCTAAGGAAAATAGTGGACCTCGTGGACAAGTTAAGACAAATATACGAGCAGGGCACGATACAGCTTCAAAACGTTGAACTGGCCGATTTAATATCATCCTACCTACACCAGAAGCTTGCCCCAGGACAGATAAGGTGCCCCACCCAGAGGATACTTCACAAGGCCATCGACGCCTACCTTGAAACCTACCGGATCTTCGGCGAAGACGATGCAGTGAATGAAAGCGTTGAACGGGTCGCAGACAACCTAAGTGCAAACCTCAAGCCGTCCCAGTCCGTAGAAGTAAGAAAGATAGTCGACGCCGTAGCCTACTACGTGGGCCTCAGGAAGATCCCTCTAGAAAAGCTTGAAGGAATATAAAGGCGCAGACGTTGATCGATTCTCATCGTTTTTGCGATACCCCACCGAGAGAACGCCACTACCATCCTGCAGACCAAAACATATTTATCTCTTAAGCCTCCTTTTTCACATGGGACGTGGAAGTGTGGGCGCCCCGAAATCGCCACGTGACTTAACACTTGCAAGTTCTGAAGGCGTGACTTCACGTGATTCGGCACTTTTACCTTCTTCTCCGGAGGATCGGATTACCCAGCTTTCCTCGCTACCTAGCCATACTGGTGTTTTCTCCTCCGTGCTCGCATAAGTTGAAGAGGAGGTTTCTAAGACGTTTGAACGCTTTAGGAGTCTGAGAAGAGATTTTGAAACACCCCCATCCAACTTGGACATAGAAAAAAGCATGAACTCCCTGCTTTCAACATTTGGAAAGGACGTGTTTTCAGTTATGAAAAAGCTCATAGACAGCGGAAAGGTTAAAATAGTTTCCTTGGAATCCCTAGCGGAGTTAGCCCACAGAGTTAAAAACCTTAACGGGACGCAGCGGGAAGTGCTGGTTAGGCTGGTGTTTAACCCTAAAGTCGGAACAATAGGTGAGAGAAACCTCATTAAGCTAACCTATGAAATTGAGAAATCCGGCGATAGAAGCCTCAAAGCCGAGGAGGTTTGTAGGGAGGTATTCTCTCAGCCTCTTGTAGGCCCTGTAGATGGCAGAGACCTGCCCGGAGCCTTCAGGGAGCTTAGTAAGCTTTCAGAGGAGCAACGAAGATTTTTAAAGGCTCTCCTGTCAAGCGACAAGCTCACGTCAATGAGCAGCTACTGTATGCCCATTCTAGCGTCGGAGGTCTCCCAGCTCAACCAGAAGGATCTATGCGTCCTAGAGAAGCGTGTCAACGAGCTTCTCTCAATGGGCAAGGTGGACAGGATTGAAGGTAATAGCTTACCCTCCCTGGTGAGGGGTCTTAAAAAGCTTAGCGAGGACAGGTATAAGAGCTTCATACAAATAATATCCAGCCCGTCCATAAGGAACATAGGGAACAACAGCTTGGCATGGCTCATAGCAGAGATAAGGGACATGAGCAGTGAGGTCTACGACTCAGTAAGGCGAAGGATCAACGAGCTTCTCTCGATCAGCAAGGTGAGCGCCTTAGACGGGGGAAGTCTCCTACGCCTCATGGGTCAACTGGCACGGTTAAGCGATAATTACTACAGGATCCTCTTGAGGATAATTAGTAATCCTAAGGTTGAGGTTCTCGACGAGAAAAGCCTACTTGAGTTCGTCGACAAGTTTGAAGAGCTAACAGACGAAGGCTACGACATACTGGTAGAGATCGTTGAAAGTAACATACTGCCGAGGATAGGGGGTAAACACCTCCTCTCCCTTACAAGCAGGCTCAGGCGGCACAGGATAGTTAGACCCTTAGACTTCAAAGAGAGGATCCGGAGGGTTATTTTAGCACCTAAGCTCACCCAGATAGACCCCGACGACCTGGCCGAGCTCATATGGGAGCTGAAATACCTTAACGAGACAGGCTATAGAACCATTCTTGAAATAATCTCCAACCCTAAGCTTAAGAAGCTTTCAAGCAGCGACGTCCTCTCGATAGCATACGAAGTAAAGGTTTTAAGTGACGACAAAAGGCTCAAGGTCAGGAAGAGACTGGAAGAACTCCTCTCAGAGAACAAGATAGACGAGCTCGACAGCAAGGAAGTAGTTACCCTGATAGGCCGCCTTGGCAACCTCAGCGGCCTCGGATATCAAACCCTGAAAAAGTTCATCTCAAAGTATCGTAGGGATGGAATATCAAGGCTCGGAAGCATAATATCCATAATAGAAAAGCGCCCCTTCCTCATGGAATCCCTCCTGAAAGCCCCGATAAAAAGCGTGGAGCAAGTGTTGAAGGCTGCAGGCATCTTTCAGCTCCTTGAAGGCATAGGGTTAGGCGAAGCCTTCCTCATGTCGATAAACCAGTTCAAGGACCAAGACACTCTCTCCATATACATTTCAACGCTGGAGAAGAGGATCACCGAGGTCGGGAAGGATGAATTGCTAACCATATTCGCCAATCCCGTCGACTGGCTTAAGGGAGGACTCCACCTTAACGACGTGAAGATGGATCTTATGGCTTGGCTGACGCCCCTCTGCGGGGCAGTGCCCATAATGCCAAGTAAGGATGGGCCCAGAAGCGACGGAAGAAACGTTTACCTGCCGGCGGTAATAAACGAGTTCCCTGACAGGGAGCGAAACATGCTCCTCTACCTTTACGGTGCACTACACGCCGTAAGCCACATGCGCTACGGCAGCTTCGCAATACCCATTTCAAAGCTATACGAGGAGTTCAAGAAGACGGGTCACCCCTGGCTTGCAACAACCCTCTTCACGGCACTGGAAGACTTAAGGTGTGAAGACCACCTCGTAAGAGAGTTCGAAGACCTTGAACCCCTGATAAGAACAGTAAACCTGTTTAACCTGAGGAAAAGAAGCATTCAAAACTTCCCATCACCCATCCTCGAGCTCATCCTAGAAAAGATCGTTCACGGCAAAACCAAGGGTGAACACTTGGCAGAGCTCATAGAGCAGGGCCTACTCGAGAAGAAAGGGTGGAGTTTAGAGGAAGCCAGAGAATACATGGAGCTTGAGAAAGGCGAGATGGACGAATACAGACCCCTCATAGATCAATCCCTGGAAATAGCCAAGTCCGTTAAGGGAGGGACAGTCCTCGACTCGGTTGAAGCTGCACTAAAGATAGTCGAAGTAATAAAGGATTACGTTCCAGAGCCTCCAGAGGAGGAGCAGCAACAAAACACGGACATAGACTCCTCAGAGGATCAAGAGTCGGTGGTTCCACCAGAGGAGTTCAGCACGGATAAGCTGGACGAGCTCAGAGAGAAGTACGCCGAGCAGCTAACCGCGAAAGTGTCCCAAATCCCGATAGAACCGGAAGAGGAGGCTGAATACGTCAGAAGGGTTCCCGAATGGGATGAACGCTTCAAAACATACTCTCTCTGGATAAACATAGACGAAATCCGCATCCAGAGGGGCGCCCCAATCCCGTCCATCTACGAGTACTCCTACGTCCGGCAGCAGCTAATAAGCGAGCTTGAGAAAATAGCACCCCGGAAGTTCACCGTAGACAGGCGCGTCCTCGATGGAAGTGAACTGAACATGGATGGAATAGTGGACGCGTACTGTGAGCCAAAGGAAAGAAGAATATTCGATAAAATATACAGGGACTCGAGGGACGTCGCCGCAGTCCTTCTAATAGACGCCAGCGGCTCAACAAGTAGAATAATAAACAGCCTGAAGGTTTCAGCAGTCCTGTTCGGAGACGCATGCAACGTTCTAGGGGACAAGTTCGCAATCTACGCGTTTAACACTGAGGGTAGAAAGGCTAGAATATACATTGCGAAGGACTTCAACGACCCTTGGAACACCGTGACCCAGGAAAAGGTGGGAGCCGTGAGGAGCGGCGGGTTAACCAGGATGGGAGCCCCCATAAGGTACTCCTATGAAGAACTCCTAAAAAACGAGGCGAAAACCAGAATAATGTTTGTCTTCTCCGACGGGGAGCCCGAAGGTTATGAACAAGAGGAAAACGCAGTCCCGGACGTAAGGGTTGCGATCGAGGAAGCTGAGAGCAGGGGGGTGAGGGTAGTGTACATAACGATGGGTAGGGAGCCGAGGCATCTCAAGGAGATGTGCTCCGCAGCGAGCATACTTAAAGTGATCAAGTCGCCGGAGGAGCTTCCCTGGGTTCTCATAGGAAACCTGACGGCCATAAGGTAGGTAGATCTCAAAACCTTTAACTGGAAGCCTTCCTCCACTTTCCAATTCTTCATGCCCCTTTGATTTTTAAGCGTTGTCTGTGCCGTTACTCCCTTCACGCTTAAGATGCGGGGTTTCTAAAACTTGGTGTGGGGTAACGTCTTTTAGAGGGTTAGATGTGCTGTTTTCGGCTGGTGGTAGGTGTGCCGAAGGTTGACCTTGAGGGGGTTTCACTGCATTATGTTGAGGCGGGCAGCGGTAGCCCCGTAGTTTTAATCCATGGCATTGGGGGAGACCACAGGGACTGGCTTCTGCAGCTCAATACCCTTTCTAAGCATTTTAGGGTGTTGGCTGTTGACTTAAGGGGGCATGGACTTTCAAGCAGGGCGGAGAGCTACACGATGAGAGACTTTGCATCGGACATCTTTAAGTTTATAAGGGTGGTTTGCGGAGGGAAAGCCCACGTTTGCGGCATAAGCATGGGCGGCATGGTGTCCCTTCAGCTGGCAGTGGATTACCCTCAAGCGGTATGCTCCCTGACGCTGGTTGACACGTCAGCCTGCGTTGATCCTGAAACTGTGAAGTGTGTCTCGGCGTGGGTTAGGCTGTACCTTCAATCCGGGTTCGAAGCCTACTTTGAGCAGTTGGTAAAGGGAGTTTTTCATCATCGCTTCGTCCAGGAAAACCCTTCATTCATAAGAAACCTTAAGGAGATCGTTTCAAAACGTGATTTAAGCAGCCTTATCGACGTGGCACGGGGGACAGCAAACTTTGATCTTAGAGATAAGCTGGGCATGATCAAGCAGCCAACCCTCATCGTTCACGGGGAGAACGACACAGTTATCCCATTAAGGCAGGCATACGTTTTACGGGAGGGGATACCAAACGTGAAACTGGTCGTTTTAAAGGAGTGCGGCCACGCTCCAATAGTTGAGAAACCAGGAGAGTTCAACAGCTTACTCCTAGAGTTTTTAAGGTCGGTCAGCTGCTAGAAGTTACCTCCTTAAAGTCCTCCCTAGTGAAGACGGACGTTAAGTTTATCTTTTCGGATGCAAGCTTCTCCCTAGCCCCTTCGAGCATGTCAACTATGACCACTGCGTCCCTAACCCTGCACCCTCTCCCCTTGACTATCTTGGCAACCTTCAGGAGGGATAACCCGCTGGTAGCCACGTCGTCAACCAGCACCGCCTTCTCGCCAAGGTTTCCCTCAACCTGCTCTTGGAGACCATACTTCTTAGGGTTCTCCCGCACGTAGAAGCCATCATACCCTCCAAGCACGCAGAGAGCCGTCACTATAGGAACCGAGCTATCCTCTGTTCCACCAACACAGTCAACATCCATCTTCCTAAGGATTGGGAGGAGGACTGCTGCTACAAGCCTGCTCCCCTCATAGCTGAAGAGGATGGGCCTCAAGTTAAAGTAGAATGTGCTCATCCTAGTGCTTGAAATGAAGATTGGCCGCCCCCTAACCACGCCTTTCTCCAAAATAAGCCTCCTAAGAGACTCCCTTCCACCATCCAAAACCAACCCTCCGCAACCACCCAACCAAAGCTTAAAGAACCTACTGCTCAGCCACGTTAACCTTTCCCTCAGTTGCCTTCCCCAGCTTCGAGAAGAACTATCCAATTCGCTAGCGTTTTCCCTGTTACTTTTACGGGGAATCATAATCTTATAATTTTCGTGTTTAAGAAGGAAATAGCTTTAAGAGGATGGTGATGACGGAATGTGCACCATCCATGGTGTTAATAAAAAGTGAGGGGGTGCTTCTCACTCGCCTTTGAACGTTGGCTTCTTCTTCGATAGGAACGCTGTGACGCCTTCAACCATGTCCTTGGTTGAGAACAGTATACCGAAAAGCGATGATTCCAGCATTAACCCTATGTCTAATGGTATTTGGGTTCCAAAGTTCATGCTGTACTTGGCGGCCTTCAAGGCTACCGGCGGCCCCTCGGCAAGCCTCATCGCAAACGCCCTAACCTCCTCCTCGAACCCTTCTAAGGGGACTACCTTGTTTATGAGGCCTATCTTCTCCGCCTCCTCGGCGGTTATCCTGTCGCCTAGCATGACCAGCTCCTTAGCCTTGGTTAAGCCTACCAGCTTAGCCATTCTTATCGTTCCACCAGCTCCCGGTATGATTCCTAAGCGTATTTCTGGCTGCCCGAACGTTGAGTTGGAGCTTGCTATCCTGAAATCACATGCCATAGCTATTTCACATCCCCCACCAAGTGCGTGCCCTCTAACCGCCGCTATGACAGGCTTGGGAAACTTCTCGATCTTCATGGTGACCTCCTGAAGCGACCTTGCAAGCATGAAAGCAGAGTCTGGTGTTCCTCCTCCAAAGGCTGTCACATCCGCCCCAACGCTGAACGCCCTGTCTCCAGCCCCTGTTATTATGAGAACCCTCACCTCGCCGTCAAACCATAGCTCGTCCAGCGCCCTGCTTAACTCCTCCCCCATGGTCGCCGTAATAGCATTCATCCTGTGAGGCCTGTTAAGTATTATCCAGGCTAGAGGCGGCTCCCTCCTCAAAATTATCTCCTTGTACTCTCTCGCCTCAGCCCTGTAATCGTAGAAGCCCTTCCCGGCTTTCACCCCTGTCTCTCCCTTGTTAACCTTCTCAACCAGCAGCGGATCTGGCGTATAGTACTTACCATACTTCTCCTTTTTCTCGTTTAATATGGATACTATCCTGTCTAAACCCCACGTGTCAGCCAGCTCAAGTATACCCTTCGGGAACCCTAAGCCGAGCTTCACGCTGGTGTCTACGTCCTCTACGGTTGCCACCTCATTCCTAACAAGCCACGCCGCAGCGTTGACTGCAGGGGCAAACACCGGTACAGGGTCAAACTTCTCACCCGCCTCCCTACTTATGGGCGCTCTCTCACCCTTCTCCCCTTTCCACTCATAGAACCCCCTCTTGGTCTTCTGCCCATACCAGCCCTTATTGTAATACTCCTCGAACAGCGGACACTGGTTTGCGCTCTCCGGCTCCCTCTCGCTCGTAGCCTTCCCAGCCTTGTAAATCGTGTCTATCCCGCTGAAGTCGGCAAGCTCGAACAGCCCCATCGGGAGCCCCACCTTGTTCATGACCGCCGAGTCTACTTCCTCTATGGTGGCTTCACCTCTATAAACGGTCCATGCGGCCTCGTTTAGAAGTGGGCCGAGGATCCTGTTAACTATGAACCCAGGCACGTCCTTCTTGCATACCACCACCGTTTTACCGAACCTTCTCGCCAAGTCCGCCGTCACTTGAAGGGTTTCCTCGCTGGTCTTCTCACCCAGTATTACCTCTACGAGAGGCATGAGGACCGGCGGGTTAAAGTAGTGCATTCCAATTACCTTGTCCGGTCTATTAGTGGCTGACGCTATCTCCGTTATAGGCAGCGTGCTCGTGTTTGAAGCTAAGATGGCGTGTTTAGGCGCGTTCTCATCCATCCTCCTAAACACGTCCTTCTTAACGTTTATATCCTCCACTACGGCTTCAATGGCGAAGTCTATGTCTTTGACCGCCTCCTCCAGGTTGGTGGTCGCCTTTATCCTCCCGACTATCTCGTCGATTTTCTCCTTAGGAATCACCTTCCTGTCGGCCAGCTTGCTTAAGCTCCAGCGGATCTTATCTAGCGCATTGTCTAGGAATTCCTGCTTAATGTCGACGAGAGCCACATTGTATCCTGCTTGGGCTGCAAGCTGTGCTATGCCATGCCCCATTATTCCTGCTCCAATAACAGCAATCTTCTTAATATCCTCAACTTTCAACCTGATCCCCCCTTAAGCAAACTTACCTTTCCATTAACACACATTTTAATTTTTCTTCGGGAGAACCCCCAGCCGCCTACACCCCCCGAGGCCCCCTCAAGGCGTTAACCAGTCCCGCCGCCAGCGCGTCAAAGATCACACTTCTAATCTCCGGGTTAAACAGAGTGAACCTTGACAGGTACCCCTCTTTCAGCCTGCCTGCCACCTCCTTGACGCCCCCCTCCTTCGCCAGCTCCACCCACTCCTCCACCACCTCGATGCATTTAGAGATGAAGTCTGCAGCTCCCTTTCCTCTAATCGCCCCGAAGTGGGCGAACACGAGCACGTCGACGTCGTAGCCCATAAGTTTCTCTAATGAACGTATGTAGGGGTCAACTTTGAAGCTTGCCGGGAACGACGTGGGAACAACCATGCGTGTCGGGCAAGAGAAGAGCCCGCCAGCATCACCAAGATAAGCCACCCCACTTTTCCTTTCATAATACGCGTAGTGATCCGAGGTGTGCCCGGGCGTATGCACCACCTCCACCTCCACCCCTCCGCCAAGATCCACTACGTCACCATCCGAAACCGGGATGAGCCTCTCCGCATCCTCCACAGGGTCCATAGGGTCTGCAGCGTCCCCCCACATCCTCCTAGAAGCCTCATTAATTCTTGATGGATCCCTGATGTTGCTCAGGGTTACCCTATGCCCCATGACGGCCGCATCAGGCATAGCTTTAAGCAGCGGTGCAACCCCTCCAGCGTGGTCCGTATGCCTGTGAGTGACCAGAATGTACCTTACAGAGGACGACTCGACGCCTGCATCCCTTATCCCCCTCAGTATGAACGGGGCTGAGCTCTTATGGGCCGCATCCACTATGGCAGCAAACCTTGACCCTTTAACCGCAAGTATGCATGTTGACCTTTCAGCCCTCCAGCCGTAGCCGTCGATCAGAAAGCAGCAATCGGAAACCCAACCTGGCTCGCATACGACATCCATTCCCTCATCCTCCACGTATCCAACACGCCAATCCACCAACCCTAACACGCAACCCGGAGAACCACAACAGCTTAGACCTGTTAGCCCTCAACGTCTCCACGGTTTTTAACATTGACGACGAATCCCTGTTCACCTTTAAAACCTCCACCCGCCTCCCTCACCCTACTTAACTCCAACGACCTTAACCACGAGCGTTCTTCTCCTCGGCCCGTCAAGCTCTAAGTGAAGTATCCTCTGCCACGTCCCCAATGCTAATTCCCCGTTTTCAACGGGGAGCACTAGTGCGTTCCTGATGATGCTCGCAGCTATGTGGGCAGCCGCGTTCCTGTCTATCCTGTCATGACGGTAGTCCGGCCTCGAAAAAGCCTCCTTCACCCACCTTTTCACGTCCTGAACCAGCCCGGGCTCATCCTCGTTAAGGATCAGCGAGTTCGTCGTGTGAAGGCTAAACAAGAACAGGACTCCATCCCTTATGCCGGACTCCCTAAGCTTAGCTTGAACCTGCCCGGTTACGTCACGTAGCTCAACCCTTCCC
>JAPDJY010000008.1:0-64896 GCA_029258835.1 Thermoproteota archaeon | reverse complement strand
GGTACCCCTTCCCGTTCCAGGCCTCTAACCGTTTGTAGAAGGGTTGACGCTACTAAGACCGGATCAACCCGGTACGATTCAACTATTTCTTTAAATATTTCTGCTTTCTCTTCAAGTATTAGTTCTTCCGCGAACTCGCTGCTTATGCCGTATTTCTTAGCAAGCTTCTCCTTTAGGACCCACGGATACTCTGGCAGTTGACTTGCCACCCTACGTTTCCATTCAGGGTTTATTATTATGGGGGGAGTATCGGTGTCAGGGTAGAGGCGGGCGCCTCCATGAAGTTCTCTAAGAAACTCGCTGTTACCGTTTTCTAGCGCCCTTCTGGTTTCATTTGGGACTCCCTTAAGGGAAAGGCGAGCCCTCTTAACAACGACTTCTAAGGCTTTCTTTCCCATCTCCTCAGGGGCTTTCACTAGTACGAAGGCATCATTGTCATCTAATTCTAGGGCGAGACGTAAGGCGTCTGCTTCTTGAGGGGAAACACCATATTTTTCGAGGTTTTCATCGGAGTGTATTATCCCAGCTATTCCTGTTATGGCTCGAACCTTGTCAGCGAGCTCTTTGCCGAACCTTCTACCCGGTTGAACCTCCATGCCTAGGAGACCGGAGAACTTGGGGAGACGAACGGCTAAAATTCTCTCATTTCCTTTTCTTTTTAGGATCTTAGACCGTGTCTCTCTAAATATTTCCGTTACGTCTTTAACGTCTAACTTGTATTCGTCTTCCTTAGCGCCTCTATGTAAAAGCTCGTCTCGTATCTTTAGAAGACTAAGCTGGCGAATCACTTCGTTTCTAGCTAGTTTAGGAAGCCATTCAAGCTTCTGAACGCCCTTAATCTCTACCCTTGCTCCTCCCCTTATGCTGACGTTTATGTCCTGCCTTATGGTTCCGATTCCTCTTTTCACCTTTCCTGTGCTTCTGAGGAGGAGGCCTATGCGGAAAGCGGTTTCTAGGAGTTCCTCTGGTGTTTCAATGTCAGGACTTGTCACTATCTCAACTAGTGGTATTCCAAGCCGGTCAAGCCTGTAGTAGACTGTTTTCCCCTCCTCTTTCACCTTCCGTGCAGCGTCTTCCTCTATACATATGGTTTCGATTCCGACTTCTTTACCATTTACAGGGATCCTGCCGTTTAACCCTATAACTAAAGTGCGCTGAAAGCCGCATGGTACGGAGCCGTCAAGATAATTTTTCCTGCACACGTGAAGTTCGTCAACAATGTTAGCCTTCAGGAGGAGGGCTAGTTCTAGCCCTATTTCAAGCGCTTCAGTGGATATCTCGAATGGGGGTGTTTGACGCGTACATGCAATTCACATGTACGTTTCGTCTATTTCGTAGCTACAGGTTGTATCATTGTATCCTTCATATATTACCGTTCTTCCTTTCTCGTATTCTGCCAGCATAGCGGCATCAAACTCGCCCATTTCTCCGAGGACAGGTCGGAAGAACCTTCTAATGGTAAAGTGGGGTGGATCGCTTCTAAGTATGGGTGGACAGTGGCAGAAAAGTTTACGAGAGGTACGGAGTTCCTGGTGTATTTCCAAGCCGGCTTTAAAGCCAACTGCCTTATAATCGATTTCCCGTGCTGAAACGTCCAAGGGGTTCACCTCGCGCTTGGTAATTCCAAGAACTCCTAAAGAAGAGATCACGTAATAAATATGACCAATGAAAGTAAAATCCGTGTAGCACAAAGAGTTTATATTTTACCCTTTCGAAGAGAACAGTACTATGAGGGGTGCCGGTTAATGTACACCGTTAGCCAAGAGGTATCTATTGAGGAGAAGGCTTGCAGGGAGATTATTAATCTTCTGCTAAAAGGTGAGGAACTTAGGAAAGTGAAAAGGCAAGTCTGTGCAAGGTATGGATTAAGAAGTGTGCCCAGTAACGTTAAAATTCTATCCTATGCTACTGAGGAGGAGAAGGCGAGGCTGGTTCGGGTCCTTAGAAGGAAGGAGACGCGTTCTATTTCCGGCATTTTAATAATTGCGGTTATGGCGCCTCCATTCCCGTGTCCGGGAAGGTGCATATACTGTCCTGGAGGCGAAGGCGTCCCAAAGTCTTACACAGGCCGTGAACCCGCAACGATGCGCGCCATAGAAAACAATTATGATCCATACATGCAGGTTAGGTCTCGTCTGGAGCAGCTCGAAAGGATAGGGCACCCCGTCGATAGAAGTAAGGTTAAGCTGGTGATAATGGGAGGAACGTTCCTAGCTACCCCAGAAAGCTACCAAAACTACTTTGTTAAGAGATGCTTAGACGCTATTACAGGGGTGAACTCCTTAGGCATAGAAGAAGCTAAGGAGGCAGCAGAAAGGTCTGAGATAAGGAATGTTGGTATAACGATTGAAACTAGGCCCGACTACTGTAGAGAGTATCATGTAGACAGGATGCTGTTTCTAGGGGCGACGAAAGTGGAAATAGGCGTACAGACTATTTACGATGAGATATACGAATTGATTCAGAGAGGGCACACCGTAGAAGACGTAGTGGAAGCATTTAGGATTGCAAAGGATGCTGGCTTAAAGGTTACCGCTCACATTATGCCTAACCTCCCTGGGTCAACCCCCGAGCTAGATGTTAACGTCTTTAAAACCATTTTTAACGATTCACGCTTTAAACCGGATGGACTAAAAATATACCCTTGCCTCGTGCTTAAGGGCACGAAGCTTTATGACATGTATTTGAAAGGAGAGTATAAGCCATACCCTACTGAAACCGTTATAGAGGTTATCGCCCAAGCCAAGAAGACCATTCCTTACTGGATTAGGGTGCAGCGCGTGCAGAGGGACATACCTGCCCACCTCATAATAGATGGAGTCAAAAAAAGCAACCTTAGAGAACTTGTCTTAGAAAGGCTGCAAATGGAAGGGAAAAGGTGTAACTGTATAAGATGCAGGGAAGTAGGGCATTATCTGCGGAGAGGAGGGAAACCTCCATCACATGAAGAGGTAAAACTGTATGTAGAGAAGTACCCGGCTTCGGAGGGGGAGGAAGCATTCATTTCCTATGAAACGTTAGATCGGCGGGCGCTCATAGGATTCATTAGGTTAAGGCGGCCTTCAGAGAAGGCTCATAGGCCGGAAATTACAAAGACAGAATCCGTAGTGGTGCGGGAGCTTCACGTTTATGGGCCGTTAGTTCCTCTTGGTGAACGGGTTAATGATGCGTGGCAACATAAAGGGTATGGAAGTAAACTATTGGAAGAGGCTGAGAGGGTGGCGAGGGAAGACTACGATGCAAGAAAAATCCTAGTGCTATCAGGTCTTGGAGCAAAGGAATACTATTATAAGCATGGATACAGAAGAGACGGGGTATACGTTTCCAAAAAATTGAAGGATTAGGCAGGAAATAGGGGTTCAACCCTTAATTTCAGCTATTTTTTCGGCTAAGTCCTTCACGAGCTGCTCCGCTTGACCAGGATTAATAATGCATACTGATGCTGCCGGCCTGTCTATACCTGCTGAGACGCCTAAATCCTCTTTGCTTGGAACATATATGTAAGGTACGCCCTTTTCCTCGCATAGGAGAGGAAGGTGCATTACGATTTCCGGCGGGTCAACGTTTTCGGCTATAACTACTAGTTTTGCTAATCCTCTTTCGACGGCTTTAGTAGTCTCATTTGTGCCTCGTTTCACCTTCCCAGTATCACGGGCGATTTCAACGGCTTCTAATGCCTTTGAAGCTAGCTCACTAGGAGTTTTAAAACGAACATGCGGCTTTGACAATGATTCATCCCTCCTTCAGGCTCAGCCCTCATAAGGGTTGAGGAAAAAGAAGCAACTATCCCTTTATGAAGGTTTTGGTTTTGCGATTTTCTTTCATCTTAAACATGTTAATAGGAGGTTAACGATTAAACCACTTTAAACTATCTTAAGGACATTTCAATAAATATTTCTTCAGGGATGCGTATCCTCATTATCTGTTTTAGAGTGCGCTCATCCGGATCATGAAGGACTATGAGGCGCTTATGAATGCGCATTTCCCATTTGTCCCATGTGGCAGTTCCCTGCCCTGAGGGGCCTTTACGTACCGGGACACGTAACCGTTTGGTTGGCAAGGGAATTGGACCTGAAACCCGTGTACCCCTCTTCTTAGCTAGTTCCTTAATTTGGTTGCAAACAGCGTCAAGCTTTCGGTGGTCTGTACTTGAAAGCTGAATCACAGTTTTTTGCATTAATGTCACCTTTACACTACTATGCAAGAGAGGAAAAAACATATTTGTAATAAAAATTTTTCCCGCACCTGAGTTGTTTTAAGGGTAATATTTGCGTTTTTGGTTAAGTTATATAACGTGGATTTTTGAGGGGTTTAGTAGAGAGCGAAATCTAGAACGCGACCGCAGGAACAGCTTCTCTCCTTAGGGATTACTTCTATCACTTTGTAGAGGAGTTTCCTTACGCGTTCAATGTTTTCACGCATGCTCTTAGCGACCTGTTCTGCCGTGACTGGACGTAAACCATAGACGTCGACGTCCGTTGGCATGGCGATGGACGCAAAACATATTTCTGCTTCTTTTGCCAGCACGCACTCGGGGTAACAGGTCATCCCTACCACGGAGAATCCTTGATTTTTGTAGAAGAGGCTCTCTGCTCTCGTGCTAAACCGTGGTCCGTTTATGCAGACATAGGTTCCTTCTTCATGTATTTTGTATCCGAGCTCGTGGGCGCAATCGATTATCACTCTCCTAAGCTCTGGGCAGAATGGATCTGCGAATTCTACGTGTCCGACGACTCCGCCTTCAAAGAACGTGTCTTTCCTCTGGCCGAACGTCCTATCAAATATTTGGTTTATTATGACGAATTCGCCAGGTTTTATTGTTTCTGGCTGTAGGCTGCCGCAAGCTGCAGGAGATATTATTCTTTGAACGCCGAGACTTTTCAGCGCCCATATGTTGGCGCGGTAGTTTATTTCGTGAGGGGGGATCGTGTGGTGACGTCCATGTCTGGCTAGGAAAGCTACCTTTCTCCCTTTAACTAATCCGACAATTATGTTATCTGAGGGGGGGCCGTAGGGCGTGTATACCTTTATCTCCTTTGCAATAGAGAATATTGCAGGGTCGTAGTTCCCCGTCCCTCCGAGGATTCCTATTTCGCATGGTAGAAGGTTTTCTATTTCCTCTTTTGTGGCGTCTATTGGAACGTATAAAGGGGAGATTTTTCTCAAGGTGGTACCTCCTCCATTTTTTACCGGATGGTTCTATCTTATAGATGTAGTTTTTTAATTTTTTGGAAATCGAGAAGCGCCATGTAACCGCCTTTTTGAAGTTTACGTTGTCAGCACGCTTCCCACTCCCTTAGGAGCAATTATTTCTCCATGCTCCATAACCACGACGCCATTAACTATTGTGGTTATAGGCTTCCCTTTAACCGTCCATCCTTCGAATGGAGAGTACTTTGCTTTCGAGTAGAAGCTGTCGGGATTTATCTTGCCTTTAGCTTTCAGGTCTATTATTGTAAGGTCTGCATCGTACCCTTCCTCTATTTTTCCTTTACTTTTAATCTTGAATATTTTTGCAGGGTTCTCTGAGAGCACCTCAACTAGCCTTTTGAGGGAAATCCGTCCGGCGTTAACCTGAGTTAGCATCAATGAAAGAGTTGTCTCTAACCCTGGGAAGCCGGGTGACGCATCTGAAATGCTTTTTTCCTTCTCACTTTTCTGGTGTGGAGCATGGTCGCTTGCTATTACGTCTATTATACCTTGGTTAAGGGCGAGCCAAAGGGACTCTAGGTCTTCATTCTCGCGTAAGGGAGGGAGCACCTTTAGCAGCGCTCCTTTTTCCTCTATGTGCTTTCTTGTTAAGAGAAGGTGATGGGGTGTAACCTCGCAGGAAACGCGAGGATATGATGCTTTAAGCGTACGTATGTATTCCACTGTTCGCTTTGAGGTAATGTGGCAGAGGTGGAGGTGGCATTGCGCTCTTTCGGCTGCTAACGTGTACCTTATGACTGCTGAGAACTCTATGTTAATGCTGTGTACTTGGAGGAATTGCTGGATTGTGTTGTACTCATCTTTGACCTTTTCCTCGGGGTGTACCGCTACCGGCTTTCCGAATTTTGAGGCAGACTTAAGGCGGTCAGGCAGCGATCCTGTAAGCCAAGATTCTGGGTCTTGAGGATACACTTTGAAGGCGACTGCTCCCTCCTCAATTATTTTAGGTATCTCATCTATTCTGGAGGGAAAAAGCGAGAAGAAGCCTACGTTGACCATGGCTTTTCCTTGAGCCAGTTTCTTTTTAAATTTTAAAACTTCGGCGGAATCCGTCTTGGGCCTAGTGTTGGGCATGTCTAAAACTGTTGTTATACCTCCTGCCGCTGCAGCACACGTCCCAGTATGGTAGTCTTCCTTGTAGGATTGTTCTAAATCTCTTAAATGCACATGGACGTCTATTAGGCCCGGAAGGACTACCCTGTTTTCTGCGTTTATCACTCTCTCAGCAGTCTCGGTGCATGACCCTCTGAAGAGCTTCACTATTTTCCCTGACCTTACCGCTATGTTGCCTTTAACGAACTGACCTCTCCAAGGGAAGGTAGCATTTCTTATGAGTAAGTCTAAGGTCATGGTATCCCATTCAGTAAAATGAACTATTAAACTTATTTAAGAGGGAAAAACCTATTAGCTACTAAACGAGTAAAGTCAGTTTTTGTCACTATTCCAACCAGTTTTTCTCTCCTGTCCATTACCGGCGCAGCCTTAGTTTTCTCTCTAATTAATTTTTCCGCTGCGTCGCCAACCGGATCGTCTGGATGAAGGGGAGTTATTTTCCTCATTACATCCAAAACGTCTATTTGTCTTATACGGGTTGTCTGATACTTTTCTGGAACGCTGCTGCGGAAGTCAGCTAAGTACTTAGCTATCATTCCTTCGGTTATCAGTCCAACTAGCTTACCCTCCTCGGTTACGGGCAAGCTGCTTATTCCTTTTTCGAGCATGATGCGCCTCACGTTTGTTATCCTTTCATAAGGCGAAACTGTTAGAGGGTTTTCGGTCATAATCTGCGATACCGCAACATTTCTAACTTTAATACATAGTTTCGTCATCGTGGACTTAGTAATGATTCCTACGAGGTCGCCTCCTTCTAATACTGGAAGGCCTGAAATCTTTTTCTCTAGCATTATCTTTGCAGTGTCTATTACGTCGGTGTCGGGTGTAACGGTTACCGGGTTCATGGTCATTGCACTTGAGACATGTATGCTGGATGCTTGAAGAGCTCCGATCCTGCTTGAACCTAACCTGTCAAGTATGTCTCTCTCGGTTAAAATTCCAACAAGTTTTCCTTTGTTTATAACAAGAAGCCTTGAAACTCTGTTTTTCACCATTAAATCTATTGCATGCGAAAGTGAGACGTCCTTATCAATGACGATTAAATCTCTAGTCATAACGTCTTTAACCTGCAATTTTCCTCCCTTCAGTTAACTTTCGAAGACTTCATCATACATGACTTTTAATTAAACTTTCGAGAAGGACAGGTTAATTAGAGTATAAATAACATTGCCGGACGCTCTCCAGCTAGGATTTCGCGCGCTGAATGAACATCGGTAAATGAAAAATGTAGGCGATGTCCGGAATTCCACATTTCCTTTTTTGAAGCGTATTTTTGTGGAGATTATTAGGGTTTCTACACATCATACTTTTAGGAGGGGTTAAAAATTGACATTATCTTTATCTGTCCATTCCCAATTAGCCGTTGTTGTGATCATGTTTTCATTGTTCATTCACGCTTATCTTAGGTTCTTCAGGTTACGTTACGGCGTACTTAGTAGGGGAGCCTACTTTAAAAGGTTCAGGTGGTGGATGGTTTCGTCTCTTAGAGTTGAACGGCTACCCGTTTACCTCAGCCAAAATAATAGTACGGTCGGAGGCGTAATAGTTTTAGACCACTCCCTGAACACTTACCCTTTCCAGCATTTGCTCTCTATGTGGCATGACGTTGACAGTGTAAGCTACGAATTAAGCGTATCTAAAAGGTCAGTGGCGATCCTTTTCCATGTTTTTGGTAAGGGGCTTTCACCGGCTGAAGCATTCAAGGATCTGAAAAAGAAAATATTCTCGGTTAAATCAGGTCTCGAAGCACGTTTTCCTGGAATAGTCATTTCGTTTCCTGAACCCAGAGACTTTAATGAAATTTTTAGGCTTTATAAGGGAAAAGTGGTTAGAACCGAGGGGAAGTCTGTAAGAGTTAAACTTCCTGATGGGGAAAAGTGCATTTGTGTGTTAAAGCTTTCAGGTGATGTTGAAGCATCTGTTTATAAGGGAATGACCCAGATAGACGCGTTGCTTAGGAATCTTATCCAGTTAGGTGTTAACGCGAGATTCATAGTATCCTTTAGGCCTCTAAAGGGGTTTTTTAAGCATTTGAAAAGGAAGATCGAGAGGAAGGAAGAGAAATCTCCTTTAGAAAGTGAATTAGGGTTATGGGAAGTATCGTCCTACGTAGTTTTGGAAGTTGAAAACAACGATGAATCAGACATCAGGATCCTACAAGTTAAGAACATTTTTTCAACTATTTTTTCTGGGTCAAGAAGTAAGTTGGAAATTAAAACCTTAAGTGGGAGGAAGATTAGGAAAAGTATTGTTAACATTGCATTGAAGAGGTCTATTGGAGGATCCTTCGAGCTTTCAAGTCCAAAGCTTTCTGTTTTAACCCACTTACCGATGAAAAGCACTCCAGGACTGCTCTTTGAGGTTAAACCAGACTTTAAAGTTCCTCCCGAGGACATATTTAAGAGGAAACAGGGAGTGGTTGTAGGCAAAGTTACTTATGGAAAACGGAAAATTTTCCCATGCGTCATCAGGCTAAGCGACATTAGGAAGGGCGTCGCCGTCTTAGGAGCCATCGGAAGCGGTAAAACGCGAATGGTAATGAAAATAGTACGTGATGCTGTAGCTAGATACAATATTCCAGTTCTCGTCTTCGAGAGTAAAGGGGAGTTTGCATCCTTAATAAGGGACCTACCACCCGCCTTTCTCGAGAAACTTATGGTTTTAAGACCCGGCAGCACCTATGCACCCTTAAAGATAAACTTGTTCGAGCCGGGAGAGATGGACCCTGAAGAATACGCTAAGCGCCTCCTTGGACTTTTAAACACCATTTTCAAATCCCTGTTTAGAGAGGACAGCGAGTTAACGATCCAAATGTCAAAGGTTTTAGGCGAAGTACTAACTGAAACCGTGAAAAGAGAGGAAACCAGAAGTTTTAATGGGTTTGTTGACGCACTTAAGGAATACGCGAAAAGAAGCAGTCACATCCCTAACATACTCAGCACCATTAACGCTTTAGAGGCAAGAATGAACGTTCTCCGTCGAGGGACGCTTGGAGAAGTGTTTAACGTTGAAAGCTCAAACTTAGATGTGGAAGACCTTTTGCAGAAAGTTGTAATAGTTGATTTTAGCTATCTTTTATCCAATGGCGGAACAAAAGAGGATGCGCAGATCATAATGAACCTGTTGATGCTGCATGTTTTCCAAGCAGGCTTAAAACGCATGAACATTAACACGCTAACGCACTTGGTTGTAATCGACGATGCAAGACTTCTGATTCCAGAAGTCTTCACTAGACGTAGCACTAGCGATACCACGGCTGTAGAGGACATGATCACGATAGAAAGAGGAAAGGGGCAGGGGTTGATCTTGGTTTGCCAGGATCCGTCCGTTTCACGTATAGCACTTGCAAATTGTAACACTAAAATAGCCTTTAGGCTTACATTTAAGTCCCAATCTGAGGAGGAATTTATAAGAATGAGTTTAAACATTCCTGAAGACCAAAGAGAGTATCTACTTACACAGCCTAACCGTTCAGCCGTGGTTAAACTCCCCGACTTCCCATATCCCTTCCCTATAATTACAGAAGAATATAAGGCAATCCAAGTCTCTCCTGTAGAGGTGGAACAACACAACAGGAGATATCACCCGTACCTTTTTAACAGGGAGAGAATAGAGCTTGAAGGCCAAGAGATAAATGAGCTTTTATCATGGATAGCAAGCAAGGGTGCGGTAACCGTCAACCAGATTGCAACTAAGCTAAAGATTAAGATAAAAGAAGCCGAGGAACTCGTGAAGAGTATGAGAGAAAAAGGTTATGTTGAACAGACGGAAGAAACAGTCCACGTCGTCACAGCTTAAAAAAGAGGCACATAGACCATATTACACTCTGCTTTGAAGGGACCTTAAGTATGCCTTCTTAAGTGCCTCTATCGCCGGAAGACTTTCTCCTGCAAGAAGAGCTAACATGGCCTTCCCGCCAGTACTCACGTAACTTATCTTCGAATCTAAACCGAATTTCTTTAAGGCTTCAAGCGTATGGCCTCCTCCAGCGAGGGAGAATGCACGTGAATCACCAACAGCTTTAAAAAGCTCCACTGTACCTTTACTGAACCGTTCGTCTTCGTAAACGCCAGCTGGCCCATTAACCACTATTGTTCTCGCATCAAGCAGCACTTCTTTAAACTTAGAAATAGTTTCTTCACCTATATCCTTGACAGGTGCATTTACCGGGAAGCTATCAACCGTCACCTCCACCCGTTCATTATTCTCCTCGATCGCAAAGTCAGCAGGGACCTCTATTTTGTCATTAAAACGGTCTATTAACTTGCGCATTTTATCTAGGTAGCCAAATCCACCCTTAGAATCTATTAATTGTCTATTGACGTCGCCTATGTCCACACCTTTAGCGTGAACCATTAGAATTGCCAGTAAGCCTACAGGCAGCACCTTATCAGCAATTCCTAGTTCTAAAGCGTGTTCCGCAACCTTGAAACTGTCGTCAACCTTCGCCCCTCCAAGAAGATAAACACAAGGTCTTTCAGGGTTATCCATTATGGAAGATAACGCCTTTATCTCGGCTTCCATCACCCTTCCCGCTGCAGATGGCAAAACCTCTGTGAAGGCGATGAGGGACGTATGGGTACGATGTGCAGCCGGGAAAGCATCATTAACATAGATATCGGAAACGCTAGATAAATTCCTAACCAAGTCGGTTTTCAACTGTTCCTCGATTGTTTTTACACTAGTTTCCTCATCAATAAACCTCACGTTTTCCAGAAGCAGAACCTCACCGTCTCTTAAACTTTTAATCGCACTAACCGCTTTCTCGCCGCACACGTCATCGACATACTTGACTTCAATTCCGAGGATTTCATTAGCAAGCCTTGCATGCTCCTTAAGCGATACAAAGTCCCTTTCACCCTTACGTCCCTGGTGAGAAAGAACAACAACCTTCGCTCCTTTTTCTGAAAGTTCTAGCAAAGTTTTACCATGACGCTCGATCTTAGTTACATCTTTAGGAACGCCTGTTTCGGGATCTACGGGAGCATTGATATCAATCCGGACAAGCGTGGTTTTCCCGTCAAAGGAAAAATCATCTAAAGTGAAAAAGCTCTTGCTCACTCTGCACACCCTCCTTCACAGCTATGAAGTCTAATTAAAAGTCAACATCCCATTTCCCATTGGAACTAAAAAATTTTTTATCATTCTCCTTAATGAGCTTTTAGACGGAAAGTAAGGTAGTATGAAGAAGGAGTTGTGAAAAGATAAGGAAGGCCTGAAGGGAATACGGAAAGGAGGCTTTTATTGTAGGTAGATATTGTAGGTAGATAAAGGAAAGTTTTAAAGGCATAATTACGGTCTTCAATGGAGTAAGATCAACAAGAGGAGGGTTAAAGTATTTTCTTTGCTTCTACCGGTATTGGAAGCCATCCAGTAAAGGACTTCCAAACAATTGTTAAAGACATTCTAGAGTCTGGTACGAAAGTACCTTATGTTCCACAATCCGTCGACGATAACATGATATACCAGTTCCATAATGTAATACCAGGATTGTTGCTCAAGAAAGGAGCCACGTTCTTAGATTTAACAAGCGTAGAGAAAGCAAAGGAGCTCCAAAGATTCAAAGGCGAGCTTAAATTGAAGTCTATGCACTTAGCTCCTTCGGGAATGGCGGTAGAGCGCAGATTTATAGAAGGACTTCACGTACTTAAAGAAGCACTAGAGGAGACAAACTTGGACGTTTGGGGGGTGAAGGGGGAGCTAACTGGCCCTATCACCGAAGCGTATAGCGTCACAATCTTACCTGGGAGAAAGAAGGCGATCTACGATGAGGAAATTTTCGACATAATATTAAAGACAACGTGCGAAGTCGCATCTTGGCTCTCCTCTGAAATAATGAAGATTACTAGGAGAACAGCGGGGAAAGACGCATTGGCGATACTTTTCATAGATGAACCGCTTCTCCCTTTAGTCCTCAAAGAATACGAGTTTGAAAAGGTCAATGAAGCACTAAAGAGAACGTTGGCAAGGATTAAATGCAGGAAAGGAGTTCACGTGTGCGACGAGCCGGTCGCGGTAATAGACATGTTGATCGACCTTGAGGTAGACTACTTCTCCTTTGACATGCTAAAATACCCTAAAACGTTGGAGATGGCAGATAAAAGTAAAATAAGAGAACACGTGGAGAATGGAAGAGGGTTCGCGTTCGGCGTGATGCCGAACACTCCCGAAGCACTATTTGGAGAGGACGCCATCTATAATGTTCAAAAGGGAATGTTGACTCCTGAGGAATTTCTTCCGAGTCCACAGGAAATAGTTGAAAAAATCGAGTTGGGACTTAAAAAAATGATGGAGAAAGTAGATGTGAAAAGTTTAATTGAAAACTCCCTCATAACGCCTCAATGTGGTTTCAAAAGCTTCACCATCCCAAGCCCTGAAAAAGGAGAACAGATCGTAAGGCAGCTACTGGGGATCCAGGAAGAAGCAGCAAAAAAAATCCGTGAAAAATATCAGATCTCAACCCCCTCTTAACAAGCATTGTTTAGCATTTATGCACCATATTTATGTGACCTCCCAAGGTAATCAATTAATATTGGCATAATGTCACGCCCCCTTAACCGTCCGAGTACTCCTCTAGCACAATCGCGTTCGCTAAACCTTTTGACTTCGTCAACCCTGACGTCTAAGCCAGCGATCACTACCGGAACAGGCTCTCCAGTATGCTCCCTTACAGTAACGGGGGTGGTATGGTCACTCGTTAACACTATATACGTGTTTTCAAGGTCTACGGCTTCGAGAATGAAGCTTATCATCCCGTCGATTTTTTCAATCATAGCAATTTTTTTCCCCACATCTCCATCATGGCTTGCACTATCGGTTCCCTTAACATGTAAGAATACAAGGTCGTACTCGTCTAAAAGTCTTAGGGCAGCGTTGCCCATAGCGGTTAAGTCTGTGTCGAAGCTGCCGGTTACACCTTTGACGTCTATGGCATCCATTCCAGCTGCCCTGCACACGCCTCTAACCAATGCATTAGCCACAATGCATGCACACTTCAGACCATATAGATCTCTGAGGGAAGCCATATCGGGTACTCTTCCAGCCCCCCTAAGAATAAGTATGTTAGCCTGAGGTTTCCCCTCCTTAACCCTCTTTAAATTAGCTGGATGGTTGCTGAGTACTTCATAGGAGTAACGTGTAAACTCATTAACTATCATCGCAGTTTTCTTAGCTTCTGGGCTGCCATCTAATGGCATAGCCTCTAAAACTCTTTTATTCTTATGCGGGTCGGTGTCAGAGACCATGTGGGAGAGTTTCTCCCCTCTTAAGACGACGACGCATCTGTGCTCCGTTGTATGGTTAACTAGCACGGTAACGTCTGGCGCCACTTTCGGCCTGTAACCGTTAAGGGCAGCAGCCAGCTCGTCTCCTTCCGGAAGAATTCGTCCAGCCCGCCTATCCAGCACCGTCATGTCTTCATCAACCGTTGCAAAATTTGCCCTAAAAGCCACATCGCTTTCCCGTATTTCAATACCAGCGCCTAGAGCTTCTAACCCGCCTCGCCCCCTGTAAACCTTGTAAGGGTCGTAGCCAAAAAGGGATAGGTGGGCGACGTCGCTTCCAGGAGGAACACCAGGGGAAATTACGTCGACGATTCCACACATTCCAACTTCAGCTAACTTATCCATTCCCGGGGTGGATGCAGCCTCTAATGGTGTTAAGCCGTTCAAAAGGGAGTTTGGCCGGTCAGCCATACCATCGCCAACTATGAAAAGGGCTTTCTTCCTAGGCAAGCTACCACCTTCTCGAGGTAATGGAACTGGGCAATGAACTTTAAGTGTGACGCCCCTCTTAAGACTTAAAGTGGCTTTAACGTTCAAATGTCTTGTTGCCTCATAAAAACTTTTAAAGTTTCATCCCTAATGTGAACTAGCTAGGGACGGATGTGAACTTAATGCTCCTTGAAAATAGTGAAGGACTCGTAGAGAACTATAACAAACGTGTGGAGACGTTGCCGCCTACGCTTCCTGAAAGAGTTTACATATGGGATGAAACGCTGAGGGACGGGGAACAAACACCAGGAGTTTTTCTTACAATTGATGAAAAGGTTGAGATTGCAAAGGCTTTAGATGAGATCGGAGTAAGCGTGGTTGTTGCGGGGTACCCTGCAGTCTCAAGATCTGAGCAGGAAGCTGTGAGAAGAGTGGCTAATGAAGGAATGAGCAATGCGCTGGTGGCAGCACCTGCTAGACCTAAAAAGAGCGACATCGACCTTTGTATAAGCTGCGACGTCGATGAGGTACCTATCTTCATGCCGGTAAGCAGGCTTATGCTGAAGTTCTCCTTAAACAAAGAGCCACATGAGGCAGTAGAAACCTTATCTAATGCCATATCATATGCATCAGATCACGGTATAAAAGTGGACTTCGTCGCCGAGGATGCTTCCCGTGCGAGGATCGAGGATTTAACTTTCTTCTCCAAGGCAGCTGTAGAAGCAGGAGCGAAAAAGATAATAATCGCGGATACTGTTGGCGTCCTGCGTCCGCTTTCAACTAAGTATTTGGTAAGCGAGCTACGGGAAAGGTTAAGGCCAAGCCAGGTGGACTTTGCAGTTCACTGCCATAATGACCTCGGTCTAGCAACCGCGAACACGTTAGCAGCAGTCGAGGAAGGAGTGCTATATCCTCATACTTGCGTGAATGGGTACGGTGAAAGGGCAGGGAACGCAGCCTTCGAAGAGGTTGTAGTGGCGCTTGAAACACTTTACGGAGTGAAGACGGGGATAAAACTTGAGAGGATTTATGAGCTCTCCCTACTAGTTGAACGGTACTTTGGTATACCAATACCTATTCATAAGCCGCTGGTTGGAGCGAATGCGTTTAGCCATGAAAGTGGAATCCATGTTAGAGCTCTCTTAAACCATAAACTGACGTATCAGCCTATCCCTCCAGAGTCGATAGGAAGGAGGACGGAGTTTTTCTTAGGTAAATTTACCGGAAGTGGGGCAATACGTTACATGCTAAGAAAAGTAGGGATGAACGTCACGGAGGAGCAACTTAGAGAGATAGTTAGAAAAGTTAAGGAGCTTCAGGAAAAAAAAGGAAAAGTGTTCACAAAGGAAACACTTTCAAAAATTAAATACCTTCTAAGGGAAATTAGGAAGGGAATTTCCGAGGAAGAACTTAAAGAGATTGCAGAGGAAGCATTACAACGGCCCATACAGAAAATAGAAACGTAAATGCTTCATTAGGAGTCATTAAGGAGGATGCGCCTTAAATCCTTCATCCTCTACCATCCTTATATTTCAAGTTGAAAATGGTGATTTTAGGACCGATGGGCTTCGAATTGTTCCATCGGAGGAGTAATTGTTGAGCGTGTGGATTGACATCTTAACTCCAAAGCAAGTGCTCTTCTTCTTCAGGCTTATCAACGAGTTAAAAAAAGATGGCGTACCGGTTCTGGTTACTACTAGACGGTATCGTGAAGCCAACGAATTAATGAAAATTAAGGGTGTTAGAGGTCTGGTTGTTGGAAGACATGGAGGGAGAACGCTTCTCGGCAAGCTTTTGGCTAGTGCGCAGCGCGTTGAAAAGCTAGCCTGTCTCGTTTCAAAAAGAGATATTAAAGTAGCGGTGTCCTTTTGCTCGCCCGAGGCTGCACGGGTTGCCTTTGGACTTGCGATCCCCCACATAGCTATTTGCGACGCACCGCATTCAACTGCAGTAGGTTTACTGACTATCCCTTTATCAGCGGTCCTCGTCACGCCAAGCTTCATTCCTTTAGATGAATGGATTAAACTTGGCGCCGTGAAGGACAAAATCGTGACGTACAGGGCCATTGACCCGGTGGCATGGCTTAAAGAATTTTCACCCAACGAGCGGGTTCTAAAGGAGCTACACCTAAGTAGGAGCGACAAGATTGTCGTAGCTAGAACACTTGAAGTGCAAGCGTCATACGCATTAAACTTTGGAGAAGACGAGTTTAGCCCGATAGAAAAAGTTGTGAATGCTATTCTTGACTTAGACGAAGAGGCACGGATTGTAGTGCTGCAGAGATACGGGAGAAGAAGCAAAAAGCCTAGAGGAAACAGGAGAATTATCATTCCTAAGAGGGTCGTCGACGGGGCAAGCCTCCTCTATTATAGCATTTTGTTTGTTGGTGCTGGTGGAACCATGACTTGGGAGGCAGCCCTCTTAGGCATTCCAGCCATCTCGTTACATCCCAGAGTTCCAAGTGTTGAAGTTCCACTTATCCAAAAAGGCCTTCTCTACCATCCTCGGACAGATGAAGAAGCCATTCAAATAGCCGCGCAGATCCTGAACAAACCATCATACTACCTTAGGCAACATAGAAAGAAAGCGGAAAAAGTGATGGAAGAAATGGAGGATCCCATCAAGGTAATCAAAGAAGTCGTTTACGATTTTCTAAACGAAAACTGATTGTTACTAGGTTACACAAGTGTCACGTTGAGTTTATGCTTTCCTATAATAGAACCTTTAAGTTAAGGTTCACAATTTAATAGTAACCTGAGAAATGCTAGAGAACATTCGTCCTAGATTCCACTATGGAGGAAGCATCCTTGATGAGAAGAACAGTCTCGGTTTTTGGACTTGGCCATGTAGGTTTGCCTCTCGCGCTTTTATGCAGCAGGAAGGGATATAAAGTGATAGGCGTGGACTCTGATGAAGCAAAAATAGCCATGATCAGGAGAGGAATTAGCCCTGTTAAAGACAAAAACGTGGAGGGAATGTTAAAAAACTGCAAAATTGAAGTTTCACTTAACGGGGTGGAAGCAGCTAAGGTTTCTGACGTCATTCTCATTTGCGTTCCAACTCCAGTGGACGTGAACAAGCACCCTGACTTAAGTTATTTAATATCTGCATCAAAAACGATTGCGGAGGGGCTGGCTAGAGGAGAGAGGGGAAAGCTGATCGTCGTTGAGTCGACGGTCTACCCTGGGACAACTGAGGGCATTCTTCGCCCAATCCTAGAAAAAAGCGGGAAAAAATGTGGAAGGGACTTTTATCTGGCTCATTGCCCTGAACGAATCGATCCGGGAAATAAAAAATGGAATATAAGTAACATTCCCCGGGTGATAGGAGGAGTAGACGAGGAGAGCCTAAAGAGAGCAGAAGCATTCTATAGATCTATCCTAGACGCTGAAATATTCACCGTTAGTTCTGCCCGTGTGGCTGAGGCCGTGAAGCTTGTTGAAAACGCTTTCAGGGACATTAACATAGCATTCGTAAATGAGCTTGCAAAAGCGTTCGACATACTTGGAATAGACATCGTTGAAGTATTGAGGGCAGCATCAACGAAACCATTCGGATTTATGGTGCACTATCCTGGGGCGGGGGTGGGGGGACACTGCATAGCCGTAGATCCCTACTACCTTATAGACAAGGCTAGCGAGGTGAACTTTTCCCACCAATTCCTCAGGCTGGCTAGGGTCATAAACGATAGTATGCCGGGATACGTCATTGAGAAAGTGGTTAGAGGACTCAACGAGATCGGGCAGAGCGTAAAAAACACCGTAATAACCGTCCTTGGAGTGGCATACAAGGGCGGGGTAGGAGACCACCGAAACAGCCCAGCACTCAGGATAATCGATGAGTTAAGAAGGATGGGGGGGGAGCTGAAGATCTTTGACCCATACATTCCTGAAATGTCAAATTGCCACGACCTTAATAGCGCCTTGGAAGGCAGCGTCTGCGTTGTCCTAGTGACAGACCACCCAGAGTTTAAAGAGATAAAATTAGAGTACCTAAAGGAGAAAGGTATCAAAGTATTAGTTGACGGACGCAACATCTACGACAAAGAAAAAGCGAAGAAGATAGGATTAATCTACAAGGGCATCGGAAGAGGAGAACGCTAGAAAAACCAGAAGAGGGGACAAGTCCAAAAGAAGGAGCGGCAAGGAACAAAACAGCAAAACATAAAAATCGGCTAAGCATACTTTTAAACTGGTAATGTGGGGGCGTGGTCTAGATATCAGAGGAAAACCTCTGATAGGGGAGCCTGGTATGAGCCCGGTAGCTCCCTATCCCGGGGTACAATACCCTTCTAGATGAAGGGGCATAAGTCCTGCCTGGGGCGCAGAGCAGTTTAGTCAAACTGACGCGTAAGCGGTCCCGAGTTCAAATCTCGGCGCCCCCACCAACATTACCTTCATCTTCACGTTTTTCGTGGGAGAGGAAAATACCAAGATTTACACTTATAACATTTTCTCTTTCCCTGACTTTGATGGGGAGTTAGATTTGATTTAGTTTAGGGGGCTGTTTAGAGAGAGGCTTCCACACTCATGGCTCATCCTAACCCAACTTTGTTTTCTTACTACCGTAAAGCTCCACACGGCTATTTTTGAAAATGAAAAATAAAATTTAGCTTGAACATCATCCAATTAAGCTGTCTTAAAGCTAATAAAACTAAAAAAGAAAAGAGGCTGTGAAGGAGGAAGGTTATGAGGTAGCTTGTTTTCCGCAATTTGGACAGTAGGTGGCGCCTAGTGGTAGCTGTGCTCCACAGTAGGGACAATATTTGGTTGCTGGAACAGCTGATGGAAGTTGTGTTGAGAGCTCCGTAGGAATGTAGGTGATGGAGGAGTAGTCGGCGGTTGCACTGTAGGTGGCGATGTTGTAGCTTTCTTTTTTACGCCTACGCCGAGAACACCGATAACTATGAGGGTTACGCCGAGTATGGATACGATCACACCTATCATCAGCAAATTGTTGTATGTTACTGGTATAGGAATCCGTGTAGCAACTTTCTCGCCAAGACTATAATCTACAGTCGCTGATAACAGCAAGTTTTCGATAGTATAATATAGTATTGTATTTTATTTATTAGTATTGAAATATCTTTTTTGAAAAGAAAAATCCATCTGTTGCATTTTATTTTTTTCAATTATGAAGGCAGCTATTCTTGAGCGAGCTAGAGCGGTTCAAATTATACATTTGCTTAGTCAATATGAGAAGTTAAAAGTACTGATGTAGTGCGTCGACTTGGAGGAAACCCCAATGCAACATTAACGACAATTAGTAAGCTGATAAAAGCTGGCCTAATTAAAAAAAGGAGCTGGAGCAAGATTACCTTTTACCGCGTTTTTTATAAGCTTACCGAAAAAAGGACAGAAAGTAGCTAGGTTACTAGGAGAAATAGAAGACATTTTAAAGGAAAATTAGAGAAAATAGTTTGGTTTGGGAAGGTTTGTCAATGATCTATTAAGAATAAAAAAAGGTTGAAGTAAGAAATTTAACAGTATTTTGCGCTTCTGAAGAGTCTATTAATGGGTAAGGTTTAAAGTGGTATTGACCAAAGTATGGTTAAAACCAATAGTTTTCACTGGTGGTTGGGTTGGCTAGGACTGCGTTGATTTATCATTCTGAGTATCTTGAGCATGGGGTTGACGATCATCCTGAAAATAGGAGGCGTCTAGAGGCTATAATGCAGTTCTTGAGGGAGAACGGGCTTTTAAGCTCTTCAGATATTTCCCTGCTTGAACCTGAAAGGGCAACCGTCGACGACGTAGCGTTAAACCATGACTTGGAGTACATAGAGTACGTTCACAGGATTTCTGATAGGGGTGGTGGAATGCTTGACCCTGACACAGTGGTTACTAGGGGGAGTTACGAGGTCGCGTTGAGGGCTGCTGGAGGAGGAATCCTGGCTGCTAGGAAGGTTGCTTCAGGGGAATTTAAGAATGCATTCGCCCTCGTCAGGCCTCCGGGGCACCACGCGGAGAGGAGGAGCGGACATGGATTCTGTATATTTAACAACATTGCTATTGCAGCTCACACCCTTCTTCGCGAGGGAGTTAAGCGTGTTCTGATAGTCGACGTAGACTGCCATCATGGCAATGGAACCCAGAACTCTTTCTATTCATCTCCAAACGTCCTATACTTGAGCCTTCACCAGTGGGGTATATATCCAGGTACGGGGTGGCTTGAAGAGGTTGGAGTAGGAGATGGAGAGGGATATACCGTTAATGTCCCCTTGCCGTCTAGGACTGGAGATCGAGAGTACATGTATGCGCTTGAGGAAGTACTTATCCCCCTAGCAGACGATTACAAGCCTGAGTTCATTTTGGTCTCCGTGGGTTTTGACACGCACTACTCTGATCCAATAACGATGATGAGGCTTACCTCTGTTGGGCACCGTAGGATTGCCGAGCTTCTTTTAAACGTCGCAGGAAGGTTTGGGGGAAAAATAGTTTTTATGCTGGAGGGGGGGTACAGCTTGTCAGCTATACCGAGAAGTTTAGCCAATATGCTGTGCGTACTCGCTGGGATAGACAGAGAATGGGGAGATAAGGAAGTTGAAAGCATAGGTTTGGAGAGGGTTAAGGGAAGAGTTGAAGAAGTTAAGCATGCTCTTAAGCCTTATTGGAGCTTTTAAAGCGGTGATTGTTATGAGGCTTTTCCGTGTAGCAACAGATGAGGAAATAAAATCGGGGAAGACAACAGACGTTTACTTTCTTAGAACTCTCGAAGTATTAAGGGCGAAGGGTCTTAGTGGCATTAGAGTTGTGGCGGAGGTTACGTCTGGGTCTCTTCCGAGAGGGTGGCCGTGGGCTGTCCTAGCAGGGGTTTCCGAGGTGGCAAGGCTCTTCGAAGGCGTCCCGGTGGATGTTTACTCTATGCCTGAGGGAAGTGTTTTTAGACCTGAAGACTATAGGGGGGTACGTGCACCCGTCATGTACGTTGAGGGGGCTTACGGCGAGTTTGCCCATTTGGAGACGCCGCTACTTGGATTAATATGCCAAGCTTCAGGGATTGCAACTTCTGCTGCAAGGCTGCGTAAGCTTGTCCCAGACAAGCTAATTTTATCCTTTGGAATTAGACGAATGCACCCGGCGATCAGCCCTCTAATCGACTACTGCTGCTACATTGGAGGTTTAGATGGCGTTTCGGGCGTTCTGGGAGCAGAGCAGATAGGCATCAATCCTAGCGGGACGATGCCGCATGCACTTATAATAGTTTTTGGAGGCCAGGTTGAGGCTTGGAAGGCGTTCGACGAGGTCTTGCCCAAGGAGATTCCCAGAATTGCACTTTGCGACACGTGGTATGATGAGAAAACAGAGTCGATAATGGCTGCGGAAGCGTTGGGTGATAGGCTATGGGGAGTGCGTTTGGATACGCCTAGTAGTAGGCGGGGAGACTTTCCAGCAATAATAAGAGAGGTTAGATGGGAGTTGGACGTTAGAGGATACAAGCACGTTAAAATATTCGTTTCAGGGGGGATAAGCGAGGACATGATAAAAGAACTTAGTGAGGCCGGAGCAGACGGATTCGGTGTTGGAACGTGGTGTAGTAACTCCCCAGTCATCGACTTCGCCCTCGACATAGTTGAAATTTCAGGGAAGCCCGTTGCTAAGAGAGGGAAAATGGGTGGGAAGAAGCAGCTGTGGAGATGTGAGAAATGCCTAATTGACGTTGTAAAGCCGGCAAAAGGAGACACGCCACCCGAATGCCCTAACTGTAGGATGAGAATGGAGGCAATGCTCCAGCCATTAATAAAAGATGGAGAAATAGTGGCTGAGCTTCCATCCCCCCAAGAAATCAGAAACTACGTCTTAGAGCAACTGCCCAAGCTGCCCGTCTAGCCAGTCTACGATGAAGGCCACATAAACTCCACGTTAGGGCGACCCTTAACGATTCCCACTATGCTTTAAAATCTGAAAGCTTGGTGATGCGCCTCTTAACCTCCTTTTTCCCTTCTACGTGTGCTTTCATTTTCCTTGCTAGGTTTTCGCCTATGGTTGGTAGGCTTGCCAGCCTCTCAACAGGCGTTTTCTCTAAGTCTCCCGGTGACTTTATCCCTGCATTAAAAAGTATTCTGGCCCGAACACGCCCTACTCCTTCTAGACTTACTAGATTCAACAATTCCTTCTTAACACCATACTTTATGCGTTCCCTGAGCTCCCTCAGGAAGCTTAACTTATCATGCATCCCAAGTACTTTAGCTATTTCACATGTGGCGTATGTTAACCACTCTGCGCTTTCGACGATCCTGTAGATGTCACCTGAACCCACGTCGAAGCGTTCCACTATTTGATCCTCTCCCCTCTCGTCGATCCATTCCTTCAGAAGCAAGGCGCCCTTAACCTCTGAGAGAAACCATTCATATTCAACTGGGTCAGCGTCGCAGTCTGGTATAGATGTCAGGAATAAGTCTTCGTTTTCCTCCACGAACCTGTGAAGGAAGACGTAATCTTTCCTTACAAGGTAAAGCTGAGGCATATCAGGAGTGCTACATATTAAGTGTAAGTAGCCAATTTCAGAGATTTCTTTTTCACACTTTAAGCCCTTCACAATTTTAACGGCTGACAGGGGGTCGACGTAAAGCTCAGAGACACGTTTCCCAAGAACGGATGATTCGATCATGCCATCTCCCATTTTTATAAAACCATTTTCAAGGAGGAATGACAAAACATCCTTAAGGGTTGGGATGATCTGCAGGCAGCCCCCCCGCTGCCACGCGTAGAATGTCTCACCAAAAAAATTAACAAGTTCCTCCTCTCTCAAAGGCTGCTCCGAAGCGATTACCGATAAGGAATGTATCCTGAGTGCCCTCTCCGATGAAAGCTTAGATTCAACTTTCTCGGCTTTCCCATTCACGTACTCCTTAAGGAGAAAGGATTTTTCTCTCTCGCTTTTAGCTATTAGAACGGCTTCTCCAACCGCGTCGTACTTAGGTCTTCCCGCCCTGCCAGCCATCTGCTTATACTCAAAGACGGGTATAGGTATCCTCCCGAAGCCCTCGCTTCTCTTGTAGTTTCTCACGATCACCCGTCTTGCCGGGAGATTAACACCTGCAGCCAAAGTCGGCGTGGCAGAAAGAACCTTAATTAAGTTACCTCTAAATCCTGCCTCAACGATTTTCCTTTGAGAGTAGCTTAAACCAGCGTGATGGAAGGCTACCCCTCGCTCGATCAGGGATGATAGCTTCTCTGATATACGTGTTTTCTCCCCGCTTGAAATCACTTCTCTTGCAACCTCCCTAAGGGCACGCTTCTCATGTCTACTTAATATGCGAGATACCGCGGGAGCAGCCGCGTTAGCTGCAGCCACAGCCCCCCTCCGAGTTGACTCGAAGATCAACGCTTGCCCGCCATTCTTAACGGTGTCAAACGCCAAGTCGACGGCTGGATCTTTTCCTACTCTTTCAACGTACAATTTGCTTCCATCGTTAAATTCTATGAGATTTTTAAGGAAGACGCCTTCTTTAAGTGGAACGGGACGCCAGTCGCTGAAAACGAGTTTCCCTTGAATCCAATCACTGATCTCTCCAGCATTCTCTATTGTAGCACTTAACGCTAGAAGCTGAGCGCGGGTCAGCCTTTTCAGCCGGGTGAGCACGACCTCAAGCGTTGCACCCCGGTCAGGGTCGTTCAGGACGTGCACTTCATCCGCCACAACAACTTCAACGCCGCGGAGGAAGTCTGAGGCGTGCCTCATTAAGGCATCAGCCTTCTCGTTGGTGCAGACGAGAATATCATATTTCTCCAAGTCATGCCCTGCAGAGTCGTAGTCTCCAGTGGAAATTCCAACGTTAACACCAAGCTTACTCCACTTCGAGAACTCCTCAAATTTCTCACTTGCAAGGGCACGGAGAGGAACCAGGTAGAGGGCGCGTCCCCCCTCCAGAACCTTCTTGACCATGCAGAGCTCAGCCACGAGGGTTTTACCTGATGCTGTAGGGGCAGCCAGCACCATGTTTTCGCCTTTCAGCAAGCCGGCTCTTACGGCCGCTTCTTGAGGAGGGTAGAGGGATTTAACCCCATACTGTTCTAGAAGACTTAACACCACCTCGGGCAGGTCGAGTTCCCTTACAAGCATTCATACACCCAACTTAGACTATCAGCGGTTAGCCAATAAAGATTTCCCAGCCTAGAAAAAAATATAACAGGTGCGTCCTTAATGGCAGACCATCCATCTTCGCTATTTCCGGCGGTGTGAGAGAGATGAGCAGGAAGGTAATTATTTTAGATTCGACGCTCCGGGAAGGAGAGCAGACGCCAGGAGTTTCATTCACCGTGGAGGAGAAACTTGAGATTGCACGGATGCTAGATGAGGTAGGCGTAGGGATGATCGAAGCAGGCTCGCCGATGGTTTCGGATGGTGTAAGAGAAGCTGTAAAGAGGATAGCTCGTGAAGGATTGAAAGCGGAGGTTATCGCCCACGTAAGGGCTGTTAGAGGCGACATAGATTTAGCTCTTGACTGTGAGGTCAACAGGGTGGCGATATTCATAGGAACATCACCACTTCACAGGAGAGAGAAGCTTAAAATGAGCAAAGAGGACATCAAAGAGAAGGTTGTTGAAGCGGTCGAATACGCCAGAGAGCACGGGGTGAGAGTTAGGTTTACCCCTGAAGATGCAACCAGAACGGAGAAGGAATATCTTGTAGACGTGTGCTCGGCGGCCGTGGAGGCGGGAGCGGACAGGATTAGTGTAGCTGACACCGTGGGGGTAATGACACCGGATAAAATGTACGAGCTCGTATCCTTTCTTTCAGAGAAAGTACGGGCAGAGTTTGATGTACACTGCCATAATGACTTAGGGTTAGCTGTTGCAAACTCTCTCGCCGGGGTGAGGGCTGGAGCAGATGTGGTTCACACCACGGTGAACGGACTTGGTGAAAGAGCAGGTATAGCATCCTTAGCGGAGGTGGCGGTTGCATTAAAAGTTCTGATGGGAATAGATGCTGGCATTAATTTTCACCTATTAACAGAGATTTCAAGCATGGTTGAAAGGTACAGTGGCGTGTACCTTGCTCCTAACGCGCCGGTCATTGGAGCTAATGCTTTTTCCCATAAAGCAGGAGTACACGTTGCCGCGGTCCTAGCTAACCCAGCTACCTATGAGGCTTTCGATCCCTTAATGCTGGGAAGAAGCCGCAAGATAGTTGTGGACAGGTATGCGGGGCGTCATGCAGTGAAGGCGAAGCTTGACGAACTGGGGATAACAGTCAACGATGAGCAGCTCCAGAAGATAACGCTGATGATCAAGGAGCTTTCTGATAGAAAGAAGCGTATCGAAAACGCCGACATTTTGAACATTGCCGAGAAGGTGCTTGGCTATAATGTTAGGGGAATGCCTCCTGAAGGGGCGATGGGGATGGTTTCGATAAAGGTTGAACCACACATTTACACGACGAACATAATAAGAAAAATCATTAACATACCAGGAGTGAAGGAGGCGTTCGAGGTAAGCGGCGAGTATGATATAGTTGTTTACGTTCAAGCAAGAGACGTAAGCGACCTTAACGAGTGCATAGAAGCCATAAGAAGCATAAGAGGAGTAGGTGAAACAACAACGAAAATAATACTGAAAAGATTTGAGGGGCAAAATAAGGGAAAGTGAAGAATGTTTAAGGAGTTCAGCTTTATATAGGTGTTGGTATGCTTGTGTAGGTTGAGGTTCGTCGGGCTTTCTCCTTTTGGGTTCATTGGAGGCTTATCATCGTCCTTGCCCCCTTTCGTAACCTTGCTCTCCTCCTCACCCGCACCTTCCACGGAGGGTTCATCCCGTTCGCCGCACGGTGGAAGATGCTCGGAGAGGAGGAAAACCACACACCACAACCCCTAGCGTACCTTAAGGTTTAAAACCCACCCCTTCGACGCCTTACTCCCCCACCACACCCGGGACAGGGCAAGCACAACATCCACCTACCAAATAATTAACCGTTACGCAAGGCGTTTACGTGATTTAATTAAATTCTTTGCTTGGCGACGAAAACGCAGTATTGACTTCCACAAGCCACGCATTCAACCTCCTCGACGAAATAAGGAACCTCGTAGATCGCTTCGGCCAGTCCCCTTATAACTCCTTTAAAGTTGAAGCATACTGGCTCCTTGTAGAGGCGGCCTACTCGAGCCATAACAGAGTTTTTAACCTTAACCTTAATGAGCGCTGGGGCGTTCCTCATATCGGCTTCAGCAAGCCCCCACCCGGCTAACCCCGTTGTTTCTAATCCTCTAATGAAAAGCTCGTCTTCCGTGAAGGGGAAGGTTTCACGTAAGCGCCTGATGGACCTATACGCGACCCGGTAGCCGGCATCCTCTAAAACTTTTCCAATCTTATCTAAGACTCCTTCCTCTTCTCCCCTCCTCACCATCTCTTGGAGGAAAACGGCGGGAAGAATAGCGATGCGGCCAAACTCCCCCATGATCTGGCTTCTAACGTTGCCTTCAGCATCCATGGTAACCGTCGTCTTTATTGAGTCGAAGGACGAGAGAATATCATTCCCTATTAGAACCTCACGCTCCCTAAACCTTAAGGTATATGGCGTCGCGATCTTAACATATGGTAACCCAGCATTTTTCACTATAGTGATGTACCTTCTAGAAAGGCCCTTAGCGTCGACGCTTTTAAGCTCGATAACCGTGTCTGCTATGTGTTCGGCCGTTGCCACAACCTTACTTTCATGCATTTCTCTGTTCATGGATGTAAAGAAAAGGTCGTTAAGAAGCTTAACCTTTGACTTGATATCCCATAAGAAGTGCAGACACTTCCCGGGATCCTCTGTGGAAAATATAGTAGTAGAGAACTGGTTATAGATCCAAGTAACCTTCAATTCAGGAAACGGGATACCTCTAAGTTTCTCATCCCTGAACCTTCTCAAAACATACATGATATGGTTTAAATCGTTTGTCTTGGCCACAACAGCCACGTTTGAATTCTCTGTTCCAGCTACACCCATGGAACTACTAAAAAGGTCTACGTAAAAAAGACGGTTTTCTCTTAAAGCTTCCCTCGTGACCTCTGGAGCATAAAGCTGAGGGTAAGTTTGAGATGGAGGATCCGTCGTGATGAGGATGAGCGTTTCACCCCTCTCTAAAAGGTTTAAACCGAGCATCCCAAGCAATGCGGAGGCGTCCTGCGATGTTCCACTATCACATAAAATCAGCACGAGGGAGCCACGGGGAACACCACCACCACATAGAAAATCTAATCCAGCAACACCAGTACTTACAAGATTTTCATACACCCTATCCGCCCACCCAAACAGCATACATATGAAGAATCGAAGGGAAAAGAATAATCCTAGAGGTTCTTTCATTCATTTTATTCGTTACCTTCTATTTTTACATTTCCTATTTTCATATTTCATATAAAATACTTACATTAAATACTTACATTACGAACCTTAATTTATCTTTTCCTCGAGAAATGTATAGAAAGAAGCAAAATAAAGAGGGGAATTCTGGGAAAAATATAGTTAAACGGTAGCTTCCATCGCAAGTTTTTCAAAGGATTCGTCGATTTTAGTTGCAATAGAGTTAACGTACTCCTCGATCTTATCATTGGGGATCACTTTCATCCGTGCAATCTCATCCCTTAAAGGAAGAGATAGAATACTTGTTACGGGAACACCCTTAGCTACGCTGTCACGCATTTTATGATAGAAGTGGATGATCGTCTTCAACATCATATATGCTTTTTGAGGAGAGCAGTACGTGTCAATAGGGTGTAGTGCGGACTGTTGCAGGAAGTCCTCCCTTATCATTCTTGCCGCCTCAAGAACTACCCGTTCGCTTTCAGGTAGTGCGTCGGGGCCAACCAGCTGAACAATCTCCCTAAGCTCTTCCTCACGCTGAAGCAGGTACATTGCCTCCCTACGTAGCTCCGAGAATTCAGGGCTTACTTCGCGTTTAAACCAGTCTTCTAAGCTTTCCAAGTAGAGGCTGTAGCTTTGAAGCCAGTGAATAGCCGGGAAGTGGCGTCTACTCGCAAGATCTTTGTTGAGGGCCCAGAACACCTTAACTACACGCAACGTGTTCGTGGTAACTGGTTCACTAAAGTCGCCGCCAGGAGGAGAAACTGCACCGCAGACGGTGACCGACCCATACCTCGGGTTTTCCTCCGTGGAGCCAAGGGTTACCACCCGGCCGGCTCTCTCGTAAAACTCTGCAAGTCTAGACCCCAGATATGCTGGGAAACCTTCTTCGCCAGGCATCTCCTCAAGCCTACCGCTGATCTCTCGGAGGGCTTCAGCCCACCTTGAGGTGGAGTCAGCCATTAAAGCAACGTCGTAACCTTGATCTCTGAAATACTCAGCGATAGTGATTCCAGTATAAATTGATGCTTCTCTTGCTGCAACAGGCATGTTACTTGTGTTAGCAATAAGGACTGTTCTATTCATTAAGGGTTCGCCGGTACGGGGGTCTTCCAGCTTCGGGAAGTCTTCTAAGACTTCGGTCATTTCGTTGCCTCGCTCCCCACAGCCAACGTATACTATTATGTCTGCTGACGCGTACTTTGCCAACTGGTGGAGCATGACGGTCTTTCCCGTGCCGAAGCCGCCGGGTATGGCTGCTGTTCCACCCATCGCCACGGGGAAAAACGTATCAATTATTCTTTGGCCAGTCATTAGGGGAACTGAGGATTCCAGCTTCCTCATGAACGGCCTAGGCTGCCTTACAGGCCACTTTGACATAAGCTTAACTTCGTGTATTTCCCCTCTAGGAGTCTCGATCTTTGCAACAGTATCCGTAACCACGTATTCTCCTTCAGGAGCAATTTCAACTATTTTACCATTAACTCCGACAGGCACTAAAACCCTTATTGTAACCAGCTTCTTTTCCGGTACCTCTCCTATTATCTGTCCCTGTACAACCTTTTCTCCTTCCTTAACTAACGGGGTGAAACGCCATTTTTTGTCTCGTGGGAGGGCCTCCGCGGTTACCCCTCTCTTTATGAAGTCGCCAGTCATTTCTTTTATTCTAGGTAGCGGCCTCTGTATTCCGTCGAATATCTGTCCTATCAGTCCCGGGCCCAGTTCAACCGAGAGAGGCATACCCGTCGCTATGGCGGGCTCTCCCGGTCTTAGGCCTGAAGTTTCCTCGTAAACCTGTATTGTTGCCCTGTCACCTTCAACACGATTCACCTCCCCAATCAGCCTTTCCTCTCCCACCATGCATACCTCGTACATTTGAACTCCTGTGAGGCCCTCCGCCTCCACAACGGGACCAGATATCCTAATGATCTTACCTACCCTCTCCTTTGACATTTCCTGCCATCTCCTTTTTAGCCGGGGTCGCTTCAACAATATCCACTATGTAGTGGCTTTTGTTACCCTTTTAAAAAATTTGGTCTTTCCCCTTATCTAGGAGTCTGGCGGAGGCGGATTTCTTGCATCGTTTTATTTAAAAGCGCTTATTAGCGTGTTTTTGTTTTGGGGAACTAGGTGGATAGGAGAGTGTAAGCGGTCGTCCATAGGGTGAGCCACAGGAATAATGACGTTATGAGGCCTGCTGTGAAGTAAGGCATCCATCCTCCTATCTGCTCCTGGGTTATCTTTAGATAGTAGCGTGATAGAATGGCTGGAACTATTAGGATGAGGGTTACTCCCGTTAGCGCTGCTATGGTGGAAGAGGGCGACGAGAGCATTATGTCTAAGAGGGGAGGGAAGAGAATAGGTTTTATGATCGTGCTCGCTATTGATGATAGCATTGCAGTTATGTTCCTCACCCACCATATTTTCTCTTTTGGAGGCTGCGCATCCCACTTACCCTTCACCTTTGTTAATATGTGCTGCTTCATAATTCCTACCTCTGAGGTGATTTTCCTTTGAGTGGAATGTCCAGCTTCGATGTGGCAGCCATCGTTTCCGAGCTTAAAAAGGTGATTGTTGGGGCTCGTATTCGTAACATATATCAGGTCGGCGATGTTTTCCTAGTTAAGCTGCGGGGGATGGGGGAGACGCTACAGTTACTTGTTGAGCCGGGTAGACGGATTCACCTTACATGGTATGAAAGGGCTAAGCCTCGCTTTCCATCTGTTTTCTGCATGACTCTTCGGAAACACTTAAGGCATGGTAGAGTCCTCTCTGTGTGGCAGTACGATTTTGACCGCGTTGTCGTTTTAGAGGTCGGCGTTGCTGAAAATAAGGTTTCACTCGTTTTTGAGCTTTTCGGAGAGGGGAACATAGTTTTGGTCGATGGAGAGGGAAAAATAGTTGTAGCGAAAAACTACGCCTCGATGAGGGATAGGGACGTTCTCCCTAAGAAACAGTATGTTTTCCCTCCTCTCAGAGGTTTAAACCCTTGCACGGTGAGCCTTGAAGAGTTTAAGAAGCACATATTAGAGTCGGAAAGGAGCGTCGCTGCGACTTTAGTTCAAAAATTTAACATTGGAGGGGTACTAGCCGAGGAGGTCTGTGTTCGAGCGGGAATCGACAAAAGCAGGGAGGCAGAGGCCCTATCCGAGGGGGAGGCAGAGGCCCTGTTCAAGGCACTAACCGACCTACTTAAGGGAGTTATTGAAGGTAGAGGCGAGCCAGCCATTGGGTTTAGGGATGGGAAGGCTTTCACCGTTTCACCCGTCCCTTTGAAGGCTTATGGTGAGATACGCTGGCAAAGGTTTGAAAGCTTTAACAAGGCTGCAGACGAGTTTTACTCTAGGGAGGAGGAAGAGGGGCTTGAAGAGAAGGAAACGGTGAAGGCAAGAAGGGAGGAGGACAAACTTCAGAGGATGCTGGATGCCCAGAGGAAAGCCTTAATGGAAATGGAGAGAGCGGGGAGGAAGCACCGTAAGTATGGAGATTTAATATATAAAAACTTGCATCTTATAGATCAGCTTTTCAACGTCATACTCTCCGCCAGAAAGAAGAACTTTTCTTGGGGTGAGATTAAAGAGAAACTTCTTTCGGTTAAGGGTAAAGAGGAGGTAGCGAACGTTTTCGTTGACGTTGACCCGCATGTTGGCCGCGTTTTCGTTGAGCTGGAGGGAGAGCGCATTCCTCTTGATATTACCCTCTCAGCGGTGGAGAACGCAAACAAGTTTTATGAGAAGGCTAAAAAGGCTGCTGTTAAGGCTGAAGGTGCACGTAAAGCCATGGAGGAGACGCTCAGGAGGATTAAATCCGGGGAGGAAGTGAGGGTTGAAGTCAAGAAAAGGAGGATTTGGCGGAGAAGGGAAAGGAAATGGTATGAAGCATACAGGTGGTTTATATCTTCAGACGGACTTCTAGTTTTAGGAGGGAGAGATGCTAAAAGTAACATTGCACTTTATAGGAGAATGGAGATGAAGGATGTTTTCCTCCACGCAGAAGTACATGGTGCTCCAGTGGTTGTGGTAAAAACGGGTGGAAAACCTTGCCCTGAGGCAACGTTAAGGGAGGCAGCCCAGTTTGCAGTATCTTACTCGAGGGCTTGGAGGGAGGGGATGCTTCAGGCAGACGCCTACTGGGTTCCACCTGAACAGGTATCTATGACGCCTCCTTCAGGCGAGTATTTACCCAGAGGAGGGCTTATAGTTAGAGGAGAGAGAAACTACTTTCGCAACGTCCCGTTAGAACTATCCGTTGGTGTGATTTTCGAGGAGGACGAGGCGGTGGTCATGTGCGGCCCCCCTTCGGCCATATCAAGCAAAACGAACATATATGTAAGAATTAAACCGGGGGATATGCCTTCAAGCAAACTTGCGGAGAAGATAAAAAGAAAACTGGCCGGCAAGGCTCCGCCTGATAAATCAGAAATGATCCTTCAGATCCCCTTAGAGGAAATTCAAAACGTGCTTCCACCTGGAGGAGGAACAATAATCGAAGAGTAGCGGGAAAATCGTATTAAAGGTTCCCTCTCTAGTTAGGAAAGAAGAGTTGGATATGAAAGATTATGTTATGGTTTGATTAGAAGAAGAAAAATATTTATGAAGAGGCTGCTTTTAGAGACGTGTCTGGTTAAGCCTCATTTAAAGAAATTTTAGTTGCTGGTAGAATGGGAGTGCTAGGAGGTATTAGGTTGGCGAGGGGTAACTGTCCCGAGTGCGATGCTGAGATCGAGGTGGATGATCCTGTTATAAGAGAGGTCGTTGAGTGCCCTGAGTGCGGCGCCGAATTGGAGGTCGTTGAGATAGAGGGGGAAAGGGTTAAGTTCTCCGTCGTGGAAATGAAAGGAGAAGACTGGGGAGAGTAGCTTGATTACGGTGGGCCTCATATGTGACAGGGTTCGATGGGATGAAAAAGCGTTAATAAGAGCAGTCGAGAAGAGAGGGGCTAAGCCGATAATCATAGATCAAAAAAGCATTTTCCTAGACTTAACCGGTAACTTAGATAATGTGCCTGAAGTGGATGTCTACCTTCAGCGGAGTGTAAGTACGATCAAAGGGCTTTACATATCAAAACTCCTTGAGGAGAAGGGGCACATTGTAATAAACTCTTTTGAGGCTTCTAGGATCTGTGCTGACAAGGTTCTTACCACGTTGGCTCTGGCTAGGGAGGGCATTCCAACTCCCCACACCCTAATAGCATTTGATGTTGACTCAGCTCTTAGAGCATTAGAAAAACTAGGATACCCGGCGGTCATAAAACCTACCTTGGGAAGTTGGGGTCGGCTGGTAGCGCCGTTAAAGGATCCTCAGACAGCAAGGGCCATCTTAGAGGATAGAGTTTTCATGGGGGCTCTTTACCAGACATTTTATCTTCAAGAGTATGTTGAGAAGGAGATGAATAGGGACATAAGAAGTTTCGTTGTGGGAGACAGAGTGGTGGCAGCCATCTATAGGGTTGCAGCGGAAGGAGAGTTGAGAACGAATACTGCCCTAGGAGGAAGAGCAGAGCCTTGCCCGGTAACAGCTGAAATAGAGGAGTTAAGCTTGAGGGCTGCTAAGGCTGTAGGCGGAGACGGGGTCTATGGCATCGACATACTAGCAGGGCCTAATGGGATGATGGTTAACGAGGTGAACCACACTGTAGAGTTCCACACAACAGTTCCCGTGACAGGGATAGACATTCCAGGGATGATAATTGACTATGTTTTGGAGAGGGTAAAATGAGGGTTGGCATAGTTGGAGGGTCAGGGTATACCGGAGGAGAGCTTCTCAGACTGCTTTGCATGCATCCTAAAGTTGAAGTAACCTATGTCACCTCAAGGCGATATGCGGGGAAATTCATTGGAGACGTCCACCCGAACCTTAGGAAGCTCGTGAATATAAAGTTTGAAGAGTACGACGTCACGTTGGCTTCGGAGAAGTGCGACTATGTGTTCATGGCTGTGCCTCACAGATCGTCGATGAAGTTAACTCCTGACTTATTAGATGTTGGGTTAAAGGTCATAGACTTAAGTGCGGACTTCAGGCTGAAGGATAAGGTGGCCTACGAGAAATATTACGGGGGGCATGAGAGGCCTGAGTTACTTGAAGAAGCCGTGTATGGTCTACCTGAACTACACAGGGAAGAATTGAGGGGGGCGAGGCTGGTCGCGTGCCCCGGATGCATCGCTGTGAGTGCTATTTTAGGGGCAGCACCCATAGTGGCATCGTTCAGCATCGACCCCGAAAGAATAGTTGTTGATGCTAAAATAGGCTCCTCCGCAGCCGGCAGGGAGGCAACAGAGTCAACACATCACCCTGAAAGGGTGGGCGTTGTCAGACCTTACAAGGTGACGGGGCATAGGCATACGGCCGAAATAGAGCAGGAGCTTTCGATGGTGACGGGCAGGCAGGTGAAGGTGGCTCTCTCAGCTCATTCCATTGACATGGTTAGGGGGATCCTGTCTACAATACATTTTTTCTTGGACGAGCTGCCGGAGGAGAAGGACGTCTGGAGGGCATTCAGGGCGTTTTATGGTAACGAGCCCTTTGTCCGGATAGTTAAACAGAAAACGGGACTTTACAGGCTTCCTAACCCAAAGGCGGTTGTAGGCTCCAACTTTTGCGATGTTGGATTTGAGCTGGACCCTCACGCTTCGAGGCTGGTGGTTCTATCAGCTTTAGACAACCTTGTTAAGGGTGCTGCTGGACAGGCTGTTCAGTGCATGAATGTGATGGAGGGCTGGGATGAGGCGCTCGGACTGAACGCTCCAAGCATCTTCCCGTGAGGCGGTAGCTTGAGGCTGGTTGTTAAAATAGGTGGAAGCGTATTAGACCGAGATATAAGCGACATTGCAAGGGATGTTAGAAGGTTAAGGGATCATGGAGAAGAGGTCGTCCTCGTCCATGGCGGTGCAAGAAAGGTCACAGAGGTAGCTGAGAGAATGGGGAAAAAGCAGAGGTTTGTACTTTCCGTAAGCGGGTTTAGAAGCAGATACACGGATAAGGAAACAGCCGAGATTTACACGATGGTGATAAGCGGACTGTTAAACAAGCACATTGTTGCCTCATTAAGTAGGGAAGGAGTGCGGAGCGTAGGTCTTTCCGGAATAGACGGGTTCCTCATTAAGGCTGAAAGGAAAGAACGAATAAAGGTTAGAGAGGGAGGAAAAGTTATTTTGATCGACGGAGACTATACTGGCAAGATAGTTGAGGTGAACAGGGGTCTTCTGGGTTGCCTGCTTAGTGCAGGTTATGTACCGGTTATAGGATCCGTTGCGATAGGGCAGGAGGGCGAGTTCCTGAACGTAGACGGAGACAGGGCTGCTGCCAGCGTTGCAGGAGCGATAGGAGCGGACGTGTTGGTGCTCCTAACTGACGTACCAGGGGTCCTGGACGGAGGAAAACTCGTTAGAATGCTTAGCAGGAGCGAAGCAAGACTTACCGTCCCGAAGCTTGAGGGCGGAATGAGAAGGAAGGTTTTCGCAGCATTGGAGGCGTTAGATGCAGGCGTTAAGAAGGTTTTTATTTCTTCGGGACTAGATCCCGAGCCTATAACGAGTACTTTAAGGGGAAAAGAGTGTACGGTGATGGTTAATGAGTAAGCTAAGCAGGGAGAAAATTATAGAGTTCGAGGAGCGGTATCAAGCCAAAACGTACTCTAAAAGGCCGGTTGTCATAGTTAAGGGGAGTGGAGCCATAGTCTGGGATGAAAATGGAAGGGAATATATAGACTGCGTGGGTGGGCATGGTGTTTGCGTGGTTGGACACTGCCATCCAAAGGTAGTTGAGGCAATAAGGGAGCAAGCAGAGCGGCTGATCACCTGTCCTGGAATATTTTACAATGATGCTCGGGCTGAGCTGGTAGAAAAACTTGTCAAGATCGCCCCAAAAGGGCTCAATAGGGTTTTCCTATGTAACAGCGGGGCTGAAGCCGTTGAATGCGCTATAAAGCTTGCTAGGAAGTATACTGGAAAGAAGGGGATAATAGCAACGGTCAAGGGATTCCACGGTAGGACTATGGGTGCGTTATCTGCGACTTGGGAGGCAAAGTATAGGAAGCCGTTCGAGCCGCTTGTTCCAGGATTCACTCATGTCCCCTTTGGAGACGCTGAAGCTGTAAGGGCCGCGATCAACAATGAAACAGCAGCCGTGCTTGTTGAGCCGATCCAAGGGGAGGGAGGAGTCAACGTTCCTCCTAGAGAGTACTTAAAGGAGCTAAGGGAAATCTGCGATGAAAAAAGTGTCTTACTGATCTTCGATGAGGTTCAAACCGGATTTGGGAGAACGGGGGAAATGTTTGCGTGCATGCACTGGAACGTCGTACCAGACGTGATGACCATGGCGAAGGCTATAGCTGGAGGAGTACCCATGGGGGCAACGCTAGCAAGAGAGGATGTCATGTTATCCCTTAAGGAGACGGAGCACGCCTCTACGTTCGGAGGGAACCCGCTGGCGTGCGCCGCCGCGAACGCGGCGATAGACGTTATAGTTGAGGAGAGACTCCCTGAAAGGGCAAGAAAGCTGGGTGGGATCCTCAAGGAAGATTTGGATGAAATGAAGGAGAGCTCTAAGCTTATCAGGATGGTTCGAGGTTTAGGACTTATGATTGGCGTTGAACTCCGCCTGAGATGCAGAGAGTATGTGTTTAAAGCTATGGAGAGAGGCATCCTTCTTTTAACCTCCGGGCTTAACGTGATACGGCTTCTCCCTCCATTAGTCATCGAAGAAGAACAGGTAAGGAGAGTTTCTCAAGTTCTCTCTGAAGTACTGGTGATGTGAGATTGAATCCGGTCGACTTTCTTAAGAGGATGCTTGAAATCTATAGTCCAACGGGGGAGGAAGAGGAGCTGGCAACCTTCCTCTTAGAGGAAATGGAGAGAGACGGTTTTGACGCTAAAATGGATGGTGTAGGGAACGTAGTGGGAAAGTTAGGTGACGGGAAACCGAGGCTTCTCTTATGCGGACACATGGATACGGTTCCAGGGTTCCTCCCTGTAAAGGTCTTAGGGGGAGAGGTAACTGGTAGGGGGGCTGTCGACGCTAAGGGTCCATTGGCCGCCATGGTCATGGCGGCTAAAAAAGTGGCGAATACGCCATTGAACGGAACGTTAATTGTTTCAGGGGTTGTCGACGAAGAAGGAAGTTCTAGAGGTGTCAAGGAATTGATATCTTCAGGTGTGGAGGCGGAGTATGCCGTTTTCGGGGAGCCAAGCAATGCTAGGAACGTAGTCATCGGGTATAAAGGGAACGTTCATGTTTCGGTGAACGTGAGAGTTAAACCAGGTCACCCGGCAAATCCAAACGTGAAGAATGCATCGGAGGAAATAATAAAAATTTGGGGGATGATAAAGGAGAAAATTAAGCCGTTAGAGGAGAAAACACCCTTAAGATCGCTTTCTTGCTCGATAGAGTCCATAAGTGGGGGAAGGAGTAGGGCTAGAATAGACTTATCGTTAAGGGTTCCCTTCGGAATGAGATGCAAGCATGCGGTCGATATCGTTGAAAACACAGTTAAATCGAGTGGGAGTGAAGATGTTAAATGCTGGTTAGAGGTGGCTGATGCCGTCGAACCATACGAGTCTAATAAGCACTCTCGCCTTGTGGCTGCCTTCAGGAAATCTGTGAAGGATTTTTTCGGTGAAGAACCTCGCTTAATAAGGAAGACTGGGACAGGAGATATGAACTACTACGGAAACCATTTTAGGAGGGCTGACGTCGTCACCTATGGACCAGGGGATCCACGCTTAGACCATACCGAGGAGGAGAGAATCAACATACACGATTACTTGAAATCTATAGGGGTTCTTGAGCAGGTTATTAAACGCCTACTTCTTTAAATGCGCTCCCCCTTCTCCTTTTTCCTCTCTTTTTCTTTTATTTTTTCTTTAAGTTCGGCTACGAACTCGTTTTCAAAACTGGTAGCAGAGGGGACTATTGGCTTTGCAGGGTATACCCATTCCACCACTAGCTTTGCCTCATTCAAAACCTCAAAAACTCTTTCATATGCGTTATTTGCCATTTCAACGTATTCGCCGGAAAGGACCTTGGCAGGCTCGTCTTCCACTTTAAACAATTTTTCAATGGTTATGGGGGCGCTAACCTCCACTTGTGGCCCACTCCCCATCCATTTACCTGTAAGCAACCAGAACCCATCAGCCCTGCCATCCCAGTTATCATTAACTTTCACTTCCACCCTCCCCGTCCAGCAGGCGTCCCATCCTTCCTCACTTGGCTTACTAGACACCTCTCTGATCAATAGCCTAAGAAGACCTTCTTCCACTTTAACTGCAACCATAATTTTGGTGTCGCCAAGCACTCGTGAACTGTAAAATGATCGTAGTTCACTTTCAATTTTTTCCCGTAGCTCGTCTAAGTTGACTCCGACGAAGGAGTCTTCAACCTCCAGTTCCCTGAAGCCTATAATGTCCTTAGTTACAAAGTTGTATTTAATGGCAATGTTGCATTTAGGGCACCGGTATTCCCCTTCATTGCCGTTAAAACTTAACTCTAAGAACGAGTCAAGCATCATATTGTAATGGCAGTTTGGGCATGACACAAGTAATGCCTTTTCATTAATTTTCTCTCTTTCCGCCTTAGCTTCCAAGTCACCTTTAACTTTGCTATAAAGATCCTCGGGGAAGGTAACGATCATCCCGAGAGAATCCTTGAACTCGGATTCATGTTTAAGAAGAAAGCTCCTAATTAGCTTTACGAGGGCGGCTTCATCCACCTTCCTTACTTCATACTCCTCCCCTCTCTCCAACGTGAACACCTCAAACTTTTTCAGCCATCAAAGTTTAACTTTTCCTTTATCCCTTTAATATGTTTTTAAACTTATTCATGGATCTGACCGTTAGATCCTTGAGTTCCTGGAAGACGTTAAACATTTTTGACTCGTATGTGAGTATTCTACATCTGTATGCCAAAAAAGATTTTTATAAAAATGTGTTAAAAGTTCACAGTGAATAAGGAAAGAAGTTGGATGGGAAAATGAAGTTAGACGAGAACCCGGCGGAAATGGAAGTAATAGCTGAGGGGAAAACGAAAATCGTGCGGAGGATGAGTGACCCAAACTTAGTTCTCCTAGAGTTTAAGGATGCAATAACGGCTCTAGATGGAGAGAAAAAGGACTTCATTAAAGGTAAGGGTAGGATAAACGCGAGGATATCGGCCATCCTGTTCGAGGTTTTATCAAGAAGTGGGATTCCAACCCATTATGTATCTTTCATCGAGCCGAACTACATGGTTGTCAAACGACTTGAAATGCTACCTGTCGAGGTGGTTTGCCGTAACATAGCTGCAGGGCACTTTGCAAAGAGATATCCCGTTGAAGCTGGGACACCCCTTAAGATCCCTGTTGTTGAGTATTACTTAAAAGACGATTTACACCATGACCCGATGATAAACGAAGACCACTTTATAGTGTTAGGTTTATCGTCATCCCGTGAAGAAATTAAAAACATAAAGGAGATTACACTTAGGGTTAACAAAGTGCTCTCCGACTTCTTCGACAGCATAGGCATAACCCTTGTCGACTTCAAGTTAGAGTTTGGCCGAGGAGCGGACGGGAAAATATATGTAGGAGACGAGATTAACGGGGACTCCATGAGACTTTGGGATAAGATGACGGGGAAGATCTTAGATAAGGACGTTTACAGACGGGGGGCGCCGCTGAGCGAAGTCCTCGATACATACGTCGAGTGTTACAGGAAAATTATTGGGGAAGCACCCAAGCTTTAATAGGAGGACGGGTTCTTGGGCACGTACGTGCTGGAGGTTGTGATCGAGAACAAGCCTACAGCTAGGGATCCTGAGGGAGAAACTATACTTAGAGACCTGATGCATCGTAATGGCTTTGAAATGGTTAGGAACGTAAGGACGGGAAAATACTTGAGGATAGAGGTTGAAGCGGGAAGCAGCGAGGAAGCAAGGGAGATCGTCTTCAGAATGTGTAATGACCTGCGGATTTTCAACCCCGTGATCCATGCGTGCAGTATTAAAGAGGCAGGTAGAAAATGAAGATAGCTGTTATCCAGTTTCCAGGGTCAAATTGTGACTTGGATACTGTATATGTTCTACGTCATGTCATAAACGTGGATGCCGAGCTTGTCTGGCACAGAGAGTTTAAAGCTGATGCATACGACGCCGTGGTACTTCCAGGAGGGTTCTCGTATGGTGACGCTTTAAGAGCAGGTGTTATAGCTGCGTACAGTCCGGCGATGAAGCACGTTAAGGAGATGGCACGGGAAGGGAAGCCCGTGCTGGGAATATGTAATGGATTTCAGATTCTAGTTGAGGCAGGTTTGCTTCCCGGTGCACTTCTAAGGAACGTAACACTCACATTCATATGTAAATGGGTTTATCTAAAGCTTGAAAACGACCGGACAGCGTTCACGTGGAAGGGTAGGAGGGGGCAAGTGCTGAAGATGCCGATAGCCCACAATGAAGGGTGCTACTTTAACGATGAGAAGGGACTTAGGGAGTTGCATGATAACGGTCAAGTTGTTTTCAGGTATTCAAACGCTAGGGGTGAGGTCGTCCCGGAAGCAAACCCGAATGGTTCCTTGGACAATATAGCCGGGATATGTAACCTTGAAGGAAATGTCTTAGGGCTCATGCCCCATCCAGAGCGGGCTTCTGAGCCGATCTTGAGCGGCAACGGGAGCCATGATGGACGTATAATATTTGAGTCGATGGTTGAGTTTTTGAGGGGCGAGGCTGTTGCCACTGCTCGGTAACATCGAAGTCGACCTTACGGAAGAAGAAGTCGAGAAGGTAAGGAAGATACTCGGCAGGGAGCCTAACCCTGTAGAGGCGGGTATGATAGATGTAATGTGGTCTGAGCACTGCTCATACAAGTCGTCTAGGCCTGTTCTCAGGATCCTCCCCAAGGAGGGAGGGAGGGTGGTTGTTGGGCCAGGATATGATGCAGGCGTCGTTGACGTTGGCGGAGGTTACGTGGCGGTCTTCAAAATAGAGTCACATAATCATCCATCCGCGATAGACCCGTACAACGGCGCAGCCACGGGGATTGGAGGGATAATACGTGACATTCTCTGCATGGGTGCTAGGCCGATAGCTCTCCTTGATCCTTTACGTTTCGGCTCCCTCAGAAGCCCCCATTCAAGGTGGCTGCTTAAATATGTGGTGAAAGGGATAGGTGATTATGGCAATTGCACCGGGATACCGACTGTTGCAGGCGAGGTCGAGTTTGATGAAAGCTTTGAAAGAAACTGCCTTGTCAACGTAGCCTGCGTTGGGTTAGCTAGGAGGGGCGAGTTGGTTCTTGCAAGAGCGGACAAGCCTGGCGACTTGGTTGTACTGGTGGGAGGGGCGACGGGAAGAGACGGAATACATGGTGTAACCTTCGCGTCACGCACGTTAACGGGAAAGTCCGAGGAGGAGCGGCCTGCAGTGCAGGTGGGAGATCCATTTACTAAAAAACTTATAATAGAAGCGACGCTTGAAGCCGTGAGGACGGGGGCTGTACATGGACTTAAGGATCTTGGTGGTGGAGGACTTACTTGTGCCTCCTCGGAGATGTCATATAAGGGTGGAAAGGGAATGGAGCTTGAGATATCTAACGTACATCTTAGAGAGCCAGACTTGACTCCGTTTGAAATAATGCTTTCCGAGTCGCAGGAAAGGATGCTCTTCATAGTAGATCCTAAAGGCTTGGATAAAGTAGCGGCGGTCATGGATAAGTACGGGCTTCCATGGAGAGTCATAGGAAAAGTAATTGAAAAAGAGGAGATCATCGTCAAGTTTAGGGGGGAAGTTGTCGCAAGGCTTCCAACTAAGATTCTTGCGGACCCGCCTGTAATTTATAGGGAGGCTGGGAGGCCAAGATATTTGGATGAATTACTTAACATTGAAGTTCCACCTATGCCTAAGGATCTCTCAGCGACCCTCATGAAGCTTTTATCATCTGAGAACATTGCAAGCAAGGAGTGGATCTACCAGCAGTATGACCATGAGGTTGGAGTAAGGAGCGTGTTAAAGTGTGGTGAAGGAGACGCAGCAGTAATGAGGATACTTGGGGAGGACAGGGGGATCGCCCTGTCAAGTGACTGTAATTCTAGGCACTGCTACCTTGACCCTTACGGTGGCGGAGCAGGGGCCGTAGCGGAAGCTTGCAGGAATATCGCCTCTGTCGGGGCGGAACCCATAGCAATAGTGGATTGCCTTAACTTTGGCAATCCTGAGAAGCCGGAGGTTTTCTGGCAGTTTAAGGAGGTTGTGCGGGGGATAGCTGACATGTGCAACGCCCTGAACGTTCCTTGCGTGGGAGGCAACGTGAGTTTTTATAATGAGGATGAAGTTACTGGCCGCGCGGTGAAGCCTTCACCCGTCGTTGTTGCTTTAGGGGTTATAGAGCCACTTAGCAGGATGGTGACGATGCCGTTTAAGAGGCAAGGTGACGAGATCTTAATGATAGGGGAAACGCTTAGAGAGATGGGCGGAACGGAGTATTACTATGTTATCCACGGGGTTGAGGGAGGGAAGCCGCCCTCGGTGAATTTTGAACGAGAGAAGAGGAGTTTAAGGTTTATCTTGGAGGCAGCCAGAAAGGGCTTGCTTAAGGCTGCCCACGACTGCTCTAAGGGCGGGCTGGCGGTTGCCTTAGCGCTCATGTCCGTGAAAAGCGGATTCGGGGTGGAAGCCGAGCTATCCTGCGTAGCAGCTGAGGATATGCGCTTAGACGAGCTGCTGTTTTCTGAAACCCATTCAAGATTTATAATTTCTGCCGATTCCAGTCACTTAGAAGATATTTTCCAGATTGCGAGGAAACTGGAAGTTCCTCTCTCCAGAATTGGTGTTGTTTGTGAGGATGGAATGTTTACCCTTAAATTTAGAGGGGAGCCTGTTATATCATGTGGGGTTGAGGACATGACTTCTGCTTGGAGGAGTACTCTCCCAAACGCTATGAGAGGGGGGTAAAATGGGGGAAGTACGGGAGCACTGCGGAGTGGTAGCTCTTTCAGCCCCCCAGAAAACCATACAGGTTTCAAGGTACACCTTCGACGGCCTAGTCGCCCTTCAACATAGAGGGCAAGAGTCGGCTGGAATTTACGTGTATAACGGTAAGAACATTAAGGGCCATAAGGGTTTGGGTCTTGTTAGCGAGGTTTTCTCGAGGAGCCTTTTATCTAGTTTAATGGGGAACGTGGCGATAGGACATGTACGTTACAGTACAACCGCTAAAAGCGACCTAGAGAATGCTCAGCCCTACCACTTCACCTCAACTTATGCCAACTTTGCAATAGCATTCAACGGGACAATTTCAAACTTTCTATCGCTAAGGCGGGAGCTAGAGGAAAAGGGGCATGTGTTCACGTCAGACAGCGACACGGAGGTTATAGCACACTTAATAGCTGCAAACCTTCTAGAAGTTGAAGACTACATGGACGCGTTAACGCTAACTATGAAGCAACTTGAAGGAGCATACTCGCTCGTCCTTCTATCTGATAATGGAGAAATATACGGGGTTAGAGATCCCCTAGGATTTAAACCATTATGCCTCGGATGGCTTCCTCAGAATGACATATATGCTATGGCATCGGAGACGGCGGCGATTGATACTCTTGGAGGAGAATTCATAAGCGACATATCCCCCGGAGAAATAGTTAGAGTGGCAGATGGAGAGGTTACTAGGCGGACGGCGATAAGCCTTAAGCGCCACGCCCGATGTATGTTCGAGTTCGTCTACTTTTCAAGGCCAGACAGCGTCTTTGACGGTGTGCCGGTTTATGAAGCTAGAGAAAGACTTGGAAGAATTCTTTACAAGCTACATCCCGCAGATGCAGACTTAGTTGTTCCAGTTCCCGATTCGGGAAGAAGCGCAGCCACCGGCTACTCCGAGGAGTCAGGCATACCGATGGCTGAAGGCTTGATGAAAAACAGATACGTATGGAGGACGTTCATAATGCCTGTTCAGGCACATAGGGAAAATCAGGTCCGCTTAAAGTTTAACCCTGTGAAGAGCATTGTCAAGGACCGTGAGATAGTTCTCGTAGACGATTCAATAGTGCGTTCCACCACCATCAAGCAGATCGTAGCCATGCTTAAGAGAGCCGGCGCCAAAAAAGTCCATGTCAGGGTAAGCTGTCCACCTATAATAGCTGCGTGCTATATGGGAATAGACTTCCCCACCAGGAGAGAGCTTATCGCGGCAAGTCACACAGTCGAGGAAATATGTCGATTTATCGGAGCTGACTCGCTAGGTTACATGACGATTGAGGGATTAATTGAAGGTATAGGACTGCCTGAAAGCGAGTTATGCCTCGCCTGCCTAAACGGAAGGTACCCCATAGAAAACATAGACGTTGAACTCTTAGAGAAAACGCTTGGAGGCGCCAGAAGGTGAGCAGGGATAGGTGCGGCATATTTGGAATTTACGCCTTCGATGAAAACTGGAACGTTTCAAGATTTGTATACTATGGTCTGGTTGCCCTCCAGAATAGGGGGCAGGAGACAAGTGGCATGGCGGTCTTCAACGGGAAAAGGGTGGAAGTTCTTAAGGGTAGAGGGCTGGCTGAAAACTTCTTCACTTCGAGCAGTGTTGAAGCGCTAACCGGATGGGTGGGGATCGGGCACGTAAGCCCACTAAACCCTGAATCGGACGATAACATACAGCCGGTGTGCGTCAACGGGGATGTTAAAGTCGCCTTAGGCTATAATGGGAAAGTCCTTAACTGCAACGAGCTGACAGGCGAGAAGGTTAGCGAGGACGGAGATCCCATGGCGATCGCAACTGCTTTAGCAGAAAACCTTAAGCATAGTGACCCCCTAGAAGCCATGGAAGCCTTGATGGAAAAAATGCGGGGAGCCTATTCTTTAGTCGCCCTCACCGATAAGGGTGAAATGATAGTTGCAAGGGATCCTAAGGGAATAAAACCCTTAGTTATAGGCAGCTTCGGTTTTGACCATGGTACGGTCGCATCGGAGAGCGCTGCAATAGACGTTGTTGGGGCAGACTTAAAAGCGGACATCATGCCAGGAGAGATATACGTTATAACTCCGTACAGCATTGAACGTAAGAGGGTGTGTAGGGAGGAGGAAAAATACTGTGCTTTCGAATACGTTTACCTTTGCAGGCCGGATTCCGTGATAAATGGAATGTCGATTTACGAGGTTAGGATGAAGATCGGGGAGTACCTAGCTAAGGAGTTTCCAGTCGACGCCGACGTTGTAATAGGTGTGCCTGAAACAGCGATACCATTCGCGATGGCTTATTCCAACGCCACGGGAATACCGATCCATATGGGGTTTGTGAGAAGTGGTAGAAGCGTGCGGACGGCTATAAGACCAACCCAGTTTGAGAGGCTTGTAGGCGTCCAGTTAAAGCTTAACCCTATCCGGAAGGCAATAAGGGGGAAACGCGTCGTGTTAATAGACGATAGTGTCGTAAGGGGCACTACAACTAGGAACATCGTGAACCTTATGAGGAACAGGATAGGGGCGAAAGAGGTGCATGTGCGGATAGGGAGTTCAAGGCTTGTTTCCCCATGTCCCTTCGGAGTCGAAGTTCCAGAGAAGGACGAGCTGATAGCGGCCCACCTGTCAGAGGAGGAAGTAAGTAAGGTTGTAGGGGCTGACACGTTCGCTTGGCTATCCCTTGAAGGAATGATCAAAGCGATAGGTCTCCCGAAAAATAAGCTTTGCTTGGGATGCTTCACCGGAGAATACCCGTATCTGGAGGAGAATAAATGAAAGTTCTCTTGGTTGGTGAAGGCGCGAGGGAACATGCTATTGCAGACGCATTGGTTCGAAGTCCGCAAGAACCCAGATTATATGCTGTTATGGGTTTAAAGAACCCTGGGATCGCGAGGCTATGTGACCATACTGGAGGAGAGGTGAGGCTTGGTAAGCCGACAGACCCCAGCTTCGTAGCCGACGCCGCCGAGCGCTTCTCGGTGGACTTTGTCTTTATAGGGCCGGAGGAACCACAGTTCCATGGTGTGGCAGACGAGGTGGAGAGGAGAGGGATACCGTGCGTCGGGGCTAGAAGGGCGCCGTCAGAAATAGAAATGTCTAAGGCGTTTATGCGCCGCCTCATGTGGAAATATAAGATACCGGGAAGACTAAGGTTCATGGCCTTTAAGGACATCGACGATGCAATAGCGTACATTGAAGAGTACGCGGAAAGCGTTGCTCTCAAGCCAGCCCGGCAGGCGGGGGGCAAAGGGGTGAAGGTGATCGCCGACCTCCAGGCGTACCTGAAAAAAGAGAAAGAAGAGGTTAAGAAGAAACATGTTAAGAGCATAGTTAAGGAGCACATGCGACCTTACACGGACATTGAGGATAAGATTCTGATAGAGCAAAAGGTTGAGGGGCCAGAGTATACTCTCCAATGTTTCACTGATGGACGAGTGGTTAAGCCGCTTCCTCTGGTTCAAGACAACAAGAACGCCTACGAGATGGATATTGGCCCTGAGACTGGTGGTATGGGGAGTATTTCTGGTCCAGGGGTAACATTACCATTTATTTCCATGGAGGAATACAGGGAGTCTGTTGAGATAGTTCAGCAGACGGTAAGAGCTATAGAAAGGGAAACCGGGGAACCGTATAGGGGGATCATAGCAGGGCAGATGATGCTTACAGCCCTGTGGGGACCGACAATAATAGAGTTTTACTCGCGGTTCGGCGACCCTGAAGCGGTAAATGTTTTGCCCATATTGGAAACTGATCTTGTGGAGATCGCAGAGGCAATAATTTCCCAGTCCCTTAACAAGGTTAAGCTCGAATTTAGAGACGTAGCTACCGTGGTGAAGTGCATTGCCCCCATGGGATATCCTAACAGGAGGGATCTGGCCAGAGGCCACCCGATAGTTGTGGAAGAAGACAGGATACTGGAGAATGGGGGACGCGTATTTTACGGTTCAATTAATAGTAAAAATGGAGGGATGATTACAGGAGGCTCAAGAGCGGCTGAAATATTTGCGGAGGCGGAAAGCATACCCAAAGCTTCAGAGATAGCTGAGAAGTGTATATCTTTCGTATACTTGAAAGATGATTGGAAGTTGTTCCATCGCTCAGACATAGGATCCGAAGTTTTACTAAGAGAGAGGGTTGAAATAGCAGAGTTAATAAGAGAAATATACCGTTACAGGCGTGAAAAGGGGTTGATTGGAAGGCAGATTGACTGGATTCCAGGAAGGGGACGTATAGAGTACGAGTTCTAGCTGAGAGGTTCCAAGCTGGAAGAGGTGAGATAATGGTTGACGTAGCGGTTATTTTAGGCAGTGAAAGTGACCGGGATGTAGCTGAAAAAGCTATAGAGGTCTTAGCTCAGAACGGTGTAAGTTTCGAAGTGAGGGTTCTGTCAGCCCATAGGAACCCGAAAGAGTTGGAGGAGTATATTGCCTCTACCGATGCGAAGGTGTTCATAGGAATTGCCGGGTTATCAGCGCATCTTCCAGGATTCATCGCTTCAAGGACCGACAAGCCGGTGATAGGGGTACCAGTCAGCGTTAAGCTAGGAGGGTTAGATGCTCTTCTTTCGATGGTGCAGATGCCTTCTGGCGTTCCAGTGGCTTGCGTTGGAATAGATAATGCTAAGAACGCTGCGCACCTTGCTTTAAGAATACTTAAGCTTTCCCGAAGGGAAGAAGGGATTGAAAAGTGAAAAAGAAGGTTGTAATAGTTGGGGGAGGGGTGGCTGGGCTATTTGCAGCATACGAACTTGCCAAGAGTAGAGCCTTCGATGTAACCATTGTGGAGATGGGGGCTAACGCCTCCGAAAGGAAGTGCCCCTTAGAGAGATATAAGATGTGCACACGCTGTAAACCGTGCAATATAATGAGTGGTGTTGGCGGGGCAGGGCTTTTCTCTAGCGGCCTTTTAAATCTTCACCCAAGAATCGGAGGAGACTTAGTGGAGCTGGTCGGATCTGAGAAGCGAGCATGGGACTTAGTTGAATATGTCGACCAAATTTTCGTGGAGTGTGGAGCTCCTACAATCTTATTCAAGCCGGATGAGGCGAAGGTTGAAGAGCTTGAGAGGAAGGCGGCATCGGCCGGTATAACATTTATACCAATAGTTCAGAGGTTAATAGGTACTGAAAACGCTAAGCGTGTCATCGAAAAGTTAGAGGAGAAGTTGAAAAGTAAAGGGGTGAAATTCATTCTCAGAACGAAGGCAGTAAAAGTGGGAAGGAATGAAGTTTTACTTTCATCCGGAGTAGCCTTACACTATGACTACTGTGTTTTGGCGCCGGGAAGGTCGGGTATGAGGTGGCTTGCGGAGCAGATGGCTCAGCTTAATGTGGAAACAAGCCATGTGCCTGTGGACATAGGGGTACGGGTGGAGGTTCCAGCTACGATAATGGAGCCAATATGCAGCATTCAGAGGGACCCGAAGTTTCACATTTACACTTCACGCTTCGATGACTTCGTGAGGACGTTCTGCGTCAACCATCATGGCTATGTGGTCATGGAGGTCTACGAGGATCATGTAGGGGTTAACGGGCACTCTTTTCTTGAAAAGCCTTCACCAAACACCAATTTTGCTCTTTTAAGCAGAATAGAGCTAACGGAGCCTCTCGAGGACACAACGGCGTATGGGAACGCTATCGCACGACAAACAACGATCTTAGGTGGGGGGAGGCCGCTACTCCAAAAGTTAGGAGATCTCAGGAAGGGACGACGATCCACATGGAAGCGCATAAAGCTCGGCGCCGTAAGACCCACCTTAGACGCCGCTACTCCAGGGGACCTATCGATGGGGCTACCCCACAGGATTCTTACCAGTATAATCGAAGGAATAGAAAAACTGGACAAGGTTATACCGGGAATAGCAAGTGACTCCACCCTTCTTTACGCTCCGGAAATAAAGTATTCGGCAAAAAAGGTGATTACAGGTGAAAACTTGGAGACAGCCGTTGAAAACCTTTTCGTGGCAGGTGACGGAGCTGGACTATCGAGGGGGATAGTTGGAGCTGCCGCCACAGGAATAATAGCCGCAAGGGGGATACTGGGAAAGGAAGGGGTGGAGGCGGCTTAAAGGAGAGATCGTAGCGTGTAAGGGAAAGAAGTAAATTTAGCTATTCCATGGCTACCATCGACCCCTATAAAAGGAAAAGTAGTGATACATTCATATTTTCTGTGATGCTGGAAGTATTTTACAGCTTCCTTCTTTTTATGGTTGTTTCTTTACTGCCTTAGACCCTTGTTGGGTTTAAATTTACTTACGGGAAACCTTTAAACTGTAGAGACGAGTGTAGGGGTTAAATTGAAGTACTGGATGGTTTCGAGAGAGGAATTAATGGTTAATGCGCTTAAATTCACGCATAGGATGGGTTTCTTTAATCCATTTCTTTTTTCAGAGATCTACTTTTTCCTGCATAATCAGGGAGAGATTCGTGGGATGCTTGTAAAGGAATTATGCGCCGCCGTTCGCTCACCGGACATCTGTAGGATGTGCACGAGAGATAGGTGTATATGGAAACAATTCTTCCTGCGTGTTAATAGGTTACACTTGGAAAGGGCTCCGCCATGCGTGCGAAACGCATACTTTAGAAGGAAGTTCTGGGTTGTATTAAGGTATTTTTCATTGGACTCGCCAAGCTCGGGTAGGATGAAAGCTTTAAAATGTGAGGAGATGAGGAATGAGGGACTTTGCTCACCAGATAGTATTTGTAAATTAATGTGGAAGGAGGAGCCAGCACTATATCCTTTAGCTCGTGTAAAAGCGAAGATTGCAGGTGAATTCTAAAAATGGCATGATTCTTCCGTGCATAACATTTTAATTTGTCAGATAAAAGCTTAAAAACAGTTTTTTATTTTAAAAACGTTAAATAGAGGTTTAAATGAGAATAGAGGGGTTTTTATGGCTAGAAAAAAGAAAGGTGTTATTATACCGACTGCCCCGGTAGATAGAATCATAAGGATGGCTGGTGCCGAAAGAGTATCCGACGATGCGGCTGAAGCCCTAGGGAAGATTCTGGAAGAGCTTGGGCTTGAAATAGCCCGTATCGCAGACGAACTAGCCAAGCATACAGGGAGAAAGACCGTGAAGAAGGAGGACATAGAACTTGCATACAAGACTTGGAGGCGGAGGTAGGTAAATAGTACTATGAAAAATAGTACTATGAAGGAGGCTAATGTGTTGGTTTAGCTCCATTTCCGCAGTATGAGTTCGAGCATCTCCGCGTAAACCCTACTTTCCTTTAATTCCGACTCTAACTTTCCCTTTTCTTTCATGTAAGATTCCTCAGGTATTTCCCCAGCTATATGTCGTGCGTAGAGGAGCTCTGCTTCCTCAGTGAGCTTTTTAATTTTTCTCTTAAGACTGTCAATCCACTTTTCAACAAGCGCTATCTCTTTAAAATGGGAGCGTTTTAATGCGTCCAGCTGCCCCTCATACTCTTTCCTTAACTTAGCGTAGACTTCGTCGCTAACCTCGCCTTTCCCGTGTGCTGCATCTAACCGTAAAATTCTCTCTTCAAGCTCACTTCTTTTTTTAGCTACATCTTCAAGAGGGAACGGCTTAATTTCAGCTGCGAGCCTTTCCCTTTCATTCTTTAAATTTTGGGCTTTCTCTCTAAGCTCCTTTACCTTCAACCTGTATTTTTCCACGTCATGCCCCTCTGAGATCTGCTTAACCAACTCGTCGATTTCTCCTTTTAGAGATGCTAATTCCCCCGCTATTTCCTCCATTCTTATACGCAGCCTGAGCTGCTCTACTACTTCATCAGGCAACTCCTCTAACTCTGCAACCTCGCCTGACTTGGGGGTCAACTCTGCACCGCAGAAAGCACAGTACTTAGCTTTTAGCGTTAAGCGGCCACATACAGGACACTCTATTTCCTCCATTTTGAAGCGCGCCTCCGCTTTTAACTACCTTGAAAAAAGTTAATTAGCGTTTTCTAAGGGGCAACGTGAAACACTGAAACGAATACTAGAACCACAGGTTTTAATTGTTTAAGCGGGGTCATGGATAAGAGAGACACTGTAAAACCCGAGTTTAACGGTTTGATTAGAAAACGATGAAGCTTGAGTTTTGAAGAAAAGTTTTATTGGAATGTTGAAGAAAAGAGTTGAGTGGAAATGCTTCGATGTAGGTGTTAGGAATGGCTAAGGCTGAAAACGTTCAGAAAATGCTTGAAATACTAGATAGGGCATGGGAGGTCACTCCATCCGTTATAATTTATACTGATGATTACATTTACGTCCTTTTCCCATTGGACGGTGAGAAGGAAAGATGGCAGGAAGCATCTTTTACCATACCTGATGGAAGCATTGAAACCAGAGAGTTAAGCGCTAAGGATGCCTTATTTTATCTCATAGAGGAGATAACTAAGGGGCTTCCAAACTACATTGAACTACCCATAGTAACCGAGCTGAAAGACCTGGAATCAGTTAAGGAGAAGGTGAAGAGCATATCTTAAATCTGCACCCTGTGCTACCTCTTTTTCTCTCCCTTATCTTTAAGCGAACCCAAGTTTTCTGATAGAAGCCTCATGAGGCTGGCAAACTCTACTGGAAGAAGAAGGCGTGAATCTGCACTCCCACTAATATTTTCAAGCGATTTAAGGTAGTACAGGAGCATTGTTTTATCATCCATGCTTCTTGCACTCTCGAAGATCCTCTCCAACGCCATAGCCTTCCCTTCGGCCTCTAAGATCATCGCGTTCCTCTCCCCCTCAGCTTCTAAGATCCAAGACTCCCTTTCCCCCTCAGCCTTTAGTATTTCACTTTGTGCGTCTCCTTCGGCGATCTTTATTGTAGCTTCACGCTTACCTTCAGCCTCAGTCACGGTGGCTCTACGCTCCCTTTCAGCCTCTATCTGCCTTATCATGGCTTCCTGAACCTTTCTTGGAGGAATAACCTCTAACAACTCTACGGAGGTTACTTTAACCCCCCACCTCTCAGTTACCTCATCAAGCTTATCTCTAAGAACCGTGTTAATATATTCCCTTTTTGCGAGGACATCGTCTAAAACTATGTCGCCCACCACGGACCTGAGGGTTGTTTGAGCAATCCCTACGGTCGCGCCTCTAAAATCTCTAACCTTTACAACCGACTCGTTTGGGTCTATAACACGGTAATAAATTAAAACGTCTATGTCCACCGGGGCATTGTCCTTAGTTATGCAACGCTGCCCTCTAATTTCTATGAAGGCTTCTCTGAGATCAACTTTAACAGCCCTATCAATGAGAGGGATAAGAAAAACGATTCCCGGACCTTTAGCGCCTATAAGGCGGCCGAGTCTGAACACTACTGCCCGCTCATACTCCTTTAAAATCTTAATGTTTGGCAGGATGAATAGTATTAGTATGAAAATGGCAATAGCTAACGGGAAAAGCAATTCACCATTCATAATGTCCACCGTTCAGAGAAGCGATTCAGGGTTTACCTAAAAGTTTAACATGGAGAAATAAGAATCTTTCTGATGGAAAAATCTGGGAGGGCGTTACTAACTACATTTTTCGAGGGGATGTTAAGAACCTTTTTAAGGTTAGCTATGTAGTGTTGCTTTAGGCTGAATTCCATGCTTCGAGGTGTACACGAGTGGGTACTGCTAGAAGTGTTATGCCCTTTACGGCGATCGTCGGCCAAGATGAGATGAAGCTGGCGCTTATTCTCAACGTGGTAAACCCTAAAATTGGTGGGGTGCTCATAAGGGGTGAAAGAGGTACGGGGAAATCTACGGCTGTTAGAGCTTTAGCGGAGCTCTTGCCTGAGATCGAGGTTGTAAAGGGTTGCCCTTTCAACTGTGACCCCAAGGATTACCATGGTATGTGCGATGTTTGCAGGGAGAAGCTCAGGAGAGGGGAGCTGGAGGTAGAGCGAAGGAAGATGAGGGTCGTCGAGCTTCCATTGGGTGTAACCGAGGACCGGGTAGTTGGGTCTTTAGATATAGAGAGAGCGATAAAGGAGGGGGTGAAGGCGCTTGAGCCAGGCATACTGGCTGAGGCTAACAGACAGATACTGTACGTTGACGAGATAAACTTGTTAAGTGACCACATAGTAGATGACCTGCTGGATGCTGCTGCATTTGGGGTTAACGTGGTTGAGCGGGAGGGGATCTCCGTTTCGCACCCTTCAAGGTTCATCCTTGTGGGCAGTATGAACCCTGAGGAGGGAGAGCTTAGACCACAAATACTTGACAGGATAGGGCTCCATGTAGATGTGAAACCGTTGTCCAGCGTTGAGGACAGATTAGAAGTGTTACTCAGAGTTGAAGAGTTCGACAGGGATCCGGAGGGGTTTAGGGAGAAGTGGAGAAGCAAGGAGGAAGAGTTGAGGCAGAGAATTTTGAGGGCTCGTGAGCTTTTAGGTGAAGTAACCCTTCCTCAAGAATTAATGGGTATGATAGCTAGGTTATGCGTGGATTTTGATGTTGGAACCCACAGAGCAGACATAGTAACTATGCGGTGTGCTAAGGCTATCGCCGCCTTAGATGGAAGGAAGGTTGTTTGTATGGATGATGTTGTTAAAGCGGCTAAGCTTGCTTTAAGCCATAGAGTGTTAAAGCTGGGGTTCAACGAGGAAGGACGGAGCCTTCACGAAAAAATAGATGAATGGTTTAAATCCGTTCGAGAGGAAGAGAAATTTTTTCGCGAGAGAAGAGGCGTGAAACATGGGGGGATGGAGGCGGTACACGGGGCCTTTAAGGCTCCGGTGGAATTCATTTACTCTTATACATCACTAATGGATAGGCTTCTTAAAGAAGAGATAAGAGGAGGGAGCTCGACGCTTGTACCGTCACAGCCAGCGTCTTCGATCCCGATTGGTGAGGGATCTTTCTCACCTATAGGAGAATGGGAAAATGAGGTATTAACCGTTAAGAAGCATGCTGAAATAGAATCTAAAAAGCTTGGAGAGGACCTTGTCAGTGAAGTCGTAGAGGCGGCTCGCCCTCAAAGGAAAAGTTGGCGTTTGGGAAAGAGGAGGAAAGCCTTTGGAGAGTCTGAAAGGGGGAAGTATGTATCCTACAAGATTCCGAAGGGGAGACCGAAAAGCATAGCGTTAGGAGCGACCCTAAGAGCAGCTGCGGTAAGACGGGAAAGTGGAGGGCTCGCCGTACGCGTGAGGATTGAAGATGTGAGAGAAAAATTGTTTGAATATAGGACGCCTTTAACAATACTTTTCGTTTTAGACGCTAGTGGTTCAATGTACAGAAACATTAACGTGATGAAGGAGGTTATTTGTAGCCTCCACAGCAAGGCGTACCAGTACCGTGACCGTGCTGGGCTGGTAGTTTTTAAAGGACGGAAAGCTGAGCTCCTCCACCCACCCACCGTTAATCTGAAGGCTGTGAGTGAAAAGCTGGAGCAGGTTCAAGCGGGAAGCTGGACTCCTCTAGCAGCAGCTCTCATGAAAAGTCTTAGGGTTCTAAAGAAAGAGAAGGCACGTAACCCAGGAGTAGAGCCCGTTATAATGATGATGACGGATGGGGGAGCAAACGTCTCCTTACGTTCAAGCACTAGAAAAAGTGAGGGAACAGAGACTCTAACAGAAATAATAGATGAGATAAGGGAAATTTCTGAAAAGATAGCTAAAGAGAAAATTAAAGTGGTAATTATCCGACCTTGGAGCAATAACCCAACCGACTCGTGGAGGAAGGACATTGCTTTAACAATAGCTAACCAGACTAAAGGTAAAATATACGAGTTAAGAAGGTTTGAACCGTCAATAATAGCTAGAATAGCAGAGTATGAGGCAGGAAGAAGTCTGTAACTTCATTTTAATGTAAGAGGAGCTAAAGAAGATTTAAATACCTCTAATAAGTAATTACCTTTGCAGTTTTCTCCAGTAAAATAAGATAGTTTTCCCGGGATATTTTTACATTTATGGTGGGCTCCGCCTTTTTAAATAGGGTTTACACGGTAAAAGATAGCTGTTAAGGAGAAAATAGACGGGGGGTAGGTGAGCGTTGCAGGGTGTAAATTACAGTATTCCCTTAAGGAACGCGGTGTTAAGTATTCTTAAAAAGAGGCAGGGGATAATAATAGACAAGGAACTCTACGCGATGCTCCAAAAAATGTTTAATGATTTTTCCGAAAGCAAGCTGAACCGTATCCTCATGCAGCTTGAAATAGAAGGGTTAATACATGTTTCTCAGATCTCGAAGACGAAGAGAAGCGTTGAGTTGATAAAGCCAGGACAAGAGTTTCTCGCGGTAAGCGAAGATTAAAATCAACTTTGCAATGACAGGTAACTTCCGGGTTTCCCAAGATCCCCCTGTACCTCAGCAAAGGAAAATCTTTTAGACTACGTTTTGGCATGTATTAGGTGGGGAGCAGCTGGATGGTGGGGAGGGTTAATGGGTGTAAACCTGAAAAACATTGTGGTTTCAAGGCAGATCTCCCTTAAAGACCTTGCCGGCAAAGTCGTGGCTATAGACGCCATGAACGCGCTTTACCAGTTTCTGGCTACCATAAGGCAGGCTGATGGAACCAGCCTTATGGACAGTCAGGGCAGGGTGACTTCACACCTCAGCGGACTTTTCTACAGGACAGTAAACTTCTTGGAGGAAGGGATAAAGCCCGTTTACGTTTTCGATGGTGAACCCCCAGCTTTAAAAGCGAGAACGGTGGATGAGAGGAAGAAGATTAGGGAGGAAGCACATGAGAAATGGATCGATGCCTTAGAAAAAGGAGACCTCGAGGAAGCACGGAAATACGCGCAGGCAGCGTCGTTTATAACAGACGAAATGGTAGAAGAATGTAAGAAATTGCTGGAGGCGATGGGAGTCCCATATGTTCAGGCCCCCTCCGAGGGGGAGGCACAGGCAGCGTTCATGGCTAGGAGGGGGGATGCTTGGTGTGTTGCCAGTCAAGACTATGATTCGCTCCTCTTTAACGCGCCGAGGCTCGTGAGGAATTTGACTGTTAGCGGCAGGAGGAAGCTTCCTGGCAAAAACATCTACGTTAAAATCGAAACTGAGCTAATCTCCTTAGATGAGGTACTTAGAACTCACGGGATAACAAGGGAGCAACTCATAGCTATTGGAATTCTCCTAGGAACAGATTACAATGAGGGTGTTAAGGGTGTGGGGGTGAAAACGGCGTTAAAACTCATTAAAGAATACGGAAGCCTAAAGGGAATAATAGCTGCGAAGGGATTTACCTTTGAAGTTCCGGTAGAAGAAGTTGAAAGAATATTCCTAAACCCGAAGATAACTGAAGATTACACCCTCACTTGGCGTCCTCCCGACGAGGAAAAGATCATTAAGATACTTTGTGACGAACACGACTTCTCTAAGGAAAGGGTAACTAAGGCTCTGAGCAGGATTACAAAGCAGGAAAGGAGGACGGCGCAGGCAAGCTTGGAGAGATTCTTCTAATTTCTAATCTTTTTATCCTAGGTAAGGTTTGTTCCAGCCGTACTCCCCGACTAAGGGTACAAATGCCACGGCTCCATAGTCCTTTTTCCTGACACGGCCCTTCTCGTCTTTCTCCACTAAGACCAATGTTTGACTGTAGTAGAAACGACCTACCGGTATGACCATGCGTCCACCCCGCGCAAGCTGGTCAAGTAGAGGCTTGGGAATGTCGGGGCCAGCGGCTGTTACCAAAATAGCATCGTACGGTGCGGCTTCAGGGTGCCCGAGAGTCCCGTCGCCTAGAATGACCGTGACACGATCCCCGTAACCAGCCCTCTCAAGGTTTTTCCTAGAAAAATCCACTAGTTCCTTCATGCGTTCAATGGTGTACACGTGTCCCTTCTTGCTTGCCTCCTCGGGAGCTACTATTTCGGCGCAAAGAGCTGCATGATAGCCTGATCCTGCTCCAACTTCAAGAACCTTCATGCCTTCACACAGTTTTAGGAGGTCACACATTAAAACACACATGTCTCGCCTAGAGAGTAAACTCTCTATGTGGCGCGGATATCGTCTGACCCCCTGGTATCGGAAGTGGACGGTCATCATAAGCGTACTCCTTCAACTCGTCGGGTAGAAACTTCTCTCTTGGAACCTTTAGGAAAGCCTTGATCACCCTTTCATCCCTAACAAAGCCTTCTATTTTCAACCGTTCTATAAGCCTCTTCTTCTTTTCAAGAAGTGTTTCCCTCAAAGCCTCCCGCCTCATAAAAATTTTTTACATTAATAATTGTTGTAGAAGTAGGTCTTTAAACTTGCTGAGGGAGAGTTTTGAGCAGGATTGTGGAGAAAGTAAAAGCGAGAGGGCATCCGAACGTTACCGCTAGACACAGGTCAACGCTTGAGGTAACGGTAGATCCTGAACTTACCCCTAAAGGAGACTGCATAGTAGCCGTGGCGTCAAATAAGGGGGCGGCGTCCCTAAGCAAGCGGTTCAAAGAAGCAGCTAAGAGTGGGGATGCCATAATCAAATTGATAATTAAAGCAGGAGGATTACGTGAAGAGGTGACGGGGCGAGGAAGCGTGAAGCTGACGTTCACGCATCCAAAGGACATGGTAGCGCGGAAAAGCAACTACTGTTGTGGAAGAACGGTAATGATCATGGCGGATAAGGCAGCCTCAGACCTAGACCGGAAGCTCGTAGAGCAACTTAAAAAACCGCAACAGGTCGAAATACTGCTCGTAGTAGAGAGAAGGGGGGCGTGAGCCGTCATTCTATTACGGCATCGACCACTATCTGCCATTCTCTGGGAGCCGTAGACCTAACCTTTCTAACAGTTAAAACCTTCTTAACCCTTCTGCCGGCACCCCTAACGCCTTTCTCCAACGTTTCAACCGCGTCTTCACACGCGTTATTTCCCCTTCCAAACTGGTAGTAATGTACAATTCCTCCATCTCTCTTCATGGCTAGGCAAGCGACATCAATAAACCTGTAAGTCATCCCTGGAAGGTTCATGATCACACGGTCAGCAACATGCATCAAATAGGACTCCACAATGAGCCTTGCATCCCCCAAATAAGGGAAAACAGCGTTGGAAACCTTGTTAAGCCGTATGTTTTCTTTGAGAAGCTCCACTGCAAATGGATTTAAATCAATGGCATGCACAATTCCACCATACCGTTTAGCTATCAAGATCGCGAATGGGCCAACACCAGCGAACAGGTCCACAACCACTTCTCCCCTCCTAACCTGGGTAGCCACCCTAGCGTGTTCACCTGACAGGCGAGGGCTAAAATAGGCATGTTCAATATCAACCTTGAAAACACACCCGTTCTCACGGTGAAACGTAACAGTTCTCGTTTCGCCAGCAATGTGAACGAGACGCCTGACCCGGTAGGTTCCATTCACTCTTCCCCCCTTCGCGAACACCGCATGTACATGCTTATTAACCTTCAAAACAGCCTCGCCAATAACATTCCTAAAATCCCAAACTTCCGGCGCCAACTCTAAAACAGCAATGTCACCTACAATATCATACGATCTGGGAACAAAGGGCAACGCGTCGTCAGGCAAATAACCCCTAAGCACGTCTACTAACCTGCCACCCACCTCCCTAACAGGGAAGGAGAAAGAGCAAACCTGAAGAAAACCAACAATTTCCCTCAACATTTCCTCCTCCCCCTTCGAAAGAGCACGCTTAACGGGGAAAATAACAAAATCGAGAGTACTTCCTTCATCGTCTACGTCTGAAGCAGCCTCACAGGGGGTGGGAACGCCGCGGACAGGCACAGGTTTAAGACTACGGTCCAGAAGCCCGGAACTAACCAGAAAGCGGCGAGCTCGCTCAGCCATCAAGCGCTTTACAATCACACAACGAGAAGTACGCATCATAACGCCAACTCTCCAAACTAAAGAAGCTAGAAAAGCAGGCTCACTCCAGTAAACCTGAGTAAATGGCGGGCCGAGCGGGATTCGAATTCGCGGGGCTTTGAACACCCACCCGCGACCACCGGGTTAAGAGCCCGGCGCTCTACCTAGCTGAGCTATCGGCCCGCGTCAGAGAAAAACTCTGAATCAAACATAATAAATTTTTTGATGTGCACCTATTCTAGGCACCATATGTGTTTTCCATCAATAAATTAACCATGAAGGAAGTGTAACTGTTTTCGAAATCAACCTGTTAAGGTTTGAGGGGGAATGGACTCCAAAACGTCTTTAGAAAGGTACGTTCGTTTTCCCGTAGCACGCTTAAAGTTGATATGAAGCGAGTTGAAAACTAGTTTTCTATCTTTTTCACTAACCTTTAAATTTCCCGGCCTCAGTAGTTGTTTCTAGGATTATTGAAGAGGTGGAAGGGGAATGAAGCTGAGATCACCTATAGCGGTGGTGCTGGGCCATATTGACCATGGGAAGACAGCGTTACTCGATGCTATTAGGGGTACAGGTGTTCAGTTGAGGGAGGCAGGGGGGATTACTCAGCATATCGGCGCGTCTTTTCTCCCAACGGAGGTTATTGAAGATCTTGCTGAGGAATTAGTTGAGAAGTTTAACATTAAGCTTACTATTCCTGGCATTTTAGTTTTAGATACTCCCGGTCATGAAGCCTTCTTTAATCTTAGGGCGCGTGGAGGAGCTGTGGCAGATTTTGCTGTTTTAGTTGTTGACGTGGTGCGAGGCTTCCAGACCCAAACGTATGAGTGCATTAATCTTTTGAGAAGTCGGCGTGTTCCTTTTCTGGTTGCGGCGAATAAAATTGATTTGATCCCCGGTTGGCGTCCCTCGGGGTCGAGGTCGTTTCTTAAGGCTATTGATTTACAGGAAGATTACGTTAGAAGGATGCTGGATGAGAGAATTTATGAGTTAATGGGTGAGTTGTCCGGTGCAGGGTTTAACTCCGAGAGGTTTGATAGGGTTAGGGACTTTACGAAGACTGTTGCCATCGTTCCAACCAGTGCTAAGACTGGTGAGGGGGTGGCTGAGCTACTTGTGGTTCTCGCAGGCTTAGCGCAACAGTACCTGAAGAAGCGGCTTACCGTCTCGGAGGGTGAGGCCAAGGGTGTTGTTTTGGAGGTTAAAGAGGAGACTGGACTTGGTACTACCATCGATGTTATTCTCTACGATGGAGTTTTACGTAGGAACGACTTGCTGGTTACTGGAGGGCTTAATGGCGCTGTGACGACTAGGATTCGGGCTTTGCTTCAGCCTAAGCCCTTAGATGAGATGAGGGATCCTAGGGAAAGGTTTATCTCGGTTGAGGAGGTTGCGGCGGCTGCAGGCGTAAAGATCGCAGCGCCGAACTTGGATAAAGTTGTTGCCGGTGCTCCCTTGAGGGGGGTAAGAGACCCAGAGCAGGTGGAGGAGATAGCAAAAGAAGTTCAACGGGAAATCGAGAGTATAATGGTAAGGACTGACCGTGTAGGAGTGGTTATCAAGGCGGACACCTTAGGATCCTTAGAGGCCCTTGTGAACTTTTTTAGGGAGAGAGGGGTTGCCGTTAGGGTTGCGGATATCGGGGACGTAGCCAAGAAGGACGTATTAGAGGCTGCGGCTGTGGCGGAGCGTGACCCTCTAAGTGCGGTGATTCTAGCGTTTAACGTTAGGATACTGCCTGACGCTGAAGAGGAAGCTGAGAAGTTCGGTGTCACGGTTTTCTATGACAAGATAATTTACAAGCTCTTTGAGAAGTACAATGAGTGGGTTTTAGCGATGAGGGAAGAAATGAGGAGACAGGCTATGGAAGGGCTGGTAAAACCGGCTAAGATAAGGATTCTGCCAGGATACGTGTTCAGGCGGAGTAAACCTGCAATAGTCGGTGTGGAGGTCGTTTCAGGCGAAATTAGGCCGAGGTACCGGTTAATGAATAGGGAGGGCAAGGAGGTGGGGGAGATCCTTCAGATACAAGATAAGGGTGAAGCTAAACCCTATGCAAGGCAAGGCGAGCAGGTTGCCATATCGATAAGGGGGCCTACGGTTGGAAGGCAGATAGATGAGGGAGACGTCCTCTACACGAGTATGCCGCTAAGCCATATTGACAAGTTTAAGTTTGAACTTAGAGAGGAGCTTACGTCTGATGAGTTGGAGGCGCTGAGGGAGATTGAGGCCATAAAGAGGCCGTCTCCGCTAAAGTTATAGGATTGCTCGGCTTGGAGGGGGTTTTACTTACGAGTTTAGGTGTAGGAGTTATTGGTGTTGGAGCATGGGGGAAGCATCATGTTCGCAATTTTGCATCCATAGAGCTGGCGGAGCTGGTCGGCGTCTGCGACGTCAGGGAGGATGTGGCACGTAGGATCGGTAAGGAGTACGGTGTGGAGTGGTACTCAGATATAGAAGAATTCCTTAAAAAAGAGGACATGGAAGCAGTTAGTATATGTACACCCACCTCTACCCATTATGAGTTAGCTGTTAAAAGTGTGCTGTCAGGTAAACACGTGCTTGTCGAGAAGCCTATGACTAGCAGCCTTGAGGAGGCAATCGACCTTTTAACCCATGTTAAGGAGCAAGGCGTCTTTCTAATGGTCGGGTTTGTTGAGAGGTTTAACCCGGGAGTTCTAAAAGTAATAGATGTTTTGAGAAGGGGGATTATCGGTGAGCCTGTCATGGCGATTTCTAAGCGGGTGGGACCTTTCTGGCCTGAACGTGTAGGAGACGTAGGAGTCATTAAGGACGTAGCCATCCACGACATAGACTTGATTCATTACGTTTTCCGGCGTCCCGTCGTTTCGGTCTATGCTACTGGAGGATGCTTGAGGCATAAGTATGAGGATTATGTGACCGCACTGCTTCACCTAGATAATGGGTTAACATGCGTGGTGGAGGCGAACTGGCTTACGCCGAGAAAGGTAAGAGAGCTTTCCATAACCGGTGATAGTGGAATAGTCAAGTTAGACTACATCTCCCAGAAGGTTCGGGTTGAAAGTGATGAATGGATCATGAACTCTAAAGGTGAGTGGAGGGAGCCGTTAAGGCTTGAGCTGGAACACTTCGTTTCATCCATATTGAGAAACAGGCAGCCGCAACCATCTGGAGAGGATGGGGTTCGCGCCCTCAGGGTTGCAGAGGCAATATCAGAAAGCTTAAAATCGAAGAGAAAGGCCAGTCTAAGCTGAAACGCGCCGATGGTGCTGAGAATGCAGCTGATGCTCCTCTCACCAGTTGAAGTAGCATACTTGTTCCTCGCCTTCATAGTAACCTTTCTCATCTGTAAGCTGTCCTTACCTTGCCTCATGGAGAAAATGAGAATACGGGGGATCGTCGGCGTCGACGCCCATAAACTAGATAAACCATTAATCCCGGAAATGGGGGGTTTATCACTTATTTTAGCATTTAACGGGGGGATTCTGCTTTCGATCATCCTGTTTGAAGACACAGACATCCGTTTGAAACTCATAGCACTGCTCCTGTCAGCCAACCTTGCAGGGTTCGTCGGAGTCATAGATGACCTTAAAACTCTTGGCCCCAAGGCTAAGCCTTTACTAACGGCGCTTTCAAGCATACCACTCTTAGCAATTTACCCATTATACCCTGTTTTTACGCCTAGGCCGCGTTTGCCAATAGTTGGCAGTGTACGTTTAACGTACGTTTACCTCTTCTACGTTCCTACAAACATGGCCGTGTGCTCCAACACGGTCAACATGCTGGACGTCTTCAACGGAGCTATGCCAGCAACCACAATAATAGTTTTCTCTTCGATAGCTATTTCCTCCGTCATCCTATGCTCCCCCGTCGGGTTTATAGTTTCAATCGTGATGCTTGGGGCATTGGCAGCCTACTATCCTTTTAACAAGTACCCTGCGAAGGTGTTTTCGGGCGACACGGGATCGCTGTTCGTTGGATCCGTAATAGGAGGAGTGGCTATAATAGGAGGACTCGAAGTCGTCACGGTAATAGCGCTGCTCCCCTTCATAATGAACTCCTTCTACTACTTGGCAAGCGTGAAGCGGCTCGTTGAGGGTAGGAGCGTTAAAGACAGGCCCACACGCCTCCTAGATAACGGAATGCTGGAGGCGAGCCTGAGCAAGGAAGCACCTATAACACTGGCGAGAATGGTTCTAGCTAGAGGGGCGCTACGCGAGCCAGAGGTAGTGTACGGATTTACTATACTAACGCTTTACAGCGGCATACTCGCCGTAGTCACTGCTTTGCTAACGTTTATGTCAGGTGCTTAAAATGGACGTTAGAAGGCTTTTGCCCATTTTGATGATAATGACCTTTGTATGGCTGTTTATTGTAGGTATATTCTACGTGGTAGACGTGTTAATAGCTCCATTTGAGCTGCCAGTTGAAGTGGTTATAAGGATCATCAGGCATCTTTTTTCGTCCACCAAAAATGTAATATTGTGGCTTACGATGGTTATTTTAAATTCTTCTCCTTCTGTGATGGTTGCGCAGGTTTTGAGTGGAAGCTTAAAGGTAGCGGCGACAGGCGTTCTAATACTTCTATGGCTTTACTCGTGGTATATCTTGACAAGGGTCATCTTTTGGAGGGAAGCACGTAGAAAACATATCGAGTAAGTGGAGCGGTGCGATGCTGCTGGAAAACACTTTGGCATTTAACTTCTTCACTAAAACCTGGTTAAGACCGTTACTGGAGCTAGAGGCCCATGGCTGATATTAGCTCATCTATGCCTTCCCCTGTTTTCGCGCTGGTTAAAAGCACTTTTATCTTTGGGTTTATATCTAATGCGTCCTTAACCATTTCTTCAGGGTCTGCATCGACGAGGCTTCGTAAGTCTATTTTATTTATGACCGCAATGTCTGAGCCTTTAAACAGTAGAGGGTGTTTCTTGATAACGTACGGGCCTTCCGTGACGCTTACGACGACTATTCTCTTATCGCATCCCAGCGTATAGTCAGCTGGGCAGATGAGGTTGCCGACGTTCTCTACGAAGACGATGTCCACGTTGTCTAACCGTACACTTTGTAAAGCATTTTTGAGGAAAGCGGCTGTGAGGGCGCATTCCCGCCCAGTGTTTATCTGGAATGTTTCCACCCCATGCCTTCCGATCCTATCGGCGTCTATCCTAGTAGTTACATCCCCGGTAATGACTACGATTTTATATTTACCTTTAAGCTTCTCCACTATGCGTTCTAGAAGTGATGTTTTACCTGCACCTATGGCGCCAACTATGTCGAAGCTTTTGATACCTTTCTCGGTGAAAAAACCCTTTACATCCTCCGCTATTCGCTCATTAGCTTTAATCAAGTCTGCCTCAACGTTTACAATGCTAAATTCCTCCACAGCTTTCCCTCCAGCAATCCTGTGGAAAACCGAAATGCTGAGTTATATTTAAGAGTTCTCCATTCTAGTTTAGAAACTATGAGAGGGAAGGTGTTTGCTCACTTGCTAACTTAAGTTGGGAGGGGTAGGGCACATTGAACGTGAAAGTTAAGGTTTTCGCGGCGTTAAGAGAATTGTTAGGGACGAGGGAAGTTGACGTTAACGTACTCGAAGGAGCCACACTATCGGATGTACTTGAAAAGCTGGTGGAAAAATACGGTTCACCGCTGAAGAACTATCTTTTCTCAGATGACGGAGAGCTAAAACCGCACTTTACCATTTATGTTAACAGCGTTGGGATAAATGAGCTAAGCGGCTTGAAGACCCCCCTTAAGGAAGGCGACGTAATAGCGATACTTCCTCCAGTAAGCGGGGGGTGAGGTGTTTCCATTGGTGAACGTGTCGGTGATCGTTCACGGTTGCTCTATGAGCCAGGCAGAAGCGGAGATGATCATGGGCCTTCTCGGGAAGGCGGGCTATACGCTTACTCCATCACCCAAGCAAGCAGAAATAGTCATTATCTCCACCTGTGGAGTCAAGACGCATGCGGAACATGTCTGCCTCAGAGAAATAGCTGAATTATGTAAGAGCGGGAAGAAGGTGGTCGTGACAGGGTGTCTCCCGAAGATTTGCCCTGAAAAAATAGTTAGGGTAGCGCCAGACTATGCAGCTTTCGTTGATCCGAACGCTATAGAATTAATTGTGGAGGTAATTAAGCGGGTTGAGAGAGGGGAGAAGAATTTACAGTTTATGAGTGATGGAAAAAGAGTACGGCTTGGACTTCCACGGGTAAGAATACGTCCTGTAATTGCAATAGTTCCCATTTCAGAGGGGTGCCAAGGCACATGCACGTATTGCTGCGTTAGAGTAGCTAGGGGGAAGCTTTACCCGTACCCTCCCGACTTAATAGTCGAAGAAATTAGAAGGGGGCTGAAGGAGGGGTGCAAGGAGGTATGGCTAACCTCCCAAGACTCCGGGGCATATGATTACATGGGGGTTCGCCTTCCAGAATTACTGAAAAGGATAACCAGTTTAGACGGAGCCTTCATGGTTCGTGTTGGCATGATGAACCCTAACCACGCAATCCGAATGCTAGATGATCTCATCGAGGCGTATGAAGACCCCAAAATCTACAAGTTCCTTCACTTACCTGTTCAGTCCGGTAACAACGAGGTTCTTAATGCCATGAATAGGAAGTATACACGTGAACAATTTCTTGAGGTGCTAGATGAATTCCGAAGTAACTACCCTATGCTAACGGTTTCAACAGACGTAATTGCTGGCTTTCCAGGAGAAAGTGAGGAGCAGTTTTACGATACGGTAAGCTTGATAAGGGAGGCGGAGCCAGATATAGTTAACGTTTCAATGTTTACGCCTAGGCCTCATACGTATGCGGCGAGGATGCCTAACAAGCTACCGGGATGGAAAATCAAGGAAAGAAGCAGGATTCTTTCTCGAGTTGCAGCAGAAGTGGCTCTTAAACGTAATAAAAGGTGGGTTGGATGGAGGGGGTTAGCGCTGTTTACGGAGAATGGACGGAAAGGAGGAGTT
>JAPDJY010000023.1:0-71445 GCA_029258835.1 Thermoproteota archaeon | reverse complement strand
GGACGAGCCCCTGAAGGATAAAAACCTTCAAGGGTGATGCGTCCCAAAGCGGACATACGTCTATAAAAAACTATATCTGCTGAACCCCAAAGATAAGCCTCACATATATACTTTCTAGCCACAGAGGAACCCGTCAGAGACTCTATTAGGGAGCTGAAGAGCCTCTTCGCAGGATACTTAAAAGATAAACTCTTCGAGATGGCGGACATAGAAAACATTGAAACACTCTTCAGGGAATTCTTCCTGCGAAAGGAACCCGAGCGCCTCATAATAAAAAGATGAGTTCCCCTTTCTCATCGAAAGGCACCGCCCAATTACTTCATTGCTTCAAAGGGTATGGGACACCTTCCTCTAAAAGGAAGGACGTAATGCTCATCCTTTGCGGCTCAAGCATTGGTGTGGTTGAAACCAAGGTCTTGGTTATAAAAGCCCCCTCTAGGTAGGAGGGCCGGACGGTGGATGCCGAAAGGGTTAGACTTTTGGAGTATAGGAGAGTTCTTCCCAAAATACACTGTTGAGGACTTGGTTAAAGTCTACGGGGTGGTCGGCGGGGTGCCAAGTTACCCGTCAAGGCTTGACAGCAACAAGTCGTTCGAAGAAAACCTCGCCGGGACCTTCTTCTCAAGGGGAGGATATCTCGCGAGGAAGCAGAGCTGCTTTTAAAGCAGGAGCTAAGGGAGCCGGCAAACTACTTCGCCATCAAGAGCTATAGCGGCTGGAAGGGAAACATTCGGCGAAATAGTTAATGAAACAGAGCTCGACAAGAGCCCTAGTTTCAAAGTACCTCTCAGTACTCCAAGAACTACGCATAGTTGAGAGGGAGCTGCCAGCCCTCTCCAGCATAAAGGCCAAGACACGATTAAAGAAGGGAAAATACGTAATAACGGACAATTACTTCAAGTTTTGGTTCCGCTTCATGTACCCAAACAAGACGCTTCTTGAAAGCGGGGATCTAAACGCCTTCATCAGAAGTTCAGCAGAGAATTTAACGCATACCTTGGAGAAGTGTTTGAATCCCTCATCAGGAAGCATCTCCTCAGAGCCTTAATCAACGAACCGCTCACGGAAGTAGGACGGTGGTGGCGTAAGGGAGAAGAAATCGACGTGGTGGCCATGAATGGCAAGGTCTTCATAGCTGAAGTTAAATGGTCCGCCATCTCGGAGTCAAAGGCTAAGATCATCTGGAAAATCTAAGGGACAAGCGGAATGCATTAAATCAGAGAGAGAAAAAACATTACATTGTCTTGGCTAGGAAGCTGGAAGGTAAGGAAACCTTCAAGGAGAAAACCAATCAGCCTACGACCCAGAAGACGTAGCAAAGCTCATAGGTAAGCCACCATACACAAACCGGTAACCCCGCCCTTCCTACTCCTCCCGCTTCCGCCACATGAAATGGCCTGTGTTCATGAAGCACAGGCTCCTCCACTAACTGATGCACTCTCAGCCCACCTCCCGCATCTAACTAATAAAAAATAGCCGAAAAGGAAACGTTAAAGTTAAATATTGAGAGCAATCCAAACTACGTTCGTCCCTTAAAGTTAAAAAACAAGTCCTTTGAGAGAGGCGACTTGAGATGTTGGATCCCACTATCATTCACGGTGTTCTCCTGGCTATTGCCATCGCTCTGGCGGTGATCGCGGTCGAAGTCAAGCGCCTCGACTACGCCGTAATCTCCTTCGCCGGGATGTGCATAGTGCTCGGAATCCTTTTTTACCTGCTCTTCGCACCATGGGTTGCAGTGCTCCAGTTGGCAATATTCGCAGGCGCCATAGCCGTCCTCCTCCTAGTAACAGTTAACGTTACTCAAACACCCGTGGAGCGTGAGGAGGATGAGTGAGAGACGTAAAGTCGCCTTAAAGGCTGCTAGGATGGCTTCAGGCGTAATCCTAGCAGGCATTTTCACGCTGTTTCTGCTGAAAACATTGTGGCTTACCCCCCTATCATACCAGACTTTCACCTACACCGTTGACGCCCTCATGCCAACCATAGTTCTTCCACAGATTCCAGTGACCCAGATAAGCTTCTACGAGGGATTCTACCTCTGGTCCACAAGGCTCATCGACACTGTTTCTCAAGGCGTCGCAATAGTCGCAGCCGCCATAGGCGCAGCCATCCTATTTAGATTAGAAAAAGATTAGAAAAAGTTGAATGGTGAGTGAGAGAATGGCAATACCCTTATCCCCCGGGCTATACATTGGAACGGCTGCTATACTTTACGGTATAGGGCTCTACACCGTAGCGACGAAGAGGAACCTGATAAAAATAGCAATCGGAATCGAAATACTAGTCAACGCGGTTCACCTAAACTTCATAGCCCTGGCAGCGTACAGGTGGATCCCCCAGTGGATACAGACAATATACTTGCTTCTCTACAATGCGGGCTACACAGACCCTGTAACCCTAAACATTTACGGCTCAGCTCTGCTTACAGCCTTGCAGTACAATCCGCTCTTCGTCGACCCATTAGCCCACTCCATGGTAATAACCTCAATAGTACTTGCAAGCTGCGTCACCGCAGTAGCCCTAGCGTTCGTGGTCGCCCTCTACAGGCACTACGGCACACTCGACGTTCAAAAAATGAGGAGGCTTAAATGGTAGAATAGAATGGAGGGAGTGGAGAGATGCTGCCCAACGCAGCCTGGCTATGCTGGGTAATCCCCCTAATAGGCGCCGTTCTAACCCCTCTATTCTCAAAAATCCACCCGAAGGTTAGAGACATACTCGCCGTTCTCTTCTCGGCTGCGGCAATGGTCTACGCGGTTTCGATGATCCCAGACGTGTTAAGCGGCTTCACCATACTTTCACAGCCAGAAGTCATGGTAGGGGCAAGCCCCATACCATGGGACATAACCCAAACGGTAACCATTCAAGGCGTAAGCATACCAATAACCATTAGGTGGCTTTCGCTCCTACCATACGACTCAAAGGTGCTATGGATACCTTGGATCCCGCTTCAAGCCCCAATGGAACTCTGGCAGCTACCATATGCATTCATGATCCCGCAGGGAGTCTACGCGGGAGTGCTCGTAGACCCCCTAAGCGTCTTCATGGCATGCGTGGTAACCTGCATAGGATTCCTCATAATGGTCTTCTCCCTAGGCTACATGCACGGTGACCCCGACCTGACCCGCTACTGGTTCTTCATGAACTTCTTCATAGGCGGCATGACGATGCTAGTGGTAACCGACAACCTCCTCCAGCTCTTCGTAGGATGGGAAATAGTCGGCCTGTGCAGCTGGGCCCTCATAGGCTTCTGGCACAAGAAGGAGGAACCATGCACGGTTCCCAAGGACACGCCAGAGTACCGCCCCACCGAAGGCGAGTATAATGCACTCTGCGGAATGAAAGCATTCGTAACCACGAAGATCGGCGACATCGCCCTACTAATAGCAATAGCAATAATATTCTTCGTCTCCGGAACCTTCAACCTTGTCCAACTCCAGCAGAACGCCGCCATAAACTTCGCAGCGAACACCCTTGGATGGGTCACCGACCTAGCAGTCAGGGGACTGCTTCCAGTAGTAGCCTTACTGCTCTTCGGCGGCCCAGTTGCAAAGTCGGCCCAGTTCCCGCTGCACGTATGGCTTCCAGAAGCCATGGCAGGGCCAACCACGGTTTCAGCGCTCATACACGCCGCCACGATGGTTAAGGCAGGCGTGTATCTGGTGGCGCGTATGCTTCCCCTGTTCTACGGGTCCCAGCAAACACTCCTTGAAGCAGCCCTAGACCCGTCCAAGTACTCCTCAACACTCCTGCTAACCTCCGGCCAGTGGACGTACCTGTACACTTCCACACAGTACGGGTTAAACACGTTTTTCACCACGGTAGCCGCCATAGGGGTCTTCACCGCATTCCTCGCGGCAACGATGGGTGTCGTCTCAAGGGAGCTCAAGAAGGTGCTGGCGTACTCTACCATAAGCCAGATAGGATACATGATGCTTGCCTTAGGAGTAGTTGGTACAGCGACTATGTCCATCGCAGGCTTCGTCGCCGGAACATTCCACCTTATGGCTCACGCTATATTCAAAGCTCTCCTGTTCCTCTGCGCCGGAGCGGTACTCCACGCCGTTGAAACCAAGGACATGTTTGAAATGGGTGGGCTTAAAGACAAGATGCCCATCACGTATGCATGCATGGTTGTAGGTGGACTCTCGCTGGCAGGATTCCCAGGGTTCGCAGGCTTCTTCAGTAAGGAGGCAATATTCGGGGCGACCCTGAAAGCTAACCAGATATACTTCTTCATCCTGGCAGCGCTGGTTGTTGCGATAACGACGTTCTACACTTTCAGGATGATAGGCCTTGTCTTCCATGGAGAACCAAGCGAGCATGTTAGAGAGATCGAGAAGGAACTTGGCCCGGTCAAGGAGGCCCCAGCGGTGATGTGGATCCCCCTCGTGATACTCGCCGCTGCGACTCTAATTGCAGGATGGCTTGAACCCTTCTTCAGGCAGTTCTTCCTTGGGCCGATAGGCGTATACCTCTTGGATGCCGAGTACGTTCACCCAGTGCTTCTAGGAGGGTTAACGTTCTCTGAGTACCCGCCCGTCCTCCTTGAACACGTATTGAGCCATGAGCAACTGGTCATGCTTGAGGTCTACGAGTACCTGCATTTGACGACGTACTCGGGATGGATATCCGAGTTAGCCGGTGCCTGGATGAGTATAGCAATATCCCTGGGGCTCTTCATCATAGGCTTCGTACCGGCTTGGCACTACTACATTGCTAGGCGGGGTGACCCGTCAGCTGTAACTAGGAACCGTGTCGGCGCAGCCATCTGGACGTTCCTGTGGAACAGGTGGTACATTAACAAGATCTACTTCCTCGTGTTCGTGGACGGCTTCCTCAAGCTCTCATCGGCAATGTACAACTACCTCGAGAAAGCCATAGATGGCGTGAACTACGCTGTGGCCACGGTGACCGTGAAAGCCTCAGAAAAGCTCAGAAAGACGCAAACGGGCATAGCTTACGTTAACGTAATGTACCTGCTACTTGGAATCCTGGCATTCATGTTCCTGTTGTTGATGTTCTGGTAGGAGGCGAGGAAGAATGTTGCTTGACATGTTAGCTAGCTACGAGCTCGCCGCATCCCTAGCCATACTGCTCGGACTGGCACCAATAGTTTACCTACTAGGCAAGAAGTGGGGTAGAGCTGCGGCGTGGCTGTCCCTGCTTGGAGCGTCAACCTCGGCTCTCCTAATAATACACGTCTCATACATCGTGCTTACATCCTACAACACGCTGCTGGCCACGATCTCCTTCGATGTAACATCAAAAACGTACGGCCTCCTCATATACTTCCCATTTTACAGTACAGCCTTAAGGGTTGACCTCTCAACCTGGACGGCATCCCTAGTAACTAGCGCGATGCCATACTACCCGAACCCATTCGACAGGGCTGTAACCTACCCGCTATTCCACATATTCCAGTACAGGCTCATCGCAAGGCCATACTACAATATTATACCTCAACCGGCATTCAGGATAGAACTCCCCATAGCGGTTTCAATGAACCCCCTCCTACTGCTTCCCATCGACGCGGGCTTGCTCGCAGACGGGCTAAGCTGCCCCGTAGCCATACTGATATCAGGGCTGGGAGCCCTAGTACTCCTATACTGCACCAAGTACATGGGAGACGTTAAGCAGCCAGGGACGTTCTATGCCAGCATGCTCCTCTTCATAGGAGGCATGCTTGGGGTCCTCTTCTCAACAAGCGTCATAGAGTTCTTCGTTTTCTGGGAGCTGATGCTGATACCAACCTACGTCCTAGTAGCCTACTACGGGTTAACCGAGAAACGTGGGGTAACCGCCCTCAAGTACTTCCTCTGGACGACTTTCGGGTCGTCGTTCATGCTGGTTGGAATGCTCATGACCGGCTTCAACCTAGGAACCTTCAACATACAGGAAATGAGGGTGGTCCTCGACGCATACCAGAACCTGCTATACTCGACGGTGATACCTAACGTCCTCCCCTGGATCACAGGGACACTCCTCGGCCAGCAAGTCCAGCTTTGGCTCTCCCTAGCCATAATAGGCGCCCTAATGGTCATACCAGTAGCTCTCATAATGGTTGGGTTCGCCGTGAAAATGGCGATATTCCCGCTTCACACGTGGCTTCCCGACACGTACATGGAGGCTCCAATGCCTGTTACCTTGCTGCTAAGTGCGGCAATGACAAAGACTGCAGCCTACGGTATAGCAAGGATAATATCCCTGTACTTCGCCCCCTCCGTGGCAGCGATGACGGTCGGCCTCAGCATACTGGCCATAATAACAGCCTTCTACGGCGGAATAATGGCTCTAACCCAGAAGAACCTTAAGAGCATGCTGGCATACTCGTCAATGAGCCAAATGGGATACATACTCTTCGGCTACTCCATGGCAACGTTCTACGGCGTAACAGGGTCATTCTTCCACATAATAAACCATGGCATTTGCATAGCTACATGGTTCATGATCGCAGGGATGCTCCTCAAGCAGTTCGGAACCCTAGACTTTGAGAAACTTGGAGGGCTTGCAGCTAAGATGCCCGTCACCGCAACGCTCGCCGTGATCGCGGGTCTCTCCCTGTCAGGGATACCTCCTCTCAGCGGCTTCGCAAGCGAGTGGATGATCTTCGTCGGAGGGGCAGTGGCAAACCAGTACCTCCTCCTAGGCTTCATGGTTCTCGCAACAGCCGTTACATTAGCATACTATCTCTGGGCGGTACGCCGCATATTCTTCGGACCGCTAAAACCCGGATTAGAACAGGCTAAAGAGCCACCGCTAAGGTACTTGGTCCCGGCGGTTCTCTTGGTGGTCGCCACGGTCATTCTGGGAATAGCACCTAACATAGCTACGCAGTTCTTCGCACCGCTCTTTGGAGCCACACCGATCCTCCCAACCATCTACGGCTGGGAGCAGCTGGCATACGTGTTAACGGCTCTAATGATGGTGTAAGGAGGCAGATAGAATGTTAAGCGATGTAACCCTCCTCTACCCAATCATAGTTCCGATAGTTTTCGCCATCATCGTCCTGGGAGCAGGAACACTCTTTGAAAGGGTTGCAGGCGGAAAGCTGCAGCTCATCAGGGAGATCCTAGCAGTCATAGGCTTCATAATAGCCTCCTTCTACGTCTTCCTAACATACTGGCAGTTAAGATACCTGCAAATAATCTCAGACTGGTTCCAGCTGTCAGCAGGCATATTCATCCCAGCCACCCTTTACTACGAGTACATGCCTGCAGGGTACTGGACGACATTCGCCTACCAAGTGTTCGTGAACGGGCAAAACTGGCTCCTCTACAAGGCAACCATGCCCCCTGCAGGATCCGTGTTTGCGGTGGACTTCCTCAGCATACTCATGGCAGCGGCCTTCACCGGCCTCGGACTTGCCGTATCCATCTACTCTATAAGATACATGGAGCATGACACCGGGAAAACAAAGTACTACGCCCTGCTCCTCATACTGGTTGCAGCCATGAATGGCGTAGCATTCGCAGGAGACCTCTTCACCCTCTTCGTGTTCTTCGAAATAATGAGCATCTCAGCCTACGCGCTGGTAGGCTTCAGAAAGGAGAACTGGGAGCCTGTAGAAGCAGGATTCAAGTACCTCCTGATGGGTGCTGTAGGCAGCAGCATGGTTCTCTACGCGATCTCAATCCTGTACGGGCTAACAGGAACGCTAAACTTCGCATACCTCGGAACCTTGCTGGTCTTGGGTCAAGCCTTAAACCCCTGGGCCTTCCTACTGGGAGAGTCGACGTTCTACTTGGTCATAATACTGCTCATCATAGGGTTCGGTGTTAAGGCGGCAATAGTCCCGGTTCACACGTGGCTTCCGGACGCCCACCCTGCAGCGCCAAGCGGAATAAGCGCCATGCTGTCGGGTGTGGTGATAAAGGCAGGCGTGTACTCCATGGCTAGAAGCCTATTCGTAGTGTTCCCGGTCACCGAAGCATGGCCATGGCTAGTCCCCATCAACGTTGCACCCTACAACCTTCCAGCAGCATTCCCGACAGGGTTCCCGGGTTACAGTTTCCCATTCCATTGGAACTACGCCCTAGTAGTTTTCGCAATAATAACGTTGATCGTGGCTAACGTGATGGCCCTGCTCCAGCAGGACATAAAAAGGCTTCTAGCGTACAGCAGCATCCTGAACATAGGATTCATAATGGTGGGCATCTCCATAGGAACCGCCGCAGGGGTCACAGCAGGATTATTCCACCTCATCAACCATGCAATAGCGAAAGGCCTCCTGTTCTTAGGCACGGGAGTGTACCTGCACGCTACGGGCTCAAGAATGCTTAACGACCTGTCAGGTATAGGGCGGAAAACACCCATCACAAGCCTTAGCTTCGCCATAGGAACCCTAGCCCTCATGGGGATCCCGCCACTAAACGGCTTCTGGAGTAAGGCCCTAATAGTGCTTTCAGCCCTCTGGTACGCTCCATTCGTCCCAGAGGGATGGGTGTGGGTGACCGTTGCCCTAGCAACCATTCTAGCAAGCGCTTTCTCGGCGGCGTTCTACCTGCGGTTAATCTACGTCATCTGGTTCTCACCGGAATCGGAGCGCGTCAAGGCAATAAACAAGAGAGAATCCCTCGTGATGGCTCTACCCATAGCCGTGCTAGCCTTTGCGTGCATAGCCTTCGGCGTCTATCCAAGCCCACTTTACAGTCTAGCGAACAGGGCCGCTGAAGCACTCCTCTACATTCCAAACTACTTCAGTGGAATAGTGTAAACTCCCCCAATCCCCCTTATTTTTTAGTAATTAAAGAAAAGATCGGGCTATTTTTTTAGAATTCTTTAAAGGGGAGCCTTTTCTGAAAAATAATTTATAGCATTAAGCACCCCCTTTCTCTGGGAAACCTCGAATTAAGGAACCTTCAAGCTTCCTTATTCTGAGGTTTTCCGTTCTAAAGGCAAGAGGTGGAAAGTTTTGCCGTTGCTGGATAAAATTGCCGGTCTCCTTGACGAGTCAGGGTTAAAATATGTAAAGAAGAAGGACGCCATCCTAATGCACTGGGAAACCGACTATTTTTCCGATCTAAAAGTTGGGATCCTGACCTCCCCTGACGAAAAATGGGTCTTCATAATGGCTTGGTTCATGGATCTGTCTGAAATACCTGAAGGAGATCGTTTAGAACTCTTCTATAATCTCTTAAGGGAAAACTTTAGGCAGAATGGTGTAAAATATGGGGTTGATGATGATGACACGCTATTCGTCAGCATAGAAACAGCGGACACCAACCTCACAGCAGATGAAATCCAAAACTACGTCCTCTCCCTTGTTAACGCGTGCGACAGGTTCGTGGAAATATACCGAAAAAGCATGTGAACACCTCCTCCATCTGCTTAAATACATAACGACTCAATGAAAAATCCCGGTTAGAATCCTAAAAACTTTTACTTTTTTGAGAGTTTCAGATTTATTATGCAGGATGTTATCCACTTTAACCTTTAAAGAAGGCTGGAGGGAACTCAAATTGGTACACGAAGCCGAAAAAGGTGTTTCTAGGATCAGCATTTCGCTCCCCTCCGACCTACTAGAAGAGTTTGACGACTTTGTCCGGAGCTTAAAGCTTGACAGGTCCAAGGCTGTGCAGATAGCCATAAGAAACTTCTTAACGGAGTATAAGGTAATGGAGGCCTCAGGCCCGTGTGCGGGAGTTATATCAATAATCTACAATCATGAAGTTAAAGGTTTGGAGGAGAAGATAACCGATATTCAACACGAGTATGGAGACGTTATTGTAGCCACCCTGCATGCACACCTAACCAAGAGTGATTGCATGGAAGTGATCACGGTAAGAGGCGACGCCGAAAAGATAAGAGACCTTTCCGAAAGGCTTCTGGCAAACAGAGGAGTTAAACAGTTAAAGGTGACGATAAGTCACATAGGTCCGTAAGCCTCCTTAAGCCGACAGAAAGCGCACACCTCAGAGGAAGTAGGATAGCCGCACACGGCGCACCTTCTCAGAGCCTCCTGCCATCCTTCACCTGTTAAGTGCGGCTTTATCCTCTTCAGGAACCCCCTAACCATGCTTACCTTGGCAGCCGGCCACTTCTCCTCCAGAAAGTTAATTACTTCTTTAAATTTGAGTGTTGAGGGGTTGACAGCGTAGGGGCACTCCTCACTAATAGGAGATAACCCTTGAATGTGGGCGTAAAGGGCTGTTTCTCTCTCGGACACCTCAAAGAGAGGTTTGATGCGTGAAACCATGCCGTCCCTCCTCGGGAGGACGGGAGACTGCCGGGCGAGAAGCTCAACGTTAGCTGAAACATAGTTTGAAAGGAGAACAGCCGCCTCATCGTCAAGGTTATGCCCCGTAGCCAGCCTGTCAAACCCCTCCTCGACGCCAAACGCGTTTAAAACGTACCTTTTAACGACCCCGCAGACGGAGCATACGGGTCTTCCACCCCGGGAAGCAACCTCATCCATCGTAAACCCAGCCACCCTCCTAACATCGATGACGTGGTGCGGTACGCCGATGCTCCTGCAGTGCTCACCCGCCACTCTAACGCTCTCCTCAGAGTACCCATCTATCCCGAGGTCTATTGTAACCGCTTCAAGCTCGTAGTTGAGGGAGATCTTGGGATCATCGCTGTTCCTTATCTCGGAGAGAACGTGAAGAAGCACTAAACTATCCTTCCCACCTGAAACAGCCGCTAAAACCCTCTCCCCCTCCCTCACCATCTTATACCTTTCAATGGTTCTCCTTACACGCCTCACAACGTACACCTTAAAGTGTTCATTGCACAGGCTAAGACGCGCATAAGGAATAAACACCTTCGCCTCGCTCCCACACCATTTACACCTCGCCACCATCCGCACCCCGACGAAGAACGGCTATCAGCGGCCTTCCTGCCTCCTCCTTTCCCATGACCTTTTTCAAAAGATTTAACAGTTCTAGCTAGTAAAAGTTCCCCTGAATGGAGGTAAAAACTTGTCGCTAAGGCGGAGAGCAGCCTGTCTCCTCGTCCTTCTCGTCCTGATCACGGCTTTTTCCACAGTCTCCGCACCGTCCCATACCTCACCATTACTCCAACTAAACTCTCAGCCAGCCTCCTCCGAGCAGCACTTAGCCTTCATAGACCCCGCAATCCTTCAAATGAAAGGGGAGCAAGGCACCTTATCGGTCATAGTGGTTTTCAACGTTAACCCTGAAGAAGGCTGTACCGCCTTGAAGAAGGCTTCAGGCAACGTTGTAGTTGAGAAGGTTTACAGTCTCATCCCTGCAGCCTTAGTTGAAATCCCATTAAATGATGTTTTTAAGATCGCTAGGCTACCAGAGGTGGAAAGCATCTGGCTTAACAGGAACGTGAAGCTCTCATCCGAGGAAGGATCTAAAGATGGGGAGGGAGACACCGCCACGGTCAACGTGTCTCAGATCTGGAGCGAAGGCTACAATGGCAGTGGCGTGATAGTGGCCGTGCTAGATAGTGGAATCGACACGTCACACCCAGACCTAGACGACCTAGATGATGACCCATCTACCAACGACTCTAAGGTTATAGCCAGCGTCTCAATGGTCGACTACGACCCCTTCCCGTACGACTTCAATGGGCATGGAACATACGTTGCAGGGGTAGTTGCCGGGACAGGAGAAGCATCTGAAGGCAAATATAAAGGTGTTGCACCGGGAGCCATGCTCATGAACGTGAAGGTCTTCGACGTGGAAGGCTTCAGCCTATACTCTTGGATCCTTTCGGGCGTCGAGTGGAGCGTAAGCCACGGTGCAGACGTAATCCTAATCCCCTTCTCCATTCCAGGGCTCCCAGACGACCCCTTATGCCTGGCGGTGGATGCCGCCGTCAGAATGGGCGTAACTGTTGTAGCCGCATCCGGGGATGAAGGCCCAGCCTACATGAGCATAGGGTCTCCGGGGTCGGCGCTGGGAGCCATAACCGTTGGAGCATACAATTCATCTTCGGGTAGGGTGTGCACGATCAGCGGAAGGGGGCCAACCCTGTACATGTGGATGAAGCCCGACGTAGTAGCCCCCGGATGCAACGTGGTTTCCTGCAGAGCTTCACCCCCAGACGTAGGAATCAACATTTCGATACCCCAGTTCAACCTGAGCGGGTACGGCACACCCATAGATGAAAACTATACCGTTGCAACCACGACGGCAGCAGCTGCAGCCTATGTTGCGGGAGTGTCCGCCCTCCTCCTGCAAGCCTTCAGGTGCGTCAGCCCTGAAACCATAAAGATCTCCCTTCTAAAGACGGCAAGTGACCTAGGTGAGTCTCTAAACGTTCAGGGAAGCGGGCTGGTAAACCCAGAATCCGCATACTATTATCTTAAGGGTGGCGGAGGAGAGGCCCTCAACGCCACACAGAGAACGTACACCATTGGTCTGCCAGCTGCCCCCCTCTACGTTAACAACACCGAGACCAACATCACGTGCTATTGCGTAGCTGGGAGCAGCGGAATGTTCACCGCCATGATGGTCTCTAACAACACTGCAAACCTTAACACTTCACACCTCATTCAGGGAATGTTCGGCGTATCATATAATGGAATGAACACATCCTGGCTAACAATGGGTTCGATCCTACGCGAGCTACACGTCTCGTATCTAACCAGCGACTACGAGAGAGCCTCCTCCATATTTCAAGTAGGCGACCTCCTCGTCGCGGCGATCTTCGAATGCTGGAACAACTACACTAACCACCCATTAGACGCCTTCAAACTGACCCTCGTCTTCATGAACACAGGCGACGAAGACCTATCAAACCTCTACTTAACGTTCTACTCGAGCCCGGCGTTGTTCCTTAACGAAAGCGACCCGTCGTCGGACGACCATGGCTTCTACGATCCATCCACCGGCATGATCTACGTGAACGACACGTACGACCTTAACCCCAGCCAAGCCCTCTACTTAGGGTTTAAGGGGAACGCGTCGGTCAGCGGGTACGAGGTGGGTGAAAACGAAACGGTCTTCGGCCACGCTTCAACAGGGGAACTCGCCAATACCTCAAAGCACACGGGCAATTTGGGTCTGGCTATGAAGTGGCTTGTGGCAGGCTCGCTCCCGGCAGGCTCCCACGTAGCCTTCACAGGCTCCCTCTCCTTCGGTGAAAACGAAAGCGCCGCCAACGCTTCAGCATCAACGGCGCTGTTAGCGCAGCCCTCCTCGTCTTTCCCAGACCTCTGCATAGTTAACGCCTCCCTGAAGCGCTTATCTCCTAAGGGGGCGGGGTACTCCTCAGATTGCCTAGTGCTTAACGTTGGAAACGATTTAGCTAATGCTTCCGTGTCCTTCTTCTCTAACAGGTCAGGTGGCGAAAGCACCGTGTACCACGTTGAATCCTTCTCCCTTGAAAATTACACTCCATTCACACCGGTAAAATTCAGCGTCACATGGGTGCCAGTTGAAGAAGGAATCTACTCAACCGGGTGGGCTATAGGGGAAATTCCGCTTCTCCCACTAGACTACATGCTAAACATAACAAATGTGACGAGTGGAAACATTCAATTCAACATCTCAGAAGTCTACCTGCTAGACAATTACTTAGCGCGAAACGTCTTCATAGGCTCGCCTCCGGAAGACTTCGCTGTTTTCCCGGTGAGGATTCCAAGCAACCCCTTCCCAGTAAACTTCCCAATAGACTTCGCGTACTATAATTTGACAGTAGTCTCAACAGGCAACTTAAGCGGCCTCAAGATAGACGTTGATGGAAACGCCTCTAGACTGGTGTCTGCTACGAAGCTTCCCGAAACCATAAACTTATTCGGCACGATAGAAATCGCGGTTAACACAACCACCCCGTCAAGCCTAGCCATGAACCTGAACGTATCCCTCTCGCTTCCATTCGGCCCCTTCAACTTTCCGAATCCCGGAGTATACCAGGGGGAAATACAGGTTTCAAGCGGCGCCTCACCTGTGGGGTCTGTAGCCGTCTCGTTTAACGTGACGTACCCCCAGGGGAGAATCCTATTTGATTCAGCACACAACCTAATAGACTTAGAACACTTAGAGGAAGCCCTCGACAGCACGTTCACCGGTTACTTCAGCATTTACGAAGTTTCAAAGGAGAACGGACACGAGCTGGACGAAATACCCTTCATAGAGGAACTCAACGAAACCATACTTCAACTCTACGACACCCTGATAATATGTGACCCCGAGCTGGAGTTCAGCCAAAAAGAGCTGGAAGCGGTAGAATGCTTCGTCAGGCAAGGTGGCAGCTTACTGGTCCTACTCGAGCCGGAGGAGAATGGAAACTACACCCTAATAAATAGCCTCTTGGAACCCTACGGGATCAAAGCCACCTCAAACCTTACAGGCCCGGTCAACCTAACACAGGAAAACTTCACGTCTCACCCGGTAACCGATGGTGTGGGGGAAGCCGTCCTATACTCGCCAGTATGCTTTCAAGTGAACGAGTCCCTAGGGGCTTTCACCCTGACAAAGGGGGAAGCGGTGATCGTCGCCTCTAAGGTTGGACTGGGCAGGGTTGTAGCCTTCGGCGACTCCGACTTTGCATCACTCAGCCACATCGGAGAGCACGATAACCGCATTCTATTTTCCAACGTGCTGGAGTGGCTCATGGAGAATAAGCTAATCCTAAATCTCACCGTTAGCACCCCGCACGAAAACAACGTGATTTACCTGGGAGACAGCGTGTACTTCCTCGTCCACGTAACCGACCTTAACGGTAGGGACGTGTCGCAGAACCTCACAATTTTCGCCATATTCAACCTGCCCAACGGGACGTCTATTCCCATGTGGTGCTTCCACTATAAGGATGGCCTCTACACTACCCTAATGTTCACCGAGTTCACGGAGCAAACCGGGAATTACACCTTGATAGTATGGGCGGACGCCCCCAACTACACGTCAACATGCGCTACCTACACGTTTACTGTCCTCCCCTCCCCGGAGCAACCTTCCCTCTTCTACCTTCCATCGGCGAAACGGGATGTTCTGTTGGGCTTCGCCGTAACAGCGCTCGTATCAACGCTGATCGTTGGATTATACTTTGTCCGGAGAAGGCGCTTCCAAAGGAGGACGTTCATACCGGAACTTGACAGGGAGCTAGCATACTACATGAGAAACATGATAAACGAGGTTCGAGCAGCATTCAAGGAGCTTGACACGGCAATATCGGATGAAAAGCTAGACGACTTCGAAAAGATAAGGGTAATACATGATAAGCTTCCAAGACTGAGACGCACCCTAATAAAGGTTAAGGAACTAGCTGAAAAAATAGGGGAATACTAGGCTCCTATAACCTCAGGGCTCTTCCCCTACAACGCCCTCGGTCCTCTCGATGGCATCCCTTATTTCATCCAACTTCTTAACAACGGTTCTCCTTGTGGACTTAGGCAGATCCCAGAGCCTCCTTTCAACTTCATCAATAAGCTCCTTAGCAGCTTCCCTTTCCCCCTCCTCAACGTACATGTAGGCTGCTTTAAGGTAGCTGTTAATCATACGTCGCAACTCCCCCTTTTCATCGTAAATATCCCCGATTCGCCTGGTGAGGTATGCTGTACTCAACTTGTCTCCCATCTCCTCCGCCACCTTCAAAGCCTTCCGGTAATATTCGGCAGCCTTATCCGTCTCCCCCCTTCTGTAATATATTTCTCCAATATCCAGTAGGACACTGCTGACCCCCTCTTCGTTCCCCTCCTTACGGTATATCCTTAAAGCCTCCTCAAGACTTTTAAGCCCTCTCTCCAGCTCCCCCCTTCCAGCGTAAACTAGCCCTAACGCGTAGGCTGCGTCAGCAACCCCTTCCTCCAACCCGATTTTACGGTATATTTTGATCGCTCTGACACCATGCTTTTCAGCTTCCTCATACTCATCAAGTTCAAGATGTGCGACGCATAGGTTGTAGGCTGCGTCGGCGACCCCCTCCTCGTTGCCTGTAGCTTCAAACGCCTCCAAGCTTTTCCTGTAAAATTCAAGCGCTTTCTCAGGTAAATTAATCCTAGTGTAGAAGAGACCCGCTTCCAAGCAAACTTGCCCTAGGAAGAGTTTATCCCCCTCCTTCTCAGCGGCTTTTACAGCCTCCAAATACCTATCAGCAGCTTCTCCTACAAGTCCTTCCTCCTCAAGCCTTCTTGCATCCTGAAGTAGCTCCTCAATCATCAGCGTTCCCCTACTCCACCACTCCCTTTTCGTTTCCATTCTTTTCAAAGGCTCACCTTTTTTACTTTTTGGTTCCCCTCTCACATGATGCAGCTTCTCCACGTGATGCCGGACGACGCATTAGCACTTTAACTCCTCAGAAAAACAGCAACCCAACTTCCTCCTTCCAAAAGCTCACCTCTCCATTCCTGTTTTCATTTGCCTCTGCAATGCCTCATAGAACTGTTTAAAGGTTGGTGGGTGCTTGCATGCATAAACCGTTCTCGGATAGTTAACATTTTATTACTATCCGTTCCACCTCGCTTTTGAGGAGGATGGGTGGCTTTCGGGGAGAACGGTAAAGCACTCCACATGGAAGATTTCAAACCAATATTCCAGGCAGCAACCAAATGTCTATCTGCCTTGAAACCACATTTTTTGCAGCAGTATAAATGCCCATTCGGCTTATTTAATTCCCCACATATCGGGCATATACGAGAAAGTATTTTTAGCATTAACCTTTTCGTGCTCATAGCCAAACTCCATCGACTTATACGAAACATATAGCTGTATTTTTCTAAATGACATTAAATGCAATCTTCGATTCATCTTTCTCCCATACCTTATTCTTCCACGTATATTTTTCAAGTCTTCCACTACTGGACGTACATTTTCCTTAGCGACTATTTCAGCTACGATTCTACTCGCCTTATGGAGAATATAATCAGCTCTTCTCTTCTCTCCTCTCTTCCACGATACTTGGCTAGAAGTTTCCTTCTCTTCCTCCTTGTTTTTCGCTGAATGCTCCTTCTCTTCTTAAAATATCTATCCCTTTACGTACTTTGCCTCACTAATATCTATTTTAATGAACCTTGCATAGTTTGGCTTAGCAACAGCTAAATCAATACTTTTCTCGTTAACATCTATGCCTAAAACACCGCGAGCTTGTTTTACTTCAATTTCTTTCCTAAATGTAACGTGAAGCCAATAGCTTTCATCTTTTTTGACCAGCCTTGAGCCCTTAACCTTCCATCCTCTAAACTTCTCTGAATATTCATGGACAATGAGCGGGATAACTTGATGACCTTTGTGCGTCGCTATTCTCAAATGTTTCCAGTTAAACCAGAAGAGATGTGTGTCGTCAAGGAGAACTACATTTAGAACCTCAATTTCTGGTTGCTTAATATTCTTTCTCTTCCTAGACAGCCTTCTATACGATTTGAAGATGGACAATGCCTGCGTTATAGCCGTGTACACATAATGTGAAGGGTAATCTGGAAATTTGCTTCTAAGTTTCCTATAGATGAATTTGTGAAGCTTCTTTCTTGAAGTTTCTTGAAGTAACGTTATTAATGGCGAAGTTGAAACATGTTTTAACCATTTCGGTATAGGTGGTGAAAAGTTCCTCTAATACACGTATTTGTTCTTCGCTTGGTTCAAGTTTAAATTTACATGTTTCAGTTAGTAACAAGCTCTTTGACACTTTTCACAACCTTCCTATACTTGTGACTTCTCAGACCATAGAGTTTTCCAGCAAAGCTTGAAACAATTGTAATTAAATCTTCAACTAACTCTTGACGAACATTTTTAGGTTCTTCAACACCAACAACTTCTATTTTAACATTGTGCGAAGAGAAGTAACGTTCAAGGTATTTTAAAGCCAAATCTAGTTAATCTATCCTTAAAACTAACTATAGCAACTCCGATTTCCCTTTTATCAACCATGTTAAACAATTTGTTTAAACCTTTCCTATTTTCGTTAAGACCGCTGGCAGCATCCTCTAAAATCGATGCAACCTCATAGCTTCTTGTCTTTGCATATTTTAGCAAGTGTTGTTTCTGTCCCTCTAAATCTCCTTTTTGTTTTTGACCATGCGAAGAAACTCTAACATAAATGGCTGCTCTTCTACTTACATCGACCTCTTTTATTCCCATTAATCTTTTAACTCGCTTTCTGGTATCCTTCTACGACCACCAACGGTCCTAACAACCCTAATTTTACCTTGTTTATCCCACTTCCTAAGAGTGTTTGGATGTATTCCCAGTAACTTACATGCTTCCTTAAGCGTTAATAATCTCTCCATTTTAACCAAGCTACATAATAGTAAGAAATGTTATAGAAAGTTAACTATTTTTGATCTGCTGGCAAACCCCGCTTAACCATTGAAGTGAAAATCCCTTTTTTAGACGGTTCTCCAATGCCCGTTAATGTTTAAACCGGGCAATTCGGTTGTCTAGTTTAAACCTTCAGGTGAGGCCCCGGGCTCCTGAAGGGGCGATCTCCGAAAAGGTGAATGATACGTCTCAAAGGCAATCACATCTAGCCAAGTTTTACTCTTTCTTAACCTTAAAAAATTAGTTTAGAAAAAATTAGATGATGTTTTCTACTCTATGGAGTATCTTAGAAAGCGATTCAAGCTCTTTCTCTCTATTATATTTTTTAATTACCTTGTCTACCTCCTCGGCGAGCTCCTCCCTGTTCCCTCCTGATGCATAAGCTTCTTCTATTTTCTCTAAGACTTGCCCTACGTCTTCTTTTTCGTCCGTGCAGAGGACAAAATATTCTCCCCTTGAGATCTTATACGTAAACAACTTATTCTCAAGGAGAACGTAGGATACTCCCTCCTCGGAAACGTCACTGGCGAACGTTTGTATTGCTGTTAAGAGGCCGCCTACGATTTCAGATTTTATCTCTTCACCTAGGTAAGACTTGAAGAAGACTATTTTTCCGCTTCTGTCTATGATCCATAAGGCATGGATCAACTACTCCCCTCCACTGATCAATAGCGACACTGGGTTAGGTTTAAAGAACCTCTTCCTATTCCTGCCGTCCCTAAATATGACCAGTGGCTGGTATTTAACGTCTTGCCCTCTTTCCCCTATCATTTTTATTTCTAAATCAATTTTTTGCCAGGCATCGACTTCCTCGTTAAACTCGACTTCACCATCCTTGATCATTTCCCTTTCCTTACCTATAACTTTAAATCCTGGCGGAACAACATCCTTTATCTTCTCCAGTATAACCGGCTTATCACCTATGTTTCTTATCTCCAAACTCACCTTAATTCTTTCCCCAACGGTGAAGAAGCTTCTATCAGCAGGCTCCCTCACCCTTACAATGAGGAAGCCATCCCTTAAAGCATCTATTTCATCCTTCAGAAGAGTTGTTTCTCCTCTCCTCCCGCCCAGAATCTCCAAGTACTCCTGCCTTATTTCCTCCTCTCTTAACTTTCGAGCCTTATCGGAGACCATCCTTTCCAACGCCACCTGTCCAGCCTCCGAAAACTTCTCCATGGCCTTAACATAGCTTTCATAGGCTAACTTGTAGTACCTCCTCCTTGCCTCGTCGAGCTTCTCCATGCTCGCCATGCGAGCATATCTTTCCCCGTCGAGAAGGAACTCCATTCCCTCAGCATACCTTGTGTAGTTCTCTAACCCTGCATCCATGAAGAAGTTTGCACTTCTTCCAAAATGTGTTCTGGCAGTGACGTACACGTCCATCGCCTCCTCGTCCACTTCAATGTACTCAAGTATTCTATGCCACCCGTAACACAGGTCGAAAAACCCTAGCATAGCATTCTTCATCTTGTTTGTTACAAACTCCTCGGAACTTACTCTAAAAAGCTCTGCCGCCTCTAGAAGCTCGTCTCGTGACCCTATATGCCCCCTCTCAAACTTCTCTAATCCTTGGGCGAAGTGCAGGTATCCCTCTATGCTCTCCCACTCGGCTTTTCCCCCTTGCCCGGAGATGTCCCTCAGCAACTCTATAGCCATAGAAAACTTGACGAGCGCCGGCGAGTGCTCTCCCTTAGCGTGCAGAGTCAATCCTTCCTCTATAAGTGTTTTCCCCTCGCACAGTTTTATGAACACATCCGCTCTCCTTTCCAGATCGCTGCCAATCCTTCTCCCGGTTTGCTTCACCTCCTTAAACTTTTTGCTGGCGGATTTTAACAGTGATAATGCCTTATCGTGGTCGACCAAGCTGACCGCCTCCGCCTCTAGAAGCTCACTTAATGCACGGTAAAACTTTGCCTCGTATTCATAGTCTCTTGGAAGCAGCTCGGCTCCTCTCCTGTAGAAGGAAGCAGCCTCTGAAGTGCTGACTTTCACCCTCTCCTTCCCTCTTTCAATGTTTGCCATAGCTTCAACGTATCTCGCCCTCTCCTTAGCGTAATCCCTCTCCTCCCTAGCCCTCCTCAACTTCTCAAGGGCCTGAAGATAGTATTCCACGGATTGAGAATACTCTCCCTTCAAATCCTCAAGCTCTGCCAGTCTGATGAGAACTTCCCCTTCCATTTCGCTCCAATCAAAATTTGAACACATTCTTCCCCCTTCTAAATACGATTGCTTAGCTCTAAGGTAGTCTCTTTCATCCCCGCTTCTCATCCAAGCCTCCCTGTAAATGTCGCCTGAAAGGACAGCCGACCTAACCCCTCCAACCAAGTCGTCCACAGCTATGTACGCTTCACGCGCCTTCTTAATCGTGCTTTTAGCCTTCTCCAGCGCCTCTCCCTCCCCTCTCAAGCTTAAAATGTAGTATGCCTTGGCTAAATCGTAGAGGTGATCCGCCCATTTTTCCTCCTCCTTAGCATATTCAAGGGCAACCTCACCATACCTAATAGCGTTTCCAAGCAGCTCCCTAGACCTTCCCGGCTCCTGTTCAACCCTTGCTGCAGCTATCAAGTAACTAACCATGCTGCTGTAAAGCTCCCCAACTATAGGGCTCCCCTCAGGGAACCTCTTCACCTCGTTTAAAGCTTCCCGGCCATAAGCGGCCCCCTCCCTAACTAGGTTTGCCCTCAAAACGTCGCTTTCAGCAACCTCGCTATACTCCGAGACGACCTTGGGCATCAATATGAGAGATCTGACTGTTAAGTCGTTTCTCACCTGCCTCCTCGCATACCTGTAAGCTTTCTTTAATGCTTCATAGCATTCCCTTAAAATGGTCCTCCTCGCCTTCTCCGTTAAGAGAAGCTTAACCATCTTATACCCTACAACTCCTAGAAGAAGGTAAGCTTCCGATGCAACGTCGTACTGCTCTTCCCTTTCAAGCCTTTCAGCCACCTCCTTACTGTCTTTTAATAGCTTATTCAGTCTACTCAGTTTCTCCCCGTAAACGTTCTCCCTCGACAGAATTTCCAGCTCTAAAAGTGCCAGATTATACCTGTGAATCCACCCGCACAGGTCCTCCCTCGGGTAAACACCTGCAGCCTCGGCTCGTAGAGATATAATGCCGTCATAATCCCTCTTCTCCAGCGCGGCTTCAACCTCACACCTTTCCCCTCTTGCTTCTAAGCAGAGATACTGCTTCTCCCTCCCCGCCTCCCTAAGAAACTTCTCTGCATCACCAAAGTCCTTCGCAGCCTCTAACAGCACGTTTACTTTCTCCTCTCCTTCAAAGTATGGTGCACACTCAAGCTTCACCTCTCCACCCCAGAAGGAGAGTATCCCGCATCTCTCGTAATCCTCTATTTTTTCAAGCCTCTCAAGACATTTGGAAAGCTCATCTATGGCCCGCGAGAAAATCTTCTTTTTCTCAGCCACGTTCTCTTCGAGCCTAGTCCTTAAAGCATTAATAAACGCAACGCAGCAGCTTATCCTTACATCCCTCTCAACGCGGCCTATCGATAAGTTCTCCTTGATGTAAAGCCGCCTAACCTCACTAAGTATCTTTATCGCTTCCTCTATTCTACTCCTAAACCCCTCAACCGTTCTTTCACGTGAAGCCTGAAAGGCACTGCAGTGCGCCCTAAAAAAATCCACTTCAACAACCTTTCCCTTCTCACCCAACGAGGAATAAGCATCAACGGCCTCTCTGAGTTTTTCAATAGCTTCCCTCAGGCGGCCCCTCGCCTCCTCCTCAAACGCCCTCCTGAGAGCCCTTTCAGCCTTCTCGGTCAGCTGCCTATATCCCCTAGAACCTCTAATCTTATCAATCAAACCATAACCCCCCTTTCTCAAATCCTAAAAAGACCTCCATCCCTCCACTGCGCAATCACATCTTACAGTTTCTTTCTCCCTTAAATAAATGTTAAGGGAGATACACGATACGGTGGAGTCCACCAACCTTATAATAATCTGTTACCAATTGTACTCTCCCTTTAGGAGGGAAATTAAACCTTGCAACCCTCCTACTCCCGCTCCCTAAAGGCGTTAAAAACCCCGTTTTCCCCCTGCTGAAGCCTGAGAAGTTTAAGTATCTCCTCCGGGCTACCCCTCCCCCTTTCCCTGTTTTTACCTTGCCAATCACCCTTTAAGGATGCGCCCTCCCATTTAGCTCCTCCTTGAACCCTATACCTCCTCTCCCAAACCTGAATTATCTTATATATATTGTACACTCCCAGTATGAACCCCAAGAGAGCTCCTAGGATGATTGAAACGGAGGCTATGGATGGGTTCTGTTCACCCAAGTAATAACCTATATAGGCTCCTGCAAGGACCATTATGGGCAGCTCGCTGCCAACCGCAATCCACTTACCCACCCCTTCAATATTAGCCCTTTTCTCTCTCTCCTTCAAGGGAGCCTCCCCCAAACGATGAACATACAAGTAGATAACTCGCCTCTCAACTTTAAATTAGTTTCCCCCTGTTCCCCTCCGAGGCAGTAAAGACTAAACCTTTAATAGTTAAAGTGGTTAAGTGGTTGGTCAGGCAGTTTTAAGTTTTACATTTAAACATGTTAGTGGGGAGAAGTGGTTTGAGATGGCGTTAGGTGCGTCAGAGTACGCGTTTATAAACGCAAGGGTGAGAGGGCTAAAGTCTAAAATGCTCACTTTATCCCAGTATGAGAAGCTAATTCAAGCATCGGACCTCGACGAGGCTGTAAGATTCCTAAGTGCAACACCATACTGGGGCGAACTGTCAAAGGCCCTATCGCAACCACCCATCGACGTTGACCAAGTAGACATCGCGCTGAGGAGGACGTATGCGAAAGAGATAAAGTCCCTAATAAACAGCGCACCAGCCAAGGCTAAAAAATTCCTCTTAAAGTATCAGAAGAGGTTCCATTACGAGAATATTAAAGCAATCTTAAGGGTTATCCACAGCGGCGAGTCGAAGGATCAGGCTAGGAAACACCTCGTAGTGTTGGCACCCGAGGAGGACGCAGAGTATGAGCGCCTTTTAACTGCACAAACGATCCCTCAGCTCGTGGATAGAATTCCAGATCCAAGGCTTCGACGGCAACTTCAAGACGCGCTTCAAATGTATGAGGCAACAAGATCAACCATGCCGCTCGAAGTAGAACTTGACAAGTACTTCTACAAGGAAATTTGGACCGCAATAGATCACTTGAGGGCTATGGATCGAAGGTATGCACGGGCCTTTTTCGGATTAAGAATAGGAATAATTAACATAATGACCGTTATAAGAGCAAAACTTCAGGGGATTGAGCCACAAATAATTGAAAGCCTAATCATACCCATCACTTACCAGGCAGCTCCAGTAGTAAGAGAGCTACTTACTGCAAGAAATATAGAGGAAGCATTAAACATGCTCATTGCCACCCCATACAGAGAGCTTGCCCACAAAGTTAGGGAAGCCTACAGGAAAAGCCCAACTCTGTCATCGGTTGAACACGCCTTTGAAGAACACTTAGTTCAGACAGCATATCTCTCCATGGCAGGATTCCCATTCCAAATCGGCACGGTACTCGCCTACCTAGACCTCAAATACTACGAACTACGAAACATTAAAATAATAATTATAGGTAAAGAAGAGAACGTAAACCCGGCAACCATACGTGAACTGCTAGTAGTAATACCCTAGTAACTAAGGTGATTGGAATGGTAAGCATTCCGCTAAGGAAAATGCTCCTGCTGCAAATTGCAGCAATAGCCTTAGCAATAGCCTTGGCATATGCAACCATGTTAGTACTCGCACAACAACAATATATACTGCCATCACCTTGGATTATGCAGAACCCTTCATTAGAGAGCGGGCTAGGAAAAATAGGAGCGGGTATAGCAATAGGAGTTGCAGGGTTCGGGGCAGGCATAGGTATGGGAACCGCCGGTGCAGCCGCAATCGGCGCGATAGCGGAGAGACCTGAAGTGTTCGGTAGAACCATGATATATATAGTGTTCATAGAAGCTATTGCAATTTACGCGTTAGTTGTTGCTTTCATGGTAATGTAACCACATCTCTTTCTATTTTTTTACGTCGTTCTTCTTTAACGAAATCTATTCTTACTCCAATTAGCCTACCAGTCGTTCGAGCAGCAATCAAAAGAGAATGAACTTCTCATATAGAGGAAACGAAAAGTTACATTCTAAAGTGGAAGACGGCAACAACTCGCCTAAAAACTCGTCTAAAAAGAGGGTGAACATCGATTTCAGCTCCATAAATTGTTAAGAAAGAGATTTGGGTTGGATGTGTTCTTGACGGCTGCAACGCTCCTCTTTTATTTTTAGGATGTTCTCCTTCGGGAAACTAGGAAGCGAAAAGAATCTTTGCTATTTTAACCCTAATGTCTTTTTCTTCCCTTTCAAGTATAGATTCAAACGTGTTATTTATAAGTAAGCTTCTATCCTTCCTACGTATTATCGCACCACCTGTAGCATATATCGTTTCTCCTGATTTCTCTAAAGTGGTCTTCACCCCAGTCTTCTCACTTACCTCGCTTGCTATCTTTTCTAAGTTCAGTTCTATGTTTGCGTGCTCCTTTGGGAGGACCACCTCTAATTCCCCTCCTCCTATGGCTATTGCTCCTCTTTCAATAATCTTTTCAAGGATCCGGCCGTAATCCTTCGATGCTACTAGCTCTTCAAGTCTTCTTTTCGCCTCTTCAAGCACCCTCTTTATCCCTTCTTCCTTGGCTACGGTTACCATCTGTCTAGCTTTGAGTTTTGCTTCCGCAATCACCTTCCTCTTCTCCCTCTCCGCTGCTTCCACCTCTTTCCTAAGTATTTCACTCGCCTTCCTTTCAGCTCTCTTCTCAGCTTCTTCAATCACCTTCTCCACCCTCTTACGCGCCTCCTCTAGGATTCTCTGTGCTTCCCTGTTAGCGTCATCCATGATCTTCTTCCTTATCCTTTCCAGCCTCTCCTCAATCGGCGTCTCCTCAAACTTTCTAACCTCCACCTGCTCGCTCATCACGATCACCCCACCAGGACAGCGTTTAAAACGGCCTTCACGGCTTCCTCCAGATTCTCCTCGATTTGCCTTCTTATGGCTGAAACCTCCTTCTCTGCCTCCTTAATTATTCTCTCCGCCTCCTTCTCCGCCTCTTTCCTGGCCTCTTCAGCCTTCCTCTTCGCCTCTAATTCGGCCTTTTCAACCATCTCCTTCTCTATCTGCACCGCCCTCTCGGTTGCGGCGGCCTCCAGCCTTTCCGCCTCCTCGCTTGCCTCTAAGATCCTCTTTCCAGCCTCAGCCTCGATCCTCCTAATCTCTTTAAGAGCCTCGGAAGCCAAGTTGACCACCCCTCAAGCCATGCCTCAAAAGATAAAAGCTTACACTTTAATCTTTCGATCACCTCAAACCGGATGTGAACAGCCTATAGGTGACCATAGTTTTATATATGATGCCCTAAATCCATGTTCATTCTAGCTTTCACCTCGGCGACGCCGGGGACAGGCCTCTGCGTAAACTGGACTGAAGTACTCGCCTCTGCGCGGCGGGTGAAAGGAATTGGACTGGATCTGGGTGCTGACCACCGTGGCAGTGGGAGTCCTCGCCGGCTTGGTTACAGGCTTCACCGGTGCAAGTGGCGTTATGATCATCGTTCCAGGGTTAACCCTTCTGCTCAACATTCCCGTCCACGCCGCCATAGGAACCAGTCTAGCTGTCGACGTGGTAACATCCTTGGCCGTCGCATATACCTACAGGCAGAGCGGCAACATCGACTTAAAGTCGGGTTTATGGGTTATAGCCGGAGCAGTAGTTGGAGGACCGTTGGGAAGCTGCCTTTCAACGTGTATTTCTGAGGTCAGCCTCGGCGGGCTCTTTGGCATCCTGCTGGTTTTAAGCGGCGTCACCATATGGAAGCGGGGGGTTAAAGGAATCCTTTACATGCTAAGGGAGAGAGGAGCACCCGATGAGGTACTGCTTAGGAAGCACAAGGCTGCCGCCCTACTGCTTGGATGCTGCATAGGCGCCTTCAGCGGCGTCTTCGGAGCTGGGGGAGGAATACTGGTCCTCCTCATCTTGGTATTCCTGCTGAAATACGACCTCCACAAGGCAGTCGGCACGTCAACGCTGGTAATGGCGATCATCGCAGCCTCAGCGGCCGCTGGACACTTCATGAACGGAAACGTTAACCTCGCCGCCTTCCTCTTTGCAGGTGTCAGCGCTGTTGGAGGAGGGAGACTCTGCGCCACGGTGGCAAATAGGGTTTCAGAGGAAACCCTAGGCAAAATTATAGGTGCAATATTCGCCTTCCTAGGCGTCTTAATGACTGCAGAATACTTCCTCTAGCTTCCTTCAACACCCTCCCAGAACCTTATTAAATTATTTTCCTACTTTCTTTTTTCTGGTGGTTTGAATGATACGCTTACACCACGTTGGAATAGTTGTGCATGATTTGAAGTCTGCTGTTTCAAGGTACTGCCGGGCGATTGGAGTTAACGAGGAAACCATAATTTTCCAGCGCGGCCAGTACGCTACGGAGAGGGGAGAAGTGGAGGAGTTCGAGTACGCCTTCATACCTGCAGGGGGTGGAACGTTCATAGAGCTGGTCATGCCGGTAAGCGAGGGGCCAACCATGAGGTACCTGAGGAAGAGAGGTGAGGGACTTTTCCACCTTGCGTTCGAAGCGGACGACGTGGAGTCAGCTGTAAAGCAGTTCCAAGACGCAGGGATCCCCCTCGCAGGGAGAACCCCGACGGGAAAGCTGCTCTCAGTCTTCTTCCATCCGAAACATGCCAACGGAGTTCTTCTCCAACTGGTGAAGAAGGGCCTCTTCCTCCAGGATGGAAGCGTCAACCCAGAAGCATTAAAATAGTCGACAACCCGGAGGGTGCGTACTGCATAACTCCCTCCCTCATTATTTCATTCTTTCTTTCATTCTTTCATTCGCGTCCCTTACTCCAAGGACACTTAGCAAAAACACATCGGACACCGCTAAACCCTTAAATCACCATCAACACAATTTAGGGATACAAGGGCTCCCTCCGCAGCAGCTTGGCATCAGGATCCCTCCCAAACAGTACGTCACCCATCACGCCGGGAAACGCTTAAAGAGCGCCTCTTTCAGCCTCCTCCGTGGTGAACAGGAAAGCAGCCGTAACCTGCGGCAAGACGCTGGAAACTAACTTTTTTAAGCAGTGCTTCCCTGTCTTTCTAACGTGAACGGGGAGCGCTGGAGGTGAATCGTTGAGGGAGCGTCATATTAGCGGCTCAGTGCTGGGTGGAGGAGAGTACATGCACGTCTTCGCCGACGTCCTCGACCGTGAACTAAACTTCACCAGCTTGAAGACTAAAAGGGTTGGACCCTACGAGTGGCGTCTACGTATGGGGCTCGGCGTGAAAGGTAGCATAAAGCTTTCGAGGGTAAACGGCGACATAAGGTACGACCTGGTGGTCGGGTTGGGTAGAACCCCCATCCTCCTATCGATAGCGATCGCAGCAGCCTCCCTGCTCCTCTCACTCTTCTTCCTCTTCTTCGGCTTCGTCTTCTTCATATTCCTGTTTCCCCTCATACTCGACCTTTGGAACGCTGACAAAGCGGAAAGGGAGGCCTTAGACGCCATAGAGTCGGCGCAGATGCTCGTCTTCACGGGAACCACAGAACCCCGCCGGCGAAGAAGGTGCCCTTACTGCGGGTTTAACCCCCCAAACTGGGCAATCTACTGTCCGAAATGCGGTTCAAAACTCTAATCGAACATGAAACCTCTCTAAACTTACAAGTTTATTTTGCCGCAAACTGGGCAGTCCGGATCCCTTCCAACGTCCACCACCATGAAGCTGCCTGCTTCACCATCGTATATCAGCAATCTGCCCACGAGCGGCTCCCCGATCCCCGTAACCACTTTTACTGCCTCGTTCGCCTCCAGGCACCCCATTACGCCCGGAGTCATCCCGGCGACGGGGATCAGCCCTTCTTCAGGCGGTAACCTTGGAAAAATACATTGAAGGCATGGACCCTTACCCGGAATTATGGTCGTCAGCTGCCCCTGAAACCCGTACACCCCTGCGTGGACGAACACTTTCCCCTCCTCAACGCACGCCCTGTTAACGATCACCCTTGAGGAGAAGTTGTCCAGCCCGTCAACTACCAAGTCCACTTCCCTCACTACGTCATGGACATTATCTCTTCCGATCTTCTCCATTAGAGTTTCAACTTCCACTTCCGGGTTCAACTCTTCAATTTTCTCCTTAGCGCTTTCAACCTTCGGCTTGCCTACGTCCCTTTCCCAGTGAAGTATCTGCCTGTTAAGGTTGCTAAGCTCAACTTCCCCCTCGTCTACGAGTAAGAGTTTACCTACCCCTGCAGCCGCGAGGTAGATGGAGGCGGGGGAGCCAAGCCCCCCCAATCCAATGACCGCCACCTTCGCCCTCTTAAGCTTCCCCTGCCCCTCCTCGCCCCACCCCTTAATTATCATCTGGCGATTATACCTCTCAGCCTCTCTCCTACTTAACCTGCTACTTCCCATTTAACTCATCTCCCTTAAGCCTGTCTAAAACCATCAGGTAGAACGCGTGGGACCAGCCTAGCGGCATCGCCGAAACGGCCTCCCCCCTCCCCTTATGGACCTGCTCAGGCATGAGTCCAAGGTTAGAGTAGGTAAGGCACCATTCAACCAGCTTTTCAGCCTCTTCCTTCCTTCCAACCTCAGCCTTGTATGATGCAAGCCATAACGTCGACACAATCCACGGATTCCCACCGAAGTACCTGTCCCTCTTATACCTTAAAAGGCCCCCCTTACTTTTCAACTTGCCTTCAAGCCACTCAACCGTGGCTTTCATCCTGCTGCTCGTCGGAGAGATGAACTTGTAGGGTACGGCTAGTCCAAGAAGGGAGGAGTCCGGTGTCACGTCGGGCCTCAACGTTTTCGGGTTTAAGCATCGGACGTAGTGTCTTCCCCTCCAGAAGAACCGGTCGAATGCATCCTTAAGCCTCTTGGCAACCATCTCCCACGAGCCTACCTTGTCGCCGAATCCTACTTCCTCGATCATCCTCGCCGCGCTCCTGAGACCCGCGTAGACCGCCGCCGTGGAGTAGGCGTGTATACCCCTCCTCTCCTCCCAGAGGTCAAGGCATGGCTGGAGGAGCCCTCTGACATCGACCGTTCTGGCTAAAGCGTCTGCCATCTCCACTATTGCAGGCGTCATCTCCTTGATGAGGTCGTAGTCCTCGCTCATCTTGACGTGCTGCTCTAAACCCCAGAGGACGCTTCCCGTCTCGTCTAGTTGAAGATCCCCCCAGCAAGGGCCCGGAACCCCGTCACACCAGTATCTCTGGAGGAGCAAGCCCCCCTTCCTTTGAGCTGCACCACACCAAAGGTAGAACTTTCTGGCTATCTCATGATAGCCTGCGAGGTCGAAGGCGTATGCTATGAACGCGGCGTCTCTCCCCCAAACATACCTGTAACCTCCACTAACACGGAACTCAGGGTCAAACTCTGGGGCAGCGATGATTCCTCCCCTCCTGTCGCATAAGAGCCTCATCGTGAGCAGAGAGCGCTCCACCTCCCTGCCCAACCGGCTACTAGGAGGGATCTTGCTCTTCGAAACGAAGCTTCTCCCGTCCTCGACAGCCCCTCTAAGGATTTCTTCAGGCGATCTGCTCGTTTTATCGTTGAGGAGGCTGACAGCCTCGTTCATCGTCTTCCCGCAGCACATGTAAACGGAGATTTCTCCCCTTCCCCCCGGAGGAATGCTTCCAAGATCCCACTTCAAGTAGCCGCCTACGTCCCCTAAGGCATGCCTCCTCCCAACCCCTCTCCTCGCCCTCCATCTAAAACCGAAAATCCTCATCCTATCCATCCTAAAGCAAGAGTAAGCGTTAGCCGACCTATCACCTCCAACCGCAAAGTAATAATTTCCCTTATAGAACACCATCGCATCATGAACTTCATCGTAAAAAACTGCGTTGCTCAGTTTGCTCTCCAGAATCCTGAAGTGCCCCAGGAACTCCACCTCAACTGGAACGCTTCCAAGCCCCCTGTTGAACACCTCAAAGCTAAAGACCGCGACATCCTCGTCGGGCAAAGCGAAAACGTGACGTACAACCTTCCTCCTCCCCTTTCTACTAACAATCCTTAACACGTTTGAACCGTTAACATAAGATATTTCATGCCTCCATCCCCACCCGCCCATCCAATCCCTAGAAACACCATCAGAGAAGCCAAACTTTATAACTTCAACGTGGTTGGGGAAGTCAACCCTAGGCCACGAGAAACTCCTCACATCACCGTTCTCGTCTACAACGCCTAGGATCCCTCCATTCCCAAAAACACCTGCAACACTTATCATTCCACGCATAATTCCTCCCTCTAAAGGGAAACGGAAGCCCGGAACTGCGGCCTAGGCGGTAGCTTAGCAATCATTAGTGGGAGAAGACAAAAATAAACGTTACCTCGTCTGAGAAGGCGTGGTAGCATCCGGCGCACGACGTAACAACCTTCTTCGCTCCAGTATTCCTCGGCGCGTTCACGTTATGCCTCACCACCTCCTCGGCTAGGTCGGCGTTTCCATCCTAGGGCTCCGGAACACCGCAGCACCATTCATCCTCACCCAAGTATGCGAGGTCCACTCCGCCTTCCTTAAGAACACTCGCTGTAGCCTTCGCCGTTTCAGGGTACCGGTACGAGGCGTAGCATCCGCGAAGTAGACGGTTTCCTCCTTCCTTGGAAGCCCAGGGTCGGCAGCCCACGAACTCCTCTTTTCAGGCTTCACTAAAGGGATTATGGGTTCTTGAAACGTTTCCGTCGATTTCTTTGAGGACTGGCAGGGGGCCTAGACCCGCCCTGACGATGTCTACTCTCATAGCCCTCACTATTCCCGGGGTGTCCAGCAGCGGCTTCCCCGTAGCAGGATCCACGGCGCCACGCTGCTCGGTGCAGTTTCCACACCCTAGGCAGGTGTAAACGCTCTCAACTAGGGAGGGAGAGTGCTCGAGCACTCCTTCCAGTATTCCGCGGGCAACCAGTATTCTCCCCCGGGCGAAGTAGTGTTCAAAGCCTCCTGTAACCTCGCGGACCGGGCAAACCAAACGAACGTCCTCAGTGTACTTGCCTCTGCATATGCCGCACCTCGCACACCTATAAATCGCCGCCTCTGTTTTAATGCCGAAGACCCCTCCGTCGCCGATGAATAAACCTGTAATGTCCGGGCCCCCCAGCTTCACACACGAAAGCCCTTTTTGGTGGACGTTCGTCCCTGGTTCTCCACCTGTCTGAACGATGTCCCCTGTTGGCAGGACAACCTTTAATCCTAACGCCGCACTAATTTGCAAGTGGAGCCTTACAGGGCTGTTAGGAAGCTGGGAGTTGAAATGAGGGTGCTCGACGTAACAGAGCTGGTGGCTGAGGCCGTGAAGCCGTAAGGGACGTTGCCCTTAAATTCCGCTGAAACCGGGAGGAGGTTCACAAATTTTAAAGGCTTTAAGGTATTTACTTGAACATGTTGGCATTGAAGGGCTTAAAACGCTCTCTTCACACCCTGTTTCGGCGTAGTTGTTGCCCCCAAAACTACTTTTATATGTAGAAGTGTTTAGAGTTAAGAGTGGATGAGGGTCTAACTGGGGAATGCTGGCTAAGAAGGTTGATTGCCATGTCGAGTTCCGTAAGGGTATTAATGGACGAGTTCCATAATGAGCAAACTAGGCTTAGAATCTATAACGAGCTGAAGAATAGGATGGTTACGGAGTGGGGTATAGAGCTGTATATAAACGCTTCAAGCCCGATCACGCAAACGCTTCTGGAGCAGTATTCAGCGCTGGTGATAATTGGCCCCAGAAAAGGAGCGAGGGGGACGGAGTTTAAGCTGGACGAGCTCTTTGCCGTCGTGAAGTTTGCTGAGGAAGGAGGGATCGTCCTGTTCACTCCGAGCCCTAACAGCAGGGAGTACAAGGAGAACTTTGTTAACAAGCTTGGCATAGACTACATGGGGGCTAGCTCTAAGCTTGCAACCGACTTCTCTCCGCACCCGTTCGTTAAGGGTGTTAGTAAGCTGCAGGCTCCATGGTTCAGGACGACTATGACCACGCTTGAGTGGACGCCGATCGTCAGGGTGCCTTTAGGTGTTAGGTCTTTCCCGGTGGTAGCACTCAGGGAGTATGGTGAAGGTGCTTTCATCTACGTTTCAAGTGTAATGCTGTTCTCACAGAACTTCCTCAGAAAGTTTGACAATGCCAGACTTGTCGAAAACATTTTCACATGGATAAGGGATTCCGGGAAGAAGGTGTACGTGGAGGAGGAAAGGGTCCCGACGGAAAAAGTTACCGTTCCTCCACCATCGGAAGCCAAGAAGTTCTGTCCACACTGTGGCTCAGAGGTTCCACCATACGCCATATACTGCCCCAACTGCGGGGCAAGCCTCGAATAAAATGGATCTCAAAATGGACCTCAGGTTGAATCACGGTTTCACTTGAACTTTTAATCCAGTCCTTTTCACAGGCGGATTAAGGAGGAAGTCTTTAAGTTTATAATCGCTCTTTCCGGCTTAGCTACTGCTTGCAGCGGCAAAACCAAGCACTTTCTTATTTTTGGAGAAGCTGTTATCTGATGTGGGTTCGTCTAAGACGGAAGCCCGGCTGCCGCCTTTACAGATATAGCAAGAAAGATAGCTCGCGACGGGTTGACGAAGCAAAGGCTACCGGCGCGCAAGCCATAGTGGCAGCGTGCCCACCATGCGTAACAGTCTTAAGACCTCCCACAAGGAGAGCTATAGATGGAAATATACGAGTTACCAGTACTTGCAGCGAAGTCCATGGGACTAAAAATCTAACTTTTCCTTGCCTAACAAGGCCCTCCCGCTTAAACTACCCACAAGACGTAGCTATCCTTTCTGATAAGGTAACAGCTTCGATATTCACCGGAACAAAGGAAAAAATTTCCCTACGTTCCCGTTGCCAGTTTTAACCTCCATTTTATGAGTGTTTACGGTTGCTTAACCGGCAATTTAAGGAGCCGCACGTTGGAAGCCCGTTAACCTTTAAATATCCAGTTAAAGATAAAGGAATGCTTGAAAGCTCCTTTATCACGGGGCGTTTCACTCTGAATGTGAGAAGAGGTGTTGCTAGTGAAGCTAGACTTAAAGAAAAAATTGAGTGGCATAATCCAAGTTGACCCTAAAACCTGGATGTGGAAGATTCAAGTCGACCTTCAGAAGCTTGAAGCTTACTCTAAGACCTCAGACCCTAGATTCCTGGGTGGGGACCTGGCCTCCCTCAGCGAAATATACACCGTTTCCGAGATAAACACGGTCTTTAGCGATCATGTGGGGGTCGCGTCGGTCTTCGACGACATAGCTTCTTTCCCGCACGGTCAAATATTAGAGAAAAAGGTGACCTTGATAGTTGCCCATCCCTTAATTCTCAAAGGCAACTTTTCAATCAAATATTTGGAGGAGCGCTCCGTCGGGAAAATCAAATATGCCAAGGCTAAGCTTGACATATACGATAAAGACCAGGACAGGGAGGTAGGCGTGGTCTACGCCATGTTTAACGATAAAGGCGACTTTGTAGGCTTCACAACCCCACCAGAATCCTTGCTATTAAACGTTTAACCCTCTTTCTCCTTCTTTTCGTTTTCTCCTAACAGTTTTTTAAACTCCTCCACCACCGTCGTGAAGCCTGCTTCCTCATCGGCCAGCCTCCACTCTTCCTCCTCCCTCTTTTCCTCCTCCACCCTTGAAGCCGGCTTCCCAGCGGTACCTGTAGCTTCTGTCATCGTCCCTTTTCCTACTGTAGGGTGCGTCTGCGTGTCTTCCTCTCCTCCAGCCTCGCTTGGAGCAGACGCCGTCGCAACTCTTCCCCTTATTTCTTCCACTAGCGCGGATGATACCATAACAGGCTTCGCCTCCTCCATCAACTCCTTTACGCTTTTCTCAATGGAAGCTATCCTAATATCGAACCCGTCAACCCTCCTCTCCAATCCGACGATCATCTTCTCAACCGTTTCAAGCCGCTTCTCCACTTCCGCCATGTAACTTGACAGAATACGCGAAATACTCTCTATGCCCTCCTTAATCACGGTTAAGTCGACTTTCTCGGCTTCCCCCTCTCTCTTGGCGTTCCTACCTAAAGTCGGCATCTTCCCCACTTCTCAAAACTCGAACAACCATTAACAAACCTCAAGAACCACCTTATATATTTTTTTTACTTATTTACTTAAACTTCATCATTCAACTCCAATAATAACTAAAATTACCTTAATAACGCTTAACACCCAAGGAGCAAAATGCTTTTTAAGTATTTTTAGGTGGTTGATAGCGTCTCAGGTGGAGAGAGGATGATGCCTCTTGAAGGTGACGGAAGACGTGTACTATTATCCCGGTAAACTTTTCGACTCGAACATTTTCGTCGTCCTAGACCCGGCTAAGGGGAGGTTGATGGTGATAGATACTGGAACTGGAATGTTCTACGATGACTTCAAGAGGAGGCTCATTAAAGACGGTCTCAACCCCGAGGACATCTCAAAGGTCGTCTTGACGCATGTGCACGTGGACCATAGCGGCGGCCTCGCCCGTATTGCAGACGAGTTCTCACCTGAAGTTCTCGTGTTCCATGTGGAAGCAGACAGCGTGGAGGAGGGTGGGGATGGCCTCCTCCTAGCTGAAATGTTCAATTTCCCGTTCACGCCGACAAAGGTTCACGTCCGCCTCAAAGAAGGCGACACAATACGCTTCGGCAGACTGCTCCTAGAGGTGCTAAACACGCCGGGTCACACCATAGGGTCGATATGCCTGTACGACCGCGAGAGGAAAATACTGTTCTCGGGCGACACGGTTTTCACCCATGGCTCCTTCGGCAGAGTGGACTTCCCCACGGGGAGCCCGCAGCAGCTACTGGAATCCTTGGAGCGCCTGAGCAAACTTGACGTCGAATACCTCCTTCCGGGACACCTAGACGTTGCAAGGGGGAACGGGTCGGAACACATAAAACTCTCATTAAAGTACGCTAGAGCACTCCTCTGACCGGGAGGCTGGAAGGAGAGAAGCCTTAACCCTAAATTTCCTCTTCCTCCCACTCTAACTCTTCACCCTCCTCTTCCTCTCTCTCTGTAAACATAGGCTCCTCCTTCACCATCTGGGGAGTGTACTTCCCCTTGATAACGTACCTGTAAAATATAACTTCGCCGGCGGTGAGGCTCTTCCTCGTTATCTTAACTATGTCCCCTGGCTTAGCCCCTATAGCCTTGACCGCCGGGTCCGTATCCTTTATCTTTGGGAGCTGATACTCTTTCACGTGGAACGTTTCGAGCAGCCACCTCCTCTCCTCCTCACCCACGATCTCGTGCTTGGGGACTAGCTCATGGTCGAATATGTTGAAGTGTGGGTAGTCTACTAGCAGCTCGATGCCGCTTTCCTCCGCCAACGCCTCAGCGTTTGGGGTGCTCCTCTTCCCCCCCATGAGAAGCCCCTTATCCGCATTAAAACTGTTCATGTTCTCTTTAAGCTCTCGAACGATCGCTGTCCCAACAACCCTAGTGGACGGAACGATCTTGACGACGACCCTCTGCCCTACTCCATCCTTCTCAACGTCAACCACAAACACCGAGTCCTTAGGCGTCTCCTTCAAATCAACGATTTTATATCCTCTAAGGGTGAGAATAGTCTCGATCTTACTAGCCTCCACAAGCAACCCCCCTTGCCAACGTGAAAGCACGCTAACAAAAGCAGAAAGCCGCTGTTTAGAAAGGCGATCACAAAAACCCTTAATAACCTTTTCTCTCAAAATCCTCACCCCTCATTCCAAACATCTGGAGCACGCTTAAAAAAGCCACTTTCCGCTTTTGCCGTGCCTTCCACCCTTAAGCAACACACACGAACCAAAATTGTTATGTGTTGAAAAATGAAAATTTAAGATCAAAGTGTGGAAGCAGGAAAAGGGAGGATTTCACCTTTTGAGGCATTTAAACAAGAAGTTAGTCGTACTGGTTTTAGTGGTGGTCCTCGCGTCAACCCCGATAACGTTGACGGCCATCTTCCATGCGCCCTCAACTGCGCCTGTGATCGTGCTGCCCACCCCGTCCACGAAAAACCCATCCGACACCACGCTGTCAAAGGTAGATTCAAGGATTAAATCTATGATGGCTAAAGGAGATTTAAATAGTGAGGCAGAAATGTTCGTCCTCTTCCGCGGCGTCTCCTCGTCCTCCGGGGCGGAACTCCTCAAGTCGCTTGGAAACGTAACCATCCTCAGAACATACACCATAGTAAGCGGCGCCCTCGTCAAGGCGCCACTGGGAATGGCAACCAACATAGCATCCCAAAGCTACGTGAAATCGGTAACCTACAATTATAAGGTTAGAGTTCACAGCATAGCTGTGCCGGCCGCCTCGGGTTTTGCCACGGCACAGTACTCAGCCAACCTGGACCAGATAGGTGCAACCAGACTCCATAATCTAGGCATAAACGGCACGGGGGTCAAGGTTGCAGTGCTCGACACGGGGATAAACACCCATGAAGCCCTGCCCGCAAGCAGGATAATATACTCCTACAGCTTCGTCTCAGGCGAGGACGCTAAAGACTACAATGGCCACGGAACGCACGTTGCAGGGATCATAGGAGGCTACGGGCCAAGCTATACAGGCGTGGCGCCAGGGGTCCTGCTCCTTAACATAAAAGTTCTCGACAAGAACGGTGAAGGAGACCTCTCGGACTTGGTGAGCGGAATACAGCGGGCAGTAGCGCAGGGAGCCAACGTGATTTCCATATCAGCCGGGGCGGAAATAGATAATCCAAACGACCCGGTGTGTCAAGCAGCCAACAACGCCATGCTTAACGGCGTCGTCGTGGTGGCTGCAGCAGGAAACGAGGGGCCTGACGGTGGAACGGTTAACGCTCCCGGGGAGGCAGCCCTGGCGATATGCGTTGGCGCGGTGGACTCCAACAATGACGTTGCAAGCTTCTCTAGCCGTGGCCCGACAGCCGACTATAGGGCTGGCGTGGACCTTGTAGCCCCCGGCGTGAACATAGTCTCCCTAGATTACAGTGACAGCAGCGGGTATGTTTCGATGAGTGGAACCAGCCAGGCGACACCCCACGTATCGGGAGTTGCAGCCTTGCTCTTAAGCTACAACTCTAGCCTGACGCCGGTGACCATCAAGGCAGCCCTAATGTCCACTGCTGTAGACCTAAGCGAGAGCCCTTACGCCCAGGGAAACGGGCTGGTTAACGCTTCAGCAGCATATGACCTGCTCGCCAGCGGCAAGGTTCCCGTAGCCATATCGCCGAAGAACTTGGAGCTTACAAGCTTCAACTCGCAGCTGTCCATAGTCGTCAACTTCACCCTGATAGGTGGCTTATCCAGAACCAGCTACCTCAGCAGCGTTAGGGTTGAAGTTGATGGGGGCATATCAAGCATCACAACGCTCTCCACGTCTGGGCCGTTCGACCTGAACAACACGCAGAAGTTCGTGTCGGTAACGTTGTACATCCCCTCATCCTACATGACTCCCTACTTCTCGGGCTCGATAAAGCTGGTTAACAGCGACGGCGACGTACTTGCCTCAGCAGCCATCCAAGGTGTAGGTTCAACATTATACCTGCTGCTCTTCATGCTGAGCCAGGAGGCGGAATCCTTCTACGCGACCTTCGCTATCATTGTAGGAGCCGTGCTGATCGGCGGAATAGTAGCCATAGCAGTCGCTGCCGTGATATACGTCAGGAGGAGGAAGCCTCCAGAGGAAGGACTGGCACCAGCGCCAGAGCCAGCAGTGCCTCCACCGTTCGAAGGGGGCCCCTTCCGGTGGCCCTACTAACACCCTTCTTTTTCCCCCTCTCGGATAAGCGTTCGGTTGGTGGTGTCGTTGCTTAACCGCTCTAGGAGAAGCATGGAATCCTTCTGGAGTGCTGTGAAGGACATCTTCGACCATAACGTTCTAGACCATTTATCTTCCTACCCCGCTCACTCACCCACAGAGCACGCTAAATTAGAAGGCTCCGGCCGCTTTGCCCACTCGGTTAGGGTCGGATACTTAAGCTTCGTCCTATCCAAGCTTTTCAGGTGTGACCCCGTGGTCTGTGCGAGGGCAGGGCTGTTGCACGATGTAGGCTACGACGTCAGAGAAGCAAAAAACCCTCTAAAGCAAGTTGTCCTCCATGCAGGGAGGGGAGCCGCCCTAGCTAGAAAGATGGGTGAAAGCGCCGGCGTCGTGTCAGCGATAGAATCCCACATGTTCCCTATAGGCAGCCCGCCGAGAACCATCGAAGCGGTGGTCGTATGGCTTGCCGACAAGCTGGACGCCGCCCTAGACCTGATCGGCATGTCCCCCATACTGGAAAGCTTCGCATCTAAAATACTGGAGGTCATGATGGTTGGAAGACGTCCCTGAACCCTACCTCATAAGGCGACACGTATCCTCGACTCTTTCACTCCTCTCCAAGGTTGTAGGGGTGGAGAAAGTCTCCTTGATCCTCGTCTTCGGCAGCATGCTGGATGGCTGCTTAACGTCGGTCAGCGACGTTGACACACTCATCGTTTTGAGAAACGTGAAGCCCGCGGACGTGAGGAGGGTGGCCCAAGCCCTGAAATCCCTCGAACCTTCCCGGAAGGGAGGAACCATCCTCGACGCCATTCTGAGAAGCGTTGAGAGCAGAACAGGCATGTTCCAGTCCTTTTTCGTCTGCAGTGAGGAATCATTCCTGTCGGGTGACTTCGCATCCATCTTCTCCCTAAGCAAAGCAATGTCCCTCCTCCTCGCCCCCTCCAAGCTTGTCCTTGGAAGCGTCCTAGACGGGGCTAAGGTGGTTTACGGCTCCCTCCCCCTCCCCCCACATCCCAGGCCAACACCCATCCAGCTGATTAAAAGCCTCTTAATGAACCTCCTCCTCTCCCTTTCAGCCCTCCTTATATCTCCTCTAACCGGGGAAGCCGCCAAGTACGCGCTGGAAGCCGGGAAGTGGAGCATCATGGCATCCTACTACTACAACTACTCGAGAAGGATCTCCATTAAGAAACTTCCGGAAGCCCTTAAAGGGAGACTACGCGGCTACGCTCAAAAACTATTGAGGAGAAGAGAAAAATACTACAATGACCCCGTCATCCTAGCATTAACACCGATATTCTCCATCATGGTCCACGTCCTCGCCCTTAAGAGGGGCCTCTTAAAATCCCACTAATCCCCTCCAGAAACCGCCAGGAACCCGTTTAACCACTCCAGCTCCGCTGAGGCTTCCCACCCTCCACCGACCTCATCGGAGCAGCGTTACCATGCAGGTTTGACCGTGGAGGCGGGGCCGTGCCATGCTAGCCACTTTCAGCCCCTTCATCCGTTTAGGTTCCGTAGACCTCTAGTATTAGGTCCTTCCTGTTCTTCCTGCTGAGGAGGAACTTGCACCTAGGATACTTCCCAGTCGCCGCGCACTCTACTTCGACGCCATTCCACTCCTCGCCTGTCGCCTGTGATAGGAGTCCCGCACCGTAACCGCTAAGGTACATGCACACGGGCTCCTCCGACCCTTTAAGGTTCTCTGCTATGGGGGAGTTCTCTACGTAAAACGTTACTTCCCCCTCCTCTACTTTCTCCACGCTCATCTTCCCCCATCCCATTATAGTGTAGAAGGGTGAAACATCCTTCATCATCTCTTTAACGTCTCTGGGTGTCCCCATTATCTCCTCCAGGATGGTGAAGTCCTTCCTCCCGCACTCCTTCCCTGCCTCGTAGATCGCCTCTAAAAGTGCTTCCCCAGCTATCCTCCTTATCCACTTATGTATGAACGCTATCATTTCAGGCCTGGTAAGCCAGACACGCACGCTCTTGAAATAGAGGCTTCCAGAATCCAGATTTAACCTGATCATTTCCTTAAGTGCTTTTTCATTCAGCCCCATCATCACCCCTCTCAGAGAATTTTTTCAAGCTCCTTAGACGTGTTCTCCATCTCTAAGAATATGTAGCCCAGGTTTGCGTCAGACGTTGCTACGACCATGAGGACGGCTCTCCCCCCGACGTCGGCTAAAACCATGACTCCCCTCTCCCCTTCTATGAAAATGTTTCTTGGCCTTCCGAGCCTCATCTCCTTCAAGCCTTCAGCCCCCATCCTCAGTATTGAAGGAGGTACCGCCGCGACAACCTTCTCGTCGAATCCTGGCGGGAGCGTTGACGCTATCAGAAACCCCCTGTTACTCACGAGGGCCGCCGCCTTTATCCCGGGAATATCCCTCAGCTCACCCAGCTTATCACCTATCTTCCTAAACTTTTCCGCCATATCAACTCCTCCCTTCTTCTCGAACTCCGACAACATTTCAAGTATCTTTATCTTTAAGGGTTCAAACACCGAGGCATCACCATTCCAAGCCTTAAGCCTCTCCCTGACGTCCCCCTCCAATTTCGAACTGACATCGTCGAGGAACCTGCTGGCCTCCCCCTCCCCTCCTCCGGATATCCTAACAGCAAAAATGATATCTCCAACGTGTTCGTAGATTATTGTCTTACCCTCAAAGTCTATTTTTCTAACTTTCGCCTCCTCCACCTCCTCCCCGAACTTTGAGACAGCACTTAGAAAGCCGGAGATGAGGTTTGGATCAACCACCTGCTCCCCTCCCCCGGCTGGAACATGAACCAAGCACACCCCATCCCTGTGGAAGATGCAAACGTCAAGGATCTTGACAGGCAACCAGCTCACCGTTCCCCTTTACAGTTGAGTAATCTCCAATTTAACATTTTAAATTTTGTGAGTAATAACCTTTCACCACTTAACGCCAGCCACTCACGGCCAACTCGAAAGAACATGATTAGCAAGACGCTACATTAACAGGAAAGCTTGGAGGCATTCACGCTCAATGATCGACGAATGAGATGGTGGCTGTATGGGCTGCTGCGGGAGCAACGTACTGTGGTTTAAGGGCGCTTGTCGCCGCCAAGTCGCCGCCAAGTCGCCGCCAAGCATCACCTCCGCGTGGATGGTTGACCCGTTGATAAACTTTTCCCACTGGCAAATAGGTAGAGGCGGCTTGATCGTCGTGATAGCGGACGCCCCTCAACCCCGAGCGAATATTGAACATAGGACTGGACGCCGACGAGATCACGCGCAGGCCAAAAAGCTGGAAACCCCGAACAAAAGGTCGAGAGGGGCTTACTCTCCGCCTACTCAAGGCACGTGAGCTCAGCGAGTAAGGGTGCAATAAGAGAAGCCTGAAGCAGAGAAGCTTGAAAACGCTGCATCCACACTCCATCTAGCAGTTTCCCCTTCCTTTGGAGGCGGGCAGACGTAGGGGCTGAAGCTCACCTGGCTGTGATGCTGGCTTGAAGGTTGCAGGAGCGGCGCTGAGCCCATTTAAGCACTTCTCCGACAACCCTGACGGCTCTCTCCACATCCCAGAAGTAAGGTATATTAAGCTTAACTAACCCCTTCCGCAGCTTCTCGGAAACCCCCTCCTCGACCTGGAAAAGGACGGCTACGAGCAACTTGTTCCCTCCGGCAGCCTCCCGGAAGGCCTCCTCCACGTCAAATGATATTTCCTCCATGAGCTCTAGAATCAAGAAGACCAGGTCGACTCCGCCGTCGTTGACGAGTGCGTTGACGGCAACTCTATGCTTCTCCCCCACTTCGACCCCGTCTAGCCTGGATGGAGGCCAATAGTCCACAGGGTTGATGCTCGGGCTGAACGGGCTTAAAACCTTCTCCCTAATCACCTTCTCGGTTTCCTCCGAGAGACGGGCTAGTGCCAATCCGTTCTCCTCAAAGCACGCTGTTGCAAGGGAGATCGCCCCAGAGGAGGGGCCGATAACGGCCGCCCTGTTCCCTCTTGGAACACCGCTCAGCAGCACCCTCGCAGCATCAAACATTTCACCATACTCTGAAACGCATATGGCGCCGGAATCCCTCAGCTTCTCAGCCTCACCCCTACAGTAAGCAACCACAGGCTTAACGCTGGCAGCCTCTCTAACCCCCTCCAGAACCTCCTCCGTCAACCTGCAGAAGTAACAGAGTATCACCCTTGTCTCCCCGTCCATGGCAAGATACTCCAGGACGTCCTTCTCCCCAACATCGCAAGCATTCCCAACGTGGACTAGCTTGCTGAACCCTAACCCCTCCGGCTGCCACCACCCTAAGCTACAGGTCAGCCCCCCACTATGCCCCACGTAGCTCGCAGCGCCAGCCTCAAACCGCCTAACAGGGGTGAGCATCGGGGCGAAGCGCCTGGAGAAGTTCACGAGCCCTATACTGTTCGGCCCAACCACCCGAACCCTCCACCTCCTCGCCCCCCTCAGGATGGCCTCCTCCCGCCTCGCCCCCTCCTCCCCCCTCTCCGAGAATCCGGAAGACGCCATAATAACGCTTCTAACCCCGAACTCGGCTAGCTCGGCGAAGGCGTCAACGGCAGCGTCGGGAGGGAGGACAACCACCCCGAGCTCCGGAACCTCGCCCAGCGCGTCAACTCTGGGCACAGCTGGAACACCAAAGACCCTCTCAGCCCTCGAATTAACAACGTACAACCTCCCCTCAAACCCTAACGTGACAATGTTCTTAACAATCTGGTAGCCGAACTTCCCCGGGGTGGAGGAGCCACCCACAACCACGACACTTCTAGGGTTAAAAAACGAGTCAAGAGACATTTAAACCCCCCAGATCATCGCCTCCCTAAGCGCCGAGCACGAAGAGCACCTGACGCAGCCAGCCTTATTAACCAACGGGTTAACCCCGAAGTCGAGGAGGATCCTCCTCAAGCTCCCATACAGCCTGAACATCCGCTCCGGGGATGGAGGCTTCAACCCCTCCATGTCCGTGCCCCGAATCGGAATCAAGGGGACGAGGAACGGCACAACCCCCATGCGGGCAGCCTCCTCCGCCCCCCACAAGATGCTCCCATCCCCCTCCCCTAACCCGGCGATGACGTAGGTGCTAACCTGCCCCTCACCGAAAGCGTCCACCGCCTCGCGCCAAGCCCTAAAGTACTCCTCTTGGGGAACCTCAGCCTTACCCGGGCAAACCCTCCTCCTAACCTCCTCGTCAAACGTCTCAATGTGGACCCCCACAGTGTCAACCCCTGCGTCGGCGAGCATCCCAAACACTCCCTCACCCCTAGGAGGCTCAAGCTGAACGTGGACGGGAACGTCATAGCTCTCCTTTAACGCCTTGGCAGCCTCCGTCAGAAGGCTGGCCCCCCTGTCAGGGGACGCCGGGGTGCCGGTGGTTATCGTAACATGCCTGCAAACCCCCTCCTCAAGCGCGGCGCCGACAACCTCCACCAGCTCCCTCGCCGTCTTACGGGCAACGGTCAAGCCGCCCCTAAGGGAAAGCTCTATCCCGCAAAACTTACACCGCAGCCCGGAAGCCCACCTCACACAGGTCTGAAGCAGAGTCGTGGCAACACAGTCCCTCCCGTGGAGGAGGGCTATCTTCCACATCGGAACCCTAGTCGAGGTGACACGATGGTAAAACCTCGGAACAGGGACAGGTTCAACCTCAACCACCCTCCTGTCCCCCTCAAACACGAACCACCTATCCTCCACCCTCCTCAGGGAAAGCCTCGACGTCCTAGCAAAGGACGGCCAAACAGGAGCGTTCACAACTGCTCCGCCATCCAGAACCAGGTGCCTCCCGCCAGCTGGCCCAGCCCCAGTTCTTCTACCCCCGTTAAGCCCGTCCTCAACCCTCAAGCCACGGCACAAAATCTCAACCTTAAGGCGCGTAATGTTCACCGGCACCACCTTGCTGACGAAAATTTCGGCAACAACAAAGGAAACAACATATATAACTCTTACCTTCACCCTCCCGAACAGAAAGATCACAACCGTTAAAAGGGAAAAATCAAAACTTGTCCTAAAGCCTGGGGATGAAGAATTGAGCCGGGCAGGTCAAGCGCTAACGATGATAAGGCAAACAGTTAACCGGACAGTAGCCTTCCAAACAGCCGCCTTCCTCATAGCCACCATATGCTTCTACGCCGCCAACATCGCAGTCCTCCTATCCCCCTCAACCCCCCTATACACCACGCAGCCACACCCAGCCATACTCCTCCTCAACCCCCACATAAAAACAACACCCATAGGCTCATACTTAATCCTAAACGGCAACTTCTGGATACCCATAACAGCCAACCCGGCAATCCCCGACACCCTATTCATCATCGGAACACTAACCCTCACCTCAGCCCTCGCGCTAGACCTCCACCCAACCACAGCACCAAACTGGTATGGAATCCTAAAAGCAAAGCACCCCGTCGAAAAAGTGCATCAAGCCCTAACCAAAACAATGACGAACAAACGCTTCCTCATAACAACATCCACCATCCAAACAGCATCTGCAACCCTAACCATAACCGCATTCTACCACTACGCCGTGGGATACCTAGTTAACGGCGGCCTCCAATGGGAAATCCCCCTCACACCAACCATCCACATCAACGTGATAATACCGGCAGCACTAGCCGCAGCCCTCATCCTAACAAACAAAATAGCAATCTACAAGAAAATAGGAAAGCACCTCACCACCCAACAAAAATGAAACCAAACCACACCTAAAAACGCAACCCACCTCCACCCCCAACACCACCTAAAAACCGACCAAAAACACCAGGACAAACTCCTCCCGTCAAGAACACCGCATCCACCCCAACGATCCATCCCCTAAACAGCTTAAATGGAAGGATAAATGAACCCCAAATGAACATGAACGAAGAACACACGGGAAAGGCTTAAAAACCCCCAGGGAAGTTAGGGTTAAAGGCGTAGCATAGCGGAAGACCTGTGCAGACAGGGAAAGGTGGTGGTGAAAAAAGGGGAAAACGGGGAACTCATCCTTGAAGCGTAGCTCACCCCTCAGCAAGCACCGATACCCCCCATGGAAACAACATACGGCTTCAAGGAAAAGATGGAAGAGTTTAAATGCAACGGTGAGAGGGGGAAGCTTAATGGACGGGAAAAGGTGGGGTGGTCGATCCTCAAATTGCTGGCTGGCTTCGACGTCAAACCAGCAATATACAAAATTGTTGTTGAGAAGTGGAGGACGGGGGCGGAGAAGGTGAGCGTGGTGTTGATTCCAGACCCGGAAGACCTCCTCACCAAGGCACGACTGAAACATCGAAAGCCTAGGGACGCCGGTTAAGGGTGGTAGTGTGGGAGAGTTAGAGTTGAAGAAGCTGTTGGAGGATGTTGAAAAGGCTGGGCTGAGCGGGAACCTCTTAGATGAGGCAAAAAGGCTAGTAAAAATAGACTTCAGGAAGCTAAGGATGGGAGACAAGGGAGAAAAGGAGAAGTTTGAGATGATAGTTGAGCTTTCAAGGGCTTTCGCGCGCAAGATTCTGGAGTGGCTTGGAAGGGAACCCCTCGACGACAGTAAGCCCCCAACGGAAGAAGACTGGAAACAATGGAACAAGGAGCTGGATAGGATATGCAGGGAGGAAGAAAGGATCAGGAAAGATGGCTACGCGGTACGCTACCTAGAAATCTTCGGCCGCCTAGCACACGCCCTCATAGCTTGGGAACTATATGATGAGGGGATCAAGCTGGCAACCACTATACCCTGGTTCCACGGGGAAGAACTAAAAATACATGCCAGGTTCATCCTCCCCAAGGAGGAACTGGAAGAGCTTGAGATGGAAATGGAAGATGTGGTGTACGGGGACCCAGAGGAAATACTGAAGGAAAGAGAAAACATATACGTAAGCGACCTAGAAATCTCCGTTACCAGGACAGCGTTAATGGAAGAAATAGGAGATGAGGTCAGGGGGGACGGTGAGAAGGCACTGGAAGCAGTGCTAAGAAACAAGCACGTACTCAGCCTATGGGACAAAGTAATAATAGCGAACAGAGCCAAGATCGGACGCAGAGACCTAGCAGAAAAAATATATCCAAACTTGGAAGAAGCAAAAACCATAAAATACATGATACCATATCATGCTTAGAGGGAGCACTTCTCAAAGGCCCTGCAATACATGCCACCCCTCATACTAAGGGGCCCTACCGGGCGGCTAGCCCCGAAACAACGACCCCCGAAAAATTTTTAAAAACACTGTAGCCGTCCTCCCCCAACAAGGAAGGTGAAATATCATGCCATCGGCAAGGATCAAAACCGTGAACGAAATAGTAAAAATGATGAAGCAAAAAGAAAGAGTCCGAAACATCGGCATAATAGCCCACATAGACTACGGAAAAACCACGCTTACAGACTTCCTCCTCGCCGAAGCAGGCCTACTATCACCCACAATAGCCGGACAAGCACGAGCACTACTTCTTCATCACCAGTCTAACCAATTCGTTGCTACCCGGATTATGGGCGATCACACCACACAAAACACATACAAAAATTATAAGGAATTCTCTTTTAGCCATCAAAAATTTATTTTTCTCCCTCAAAAACATAATTTCTCTTAAAAATACAAAAACCATGATGTAGCAACGTGAAAAATCGTAGACAAGCCAAAGTAAACATGCATTTTTTGAATATTATGCAGAGGGGAGGCGAAGATTCGCATTTGATTCGATTGAAAGCTCAATTCTTTATATTTTTCAGCCCACAACAGTAAAATATATGTTTGTTAGTTGGGGGTTGGGGAGTGTGGTTTAGCTAGGTGGAGAGGGGTGATGGCCGTTGAGGAAGGAGGTGGTCGCAGCCACCCTGACCCTGACAGCAGCACCGGCCCGGCGGCAACCCTGAAGCGCAGAAGAGCTCGGGGGTAGCTCCATGGTCTTCGAAGGAGGAGAAGGGTCAAGGGAGCACAGGAGAGCTGAAGGGATCAGGGAGGTTGAGGAGGGGGCGAGGCGGGAGGGGTTCTCGGGGCACGTGGAGTGGCTTAACAGGGAGGGGTGGCTGCTCGGGTTCCCGGCTGTGAAGCCGTGTGGCAGGCCGCTCGACACCCTCTGGGTTGGGGGGTGGAGGGTTTACGTGCCGCCTTCGGGGAGGGGGGAGGGGTTCGGGTTCCGGGCGCTGGCCTCCTGGGCTCACGGAAGCATCCCGGACAGGTTTCCGGGTATGGTGAGGGCTGCGGGGGTGGTGAGGGGTTGCTGTGAGGGGAGGGTTGAGGCCGGCCGTGCTCTCAGCGGGGTTGCCGGGGTTTGGTGGGTGGACGAGGGCTGGAGGAGCTACGCCCTGGCCCCCGACGAAGTTGCGGACGCAGCCCGAGCCGTGCTGGCTGACAGGGAGCTGGCTGAGCGGTGCTGCAGGGTGGGGGCAGGCATCAGGGACCTCGAGGCTGCAGCAAGGAAGCCCATCAAGCTGAGGAAGGCTGAAGCCCTACTCGAGCTGCTGCCAAAGGTGGGCGGCGTCAGGGTTGAGGTGGTGGGGGGTGAAGCCAGGCTCGCAGGGGTTGGGGAGGCGGTGAGGGTCCTCGAAGCCGTGAAGGAAAGCGGGGTAAGCTTCGACGAGCTAGCCGAGAAAGCGGGGATGGAGGTGGAGGAGCTAAAAGCCTTCCTAGGCCTGCTATCCCCAGCCACAGCCGTAAAGGCGCTGGCAGCCCTCCTCCCAACCCTAGAAAAAACACGCGGAAAAACCCCCAACCCCCCAACCCCCCAACACCCCAAGCCCGGAAAAACAATCACGCTGGGAACCTTAGGAGAGGGGAGGCGCAGCCAGGAAGGAGAGGTGCCAGGAGGAGGGAATGAGGGGTCGAGGAAGGGAGGGGAGAGGAGAGGGGGTGAACAGTGGCGTATGGTGAGGTGGAATGACAACAGGATAGGGAGGGTGGAAAAGAGCTTTAAGGTTAAGAATTCGGCTTTCGTTGACCTTTCATGGTGTACAGGGTTTCTAGATGCTTTTGACCGTATTGTTAGGCGTCTTCGTTCTCAAGCCGCGGAAAATGTTAGTCAGATTATTGAGAGGGTAAGAGGGTGCTTAAAGGATGACATTGGACTTCGCCGTGAGGTTTATGGTTTACTCGGTAGCATCCGCAAACTTCAAGGCATATCGGTGATTGTGCCAGGCTGGATGGCTCAAGTTGCCCGCTCCATTCTTCAGAAGAGAGAGATTGCTGGGTGGCTTTGCAAGGCGTGGGATGTTAGCCCAGAAGCGCTTAAATGGATTGCTAAGGGGAGGGCGGATCTCAACATGTTCATTCCAGCAAGCCTAGCCATCCTTGAGATTACTGGGCCACGCCCAGCAGACGTATTGGAAACTGTGAAGGATATGAAGCTCAAGCTCTGGGGGAGGGATATGACAGGTGGAGAGGTTCTAGATGTTTTAAGAAGGCAGATGGATGCTTTAGCCAGCAACCAAGAGGTTAAGGCAAGGGATATCGGAAGAATGCTTATGACACTTATAAAAGCCGACGCAGACGCCACAGCCGGAGATGTTCTGAGGGCTGAAATAGAAAGGCTTAAGAAAGCGGGAATGGGGGCTGAGGCGGAGGAGCTGCGTAAACTAGCTGACGGTCTCGGATTAACAAATTACGTCCCTGCAAGAATCCTCGTAAAAGCAATAAAGAGAACGCTAGGCGAAGGGGTAGCGGCGCCAACGGATCTAGAAGCCAAAGCCAGCAAGCTGCTTACACAATATAACGGATACAAAAAAGTTAAAGAATGGATTAACGGTAAATTCGAAGAACTGCTTGGAAAAGATAAAGCAAAGGAACTACTGGAGGAAACGAAGAAGGATCCAGAATTACTTGACGAAATTTCTATGCTACGTTTAACTGGTAGGATAAGTGTCCCTGTTGGTTCCTTTGGGCTGGTTTGCGGGTTGGCGGGAGCGAAGAAAATTGTGGTTTTGGGGGTGGTTGGTAGCCACCCGGTTAGAGCTGTGGCTAGAGATGGGAGGGTACGTGTCAGGGGTCGGGGTGGGGAGGCGGAAATCCCTTTAAACGATTTCGTTAAGAGGGCGGAGAATGTTAGGCTGATAGGGGAGTTTAAGGGCTTCACGGTTGAAGCCGAGGTGAGGGGAGACCGTGCACGTATCGTTAAGGGGTGGAGGGAGCTCCACGCCAAAATAGAGGAGGTAGGTTTTAGCAAAGTTGTTAAGAAGCTCGCCGAGACACTTGACAAAAAAGAAGTTATCGTGTCCAGCATTCTAAGAGCAATGTTGAGGACTATAAGTGGTTGGAGGCTTTCCTTAGTTTCCTTCATTCTTAATCTGGAAGGAGCATGTTTTGATTATAATTGGTTTATGAAAAGGGTGGTTACGTCCACGTTCTCGTTGATAGAGAAAGCTGGGGGTTTCCAGCAGGGCCTCGAGAAAGTTGGGCGTTTTCCCTTCCTGTCGTACGGATGCCTCGTTGCCTCCAGAGACTACCGAGTACGATGGATCCTGACGCCGAGGGGACCTATTAAAGCAGACATCCACCTAACAAGGTATTATGTGGAGGAAAACGGAAAGAACACGCTGAAAGACAAGCTGGAAAAAGCATATCGAACCCTCGGCTACGCAACAAAATTTCCGAAATTTCTTCAAGGGACAAGGTCAGAAGGTCTCTCCAAGTATGTTTTTCATGGGCAAAGGAGACTTGATGGTTTACTTGTTGTTGACGCAATAGCCTTTATAGCGGTAGCTCTCAGCATAAAAGACGCCAAGGAAGTAATCAAAAATCTAAAACCTGTAGATTTTTCAATTAAAGGATACGGTCGTTTGAGGGAGCTGTTCTCTGGAACGAAGGGGGATCTAACCGAAATTGTAGGGAAGTGTAGGAATGTATTTGACATTGACGTTTCCGTTGAGGAAGGGGTAGCATTAATTGGTAAGCTTATAGGTGCTCTAATAGGAGACGGAGACTTAACCCAACAACACTTGTTTGGGTATTCCTCCTACAGGAAGGAAGAGGTTGAGGAGGTATCATGGATAATACGACGGCTTACAAATGGGAACCCCAGAACAAGGATAAGTAGAGGTGTGGAAAACAGAGTTGAGTCGCGTGCCGCTGGGGAATTTCTTGCGGGGTTGGGGTTTGAGCCAGGCTTTAAGACAAGAAGAACTTCAGTCATTCCTGAAAGACTTATGGAATGGGTTAGAGAAATGGCTACAAGCAAGGTCACGTGGAAGAGGAGGCTTGCAGCTCTCTTCACTGCTAACCTTCTAGGAACGCTCATAATGGGAGACGGGACAATAAGCATCAAGAATTTTAATATTACGGTGGGGCAGAGTGGCGAGTTAAAGCTGAATGGTGCAAGGCGGTTTAAGAGAGGATTGTTCGAAAAAAACACGTTCCTTAACAACCCACCAAAAACCCTAAAGGAAGCATTAGAAGCGATGATGAAGAGAGGTGGAGTGATAAAAGAGAGCAGTAACCGATATGCGGTAACATCAAAAGCCATCAGATATTTATTTAGAAAGGATCTAGTTGTGAAGGAGCTCGCCCATCCAAGACTAGCACAGATAGCAGAGTTAGCTCTGCTTTACGCCAAAACAGCCGATACATTAGGAATAAAGATAACAGAAACAGAAGGGAAGCCATCAATAACCATAAAGAAATTCACAGTTATTTTTAAGGATGGTCATGTCAAAAAGTTAACCGCGCACATGACGTTATTTTTCAATGGTAGCTTAGCTATGGCAATTACACCGTTTGTACCCGAAACGAAAGACATCGAATTACTCAACGCGTTAGCACATAGACTTGCTGGAAGAGCTAAAGTGAGGCTGGAGGGCGTTATCGCGGAGCGTATCGCAGAATGGTTAGAGAAAAACGAAAGAGAAATAGAAAAACGGGGAGCGGTTAACGTTAAAGAAGATAGTAAAGTATACCGTTTGACACCTTACTGGGCCTTCAAAACGAGAAAGGCTCTAATGGAGGCGGGCGTAAAAATCGAGACTATTAAAACTGCGGTGGAACAAGCTAAAGGCTACGTTCGCAAACTTACTACAACAAACAAACTCGTGGAAGCCACCAGAAATTTCTTAGAAACCTTAAACATAAATTTAAGAAAACTGAGGGAAGAGCCCAAGCTTTGCCCAGTCATAGTGAAAGTAACAAGGAGGATTGTCCTTCCAATAGAAACTTTCAAAGCATTAAACGGGATAATTAAAGGGAAAATGGAAGCAAAAAAGGGGAAAATCACAATAGAACCTCTCCACGATAAGAGAGAACCATCATATATTAAAGCAAAGATAGCGGATGGAAAAAAGGTGGAAGTTATCCATGTTTGGAGGCTTTACGAGCTGATAAGGAAGAAGGATGGTGCAGAGAAGATAGCGGGAAAACTCAAGGAGATGGGCATTGACGCGAAACCGGAAGAGTTAAAGGGTACCGTAGAAATAGAATTCTTGCTGGGAGTAGACACCAGACCCATCAACCTTAAACTATACAAGTTTAGGAAAACTCTGCCAGCCAATCTCATAACGCGAAAACACCAAAAAAATAGAACATAGAAAGGAATAAATGAAACGTTTGAAATTAGGAACGCAAAAAATGAAACGCTCACCCCTCTAACACTTTCAATTAAAGGAGGTAGAAAGCATGTCATCAAGACACAAATTAATAGAAGAAATAACGAAAATGATGACCAAAAAAGAGCAAATAAGAAACTTCGGAATAATAGCACACATAGACCACGGCAAAACAACACTCTCAGACTCCCTCCTCGCCGAAGCAGGCCTACTATCACCCACAATAGCCGGACAAGCACGAGCACTAGACTACCTTGAAGTCGAGCAACAAAGGATGATCACAGTAAAAGCAGCGAACATATCCTTACTTCACAAGGTGGATGAGCGCGAATATTTAATTAATTTAGTGGATACCCCTGGACACGTGGACTTCACGGGACATGTGACTAGGGCTTTACGTGTCATTGATGGTGCGGTGGTGGTTGTGGATGCTGTTGAGGAGGTTATGGTTCAGACTGAGACTGTGACTAGGCAGGCTTTGGCTGAGCGGGTTAAGCCTGTTCTTTTCATTAATAAGGTTGATCGTTTGATTCGTGAGTTGAAGCTTGATGATCGTGCTGTTCAGGAGAAGTTTAACAGGATTATTCGTGACTTTAATGGTTTGATTAGTTTGTATGGTGAGAAGGAGTTTGCGGGGAAGTGGAGGGTTAATCCTGCTAATGGTAGTGTTGCTTTTGGGTCTGCGCTTCATGGGTGGGGTTTCACTATTCCGCAGATGCAGGAGCTTGGGTTGAAGTTTGGTGACATTGTGGCGTACTATAGGGAGGAGAACGTTGAGGAGCTTAGGAAGCTTCTTCCGGTGCACGCCGCCGTCCTGGACATGGTGGTTAAGCATTTGCCTAATCCTCTTGAGGCGCAGCCTTACAGGATTCCCAAAATATGGCATGGGGATCTTAACGGTGAGGTCGGGAGGGCTATGTTGGAGTGCGACGAGGATGGCCCTACGGTTATTTGCTTGAATAATGTGGTTGTTGATCCTCATGCTGGTATTGTTTCGACGGGGCGTGTGTTTTCCGGGACGATCAGTGAGGGTGATCGTGTTTATCTTTTGACTGCTAGGAAGGGTTATAGGGTTCAGCAGACTAGTATTTACATGGGGGCTAGGCGGGCTATTGTGAAGTCTATTCCTGCTGGGAACATTGCGGCTATGCTTGGGTTGGAGCTTGCTAGGGCTGGTGAGACGGTTGTGGCTGAGGAGTTTAAGGATTCTGTGGCTCCTTTTGAGAAGATTAAGTATGTTTCGGAGCCGGTGGTTACCGTCGCGGTTGAGCCTAAGCATCCTAGGGATCTGCCTAAGCTTGTTGACTTGATGCAGAAGCTTTCCATTCAGGATCCGAACCTTGTTGCGACGATTAATCAGGAGACTGGGGAGTACCTTTTGTCGGGTATGGGTGAGCTTCACCTTGAAATTTCTCTTAAGGAGATCCAGTCTCAGATAGAGGTGACTGTTTCGCCTCCGATAGTTGTTTACAGGGAGACTGTGACGTCCACTTCTCCTCCAATACTGGGTAAGAGCCCTAATAAGCATAACCGTATCTGGATCGTTGTTGAGCCTCTTAACGAGGAGACGATCAACCTCATTGCTGAGGGGGAGATCTCGGAGTATCAGGATAGGAACGAGAGGGCGCGCATCCTCAGGGAGAAGGCTGGCTGGGACTCTCAGGACGCTAGGAACCTATGGGCGATAGACGAGCACTTTAACGTTATCGTGGACAGGACGAGGGGTATCCAGTACCTGCGTGAGGTCAGAGACACCATAATCTCCGGGGCTAAGTGGGCTTGCGAGGCTGGCCCCCTCGCCGAGGAGCCGATGCGGGGTGTAAAGGTCAACGTGGTGGACTGCCAGCTCCACGAGGACCCGGTTCACAGGGGGCCCGCACAGATCATGCCCATGACTAGGCGTGCAACTTGGGGTGCGTTCCTGAGCGCCAAGCCAACACTTCTAGAGCCTATATATAAGATTCAGGTGAGTGTTCCACCCGACTACATCGGCGTCATTTCAAGCGTTCTCTCCCAGCGTAGAGGCCAGGTTCTGAGCGTGGACCAGAAGGGCCCCCTAGCCTTCATAACAGGCGAGATCCCGGTCAGGGAGAGCTTCGGGCTGGCGAACGAGCTCCGGTCGAAGACCTCGGGCAGGGCTTTCTGGCAAACCCAGTTCTCCCGGTGGGCCGAGGTGCCCAAGTCCCTTCTCGGCGAGGTGATAGCGGAGGTGCGGAAACGGAAGGGGCTGAAGCCCGAGCCACCGAAACCCGAAGAGTACATAGACACCCTCTAGCAGGAAAGCTTTAAGGGGTTGAACCCGATCAATATTTCCGTCCACCATTCCTCTAGGTATTGGAGATGTTAGGATGGAGAGGGAAGGCGGTGGGTCAGGCAGGGTTCCCGAATGGGCTGAGGCTAGGGGGAAGCTGGAGCGTCCCCCCCTCGAGGAGAGGCTGAGCGACGACGAGGTCTTCGTGCTTGAGATCCTATCTAGGCAGCGTAAGCTGCTAGACCAGATCCTGTCGGAGTTCAACGCTCCGCGAAAGGCTGTGGGGAAGGAGCCCGTGCAAAGGGAAGCCCTCGCATCCCTTCTGGAGGGGTTGAGGGAGAAGGGCTTCATCAACAAAATAGAAGTCTGGGAGATCACGAGGAAGGGCGAAAGATACCTCAGGGAGATGTAGCTTCCGTATCCTTCCATTTAGCCTTGGAAACCTCCACGTTTAAGCAATAGGAATCGCCCATTCAGGCATTTCACCAGCTGAACCCGCATATCAGACAGGTAAAAGAAGAGCCCTCACCATGCCTGCTTTCAACAGCCTTGACTCCTTCCCATAATAAATTTATCTCCCGAAGAGTTACCAAAACCCTCGACTCGAAAACTATATAAAATTTCGTGTCTAAACTTGAGGCTGAAGCCCGGTGGTGTAGCCTCCTAGCACGGTTGTGGCTAGGTGGCATAGTGGCCAAGCGCTCCAAGGGGCTACGCATCCGGGGCTCTGGACCCTGGGACCCAGGTTCGAATCCTGGCCGGGCTACCATTTAAATCTACTTTCTCTTGATTACCCATTTTTTCATAAAGTTTTTCTCTATAAGAGGCTCACGCACACATACATTTGAAGGGGGTTCTTCCGTTTATTCAATTTAAGCTTTTCACCCATGAAACTTTGGCTTTAAAGAAAATTCGATGTTACTTATGAACAAAAGAGATTTCTTCTCTTCTTTACTGAACTTAGAGATTTCAATTTTTTCTTTGAAAGTTGGTGCATCAACTACCATAGTGTGATATTCCCCATTTTCTCCACAAAGGTCTATTCCATACTCATCACTCAGCGCTTTCAAACTTTTAAGGCAATCTATGTCAAGCTCACGACCAAGCCATTCTTCATCAAACCAAGGCCGTCTCACACACGTGAAAATTGCCCTGAATCCACCCAAAACCACCTCTTCTAAGATTCTGTGGCGACCCAGACCCCATAATGGCCTTATCACATCAATACCGACTTCTTCACAAACACCTCCAATCCAATCCCCATGAACATTATCTATAATTGATATGTCACCCGTTACCATGCCTTCGATTCTCTCTGTTTTCACCAACCTGGAGATGGCCTCCATGTATCCTTTTCGGTAAGGCTCTTGAACCTTAACCTTGAGGTGTGGGATCCCCAAAGCCCTGGACTGAAGTGACATGAGCGGGACGGGATGGCAAAGAAACGACTCGTTCCCAATAAACGTAACGATGTAAGCGACATCATAACCTTGAGTTATCACTTTATGACACGCCAAGCAAGATTCTTTACCTCCACTCCATAAAACAGCAACCCTCATCAATCCCAGCTTTATAACGTTATTATATAAAAATATTAATAAAATCGCTATAAAGAAAGGTTTGCAATCACGCCATTATTTTTTTAATTGAATTTTTAATGTTTTAGTGAATTCTTTAACTTTTTTGAGGTATTCGCCTGATTTGACTTCTTTCTCTTTAACATTAAGTGTGGCTATTGGCTGTTTCGAGAGTTCCTCCATTTGTCTGAAAATTTTGCCGCTGATTATGCCGTATGTGCTGAAGAAAGCTATTTTCTTGATTTTGTGGCCGTTTAGGGCCATGTAGGTTTTTATTGGTGACGATAGCCTTCCCGCCCAAACTGGAGAGCCAACCACTACCATGTCGTACTCTTCCGGGTTCCTGCCAGTGGGATAGATGTCTGTGAGCTTTCTGAATATAGCCTCATACCCGGACCTCAGAAAACCAGTGGCTCCCATCCTATTTTTCTTGTCTTTTATTTCCTCAATATCAGCGTTCAGGTCTTCAGCAATCGCTTCAGCCACCAACCTAGTATTTCCCGTCCTAGAGTAAAAGACGACTAAAGTTTTCATAACACTATTTCCCCCGATCTTACCAATCCGCTACCTCAAATTTAAATATTAACTTTAAGAAATTCTTATGAAAACGGGAATTTTAAACCGATGTTTGAACGTAAACCGGGCTACCAATCCTATTACCCGTTTTCCGGTGTTTTCGGTGTTGTCGGCCTTCCCCCTCAAGCGTCTTCCTCCCTGTTTCTGGGTTACTGTGCCTCTTGGGCTTCCTTCTCGTTTAGAAAGCTATTTTAAGGGGGGACTATCCTTTCCTTTCACGGCTTCTTCGAGTTTAGGGGGATACCCGTTGAGGGTTAGGGTTCTCGGTACGAGTTCCGGATGGCCTTACCCGAGGATTGGTTGCAGGTGTCCCATCTGCTCTTCCCGGGATCCTAGGGATAAACGGTTGAGGCCGAGCATCCTTGTTGAGGGTGTTTTGGTGGATGCTGGCCCGGACATATACCACCAGTTTGTGAGGTTTAACGTGGAGGAGGTTGAAGCCATCGTTTTGACCCATGCACACCCCGACCACGTGCTCGGCCTCAACGATCTAACCCCTAGGAAGGTTGCCTCGATGGGGAAGGCCACGCTTTACGCTTCGGAGGAGACCTGGAACGTGGTGTGCTCCAGCCGGATCCTGTCTAACCTCGGATTCAAATGGATGCTCTTTCCCTCCTCCTCCTTCGAGGTTGGCTCTCTCACCTTTACGCCTATTAGGGTCGTCCACGCGGAGGGAGTCGAAACCTTCGCCTTCAAGATAGAGGATGGCTCCTCCTCCCTCCTCTACGCCCCGGACTTCCTAGAGATACCGCCGGGAGGACGTGAGGTGTGCGTGGGAGTGGACGTCGCGTTCCTCGACGGCTCAACCCTCAGAACCCCTCCCTCCCCCCTAAGGGAGCGGTTCGGCCATCTGGGCATATATGACGCCGTGAGGGTTGCCCGGGAGTTGGGGGTGGGACGCGTCTTCTTCACCCACATAGGGCACTCGACAGCCCCCCATGCCGTGCTGGAGGAAATGCTGAGGAAGGAGGGCTCACTTTTCCACGTCGCATACGACGGCCTAGAGCTTAAAATTTAAAGGATTGGGTTGAACCAGCTTCCCGTCTAGACGATGCGGGGGGGCTTGGAGAAGTCTGCTCCCGGCGTGTAACCGTACCTCGAAGTGAACATTCTACCTACATGGTAGAACATGAAGGAGAGCGGTATGCTCTTAGGGCATACCTCGTCGCACTTGCCGCAGCCGACGCACAAATCAGCCATGTGAAGCATCCTAGTGGCTATGAAGAGTGAAGGCGTGTACTCCCTCCTCCTGGAGAGGAGGATGCAGTCCTTGCAGAAGCACAGGGGGCACGCCCTTATGCATGACCCACACTTAACGCACAGGTTGAGCTGACTGTTAAACCAAGATAGTCTCTCCTCTTCGGGGGCGGAAAGCCACCTCTCTCTCTCCTCAACCAGCCACCTCCCCCCTTCCTCATCCAGCCTTCTAATAGCTTCCTCCCTTTCAAGCACGTCTTCGAGGGCTGGCTCCCCAGCCACCAGCCCCCTACTCCTTAAGTGCATGACGAGGGCGGCTCCCTTCTCCGTTCTCGCCTCCACGATTGGAACCCCCGACTTTGTGAGGAAGCTAAACACCACGTCAGCGTAGGGTGGACTGTGAACCTCGCACCTCCTGCAAGCGTCTCTGAGCTCCTCCCTGCTGGGAGGATCGCTGAGGGTGCGTCCAAGCTCCTCCGGAGGGTGGGCTTCCTCCCTCCTCATGCCCGGACAGTCAAACCCTATAACGTATACGTCGTCTAAGTTTACCTTCCTCCTCTTAGCCAGCTCAACTATCGCCCTCGCCTCGCAGGGCTTCACGAGCACGGCAAGCCTCTCCCCCGCCCTTTCCACGAGGGTTTTTGGCGCCGAGCCCAGCTTCTTGTAGCCGTAAAGTATGATCTGGGCTACAGGGGCCGATGCAGCCTCCTCAAGGCTGGATGAAACGGCAAGTGACGGCTTGCATTCCCCCTCAGCCAGCCGCCCGGTCACCACGCCGTCAACCCTTCCCTCCTCTAGAAGGTGCCTGAGAGCGTAGCGTATAATCTTGACAGGCTCCTCCCTACCGGTGGCATGGAGCACCACTTCGCCTCTCAATCCTTCACCCATCCGCTTCCTCTCTCGGGCGGCTTCCGGAGGGCTTCCTCGGGTCCCCCACGCTTCCTGGGGGGGTCGCCTGGGGTCCCCCTTTTAAGGGTTTCCTCCCTCAGGCTCATTCGCTTCCCTCTTTAACGGGTTTGGCCCCAGCATCCTCACCTTCTCGCTCATCTCCCTTGCAGCGTCGGCGAAGTACTTGCCTTCAGCCGAGGAGCAATAGAACATTTTGACCCTCTCCGCACCGACGCCCATGAACTCCAGCATGTCCCGGACCATCTCAACCTGCCTCGAAGCCAGCACGTTGCCGTTTTCGAACTCGCACTCCCCGATGTTTCACCCGACGACCATGACCCCGTCGGCTCCCTTCCATAGGGCTCTAGCGATGAGGTCCGCTGAAACCCTACCCGTGCATGGAACCCTCACCGGTCTAAGGGTTGCAGGGTACTGAGCCCTGATCGTCCCAGCCATGTCGGCAGCCCCGTACCCTCACTTCTGGAGGCGTGAAGCGCCTTTTCCAGCAGAGGAACGCGGCTATCTTGACGCCTTTAACCCTTCCAGCGTCTTCCCGTCCCGTCATGGTTACGCCTCCTAGACGAAGAGGTTGTCGATGTACGCTTCAAGCTGCCGCTCCCTGTAGCGTCTAAGGTGTATCACCTTTGAGGGGCATACCGCCGCGCACTTCCCGCACCCCCTACAGGCCAGCTCGTTGACGACTGCAACCCCCTCCTCGACGCTCACAGCGTTGTAGGAGCAGACCATTTCGCACATTCCGCAGCCACTGCACCTTTCAGACTCGACGACGGCGGTGCCCAGCTCGAACTCGACCTCGCCCGCAGATATCAGGCCTATGACGGATGCGGCCGCCGCTTTACCCTGAGCCACGCTGACGTCTATCGCCTTCGGTCCCTGAGCGTCTCCGCAGACAAATATTCCACGCTTCTTCGTGTCCGTTGGGGCAAGCCTGGAATGGTACTCCCTTAGGAACCCGTCAGGGCTGCGTTCAAGCTTGAGCATGTCGGAGATCTCTTTGAGGCCGCTTGACGGGACAACCCCTGTTGACAGGACGACTAGGTCAGCCTCCAGCTCCAAGACCCTCCCAGAGAGCGTGTCCTCAACCGTCAAGGTGAGGTTTCCCGTTTCAGGGTCTTCAATCACGTCCCCAACCCGTCCCCTCAGAAAGACTACGTCGTGCTCTCTTGCCTGCATGAAGAACTCCTCGTAGTCCTTACCTGAAGCCCTAATGTCAGTGTAGCACACTATGACCTCGACGTCCCCCAAGTGCTGCTTTAAAAGCATGGCGTTCTTCAACGCAACCATGCAGCACACGTTTGAGCAGTACTGGTTCTCCTTCAGGCTCCTGAACCCGACGCACTGGATCATAACCACCCTCTTAGGCTTCCTCCCGTCCGAGGGCCTAACAACCTCCCCTGCGGTTGGCCCGTTAGGTGAGAGCAGCCTTTCAAGCTGGAACTGGGTTATGACGTTAGCGTACCTTCCGTAGCCGTACTCTCCAACCCTGGGCTCGTAGGCGGCCCCCCCGCAAGCCACGACTATCGCTCCCACCGAAAGGTCGACTACCTCTTCCTCCTGGTTAAAGTCTATGGCGTCCCGCACGCACGCCTTCTCGCAGAGGCCACACATGATGCACCTGTCCATGTCTATCATGAACGTTGGCGGCACAGCCTGAGGGAAAAACTGGTAGATCGCCTTCCTCGACCCGAGGCCAAGGTCGAACTCGCTCGGCGCGAAGACCGGGCAGACGTCGGCGCAAGCACCGCATCCCGTGCACGCCTCCTCCCTCACATACCTCGGCTTCCTCCTCACTCTCACCCTGAAGTCTCCGATGCCTCCCTCCACCGACTCCACTTCGCTGTACGTTAGAAGCTCTATCTCCGGCTTCCTGGAAACCTCAAGCATCAAGGGGCCGAGGATTCATATGGCGCAGTCGTTGGTTGGGAAGGTCCTGTCCAGCATGGCCATCCTTCCACCTATTGATGGAGCCTTCTCCACGAGGTGCACTTTAAACCCGCTCTCGGCTATTTCAAGGGCAGCCTGCATCCCGCTTATTCCGCCGCCTATCACTAGGGCGCTGGGCTTCACCGGTAGGAGGATGCGTGGCACCTCCTCAAGCTCCCTCGCCTTAGCAACCGCAGCCCTAATAAGGTCCTTAGCTATCTCCAGGGCTTCCTCCGGCTCGGACACGTGGACGAACGAGTCGTGTTCCCTGATGTTTACGAACTCGAGCATGCTTGGGCTGAGCCCTGCATCGTAAATCACCTTCCTAAACACTGTTTCATGCGTCTTTGGGGTGCACGCCGCCACGACGACCCTTTCAAGGCCGTGCTCCACTATCTTCGACTTTATTAGTTCTGCCCCGGCGTCGGTGCAGAGCGAGATGTACGTTTCAGCGCAAACCACGTCTCTCAGTGTTGCCGCGTAGTCTCTGAGCCTCTCCACGTCTATGACTCCCGCTATGTTCTTGCCGCAGCAGCATACGAACACTCCAATGCGAGGAATACTTTAAACCCCCTTCTCCTCCGTCAACACCTCCATTCGACAGTTTCCTCCTTAACAGGGAATACCCTGTTTATTTAAGCTTTGTTAAACCGTGCAGGCTGAGGCATTTGACGTTTGAAAATTTTTCATTCTCAACTTCGTAAAATGCCGATAGCCACGTGCACCATGCACCCCTCCGGAAACGCTTAAAACGTGAAGCCGCCATTTTCCCTCTAGAAAACGGTGGAGGCTTAAAGTTGGGTAAGGTGACGATTATAGACGTCCGCCTCATGAAGGAGGAAGGTAGAAAGATAACCATGCTAACCGCGTACGACTACCCGACGGCGGTGATACTGGACGAGGCCGGCGTGGACATAATCTTGGTCGGCGACTCCCTCGGAAACGTGATCCTAGGCTACGCGAACACGATCCCGGTGACCATGGACGACATGGTTAGGCACTGCGCCGCGGTCAGCAGGGGGGTTAAACGTGCGCTCGTGGTCGGGGACATGCCCTTCATGTCCTACGCAACCATAGACCTAGCTGTAAAGAACGCTGGACGCATGGTCCAGGAGGGCGGCGCGGAGGCGGTTAAGCTGGAAGGAGGAAGAGAGGTGTCCCAGATAGTGAAGGTGCTAGTTGACAACGGCATCCCCGTCATGGGGCACATAGGCTTAACCCCCCAGTCAATCCACAAGTTCGGCGGGTACAAGGTTCAGGGGAGGACTGCCGAAGCAGCCAAGAAGCTCGTCGAGGACGCGGAGACCCTCGAGAAGGCGGGGGTCTTCTCCATAGTCCTCGAGTGCATCCCGTGGCAAGTTGCAAAGATGATAACTGAGGAGGTGTCGGTTCCAACCATAGGGATAGGCGCCGGGGCACACTGCGACGGGCAAGTCCTCGTGACACACGACCTGCTAGGATTCTTCGAGGGATTCCAGCCTAGGTTCGTGAAGAAGTATGCTAACATAAGACAGTACATAAAGGAAGCGGTCGGAAAATACCTTGAAGAGGTCAGGAGCGGTGAGTATCCTACGCTGGAGCACTCCTACGAGCTCCCCGAAGAAGAGGAGCGAAAACTGAAGGAGGAAGCGGGGAGGTAACCCCCAGCTGGAAGCCGGGCTTTAACGTCCTTCCCTTCACCCGGAGGGGCGGCCCACCCGAGCACGCCCTCTAGGTGGCGGGTAATAGGCCGTTCGAGGCGAGAAAGTTTCCCGGTCACGCTTAAGCAACCGGTCAAGGATGACGCTCAGCCCCCTCTCGCTTCCTAAACAAAAAGTATATAATGCTTACTCGATCGATTGGTGGGTGACCCCATCATAACGGCCTCTCACCCACTTGTTGAGGGAACCAGGATGGTTTGGCCGCGTCCTGCCAGGCAAGGAATTCTAAAGGTCATCTGCCACCGGGACTATGAGCGCAGCCTGATCAGGTGCATTCACGAGTTCGGAGAGGTCGAGTTGATAGACATAGAGGAGAAGGGTAGCGCAGCCCCCCCGCCGACCGAGGAGGAGAAGGCCGCCATCCAGCTTCTAGGGGACATCCAAAGGTACGTGGACTACTTGGAGCTAGAACAGTATGTGCCGTACATTGCGAGGCTGCCCGACAGCAAAAAAATGGCCGTGGACGACGAGAAGCTCTCAGACGTGATCTCGATGGCTGAGAAAACCTTGGAGGCGGCGGCGCCACAGATAGACAAGCTCAGGGAGGAGCTTATGAACGCGACCCAGGAACTCGAGCAACAGCGCGGCCTCCTGAAAATCGCGGAAACGGTGAAGCCCCTTGGGATAGAGATCACCCAGCTAGGCGAGGGAAGGTACGTCTACGCCACGACCGGAACCATATCCACCGGTAAGGTGGATATGGTAAGGTGGAGGGTGGCTGAGGTAACAGAGGGAGAATACGTTTTCCACCACGCCGAGATAGGCGAAAACAGGTCTGCCCTCCTAGTCGCGGTCATGAGGGAGAACAAGGAAGTGGTTCAGCGCCTCCTAACGGCGTTCGGCTTTGAAGAGTTTAAGATCCCATCCGACCTCAAGGGCTCAACCGAGGCGGTGATAGAGAAGACGAGGAGGAAGGTCGCCGCGCTGGAGGAGAAGCTCAGGAAGCTTGAGGAGAGGAAGCGGAAGATCATCATGCAGCACGGCTACAACCTCCTCGCGTGCAGGGAGCTCCTCGCCATAGAAAGGGAGCGCATGGAGGTGAAAGGCTACCTCAGGAGGACGGAGACCACGGTTGAGCTCTGGGGGTGGGTGCCGGTAAAATCCGCGAAAAGGCTGATCCAAGCAATAGATAAGGCGACGGATAAGACAGCCATAGCGGAGGTCGTAGAGCCGGCAATACCGGAGGAGGAACGGCCAACAAAGCTTGAAAATCCAAGGATAGCAGAGCCATACGAAGCCCTCGTGAAAAGCTTCGGGATACCACGCTACGACGAAATAGACCCTACAAAGTTCATGATACTGACCTTCCCGATAATATTCGGCATGATGTTCGGCGACGTGATGCACGGGGCAATGCTCGCCCTAATAGGCCTCGCCCTAGTCGCCTGGCGCACAAGAAACCCCGTTGTCGGCGAACTCATAGGCTACGGCCTCAAGGCGGGAAGCCTCCTCTTCTGGTGTGGCCTAGCATCGATATTTTTCGGCTTCCTCTACGGGTCCTTCTTAGGCTCACACCACATTGTGAACCCCTTATGGTTTAACCCCTTCACCCACGAGGGGAACTTCAGGCTCCTAAGGCTATCCATAGTGGTAGCGGTGATAGAGATAAACTTTGGCTTCTTCCTCAGCATAGTCAACCTCTACCATGAGAGGAAGCTTAAGGAAGCATTCTTCATGCCAATATGCCTGATGTGGACCCACCTGGGGGCGGCAACCATAGTGTTCAGCGACCAGTACGGAGTAGACTTCACCAAGTGGTTCTCGACGATCCCCCCGCAGCTCTTCGACCCATCCACCACCCAGCTCTACAGCCGGCTAACGGAGCTCCTCCACGCCCACGCTGAAACACAGACAGCAGCCTTAGCCAACATGTTGGAAGCCACCCGCATAAGCCAGGAGCTTATAACAAGGCTTTCAACCCCCTTCTACATGACGCTAAGACCCTTAAAGGTCTTCGAACCCCTAGCACCAAACCTCTTCGACAGCAGCCTCTGGCACACGGTAGAGCTCCTCGAAGTCCTCCACCTCCTGCCAGAACCCATGATGGAAAACGTGCGCTTAGTTCAGCAACTGTTCCTCTGGACTTCCAGATCCCACTTTGAAATACACCTTCCACCAATAACGATAATGGTGGTCCTCTGCGTACTCCTACCAATAATGATGGCCTTCATTGGAACCATATCCATTTCACACGACAAGTCGGAAGGATTCTCCGAAATCTTCGACCAAGCACTAGCCCTCCTATCCCACACGGTAAGCTTCGCACGAATCCTCGCCCTAGCAGCAGTGCACCACATCTTCTCAGACCTAGGCCTCCAAATACCACCATACACGCCAGCCCTAACGACAACGATCACAACCACACAAGTCCTCGTGTACACCATACCACAGGTCGTCACCGAGTCCCTGATAGGAGCAGCACTAATGTCACTATTCATACTATCCTTTGAAGGATTACTATCGTTCCTACACACCCTCCGTCTCCACTGGGTGGAGTGGTTCTTAAAGTTTTATAACGGGACTGGGCGTGAGTTTAGCCCCTTCGCGGCTACCCGCCAGGTGACAGTGCTGCGGAAGCCTCCAATCTAACCCTTTTAACCCTTTTTATTTGTTCTTGGTGGATGTGGCTGCTCCACCTAAAGTTAGGGTTTACGCTTTCCCAAGCCATTTAGGGCTCCGGAGCTGCTTCGGCGCGTTTACCGTTGTGGGATTCATAGATTTTCATCCCTTCCCCTCACCACTATGGTTAGCGGTTCATTGAGGGCTTTCGGGGGCAACGGTGAAGCACCCCACATCGGGAGTCTACTCGCTATGTTCCAAGCGGCTGTCAGCTGTCTATCCGCTTGGAAGCCGCATCTCCTGCATTTGAACACGTGCCCATTCGGCTACTTAATTCGCCACATGTCGGGCACGCGGGAAGTATTCTTGGCTTTAACGAACCCCGGCTTAAATCCACGCTCCATAGACTTGTACGAGATGTAGAACTGTATCTTTCTGAATGGCATGCTGCGCAGTCCTCTGTTCATCCTTTTACCGTATCTCAACCTTCTTCTGATGCCTTTCAACCCCTCCATCACCGGAATAACCTTCTCTCCTTTTACGATTTCGGCGACTATCTTGGATGTTTTGTGGAGTATTGCGTTAACTCGCCTCTTTTCCCTTCCGGAGTATTTAGCTAAGAGCCTGCTCTCCGTCCCGATGTTTTGCTTTGTATGCTCCTCCTCTTCCTGAAACACCCGTCTCTGACGTGTTTAGCCTCACTCATGTCTATCTTGATAAATTCAACCTTACCGGGCTTTACGACGGCTAGGTCGATGCTCCTCTCATTCAAATCTATTCCGAGTAAACCTTCAGGCCTCCTCGTTTCAACCGTCCTCCTGAAGGTTACGTGGAGGTAGTATTCGTCTCCATTTTTCACCAGCCTAGACCCCTTAACCCCCAAGTCCTTGAACTTCCCCGCATGTCTATGGAGTTTGAACGGAATCGTGATGCGTCCTTTATGCGTTGCCAGCTTCAGGCTTCCCCAGCCAAACCAGAACAGGTGGGTGTCGCCGAGGAGAACCCCTTCACAACCCCAATAAAAACATAAAATTAACCATTCGGCAATCATCCGTTGGTTTACGTATTTGAGAGAAGAAAGAGAAGAAGCATTATTTAAATCTCAAAACTGCAATTTTCTTATTTAAAGAACGTTTCAGGATGGTGGACGTTTGTACGTGTCCTCTTCCTCAGGAAGCACCATTGCTAGGATCGAGAGAGGAAGGATAATGACCTACTCCGGCTCTACGCTGGGCTACGTTGAGAACGGGCGCGTGATGGATTCAAGCCGTAACACGATAGGCTTCGTGGAGGACGGTTACATAATGAATTCCAGCAGAAACACGATCGGAAGGTATGATAGAAATGGCATATACTCCTCCTCGGGCTCAACGAGGTTTCGGTTAAAGGGGAAATACGTCGAGAACGCCAGCTCCTCAACCATCCTCCGCCTCAGCGAGGACGCCAGCAACTACCTAGAGGAAGTCGTAGCCTACATAGCCTTCTTCTCGGATTTCGCCTCCGACCTGCGATGACCATGTAGCACCCCTTTTCCCCTCAGCGCCGATTCAACGCCACACACCCGGACCCTCCCCGCCATCCCACAACACGCCACATAACGTGCCACATAAGACTTACCTGGAAACTGCTGTAACGCCCTCCAAGCAAGGTATGGGCTGAAGCCATCCGAGCACGTCCACGTAGTGCACGTCGACGAGCCCGGAAAGAAGCGGTAAAGGAAAGCCTTCCCCAAGACATCACCATCCCTTTAAAGCTAAAGGCTTAAAAGTTGATGCTAATCATTAAATGGTCGCTTAACGTTGTTTGGAGGTGCCCGCGTGAAGTCTCCTCTCACGCTGTTAAGGAGGCGGTTTACCCCCTACCTGGTTGCGGCGCTCGCTGCAGCATTCCTGCTTGCAGCATTCTACATGACGGTGGTGTTCGCATTCACCCCGCTGTACGTTCCACTACAGCTGGGAAACTACCTCTACTACGTCAACACGAACATCTTCTACGTGAGGGAGTACGCTGGCAAGGTAGCCGTCTTCGCAGCTGTGACGGCATCCCTAACGGCTGTCGCGGTCAAATTGTCGGATAGGCTTAAGGGGGAAATCCTGAGAAACCACATGCCCTCCCTCCCCTACATCGAGTACTGGAAGGAGAACAAGAAGGCTTCAGCAGCCCTCCTCGTGCTCGCATACTTAGCCCTCCTAGTTCAGGCTGCAGCCGCAGCCCTAATATGGTTCAACGTCCTCCAAGAGCACCTTCTAACCCTGTACCGGGTCCTCCTCTACTCCACGGCGGCGTCCCTGGCGCTCCCGGTAGCCTTCCTCCTCCAGCCCAACTTGGACGACGAAGAGCGGCTCACGGAGGCATGCAAGGAGGTGGTAGACGAGGTGGCTGAACCCCCCACAAAGGAGGACTACAGGAAAATAGAGCACTTAACACTCCTCCTCAACGTCATGGTGACAGACGCCGTCCTCCGAAACATCAAGCAAATAGGCGAACTCAACCCTCAACCCTACCTGGCAACCATAACCCTCGCCATGATCCATGGAGAAAAAAAGAACGTGGAAAAGGCCAAGCAAATAGCGAAGAAACTCCTAGACCACATAGAGAACAGGGAATACCACCTACTACTGAAAACCCTCACCGAGTCAGAGAAGCAGCTACCCGAAATACCGAAGGTGATCGAGAAGATGGAGGTAACACTAAACGAGCCAGCCCAGTTCGTGTACGCCCCCCAAACAAGAAGAAGCATAACAGTAAAATCACTCATACCAGTCATCGCAGCCTCAACCATAATAGCAGCCCTAACCATACTCAAATGGGTATTCTACTTCACCACAACCTGAAAACACCAGCAGAACCACCAAACCCCAGCCACACCCAACACAACCCGAAAAAGAAACAACGAGAAGAGAGGGAATCGTTCATCTTAAATAAGTTCGATCCTGTTATTCTCTTAGGGTGTGTGTGGTTGACCCTTAAGGACGAGTTCTTGGATCTGCTGGAGAAGGATAGGGAGTTCAGGTACGCAGTCCTGGGCTACCTGGGACTAGACGAAATAATAAAGAGAATGGACACACACCAGCAAACAATCCAGAAAATACTGGAAAGACTGGAAAAAGCAGAAGAAGAAAGAGCACAAATAAGAAGAGAACAAACAAAAATCTGGGAGGAGGTCAGGGGGCTCAGAGAGGACTTTAACAAGATGCGTGAGGAGCAGGTGAGGTTCAGGGAGGAGCAGACGAAGATCTGGGAAGAGATCAGCGAGCTCAGGGAGGAGCAGGTTAGGCTCAGGGAGGACTTCAACAAGATGCTCGCTAGAATTGAGCGTTTAGAAGAGGGACACATTGAGTTGCGGAAGGGACATAGTCGGCTTGAAATGGCTTTTAAGCGACTTGAGGGAAGTATGCTTGTCGGCTTCGACTCCCTCAGGAAGTTTGCGGGTGTGACCTTCGAGGAGTTTGTAAGAGCGATGCTGAGCGGATCCCTGGCGAGAATGGGGGTCTTGCCGGACGGAGCCCGACTTGAGAGGGTTGTGCTTGATGGGGAAGAGGTGAACCTGTTCTATGAGGACCCGTTAATTGTTGGGGAGGTAACGGCGCACGCTGAGAGCAGCGACGAGGTCGACAAGCTCCTCAGAAAAGCCGGGGTCGCAAAGGAAAAGTACGGGAGAGAGCCCATGCTCTTCCTAGTAGTTCTAACGGCTCCCAGGGAAGTGGCTAGGGAGATAAGGAAACTCTCCGAAAAATACAACATAGACTTAATGATAGGGCGTGAAATCTAAGATAAGCCCGGAATGCTCCGAAATACCGCCATGTGATGCAAAGAGGGTTGAGGGAGAAAGGCACGTAACGTTCCCCCAGTAAGCTGTAGGGTTCACCCGACCCAGCTGGCATCTCCCTCCCCAAGAAACATCCCTTTAGGGAGACGATAGTTGCAGAAGGAGAAATTAAAGGGAGGAAGCAGTAGGGGTTCAGCGGACGTGGCTTTGACGTCCGCCTTGGGCGTATCAACCTCGTTCCTCCTCGGCTTCACCGGTGAATGTCACTGGTTTCGCCTCCTTTTTAGGAAGCCCTCTTGAGAAAGGAAACTTGCGTCTTTAGCTGTGTCTGCCTCCCCCTAAGGCTGTGAGGCCTCAATACCTCAGCCACCAGCCGAGCATAATTAAAAGTTAAAGTTTTCCTCCTTAAAAATCGTCCATCAACATCTGCGAAAACCGCTACCGCCTCGTATGGATTCAAGACGTAAACTTATCCATCGTTTGAGGCGGGAGCCCTCGGTACAGCAAACACAGCCTGTAGCCCTTAACATTATTGGAAAGCAGACAATTAGCTTTGATGAGTTATAAAGCTAAGTAAAACTATTAGATCCTCGTAATTCGACTAAACCTGTCCCAGACGTGGTGAAGGGATAAGGCGCCGAAGAGGGCAGTCCTTGGAATGTGGCAGGTGTAGGTTGATTATTAACAGACAGTTGAGCGCTTCAATAAAATCTTTACCTAAGGATGTGGGTTTTTCCTCCTTCAATGAAGGCTTGGGAGGAGGTAATCCTCCCGATCCTGAGGGGGAGTGGGGTTACCCCGAATGGGGGCGAGACCGATGACCTGCTCCCAATGAACCCCGAGGGAGCCGAGGTTGATGTGCCCCAAGGCGGACACATGTCTATAAAAGACTACGTCCGCTGAACCTTCCCGCTTAAAAGTTGGTGGATTTAGATAAGGAAAAAAATTAGTGTTCCCCTGTTCGGCGACCCTACCTTCAACGTTAGGACGTAGATTTAGAGGAATTAGCAAGGTGTGTTATTACATATATTATTTGCTCGTATATGCCCGCAGATTCTCCTAGGTATCCTGTAAAGTTGATTAACGGGGAACCCGAGTAGTTTCGCTTAAGTAGGATGATGTCGTCTATTGAAATTAGCACTCCGTAAGTGCCACGTTCTATTAGGTTCTGCACGACGTCGCTTAACGGTGTGGAATTAAGTATAACTTTAGTTGTAACTAAAAGATACTTGGAGTACCATGGGCTCCTAGTTTTCACTAGAATGTAGTCGTATTGCATGAAATCATAATAGTCTGGGAACGCCCATAAGTTATGTGATAGATGCGGAAAAATATCGTTTTGAGTGGCGACGGTTGATCCTGGAGGTATTAGTCGAGAAACTGCAAGTAAAACTTGTTTATTCAGGGTGACTTCGGTCTCTCCTAAACTATGAGAAAAGGGGCTCATTGAAATGAAAAACGCGAAAGAGTTGAAGAGAAGGATGATAACGAGGAAGACAAGGATAACGGACGGGTAATTAATCCTCCTCCTGTAGGAGGAGTATAGCTTGATTAAAAACTTGGGGAGGTAGCCTAGGAGGAAAGGGCCAAACTTTACCATTAACAATTCCTCAAACCTGATGATAATTTTCACGAAGCCGTCTAAACTGGTAAGGAGCCTCTTTAAGCCGTAGACGAAAGATATGAATAGTATCGGAATGATCATGGCGATGTGCTGATAGCCTACCGGCGTAAAGTATGTGGATGAAGCAGCTGTGAGAGCAAAGACAATCCAGGGGATGGATGGAAGCATAAAAACAGGAGACAAGAGAGGGAGGAGCAGGAGTGGACCTAGAACACCCTCTAGGAAGAACACTTTATATGAAATGGGCGAAGTCATCACTTGAAACGTGTAAACAGGGTTTAAAACAATGTTAACACCTAGATTTAGGATGCTAAACTGGTTTATTTGAAGCCATAGCATAATCGAGACTATGGGGGGAGACGAGCGAAAAATGGATTGAAGCATCTGTCGAAGGTACACTAGGTTAAAGATATACCAAGATACCCCTAGGTTTTTCAGGGGGGAGAACATGTGAAACCACGGATAGTAGAAACCTGTAGGTGAAAGAGGATTAAATAAGAAGGGAACCCTCGATGAAACAATAAACCATACAGCCGACATGAACATGTTCGCTAGGGAAAACTTAGCGTTCTCGCTTCTCGCAAGCTCTTTGAATTTCAAATTATTATGCCTCAAGAGGGTTTCAGTTAAAAGGCAGAATGAAATAAGAAAAATAAAAATTGAAACGATCTCCTTGCACATCATGGAAAGTAAAAAGAAAAACGTTGCCTTAAAGAAAGAATTCCTCTGAAAATAATAGAACGCTGTGAAAAGGAGGAGGGGGAGTAAACATTCGGGATGGAAATCAAACCAGTTAACACCGTGCAAGGGAGGATACAGCAAATATATTATCACAGTTAGGAATGATAGTGAATCGCTTTTCAGCTCGTTTTTAGCAAAAAGAAAAAGAGGGATGGCGCTAAACCCTATGAGAAAAGACTGGAGAAATAAAACAAAAGAGGGCGAGGGGTAGAAAACGTAGAAAGGTAGCAATAAGAAAAGTACCGGGTCGAAGTGGACTGCGAAGTGGGAAGTTAGCTCGGGAGTGTTCCAAAAGAGTAAACCAAATGTGATGGTTGACCACAACCCCTGCTCGAAAACACCGAGGTCAAGAGCGGTGTCTCTGAAAGCAAAAAACTTAGAAATAGTTATGTAGGAAGAGGTTGAAACGTACACCGTACTTGTAAGGAAGACGATGAAAAGAGGCAGAGAACGTCTCCTCTCTTTTAAGGAGAGAAGTAGTTGAATGGAACCAATCACCACGCTCCCTCCAAAGTTAACATTATTTAGTTAGTTAATTAGTTAAGAGAGACTTTCAGCACCCTTTGCATGGACAGCATCTAGCCCTTAATCTTTTCTTTCCCTTCCTGTTAAGGAGGAGAAACTTACTTTCCTCCTTTAAATTTTCTGCTTTTAACTTGGAATTTGCCTTGAAAAGTTGTATAGAGTTTACCGAATGATCCTCGAAAAGCAGGGATGGCAGGGAAAGAGAATGTGAAATGTAACTTGAATGGTGGGAGCAGGGGGAATGGACAAGAAACATACCAAGATTTTTGGAAAAAAAATTAAAATTTTAAAAATCGAAAATGGTAAGTTTGCATTATGTGGCTTTTGAAAGCCAGAAAATGGGAACAAAAAAATTATAAGATATGCTCCTGTTGAATGATTTCAGTTAAATGGGGAGTGCTTGGTGGATGAATACTCCTCCTGTGGCAGTTTTAATTCTTAATTTTAATGGTGAAAAATACATTAGGCAATGTTTAAAAAGTGTTTGTGCTTCAGATTACCCTAATTTTAGGGTTTTGGTTGTTGATAATCATTCATCAGATAATTCCTTAAGGATCATTGAAGACTACTTCCCTGATGTTGAAATTTTAAGGATGAACTCTAATGTTGGGTTCGCTAAAGCTTATAATTATGTGATAAGGCAGGTGGAGGAGGAGTTTTTTGTCCTTTTAAACA
>JAPDJY010000053.1:0-78005 GCA_029258835.1 Thermoproteota archaeon | reverse complement strand
TTGGGTTAACGCTTATGGATGATATGTCCCCGTAGGTTAGGGTGTGGATTTCCCCTTTAACGTTCCTTCTGGTTCCGCAGAACCCGAGTCCACCATCCGGTATGACGCACTTCCTCATGCAGACAAGGCATCTTACCTTCCCACCACCAGCCTCCTCCTGCAGCACTCCCCTCTTGATGCAAGGGTCATTCTCCTTCATTTTTCCCTCGAAGAAAACCTTGAATGTTTCTAAAATATTTTTAGTGTTGCTGTAACGTAAGTACTTTTCTTTAAAATCCGGGTGGAGGGTGGGGTGGGTGGTTTGGGGTTGCCTGCCTAAGGGTTCTAATAACTGGTTGGTGTAATCTTGGGGATGGTTTCATTAGATCATTTAAATTTAGGTTGTATGCGTTTATTTTTAGATGTATTTATTAGGTTGTTTATCCATAGCTATGAGAAAGGAATGCTTTGCTGCTCATGGGGGGAGATCGTGAAGAGCGAGAAATATAAAATAGTCATCTTTAAAACTAATCGCACTCCGGGGTATCCTCAGGTGCTTAGGACGGTGCGGTCATCCCTTAAGAAGCTGAACCTGAACCTTGAAATCGAAGAGGTGGACGTTTCCGAGAACCCTGAGATGGCTGTGAGGGAGGGGGTTATCTCGACTCCTACGATAGACATTGTTGGGATCAACTGGCGTTTCATAGGGTTGCCAACGGAGGAGGAGTTAATTGTGGTTCTCGAAGCCTTAAAGGAGGGAGAATCGCTTGGTGAGAGGGAGAAGTAAGGAGGGTGACTCAGGCTTTCTAACAGAGCTTAAGCAACGGATTAAGATAGAGGAGGAGCTCGTGGAGGCTGTTAAGGGTAGGGTTCCGACGGGGATTAAGGGGTTCGACGAGCTTGTTAGAGGCGGCCTTTTTAGGGGTGGCACCTACCTGGTGTCTGGGGTTTCGGGGGCTGGCAAGTCGATTTTTTGTCTGGAATTCCTGTATCGTGGCGCTTCGGAGTTTGACGAGCCGGGTTTATACATCTCTCTTGAAGAGCATCTTGACAGCCTTCTCAGGAACGCTAAGAACTTTAACTGGAGTATTGATGAGCTGGTAGACCAGCATAAGCTCATCCTGCTTGATTTGAGCGTGGTTGCTGTTGGTGAGAAGTCTCTCTCCCTCAACCCTGACGTCTTCGCTCTTGACGGACTCTACGCGACGATAGAAGCCATAGTGAAGGAAGGAGGGGTTAAAAGGGTTGTCCTAGATCCTATCTCCGTCCTCTTTCTGCAGTACGGTAATCCGGGGGTTGTCAGACGTGAGTTGAACATCATTTCAAGCATGCTGAAAAGGTATAGGTGCACTTCCCTTTTCGTCACCGAGACAGAGTATGGTAAGCCGGGCATAACTAGGTTCGGAGTGGAAGAGTTTCTCGCTGATGGGGTCTTCATCCTCTACTGGGAGCCTGAAGGTGATAAAAGAAGCAGGTACATCGAAGTGTACAAGATGAGAGGTTCCCCCCATTATGAGGGTAAAAAGCGTTTTTCCATATCTGAAGATGGCATATCAATCCTGTTTTGATGGACTGGTGACTGCTGAATGCTCCGTCTCCGTCTTCCAATGTTTGACCGTCGGCTGGGCGGCCTTCCAAGAGGTTCAAGATGTATCTTCATGACGTCGCCAAGCATAGACCCTTCAACTATAGGGATCCATGTGGCTAAGGCGGGGCTGGAGGAGGGCTACAGGACTGTTTACCTGGTGAACAATAAGCCTCCTGTGAGCGTTAAGCGCCAAGCTAGGAAAGCCCGTTTAAGCTTTGAGTCGCACGAGCAGAGAGGCAGGTTCATCCTCGTCGACTCATACTCAAAGCTTAGCGGCCTGGAAAGCTCTGAAGCACACGTTGTCGACCCGTATAACCTGGACTCCATAAGGGAAACGCTGCTATCCCTCTCTTCTGAAAACACTCTTCTAGTGTTCGACTCGGTGAATAGCTTCCTAGACGCTTACGGGAATGAAATGGAAGCCCTAATTAGCCTCTTAGAGGCAACAGGAGACTCGACGGTGATAGCTCTCTTCTCGTCATGGTTTTACGACAGCGAGATGATAAGGGAGGTAACAAACCTGTTCGACGGGGTTTTCGAGGTTAAACCAGACCCAACCCTCCTTGTGGAGAACGAGTTGAGAGTGAAGAAGGCAGCTTGGGTCACCAGCTTCGAAGAGCTCGCTTTCCCCATAAAGATCATTTCACCGGGAGAGCTTAGAGTATACCTTCCAAAGGTCATAGTCCTTGGCCCCTACAACGCCGGAAAAACGACGCTTATACACGCCCTCGCCGAGGACGCCGTCAGCGTTGAAAGAATGGGAACGACGGTCGCCCTCGACCACGGATCCCTTGACTATAAAGGGTTCTACATGGAATTCTTCGGCACCCCGGGGCAGCCGCAGTTCGACCCGATGGTTGACAAGATGGCTGATGGCGCCGTGGGGGCCATCCTAGTAGTTGACAGCGCAGATCCTTCAAGCTTTAGAAGGGCCGTAGAGCTTGCTAAGAAATGTGAAAGCCATGGTACGCCATTCGTCGTTGCGGCTAACAAGCAAGATTTAGAGTCGGCTCTGTCTCCTAAGGACGTTAAGGAGGCACTAGGGCTAGGTCCCTCAACCCCTGTAGTAGGCTGTAGTGCTAAGAATAGGGTCAACATCTCCCTTGTGTTAGACGTCCTGTTAAACATACTATCGGCTTGAAGGAGGTGCTTTTTTGGAGTATAAGGAAAGGCTGAGGAAGCTTCTAATGAGAATTCAGGCACTTGAGGGAGTTGAAGGGTGCCTCGCAGCCACTAGGAATGGCAATCTCCTTGAAAACGTCATGCCTCAAGACGTGGATGCGAACAGGCTTTCAGCCATGGCTGCTTCCATGCTGGGCGCTGCTGAAGTAGCTGCTGAAACGGTGAGGAGAGGGCTGGTACGGCACCTAACCGTTAACGTTGAAGGCGGAAAAATGGTCATTGTCGGCGTCGGACCGAAAGCAATTCTGCTATTCCTGGTTAAGAATGACCCTGCCGTAGTTCTCAGGGAACTGGGTGAGATAGGTAAGCTAATAGTGGAGGCTATACCTTAATTGAGCGAGGCAGTCGTAGGAGGATCGTTTAATGGTTAAGGGGGGGCCTGTGAAGTCCGGAATAAGAGGGCTGGACAGTGTTCTCGATGGCGGTTTCCGCCCCGGATCTCTCTGCATAGTAGTGGGTGAACCATTAGGGGGTAAAGAGCTTTTCGCCCTGAAATTTTTCTGTGAAGGGCTTGAGCTTGGAGATGGCGGAATATACGTCACCACGGTTAACTTTGCAGAAGAGATAGAGGCGGAGATATCAGACCTAGGATTAGATCTTTCAAAGTATGGAGGTGAATCCCCCCGCTACAAGATAATAGACCTTTATCGTCCAACCGTTGATTTCACGGTTGAAGACACGGACATGGTATCTTACGTTCCTGCTCCAACAGATCTCGCCGCGCTCAGCTCCAAAATAGTCGAGTCAATCTCCATACTGTCGCATCTCCCCCATGTACGCATAGTAATAGACTCCCTTTCATCTATTATAACCCTTGCAACACCCAAGGCGACGTTAAGATTTCTCTCTTTTCTAAAAGCTAAGGTTCAACTTTCAGACAATGTTATCTTGGCTCTTTTAGAGCCGAAACTAGCTGGAGAAGCCGAAACAGAAGCAATCCTCCACTTGGCAAACACGCTGATATTACTAGAGAAGGACTGTGTTGAAATACGTCGAAGAGGAAAACTGCCGGTAAAGAGAAAAATAAAAATCATAGATGGAGGAATAAAGATAGCAGCGGGGAGCAGATCCAAAGAGAAAGATTAGTCGGACGCCATTTCAACATCAATTCCCCCAATAAAACGGCCTCTTTCCGGAAAAACTTTTTAGTTTTGAATGTCCAATTCATTTTTAAGAATCTCCACTTCAGGGGGACTTAAAATTTGGGAATGAAGGGATGGGTTGCCTGGCATGTAATAGCAGATAAGCTCAACTTGGATGCTTTCGTATCCTTTGTCAGCGGAACAGTCGACTATATCTTAGAACTTGAAAATGGGGATGTTGACAAAGCCTCTAAGGTTCTCTGGGAAATCGGACGGAAAATGGGTAGAAGGATGCTTACAAAGTACGCTGAAAGAATAGGTAAGCATGCCATTGAGTTTTATGAATTCTCAAAAACCTATAACTTTGCTTACTACTTTTACACCGGTAAAAGCTTCGATAAGATCTACGTTATCCCTGAAGAGAAGAAGATCGTCTATGAGGATTACAACTGCCCTCTCTGCAAGGGGATCTCTCTACCGGACGAGTTTAAAGGATTAAAGTTCTGCAATTCCGTTGATGGCATCTTTACGGAAGTGTGCATTATGAGGGGGTTTGAGGCTGAATCTTGGGAGACTAAGTGTAAAGCTTCAGGCGACGAGTGCTGCAGACACGAGCTACGATTAAAAATTTAACTCTTTTCTCTCTTTTTCTCTTTCAACGGTGGCCTCTACGCGTTTAAGAATACGCCCACGTGTTCCTCTTCAAGCTTTTTAAGGTAAAGCTCTAAATGTTTAGCACTTTTGAACACGTGTATGGTGTCCCTATCTTCCATTCTGAGGATTGCCATCCGGTTTTGTAGTGTTACGTATATTCCTCCAAGTCTTTCATCGTGCTTCATGAAAACTTCCTCATCACTACTCCTAGTCTTCCAAAACCCTCTCCTTCTTAACACGTTTCTGAACATCACTTTCCACACCCTCCCTGAGTATTATCAGGAGGTACATCTCCACGTTAAGAATGTAAGTAAAACCTAGGTTAGATCTGCAAAAGATTTTCCTTAAAAAAGGAAAGGGAACATATTTAAGTCAAGGCTTTCTTCATGGGAAAATGATGTTAAATTTGTTGGAAACTTGGCTCTTTAACAATTAGTGGGTTGCCTGTCGTTTCTCATCAGGAGGAATCCTAATTGAGTAAGTCAATATATAATTTTAAAGTTCTGGTCGTTGGGGATGGTGGAGTAGGTAAAACAAGCCTAACAATAAGGTTTGCCACCGGATCATTTAGAGAAAACTATATTCCAACCCTAGGAGTAAACTTCTACTCTAAAACAGTAGACATAAACGACTGCCTGATTAAGCTTACAATATGGGATACTGGCGGCCAGGAGAAGTTTAGGCCTCTACTGCCAAACTACTTTAAAGGCGGGCGAGGCGCCCTAGTGGTTTTCGACGTAACCGACATTAAAACGTTCAAAAATGTGATGAGCTGGGTAAACCAAGTTAGATACCACTGTGGAAACATACCCGTAATCCTAGTTGGAAACAAAATAGATTTGGTGTCCCAGAGGAAAGTTCGTTACGAAGATGGATCACGCCTAGCTGAGAAGTTAGAAGTACCATACTTTGAATCGTCAGCCAAGGAGAACTACATGGTTGAAGATGTTTTTAAAACGTTAGCCTCCCTTATGATAGAGGAGGTTCCCCTGAAAACCCAGAACAAAGGTTTATACTTAAGGTAGAACTTTTAAGATAAAGTCTAAAGGAGGATGCCTCTTTGTGAGGTTCGCACCGATAAGTATTAAAAGGGAGAATTCGTAAGTCTTGCTAAGAGCGGAAGAAGTCAAGGCTGCCTCCTTTTTAACGTTTTTTGCGGGGGTTCCTCTGCCTTCTTTCGCTCTTCTACGGGTATATGTTCTTGAGGGGTTATAAGTTGGAAGAAGATGTAGAATTTATTTCCGTAGGGGATTTAACTCCAACCTCGAGAAGAGTAAACCTAAAAGTTAAAGTTGTGAATGTTAGTGAAGCAAGAGAAGTGGTCTCCAGGCGTGACGGCTCAACCCATAGGGTTGCCGAAGCACTAGTTGGGGATGAAACAGGTTCAATACTCCTAACATTATGGGACGACGCCATTTCAAACATTTCCCCTGAAACATCATTAAAGATAGAAAACGGCTATGTAAGCCTGTTCAGAGGGCAAATGCGCCTTAACCTAGGCAGGTACGGCAGCTTCGAAGTGATCGACGAAGAGATAGAGGCAAACGTAGACAATAACCTATCAGAGAACGTGTACAGGCAGCCGTCAATCCCAAGGTTCTCCCTCGGTCAAGGTGAACCCTACAGGAGGAAACCACGGAGAGGCCAGAGAAACAGGCGCAGAAGGTAGTTGGAAAAGGTCGTTCAAACCATGTTTTATCCTCCGACTTTTTTGGCTAGCAGCCTCTCAGCCATCACCTCAAAGACTTTAATAACGTTCTTTCCGCTTTTCGCAGAAGTTTCCACGTAGGGTAGCCCATACTTATCTGCTATTCCGGTTGCCTCATCAGGGCTAACCTGCCTCTCATCAACAAGATCGACTTTGTTTCCAACTAGGATCGTGAGAACGTTCGGGTTTGCATAGCGGTGCAACCGTGAAATCCACTTAGGAATATTTTCAAGGGTCTCCTTACGTGTTACGTCAAAGATGGCCAACGCTCCGGATGCACCCTTATAATATGCTGGGGCAAGCGTGTCAAACTTCTCCTGTCCCCCTATATCCCATATTGAAAGTTTAACAATGCTATCCCTTACGTAAACTTCCTTGCTCATTATCTGTGTTCCTATCGTAGCTATGTAATCATGTTGAAAGAAACCGTGCACATACCTTACAACCAAGCTCGTTTTACCGACTGCAGGATCCCCGACCATTACCACCTTAAAAAGATAGGTTTGTGTAGCCAACTCGCACCCCTCAGCTTCTTTCAACATCCTCAGAGGCTTCACTCCGTCATTCTAACTTATCCAATTTATTCAATTTATTCCACTTTTCCTTTTATTTAAATTTGAATAATTATAATATTATTTTTTTGCTTCATACATTTGTTATTGCTAATTAAAGGATGAACGTTAAAAAAGGATGAACGTTAAACATAAGATAGTGCACTCTTGTAAGCGGCAAATTGATTTCATGCTTTTACCTGTGATTCGTTAGGGTTCCGGTTGCAAAGAATTCTCGAGACGTCTTATTTCAAATACATAAGCAAGTGAAAAAGCTGTTTAAGTGGTAGGGAAATGTGGCTGTAAGCCGATGTAAACAGTTCCTTTTTAATTCTGCTTGGTTCAACTTTATCTTCATTCTTTTCATTCTTAGTGCTTCACCCGGATTTCCAGAGCTGGAGTGCTGATAGCACCCTAATCCTGCCTGGCGAGGAGATTAGACGTCACCGACACTTTCTGAAAAGTAAGCTTTCACCTAGAGGCAGGGACGCCGACCATAAGACTCTTATTTTTTACGTTTAACTAATTTTTAAGGATTCCTGCCTGAGTGGAGGTTTTACTTTGCCTAGCGCCTCTGTGGTTCATGCACCTAAGAGTAGGGTGGATGAGGCTAGAGCTGCCTTGGAAAGAGGGGTTGGGGAGATCCTTGAGAAGCTAGGTGAGGTTAAAGAGTACGTTTCGAAAAGTGCTGGCAGCATTAGTGATGAAGTCGAAAACGCCATTAAGGCTAAGGTAGCTGAGCTGATTGACAGCTTTAGGGTTTTCTCTCAGCGTATAAGTGAGATCTTAGATGATTTCTCAAGGCGGGAGGAGGCAGCCTTAGCCGGCCTTAGAGAAGAGGCTTCATCAGCAACGACTAGTGTCGAGGGTGCCATCGCTTCGGTGACGGAAGAGACGGGTTACATGCTGTCATTAGCCATTGAAAAATGCCTTGAAGAAGCCTCGGTTTCCAGCCGTTCCATGGGAGACGAGGCCGTTAAGAGCGTTAAAGAACATTCCAGGAGTGCTGCTGTAAGCGCTGAAAGCTCGTTAAACTCGTACCTTTCAGAGCTTAAGGGTAAACTTGCAGGACTTAAGAGGGACACTGTAGGCGCCTTGGACCTAGCCTTCACCTCTGCTAATGAGAGCATAAGCAGGGTGTCCTCAAACGTAGAGTCTACGATATCCGACTTGGTAAGCCAGCTTCAGGAGATGCAGAGAAGGCTCATGGACGCAAAATCCTCGCTCCAAAGCGCTCTAACAGACGTTCAAAGCAAGATTTCACAGGAATCCGAGCGGGCTAAGAAGAGGGCGGGAGAGGCCTTCAACATCATGTCCTCAAGCGCAGAGGCTGCATCGTCAAGGGTAAGCGAAGAGGTTAAACTCAGCCTTGAAAGAATGAGTGAAGCCATAGCAAGCAGGGTGGAGGAGGAGATTGGGAGAACTATTACGAAGCTTGAATCCTCCCTTAAGTCGGCTGGGAAGGAGTTCGAGGCTGCATTAGCTAAGCTGTCTGACACGGTGAAAAGACACCTTGAGGACGTCCAAAGGAGGATCACAGAGCAGGTGTCGAAAGCATCAGAGGATGAAAAGGCCGTCGTGTTAAGGGTTAAGTCGGAAGTTGAGGATGAGCTGTCTAAAGTGCAAGCATCCCTCGACAAGCTTAGATCGGAAGCATCCAATAAGATTACGTCGGTAGTCTCGCCTTTAAGCCAAGAAATAGGTAGAGAGCTTGACTCGGTTAAGAGTAGGGTTGAAAGCATAGTTGAAGCGGTTAGGAGCATAGCGTTCACGGAAATAGTTGGGGTGGGCTTAGTCGCCGGTTACAGCAACGTGAAAGACTACATGAGGCAAGTGGTCAAATCAGCCAAGTCATCCCTCCTTCTCGTGGCCCCAAACATCGAAGTCGAGGACGTTGAAGCCCTCCTATCCGCCAGCCCAAGGGTGACCTTGCAGGTAGCAGCCTCAGGCGACCCAGCCACCCTTAGGAAGATAGCCTCAAGACCCAACACTTCCCTGAGAGTCTTAGAGGAAGGAAACATGATGGGTGTAATGAGAGACAGGGAGGAAGTCCTTTTAGCGTGGCTCCCCCCAAAAGCGGAGCAAACAGTTGCTATCTGCAGCACGCTAGAAGGCTACATCGAAGAGTTTTCAAGACCGTTAAAAGAAACATGGTTTAAAGCTAAAAAATTCGAGTAGGAACCTTTCTCGCCGCCGAACTCACCCCATTCCCTTCTCGATCATGTCTAGGATACCTAGCTCTTCCAGTTTTTCCTTCGTTGGAATCCCATTATTATCCCATCCCCTAAGACTATAATACACGTCCAGCATCCCATCATAGTCTTTAATGTCGACCTTGACTCCCTTAAATGGGCCGCTTGGAAGTGGCTCATTAAAGACCCTCCTTGGCGGGTAATCATCCTTTCGTGAAACCCCTCGGCGTACACTTATCATCCTAGTGAGGTTGAAGATCCTTTCCGAGGCTGTCAGCAGCTCATCTTCACCTGCCTGTATTCCCGTAGCCGCCTGGTAAAACATCGGGTAATACTCGAAGGGTAGCTTGGTTTCACACCAAGGAAACCTGCACACCCCAAGTGCGTCGAAGAGGCTTCTCTGATGCTGGAGGAGAATCTGAACCTCAACCTTATCCTTACCTACTCCAAGCCTGTCATTCCTGGACTCCCAGCCAATTATCGTCGACCTGTTATGGTGCGCTCCTACATCACAGGTTCCGTACGCTAGGCTCATCCCCGGAGCAGCTCTAGTCTCATATCCGGACTGCTCCAAGCCCTTAACGTGCATGGCATATTCTTCACACCCGTTACCCACGAACTCGGCTAGCCTCCTTACTCCTTCAGCGAGTAAACCTCCTATTCCCCTCCGGTATGCAATGCTCTCCAACAATTTAAATATGGTCTCTTTATTACCCCACTCAGCCTTTAACCCGTCAAGAGACATTAGTCCTCGCTGAGCACACTCTATGGCAAACCCGATCACAGCTCCAGCTGATATAGCGTCTAATCCGTAATGGTCGCACAGGTAATGGGCTGCTGAAAGCGCCTCTATATCCCCAAGCCCTAAGTTAGAACCTAAAAGTGCGAGCGTCTCGTATTCCGGTCCATCTAGGTGCACGGTTTTCCCGTTAACCTTAACCTCAGACACGGTCCTGCACGCTATTGGACAGGCGAAGCACCCCCTTTTCCCCCTCATAATCTTCTCTTCCACAGCGTTAGCGCCTATCATCTCGGCGTCCTCGAAGACGTTCTCGCTAAAATTCCTCGTTGGCAAGCATGCCACATCCTGAGCCCAGTCGAGAGTCATAGTAGTACCGTACCTGCTGAACTGGGCATACAACTCAGGGTTGCTTTTCATAATGTACTCCCTAGCCTCCTCTAATAGGCTAACTAGCCGGTCAGCGTCGGCTACGGGCACGTCCAGAGATCCGTCAAAGACCACCGCTTTAACGCCCTTAGACCCCATAACCGCCCCCATTCCAGTTCTGCCAGCCTGCCTCCCATAATCGCTTGTTATACACGCGAAAAGGACGAGGTTTTCCCCCGCTGGACCTATGGTTAAAGCCGCTACGTCTCCTCCAAGCTCTTCTCTGAGGGCTTCCTGCGCCTCGACGCTTCCCATTCCAACCAAGTGTGACGCGTCTCTAACCTCGACTTCGTTCTCGCCAACGTAAAGATATACGAACCCCTTCCTTCTACCCTTAAGAACCACTGCGTCATAGCCGCATTGCTTCATCCTGAGGCCAGCGTAGCCTCCAATGGCGCTATCACCCCATATCCCTGTAAGCGGGCTTAAAGAGCAAACGCTAATCCTTGGGCCTGGTACTGGTAAACCTGTCAATGGGCCTGCAGCGAAAACTAGCACGTTATCCGGTCCAAGCGGCTCGGTGCTCCGGCCTGTCTGCTCCCAAATGATCTTGGCTCCGAAGCCTCTTCCGCCAACAAACTTCAGCCACTCACTCTTTTCACTTGTCCAGTCTATGGTCTTACACTCGCTTTTCCCCAAGTCGACCATTAAGATTCTGCCTGTGTAGCCTCCCTTCACAACCATCACCCCACTCTTAATGCTCCCTTAGGACAGTGCTGAACGCAAAATGGAACTCTCACCCCTAAGGACTCGCATCCGTCACAGCTTTCTAAGAACCAGACTTTAACTACTGGAAGCCTATTCTCAACTCTGATCTTAGCCTTCTTAGGGTTCAAGGAACCATGATGCTTCGCCGCGCATGTAACCATGCATATCATGCATGCCGTACACTTGTAAGGGTCTACTAGTATTCTCCTTCTGTTGATCTCAGTTCTAAAAGCAGTAAAACGGTTAGGTTCAACCTGGTCTTCCTTAAAAACAGCTTCCCTTTCACTCCGGAAGGTAACCACCCATTTTCAGAAACCTCCTAGTGGTTGAAAACTAGGTTTAAGCTAAATTTATTTTTTTCGCTTTGAACCCGTAATTTGACATGTCCCCCTTCGTTAAAATATTCTACTGGTAGAGTTCCCGTCTTTCCTGAACGTTGTTAAACCCACAATTTTCCACCTTGGTTGCCTCTTGAAATCGTTTTTCACATGCATAAAATCCGAAAAACCTTAATTACTCAACAAAATTTTCCATTTGTTGTATCTTATTTTAACAATATCAGCGATTTCACATGCTCATTTTTAGAAACTATGCAATTTTAATAATCATAGAGGAGGGTTTTACCGATAAAGTTTAATTTAATGAACTCCCTTTCGTTTTAAATGGATGAGGTGATAACTTGTCGGATCAAGTGTTATGCCTCCCTGAAGAGGTTAAAAGCGCGCTAATTCTCCTTTCTCAGATGCCAAAGGGGGAGCGGTTAAAGCTTGTGGCTAAACGTCTCGAACGCACACACAGACCCTGGACTAGTGGAAAGGCTGAACTGTCCCCTGAAGAAACAATAGAGTGGCTCGTTGAAAAGGGTTTAGCGACTAAAACGAAGGCTGGATGGGTGGAGATTACACCTGAAGGAAAGAAACTTGTCCAGAAAATTTGGGCTTCTGTTTCTAAGCAGAAATTGACCCTCTGATCCGCCCCTTTTCTCCACCGTCTCCTCGGGTTCGTCCACGCGGTTCCCTTAATTAAGCTAAGCATTGACGTATCGAACTAGGCTATGCATGAATTCTTCGTTCTTAAGTATGTGTGAAGAAAGTTATGTGTTAATTTTTGTATGGTTAGAGGTCTTACGATTTCTCTGCTATGTGCTTTTCTATTATCGCCCAGGAGTATACCGGGCCATACTTCTTTTCTGCTTCCTTGTCGTAGTCCCCCTCTATTAATGGTTTAGGCTTCCTGAACGCTACTCTGGCTATTAACGCTGCCTCCATGGAGAACTCTGGGTAAAACTCTATGAACCTAGATGATGGCCTTAGTGCCTCCTCGATCCTCTTAAAGTAATCATCTAAACTTGGCTCTTTGACTGCGTTAAGGAACACGTCCATGAGTTTCTCCTTCTCATCCCTAGGGGTAATGTACTTTATTGACGCTGGCAGCATGCACTGGATTACTCCATTCATTTCATTAGTAATCAGCTTGACTAGCCTCTGCCTTGTCTCAAACTCCATTAGTAGTGGCTCGTTAACTGTTTGGAAGACGAAGTAGCCTGCTGTCTCAACGTCCCTTTTAAGAGCTGAAACCCCTCTGCTCACGAATAGAAGTATCCCGCCTAGGCAGTGGGGGGAATCGGTGCAGAAGGTGTCGAATGTTCCCTGCAGCTCCTTTGGAAGGGGATGTATAAGGTTGTGCTTAACGGTCTCTATGTTTAGCCCGTGTTCATCGGACAGCTCCTTAATCCCTTCGAGAAGCCTTTCATCTAAATCCACCACTACGACTCGTCTAGGAAGGCCAAGAAGGCTGCAAACGACGCTCATAAAATCGTCGTCACCTATGAAAATAACGTCTTTTCCGTCAACGTCTTGAAACGACTGCATTAATGCGAACTTTCTCATCAGGCTTTCAACGTTTATTGGAAGCTGAGAGAACTCAAATATGATTTCCATATCTCTCTTTCTTAAAACCCTACTTATCGCCTCTCTTTGAGGGAGAAGCCTGCTTACCCCCTTTATTTCAAGTTCAATGAATGACTTAACATTCCACTCTATCTCTGGGGTGCTGACGGTACATTCCTCCCTGTTAACATTTAACACACCCTTATAGTAAAGGAATCCTAACGCGGCCATGACCGAAGACACCATCATCTTACATGAAATATCACTTATAGCAACCCCGTCCTCAAGCTGGCGTAGGAGCCTTGCCGCCTCGTAAATGGTCAAGTTGGGGTCAGATGGAACTTTACTCCTACAGAACGCTACGAGTTCGCTAAGGAACCTTTCATCCACTATCACCTATAACCACCCCCCAGCATCAAGGAAAATCCTTAAAAAAGTAGGGGTAGGGTGCTGCACATGCACTTGGAGCTCTGAGCTACGCGTAGGCGTAGCCCAGGCAAGTAGTCAGGACTCATCCAAGAGTCCTCTCTTAATCTCTATTTCAATATGGTGCCTTGCGTTTATCCTTGAGATTATGTATTGGTAGGCTTCCCAGCACTTTCTAACGTCGCCACACGTGAATATGTCTATGGCCGCGTATCCATCCTCTGGCCACGTGTGAATTGAAACGTGCGACTCCGATATTAGAAGTATGCCGCTAACCCCCATAGGCTCAAACTTATGGAACTTCACGTCGAGTATCTGAAGCCCGGCTATTTCCGCAGCAGTCAAAAACGTATCCTTCAGGAACTCTAAATCATCTAACACCTCGGGGTCAGCGAAGACCTCACTTATAATGTGATGCCCTCTAGGGACTGCAACCATCTCACCACCCCCTTTCTTTTTTTTATCGAAAATCTTCCAATTTCAGGAAGTGGGGAGGAAACAGTCAATGCCAAAAAGTATCCTAGGTCCATGCGGCGAAAACGTTTAAAACAAGGAAACCTTCTGTTGGCTACCCAACCCCCAAGGCGGGGGATCACCGGATCACGGAACACTGATATGTTGGGTAGCCAAAGACGTAGTCCCATCTCCCCAGAAGAAGGCAAATCGTTTTTCTTTTAGCAAATAATCACGTAGAAAACACACATATAAATATTCCGTTATTTCTTCACGCTAATGATACACTTAAGCGCAGTTTTCAATCCTCCTGCATCATAAACTTATTGATGGCAAGGTAAATGCAATCAATTTTTTAAAAATAAATGATAGCAATAATCTTCTAGGAATCCTCGGAGACTCCACGCTTAGAGGCTTGAGGGCTCTCTTACCAGACGAAGGGGTGCTTTACGTGAAGCTGGTCAGCTTCTCGGTGGGAGCCGATCTGAGACTAGGTGTACTAGTTGAAAACGAGTTGATACTAGATATCCCTACTGCCTTCCAGGTTTACGAGGATGAGGCAGCTGGAGTTAAGCCCCCATCAGATATGATCTCCTTTCTGTCGTCTGGCGAGGAGTGTTTAGAGGCTGCGAGGAGGGTTGTTGAATCGGTTAGAGTAGATCTTCGGATGGGGAAGGTCGGAGCCAAAGGCTTGCTCTACAGCCTTAATGACGTTAAGTTGAAGGCTCCTATCCCAAGACCTAGCAAAATAGTGTGTCTTGGATTAAACTACTCGGATCATGCCGAAGAAGCCGGCTTGACTCCTCCAGAGAACCCTATTTTGTTCTCGAAGCCGCCTACCGCGGTAATTGGACACGACGAACCAGTAATTTACCCCAAAATTTCCCGTAAGGTTGACTATGAGGTCGAGCTGGCAGTAATAATCGGCCGAAAGGGTAGAGAGATACCGGAGGAGGAAGCCTACGACTACGTCGCAGGCTACACGGTCTTCAATGATGTTTCAGCGAGGGACATCCAGTTTAGGGATGGACAATGGTTCAGAGGGAAAAGCTTTGACACGTTCGCGCCAATGGGGCCGTACCTCACACTTAAAGACGAGATCCCAGACCCTCACCGTCTAAAAATGCAGATGAGGGTTAACGGGGAGGTGAGGCAGAACAGCTCCACAGCAAACATGATCTTTAAGGTACCATACCTCGTTTCCTTCGTATCTGACGTGATGACGCTTGAGCCGGGAGACGTGATAGCTACTGGAACCCCTGCCGGAGTCGGCTTCTACGCGAAGCCGAAGCCGAAGCTCCTAAAGCCGGGAGACGTGATGGAAGCATACATAGAAAAAATAGGCACCCTCCGGAACAGGGTGGAAGGACCGAAGTAAAATAAATCTTCAGTTTGGTGTCGTGCCTTCTCCGGAAGCGTTCTTTCTCCTGCTTGCCCTCCACCTTTTCCACGACTCAGACGAGAATAACACGGTTGCCACAGCTAAGACGGCTTGCCCGATGGTGTACGATATCGCGAAGCCTAAAGCCTGCATGCTCCCCCCAAGAAGAATTATTCCTGAAAGGTATACTCCAAACATGGCTAGGTAGCTTGCCATCGCAAGATCCGCTCTCTCCTCGCTGAAAAGCGTGCTTATCCTGATGTTTGCCACGCTGGCTGGGACAACAGCCAGACTAAGAGCTTGAATGGCACTTACGCTTCCCTCAAACCCTCTGAAGAACCATTTGATGAGGTATGGGGCTAAGAGGAAGCCTGCAGCGCTTATCAATGCTGCAGCCGCTATGCCGAGGATTTCCACCTCCCTTCTCTTTGCCCCTCCAGACTTCTCAGGTAAAAGGAAACTCAGCAGGCTTACGGGCAGAATGGTGAAGCCCGTTAGAAACTGAAAAGCTAGATGGTAGTTTCCTAGCGCGAACATCCCGAAAAGCGCTCCTATGATCACCTTGTCCAAGCTTCCAACAGACGCAGTCATAATGCTTGATGCAGCCGCGGGGAGGCAGAAACGCCACTTAGCATAGATCTCGCTAAAGGAAAAATTAAACCTGATAAACTTGAAATACCTGTAACCAGCTGCAATGTAGGGAATACTATAAGCCAAGAGGACAATTTCCCTAATCCATAGCAGAAACCATCCTGTAAAAGCGATGAAAAGGTAGGTTATGCCTAAGAGGGCGCACTGTCCAATCCTCATGCCTATCATGAGGCGGGCATACTGCCCGTACCTCTGCTCACCTAAGGCGATCGCTGTGGCCATCATGAAAGCTGTACTTCCAAGAAGTATTAGCATTGCAAACTCAAGGGGTGCATTGAAAAATAGCACACATGCCAGTATGATAATGATCCCAACAGCATCAGTTAGGAAGGTGAACGTTGCGGCTTGCCTAACAAGCACAATATTCCTCTCTTTAGGGTAAAACGTGATGACAGCGGTCCTTAACCCGAAAATCGCAAGCGTGGCTCCGAGAAACCCTGTCGAAACATTGTAGCTTATGACTCCGTAACTACTTACGTCTAAAATTCGTGCCACGATGAAGAAGAAAAGGAAGCCTAGCCCCGCGTTGGCGACGTTTCCGAGTGTGACGTAAATGAAACCGCGTACCCTGAGCCCCTTCCTGATTAACTCAAGTATCTCCAACCCGCTCACCGTGCCGTAAAAGTACAAACCCCCCAAAAACCAGAAAATATAAAAACCTTTTGAAAAAGTCTTCCAAGAAGATGGCAGCTGTAAGAAATCGGCGCCTCCCTTTCCCTTCAAAAAATGCTTAAATTTTTCTTCGGTTATTTAACTATTAGAGGTGGTGGGATGAGCAGGGAGGGAGACGTAGCCCCAACGATGAGATATTAGGGTGGATAAGGGAGATCTTCTCGTTTGGCTATCGAAGACCCGGCACGCAGGCAGACTGCAAGGCTGAAGATTACATTGTAAGAAAGCTTGAAGAGTTCGGCATAACCGACGTGGAGAAGCAACCCTACCAAATATCTCGCTGGGAGGCCGATAAGTGGGGGTTAACTGTTAGCGGGGAGGAAGTGCCCTGCTTTTACACTCCGAACACTGCTTTTACAGGTCCAGAAGGAATAGACACCGACATGGTTTACGTGGGCGATGGATCAGATGAAGATTTCGAAGCAGTAGATGTTAAAGGAAAAATAATTTTAGTCGACGTGCACCTCCCCCTGCTAAGAATAGAAGCCTTAGGAAACATGGGATACTTTGTTTGGGATCCCGCAGGAACCCTAAGTGACTTCGCTCATCCAGCAACGTGGATATATCCTAACTGGTGGCGGGCGTACAGGCTGGCATGCCTACACCGGGCGGCGGTAGTAGGAGTCCTCGCGGACTACCCGACAAATGAGGATAGAATATACATACCTTACTTTGGCCCATTATGCCATGATCTTCCAGACTGGTTCCTCTCTCACATAGGTTTACCCGGAAAGATACCTGGATGGATCCCTGGCCTCTGGGTTAACAAGGCTCACGGAACCCGGCTAGTAGAACTCGTTAAAGAAGGAGGAGGGAAAGCTAGGGCGCATTTAACATTAACCGGGTCTGTTGAGCCGTCGACTACGCATAACGTTATCGCCCGTTTACCCGGTGGAGGCGACGACGTAATGGTTGTACATTCCCACCATGATGGGCCATGGAGCAGCGCCGTCGAGGATGCATCAGGAGTAGCCGAGGTTTTAGCTGTAGCCGAATACATGGCTAAAACTCCAAGATCTGAAAGGAATAAAACAATCGTTTTCCTCTTCACTAGTTCACACTTTGGTGGACCGGCAAGGGGGGATGCCACATTCATAGAAGGCAATCTAGATATAACTTCAAAGCTCATGCTAGACGTGTGCATTGAACACATAGCAAAGGACTTTGATGTTAAAGATGGGGAATGGGTTGATACGGGTATGCCCGAGCCAAGAAGCGTATTTGTCCATGGGGGGAGCAATGAAATAGCACGTGAAATGGCCAGTATACTAGCCGATGAGGTGAAAAGGCACGACCTACGACGACTAATAATTCTCCCCGGTAATACTCCGCTGGGCGTTCCAACCGATGCGAACGCCTTTTACAGGTCAGGATACCCCATCTACAGCTACATATCAGGCCCAGAATACCTTTTTGACCCTTGCGACACCATAGACAAGGTAGCAGCCGACCAGCTAAACCCGGTAGCATCAGCATTTATCAAAGTCATCCAGAAAATGGACAAAGCGGAACCAAGCAAGGTAAAAGGACGCTAACATACTCTAAGGTTCAAACTTAACCTAGCCTACATTCAGCCTGACGGTAAACACGTGAGTAGAAACCGAATCAACGGCGCAGGAACCTTAAGTAGCTCTCAACACTAATCCTTTTTTAGCCGTCTGCAAGGTTTAAAAGGAGGTTGGTGTTTTGTAGTTATGTTAGGGTCTCAAAGGGTGTCCTTAATGTTCATTTCGGTTGTGGTTCCGACTTATAATGAGAGGGATAATTTAGGAGAGTTGGTGTCTCGCCTTAGACGGGCTCTAAGTGGTTTTCCATACGAGCTGATTGTTGTCGACGATGGAAGCCCTGACGGAACGGGCGAGTTTGCCGAGGAGTTGGCTGAGAAGTACGGGAATATTAGAGTTATTCACAGGTCTGGAAAGCTGGGCCTCGCGTCGGCGGTTGTTGATGGGATCAGGGCAGCTAGGGGGGATGTGGTGGCTGTGATGGACGCTGACCTCCAGCACCCGCCAGAGGTTCTCCCCCACATGCTCAGGGAGATTGAGGGAGGAGCCGACTTGGTCGTGGCGAGCAGGTACGTTGAAGGGGGGCGCGTTGAGGGCTGGTCTAAGTGGAGGAGGCTGGTCTCAAAGACGGCGACACTCCTAGCCAGAATGCTGGCTCCAAAGGCTGGAAGGGTGAAGGACCCCCTCTCAGGGTTCTTCGCATTCAAGAGAAGCATCCTAGACGGGCTGGAACTCAACCCTGAAGGATTCAAAATTCTACTGGAAATAATAGCCAAAGCACGTTTCCAAAAGCTGGTAGAAACACCATACACCTTTCAAGCTAGGAAAAGAGGGGAAAGCAAGCTGAAAACGTCAGAATACATAAACTACTTAAAACACTTGACTAAACTCCAAAGAAAAACCTGAAACCTTCCCTAAGATCCCCCACCTGAAACCTCAAAAAAGACCATGCTCTATGCTCTCATCAAATTTCTCATTGCTTTCTCTTAGTCCTAATTTCTCTCTAAGAGAGGTTTTTAGGTGGCTGATGAAGAAATATAGCTACGCTGATTCACAGTGGTTACTTTAATGTTGACCCTTGTAAAGAGAGGGGGATACCCTTTAGCATGACGTCTTCTTCATTTCTCTTCTTAACGTATAATAGACTTTTCAAGGTTGAAATAAAACGTTTTTTAAGTTTTTTGGTGATAATTTTTTATAGTTTGCTTTCCTCTAAAGGGTATAGAAACGGTTCGAGGGTTCATGTATGTGCTTAAGCACCGTACTTAACGAGTTGCGCAACCTCTTCTGGATCTTCTTCTCGAGCTATGAGGAACTGGTTGAAGAGCTTGAAAACGTTAACTTGGAGCTTGACATAGACGAGTTTGACATAGCCTTCCTCTCCCTTCTCGAGGCGATTCAAACGTTAAGTGCCGATGGGAAGTTTGATGAGTTAATAAACAAGTACCTCTCCCTCCTGATAAAAGAGCCCAAAGCCGTTCGGCTTTTTAGGGAAGCCGTAACCGAAAAGCTCAGGGAGAAAGAGGAAAGGGAAATTCTGAGGAGCGTTCAGGAAGCCATAGCTAACGGAGAAACAGACGAAGTTTACGAGCTAATAGAGGAAACAGCAAGCTTCATCAGAAAATGGCAGAATGCGTGGAGTAAGAAACGCGACCACGATTGCAACGGCCTTTACATATAAACGCCAAGTTTATTTAACTTCCTTTTGTTCCCTTCTCGCCGATATTTCTTCTTAATTCTCCTTTAATTTCTCCCGTCCTCTACCTTTTTAATGAGGTTTGCCGCGACAGCTAATCCGGCCTTAAAGGCTGAAAGGCAGTCCCTCCCGGAAACGATCACCACCACGTCTCCCTCCTCCAAGTTGAAATGACGCCGTATAAACTCCTCCTCTTCCCCCTCTAACTCCTTAACAGAGGGAACCAGAAACCTTCCCTCCCTAACGATGATCGTCGTCGCCCCGTCGGCGCCCATCGCTACAGCCTGATCCCTCTGGTCTAACCCTGTAGAAACCAAATGGGACAAACCCCTAAATCTAATCCCGTAGTCGCACTCTCCAAGCGAAAAGTCGCTTCTAGGAACCCTCTTAAACTCTGCGATGTACCCCTCAACTATATCAACTATCGTCTTTCCCTCCTCCGTCAGAACGTGTCCCCTCCTGCCGGCAGGCCTAACAATACCAAGCCCATGAAGCCTGCGAAGCAAAGTTTTAGCTGTAGCTTCCCCTAAGCCAAGCTTCCTCTTAACCGTGTAACGCCCTACTGGCCCATCCGACCTCCCTAAAAGAAGAATAACTCCTAAAACATCCTCCTCCCGAAAGCCGGGGGGCACCGTTTTAGAAGCTAAAACACTTTCAAAAAACCTCTTAATCACCCAACCCCCACCAGGAACTCCCCTTAAATTCTCTCTACCAAACAACTTATTTAAATTATTTTCAAGCAGGCAGCCACCACAGAATCTAAAGAAAACGTGAATGAACACTTTTAACATGCCCCTCTCCCTCCGCCGGCGTGCCCAAGGCCAGCTTATACTTCAAAGAAGGCCGCCGCACTCACGAGGTCAACCCTCAAACTTCACCGCGATTGCGCGTGCAGGCCCCCCGTCACATCCCTTAACCTTAAGAGGGGCTAGCACAAAGAAGACACGTTCACCCCTAATAGCACCCAAGCCCGTGAGGCTCTCAATGATCATCACCCCCTCTGATAGAAGCCTACGGTGGACTTCTCCACTCCCCCCGTAGCGCTCCACGGACATCCAGTCAAACCCGACAGCTTTAACCTTCTTTTCTAATATCCATTCGGCAGCGCTAAGCGTCAGATGAGTATAGTTAGTTAGAAACTCTTCTTGACCCCACAGGTTCTCCATTCCAGTATACACGAGGAGAATGTCTCCCTCTCTAACGTCACGGTCGTAATGCTCTAGATCTTCCCTTTCTATCCCTTTCCCAACCTCCACGTAGGACAAGTCGGCGACGAAAGCCCACCCTACAAGCCTGTTAAGGCTAACTTGGTCGATTCCCTCCCCACTCTCAATGAAGTGTGCGGGTGCATCCACATGGGTCCCCGTATGGGAACCCAAAACCAGCCTTGAAATCCTATACCCTTTCTCCTTAACACTCGTAACGGCAGATATCTCGGGAGGAACGTCTCCCGGGTAAACAGGCATCCCCTCCTCTATCACATGGCTTAAATCAAACACCTTAAACCTAGCATTCATAATTCCACCCCTCAGCGGAGGCCAGCCGTAATTCCTAGGAGTGACGGCGGGAAGTAGTTCATGTTTCAGCCGCAACGCCGTTCCGTGACGGATTGGCGGCGGAAGCCATTTTCCAACCCAAATGTCCGTCAGCGAACCAAAACCTAGCGTGTAAGGCGAAGACCGCAGGTGAAGGCAGACAATGCCCCCAAGGGAATGGAACAACCTTCAACATTTTAGGGGCAGTAAGATAATGAAAAATGGTGTTTAAACAGCTTTAAGGTTTTCCATCCACTCTCAGCACTACTCTCCTCGTCCTTAAGTGCGCCATGCCGGATGGAAGAAAGGTGACACCCAAGCGAGATGACTGACAGTAAGATACCGCGTGAACCCTACCTATGGACACTAAAAAACCGGATGGAAGAATCAGCCATAGAAGCCGGGAAACGTGTGCTCTAGGAGCTATCACCAGTAAGCACCGTGCTGAAAGCTAGAAAATGATGCCCGGAAGGACGCCTGAAAGGTTAAAAACAGAGAGAAGGCTAAGAAAGGAGGATACGGAGCTCTGGTTATTAAAAGGCAGCAGGAAGGTTGCAGGTAACGGTAAGAGTAAAAGTTTTTAAAATATCCACACTTTGTAACCACCGGGCGAGGCTTTCCTCTCCCCCGCTTACAATTTTTAATGGAGGACGTCCAAGGTGGAAGCCTACTATGAGATAAGCTCCTACTTTAGAAAGGAGATGGCAGAGCTCCACATGGAAGGAGAAACGGTGAACTACTGTTACCAGTGTGCAACCTGCAGCGGGGCGTGCCCGGTTTTCCGTTACAACTCCAAGTATAACCCGAGGAAGCTCATAGAAAGCATCCTCACAGGACGGAAAGAGGTAATCCATGATCCGAACATCTGGCTTTGCACCGTGTGCCACAACTGCACGGAGGTTTGCCCGCAAGGGGTTAGGGTAAGCGAGCTCTTGACCGTGTTAAGGAACCTTGCCACTAGGGAAGGCAATTTTCCAGAGCATTTGAAAGCCGAGACGCGGGTTTTAGTTGAGACCGGGCTTGTGAACGCACCGTCCAAGGCGACGCTTTCCAGAAGGGCTAAGATGGGCCTCCCTGAGATTAAAACCGCTGACCCCGCGGAGATTAAGGCTATACTTGAGCATCTTGGGTTCATCGAAGTGATGGCTAAGGAAGGTAAAGCTGGTAAGGAGGAGAGTGACGGTGGCGAGTAACGCTTATGCAATGTTTCTGGGATGTGTGATCCCAAACCTTTTACCGCACATTGAGGTTTCGATAAGGAAGGTGTTCGGTAAACTCGATGTTGAAGTGAAAGACATTGAAGGCTTCTCGTGTTGCCCTGAACCCATAGGTATTCCGGGGCTGGACATCACCACTTGGGTAACGCTGGCAGCTAGAAACCTTTGCGTGGCTGAGGAGGCGGGGCTGGACATCGTTGCCTTCTGCAACGGCTGCTTCGAAACCCTTAAGGAGGCGAAGATACTTCTGGAGCACGACGCCAAGCTGAGGGGTAGAGTTGAAGAGGCGCTGTCGAAGGTCGGAAGAGAGTATAAGGGCAGAGTCGAGGTAAAACATTTCATCCAAGTCCTGTACGAAGACGTTGGACCGGCAAAGCTTAGGGGCTATGTTGAGAGGCCGCTTAAGGGCGTGAAGGTGGCGGCGCATTATGGATGCCATCTTCTAAGACCGAGCTACCTGCTTCAGGTGGATGACCCCTTCAACCCGGTCCTACTGGACGCTTTGGTTGAGGCGACGGGTGCCGAGAGCGTGGACTACTTCAGGAAGTTCCTTTGCTGCGGGTGCGGTGTCGGCAACTTAGACGAAGAGGCGAACGTTAAGATGGTGATGGAGAAGCTTCACTACGTGACGCAGGCTAAGGCTGACTGCATGGCCGTAGTATGTCCTGTTTGCTTCAGACAGTACGACGTAAGGCAGATGATGATCAACAAAACGTACGGGAAAAACTATAATGTACCGGTACTCTTCTACACCCAGCTGTTAGGGCTAGCCATGGGGCTGACCCCGGAGGAGTTGGAGCTCAAGTTTAACCGGACGAAAGTTGACCCGTTAATGGTGAAGCTTAACGGAGGAACATGAAAAGGGGGGAGACGTTTGGCTAGGATTGGGCTTTTCATCTGCGACTGCGGGGGAACCCTGGCTAAGACCGTAAATTTCGACGATGTGGCCTCGTGGGCTGAGAAGAGTGGGAGATTTGCTTTTGTTGCAAGGCACAGTGACCTCTGCGGTGAACAGGGCCTTAGGGAGCTTGAGGCGAAGATTAAGGAGGAAGGTGTTGACAGGGTTGTAGTCGCCGCCTGCTCCCCTAAGGTTAAAGGGGAGGAGCTGGCGAGAAGCGTTGAGGCGGCCGGGCTGAGTAGGTACAACCTCGTGGTTGCTAATATAAGGGAGCAATGTGCGTGGGCTCATCCAAGCCATCCGATGGAGGCGACTGAGAAGGCGAAGGCGCTTATAAACGCTGCAGCCAGCAGGGCTGAGAAGCTTGACGACGTGCCGGTTAAGTCTGTCCCCATCACGCAGAGGGCGCTCGTGATAGGTGGAGGGATCAGTGGAATAACGGCTGCTCAGGAGCTAGCTGAGCTAGGATTTGACGTAACCATAGTGGAAAGGCAGCCTACACTTGGAGGTTTATGTCTTAAGCTGGGAACCGTTTTCCCAACGAATGATTGCTCGCTCTGCGTCCGAACAACCGCCTGTCCCGCCTTAGGCGGTGACTCGACGAGGAAGTGCATTTACAGGTCTGCGATAGAGGTCGACCCAAGGATACAAGTGTTGACAAACGCTGAAGTGGTCGACGTTATGGGAGAGGTCGGCAACTTTAATGTCGTTGTCAAGAAGAAGCCAAGGTACGTGAGTGATGCCTGCATTAATTGTGGGGCGTGCGCCGAGGTCTGCCCCGTGAGCGTCCCGGACGAGTTCAACCTTGGCTTAAGCGAGAGGAAGGCGATATACCTCCCCTTCCCTCAGGCCATACCGCCAATATATGTGATAGACCCTGAGAACTGCAAGTTTAAGGAATGCGGCAAGTGCGTTGAAGCATGCCCTGTCAACGCCATAAACCTTGACGAGAAGGAGGAAACCCTCACAATTAACGCTGGGACTATAATCGTTGCGACCGGCTTCGAAGAGTATGACCCGCGGAGGCTGACGGAATACGGATACGGTAAGCTGCCAGACGTCGTCACCCAAGTCGACCTTGCGAGGCTGCTCGACATCACCGGCCCAACCGGAGGAAGGTTATTAAGGGTGTCTGACGGGCGCCCGGTCGAGAGAATAGTGATGATACAGTGCGCCGGCTCGAGGGATGAAAACCACAACTTCTATTGCTCTAACATTTGCTGTATGATAGCTTTGAAGCACGCTGTCATGATTAAGAAGAGGTTCCCTGAGGTAGACGTGGTCATAGCCTACATGGACATTAGGCCTGTAGGGTCAAGGTATGAGGAGTACTACAGGGAGGCGAGGGAGTTAGGCGTCACCTTCATAAGGGGAAAGCCCGCATCGGTTGTCCCTGGAGAGAACGGAAAGCTCATCGTAGACGTGGAAAACACACTAGCAGGGGAGTATAATAGAGTAGAGGCGGACATGGTGGCCCTCTCAATGGCAATGGTTCCGTCAAGAGGAACACAGGAACTCGCAAGGATCCTCGGCGTCAAGCTTGGGCCAGACGGGTACGTCGAGGCGCTCGACAGGAAGGTCAGACCGGCGGAAACAAACGTCGCGGGCATATTCGTTGCGGGGGCAGCAATGACCCCAATGGATATACCTTACAGCATAACCCACGCCTCGTCTGCAGCCATTATGGCTGCTCGCCTCATGAAGAAGGGAAGTATAGAGAAGCCTCTTCTCACAGCCGTAGTGAACGAGGACACCTGCGGCAAATGCCAAGTGTGCCAGTGGGCGTGCCCATTCAACGCTATAACGGTTGAGGAGGATAAGTCTGCGGTCGTAACGGAAGCCAAATGCTTTGGGTGTGGACTCTGCGCTGGAGCCTGCCCTACGGAGTCCATACAGTTGAGGAATCACACAGACGAGCAGATAATGGCATCCATTGAGGGTGTTTCGGCGGATGGGGTGAAGCCTAACATTGTAGTAATAGCATGTTACGAGTGCGGTTACTCCGCGATAGATTATGCTGGTATGCTGGGAATGGAGTACCCGGCTAACGTTAAGGTGATCGGTGTCCCCTGCACCGCAGTAGTAGACCCGCAGGAAATACTAAGGGCGCTGGCCAACGGCGTTGACGGGATAATGATAGTAGGCTGCTTCGAGGAGAGATGCCACTTCAGCAGGGGGGCGAAAGTCGCTGGTGCCAGGGTGGCGCTCCTCAGGGCGATGCTAAGCCAGCTTGGAGTGAACCCGCAGAGGCTGCAAATGGTCAACGTGGACTGCGCTGAAGCGGACAAGTTTGTTACAGCGGCAAAGCAAATGATCCAGGAAGTACAATAGTAAGGCTGGGGGCACCCTGCCTTGCGAAACAGTTAAATATTTGGTGAGTGTTTGTGAGCGCTGATCTGGCCACAGGGTGGCCTAATGGGGGCGGAACCTTCGGATGCAGGGCTCCGGGGGTTACCCTGAAATCCCCATTAGAGGCGTACGCCTCGATGATGGGGAAACGCTTGACAGACCAAAATCTCCACATTTACCCATAAAAGCCTATCAAGCGTGAACCCCTTCCCCTCCCACTAGCTTCCTACACCCATATTTTCCCGTTTTTAAAGAGACGAGTTAAAGCCCCGTCTTGGGGGAGTAAACGTCAACTATACTTTGTTCTGAAGTAGAAGGGGACCTTTCCCGTTTTCCTCCTTTCATGACTTAACCATAGGTGGTAGACTGCCTACCTCTCTAACTTTCAAGAAGCCTTACTGGGAGGTTACTGCTCAACTACCCAGAGAACCCCAGCTATTACAGGAAAATTTTAATGGATAATGTGCCTTTAGAGGAGTCGGACACTGACGTTAACGCCTCCTCTAGAAGTTTAATGCTAAAAACCGCTTACCGTGGTGTTCGCTTTTTTTTCCATGGAGGAACTTTTCTCCTATATGTTGTAAGGTGCTAAGATGCAGCTTCAAATTAATTCTTCTCTAAAAAATTTAATTTAGGAGAAAAGAAATGGTTAGAGAAGAGCGGGGTTGAAGGAGAATGATCTTCGAGCTTTCTCATCTGTTGGTGTATTTTGCGTGCATCGGACTGGCACTTCTCCTCGCAGCGATAGGCACCGTGCTTGGGCTTGGTGAACCCGTGGCGAAGGGAAAGGTTACGGAGAGCTCGCCCGTAGAGATAATTAAGGGGATAGGGGCAGGATACGCTAGGAAACTCAGAAAGTACGGTGTGAAGAGGGTTGCCGACCTTCTCGCCGCGGATCCCAAGAAGTTAGGCGACGAGATAAAAGGCATCTCCCCTGAGCAAATTGAGAAGTGGCAGGAGGAAGCTAGGAAAGCGCTGAAAGGAGGAGGTTGAAATGCAGAAGTACACGCACATTATATTGGGAGCAGCCGCAGCAGCTCTCGTGATATCCTTCGTATCGCCTGAGCTTAAAGGCTCACTGCTCTCCCAGCTGCAAACACTGATGGATCTTTCAAGGTACAGCTCCACGTGGCAGGTTCAGCTTGCCCTATCAGGCGCCGTCCCAGCACTTGCCGCGGGCGGCTTCTTCGGAATCATACCCGACTTAGATCAGCTTCTGAAAAGAGAAAGGGTAATGCACAGGTCAGGGTTGCTCCACAGTATTCTAACACTTATCTGGCTGCCACTCCTGATAGGCTACTTCGTCCCTCAATACTTCGCTATCGCAGCCGCAGCAGTCTTCTCACACTGGCTAGCGGACAGCCTAAACCTTGATGGGGGCAAATCCGACCGGGGTGAGGACGCTGCCTTACATCCTCCCCCGGAAGCAGGAAAGTCTCAGAGCATTCCTATGGGATCACGAGCGAGACCTGCGCCTTGCTAAGCTGCGCTACGACAACCATGCGGTTAACATTGTGCTCTGTGGCGCATGCATAGCGCTGATAGCTTACCTCACCTTCTCATGGCAAGCTGAATCAGGAGGCCTTCTCGGACTCCTGGCGCCTCAAATCATGCAGTATCTAAACATTACTCTCTAGAAACACCAACTTTCTCTATTTTTTACGTGGATTGCTCTTCTTGGAAGCAGAGTAGGTGAATCAGCTCTTTGGCATAGTTGAGCATGTCTTCTATCTTTATGCTTTCGTCTGCCCCGTGGAAGTTGGACATGAGGTCTCCTACACCCATTATCGCTATGTTATGTCCTTTCTCTGCGACATACCCCATGTCTGTTGATCCTGACGCTCCAATGAACAGCGGGTCATTTCCTGTTACGTGCTTCACCGCCGCCGCCAGCTTCTTGACGATCGGATTATCAGTCGTCGTCTTAAACGGCTTGTATGACCTTATGACGTTTACTTCCACCGATAGGGCTTTACTCCTCGCCTTTCCAGCCTCTATGGCGTCCATAAACTCGGATATGACCTCCTCCTCGTCCTCCTCCGGTATATATCGGCGGTCGACGGCGAACCTGCACTCGCTTGGAATAACGTTTTCCTTAACTCCACCAGATATTATGTTAATGGAGAATAAGGGCATCATTTTGTCGCCGAGTGGTGTGGGTATGCTTGGGACCTCTGACCTCCTCTCCATGACCTTTTCCTTAAGCTTCAGCAGCTCTTCAAGTATTGGAACCGTGTTCTCCACAGCGTTGACCGCCGCGAAGAACATCATGGTGTGAGCGGACTTCCCCTTAACTGTAACCTTGAACTGGACAGCTCCCGCTGTTCCTATACCTATTATCCCGTGAGCTGCCTCACCACATATGACATCCCCTTTAATGTACCCTTTATCTGCTAAGTAGTATACTCCCGGGTAGACACCTATTTCCTCATCCGTGCACATCACACACGTCAAGTCATAATTTGGTTCCAATCCAAGTTCATGGATCACCTTGAGGGCAAGGAGGACTGTTGCTATGAACCCCTTCATGTCAGCTGCCCCACGCCCGTAGATCCTGCCATTCTTGACCACGCCTTCGAACGGGGGGACACTCCACTCCTCCTCCACGGGTACAACGTCCATGTGGGCGTAAAGCGTTAATGGAGGCTTACCCTTCCCTCTCCTCGCTACAAGGTTCACCCGTGGACCCTCTAGGGGGAAAGGGATCTCCCTAACCTTCTCCTCTGGGACGACGACCCTCTCCGTTTCAAAGCCTAACTCTGAAAAGATCGGCTCAAGAAAGTCAACCATCTCCTCGTAGTTATTGCCTGGAGGAACGACGGTGTTGATTTTAATCAGATCTTTGAGAAGGCGGACACCCTCATCCTTAAACTTCTCAACAAAACTGAAGGCTTCACTTTCACTCAAACAATTCACCACCTTCAACAATCTTATTCCACATTTAACTCTAAAGCCTTTTCGCGGCGAAGGAGCGTGTCCTCTCTAGAACGCCTTCATCATCGGGTAAGCGAGACTCCTCCTTTCTCCTAAGGAAAAAGAATTTACATATGTTTCTAGTTAAAAAACTATACAATGATGCTTGGAGGGATTCTTCTTGGGTAGAGTTCGAATAGTAGACTTAAGTGTTCCCATAGAGTCCGTTCCAAGCGAGTTTTTCCCGCCTGAAGTTATCCACCGAGACCATAAGGAAGGCGCAAAATTGATGAGCTTCGTCTTCGGGTGCAAGGAAGAGGATCTGCCAGACGGGTTGGGGTGGGCTGACGACACGATCAATAAACTTTCAACCCACCACGGCACCCACTTGGATGCTCCTTGGCACTACGCCCCGACAAGCGAGGGGAAGCCTGCAAAGACGATCGACGAGATCCCCTTAGAATGGTGTTACGGCGACGGCGTCATACTAGACATGAGGCATAAGCCGCAGGGTTCCGGGATAACAGTTGAGGACCTAAAGGAAGCACTTGAAAAGATAAATTATAAGATTAAGCCAGGAGACATAGTGATGATAATGACGGGTGCAGACAAGTTATGGGGTAAACAGGAGTACTTAAACGCTGGATGCGGAATGACTAGGGAGGCCACTTTATGGCTCATAGAGCAAGGGGTCAGAGTTGTTGGGATTGACGCTTGGGGATGGGATAGGCCATTCTGGGCTATAAAAGCTGACTATGAAAAGACGGGAGACCCAAGCATAATATGGGAAGCCCACTACGTGGGCAGAGAGAAAACCTACCTTCACATAGAGAAGCTGGCAAACCTAGATTACCTCTACGACACCCTAAAGAAGCCATATGGCTTCAAGGTTGCATGCTTCCCGGTGAAGGTGAAGGGTGGCTCAGCAGGCTGGTGCAGGGCGGTAGCCATAATAGAGGAATAAGTAAAAAGCAGCCTTCTAAACCCCTCCTTTTTCCTATTTCCCTATCTCCGCCAGCTCGAAGATAGTAGGTGAAACTCTGCCTCTACGCTGGTGAAGCGATGGGTTCCCCGCCTTCCCGCCCCCTGCTGGTTAGACAAAGTTACGTGGGTCTGTTATTTCGCCTGTTACTGCTGATGCAGCTACCGTTGCTGGCGATGCAAGATAGATCCATGCGTCCTTGCTTCCCATTCTTCCAACGAAGTTACGGTTGGATGATGATATGCAAACTTCCCCTGGTGCTAGAAGTCCTAGGTGGGCGCCTATGCAGGGGCCACACGTCGGATTACAGACTACGCACCCTGCTTCCAAGAACGTTTCTATGAGGCCTTCCCTCATCGCCGCTAGGTAGGTTTCCTTCGAGGCCGGTATTATTATAGCTCTTACGTTTCTTGCGACCTTCCTGCCTTTAAGTATCTTGGCAGCCGCTCTCAGGTCTTCAAGCCGACCGTTAGTGCATGACCCGACGAAGGCTTGGTCTATCTTTGTCCCTTCCACTTCCGATACGGGCACCGTGTTCTGGGGGCTTGGCGGCTTAGCCACCTGTGGCTCCAGCCCTGAAACATCAACGTCTATGACCTCCTCGTATTCTGCGTCAGGGTCGTTCATGACCGGATTGAACGGCTGGCTGACCCTTGCCTTAACCCACTCTATCGTCTTTTCATCCGGCTCTATTATGCCTGCTTTCCCTCCCGCCTCTACAGCCATGTTGCAGAGAGTGAACCTTCCATCCATGCTGAGCTCCTTCACAACCTCGCCCGAGAACTCCATCGCCTTGTAGGTCGCCCCATCTACTCCTATCTCACCTATAATGTGAAGGATTATGTCCTTGCCCATAACCAGCGGCTGAAGCCTACCTGTAATGTTAAACTTCACCGTTGACGGAACCCTAAACCAGAGTTCACCCGTAGCGAGCACAATAGCCATGTCGGTGGCGCCTATTCCCGTAGCGAACGCTCCAACGGCTCCGTAGGTCGTCGTGTGGGAATCACTTCCAACAACAAGGTCTCCGGGTTTAACAAACCCCTTCTCAGGAAGCACAACGTGGCATATACCCTCTCTCATGTCAAGCCAGTTCTCAACACCATACTTTTCAACGAACCTTCTGCAGGTTACATGGATAACAGCAGCATCTATGCTTGGAGCAGGCGTCCAGTGGTCTATCAACGCGACTATCTTCTTCGGATCCCAGACGCGATCAACGCCGAGTTCCTCGTAGATGTCTGCTATGCGCAGTTTAGCCCAGCCCGTCAAGGCGCCGGGTTTCCAAGCATCTCGTGGACCATCGCCACGTCAACCTTAGCATTAACTATCTCACCCGGCTCAACCCTCTCCTTTCCCGAGTGGGACGCTAAGATCTTCTCCGAAATAGTCATCCCCATTCAGGCAGCCCTCCTTAACTCTAAAAATGTGCTGCAACCTCTTCCTTAAATTAAACAGTTTAATTGTGCAGCACAACTTCAAGGTACAGGAAGCATTTAAAGTTAACCTTCCAAGCGCCGAAAAGCGGGAACCCATTGGCCCCTCCAAATCTAACAAGCAGTTAGGCGTCCCTCTCGGTTTAACCTCCTCGGTAGAGCTGACAATTAATAGGCTGGTTTTCCATTACGTATCCTTTGGGCTATGGCGTCTCCCACCGCACTTGTCTTGCTGGGCTTAACGTCGGCGTATCTTCCATAGCAGAGGTCTTGCGTCCTAATTTTTCCATCGGCAAGTACGTCTGCTACCCCCCTCTCTATTGCTTCAGCAGCTTTTCTGCAAGCTTCATCCTTGTGCTTTTGGGCAAGCCACTCAAGCATCATCTTAGCCGAGAGGATGGCTCCTATGGGGTTCGCCACCTCCCTGCCAGCTATGTCAGGTGCGCTGCCATGTACCGGCTCGAACATTGCGTGCTCATCCCCCACGTTGCCGCTGGGAGCCATGCCCATCCCTCCTATCAACACGGATGATAGGTCTGAGAGGATGTCCCCGAACATGTTAGTTGTAACGATCACATCATACCTTTCCGGCGTCCTAATCATCCACTGGGTCATGGCGTCAACGTAAACATAATCTTTCTCAATGCTTCCATACTTTTCAGCAACTTCGTCAAAAACCTTCCTGAAAAACCTACACCCTTCAAGCACGTTGCTCTTATCAACACACGTCACCCTACGCTTCCCGTCGACGGCCGCCCCCATCCTCGAAAGGCATAGTCTAAAAGCGTAGTCTATCACCCTTTCACAACCTTTCCTAGTTAAAACCCTGACGTCTACAGCCACCTCACGTTTACCTCCCCTTTCAAGGCTTCCTCTAATGGGGGCGTAAAGCCCCTCCGTGTTCTCCCGGACGATGACGAAGTCCACGTCCCCCGCCTTTTTACCCTTAACGAAGCACTCGACCCCATCGTAAAGTTTCGCCGGCCTAACGTTAGCGTAAAGATCCAGCCCAAACCTGAGGTCTAAGAGTATGCCTATCCCTGCCAGCTGTCCGCCGGGCAAGACGGCCTTAGGCCACCCAACCGCCCCGAAGAGTATCGCGTCAGCTCCCCTGCACGTTTCAAACCCGTCGTCAGGCCACTCTAACCCCGTCTCCAAGTAGTACTTGCCGCCGCATGGAACCTCCACGTAGTCGAAATCTAAGCCTCCCACAGCCTCCGCAGCCGAATCCAAAACCTTTAGGGCTTCAGGGATGACCTCGCGTCCAACTCCGTCACCAGGAAGAACAGCAATCCTATACTTTTTCACCAATCAAACCACCTCAAAGGCTATAATTGCAAGTGAACACATCATTTGCTTTGAGAAAACCTTCAAAAACAGCTAATGGCAAAAAATAAAAATGTTTACGAACGTTAATCCCAAAACAAAGCTAACTGGCTTCCCTATCTGTTGGCTGTGGGCTCTAAAAAGAGAAAAAAGAAAGGAGTCTTAAGGGTTTTTAAATAATCTCGTTGAGTATTTCGAGTAGCTCTAAGACTTCAAGTTTTGATCCGCCCGCAGCGACGGCGTCACCTAGGTTTCTGATGCAGAATGGGCAGCTCGTCACTATGGCCTCTGCTCCTGTAGCCTCTGCCTCTTTAATCCTTTCTAACGCTGTCCAAAGGGCTAAGTCTGGATATTGTGCTTTCACGCCGCCGCCTGAGCCACAGCACCACGCATCCTCCTTAATCCTGTACATTTCGACAAGCTCTACTCCTGGAATAGCCCTGAGGATCTTTCTTGGAAGCTCGTACCATTCTTCCTTCTTCTTTTTAATTTCTCTTTCGTCCACGAACCAGTTGCTGCTTTTAGCCAGCTCTCTACGCTCTAAGTCAAGGGCGACGTGCCTCATCAGGTGGCAAGGGTCGTGCCATGTAACTTTCTTCTTAAACTCCCTCTTAAACTCCAGTTTACCTTGGTCAAGTAGCTCCGCTACGTATTCTAGAGTGTGCTTGGGTGTGAATGGCAACTTCTCCCCGGTAAACTTCGGGTAGTCCACCCTGAAGGTCCTGTAGCATCCTGCACAGCTGAACAGCAACACGTCATAGTCTTTAAAAGTCTTCAAGTTCTCCTCCATAACCCTCTTAGCGATCTTCCTCTGACCAGTTCTGAAGAGCGGTGAGCCACAGCATACTTCCTCCTCAAGTACTGCAAATTCAACACCGAGCTTATTAAGCAGCTCAGCGGTGGCCTTAGCCACGTGCTTTTGCCTGTATGAAGCCGTGCAACCCACGAAATACGCGATCTTAGCGTCTTTCTTCGTCTTGATCCCGGTGCCCTCAAGCCACTTCGTTCTTTCCTCGTGCTTCTCCCCGTAGGGGTTGTTCAGCTCCTCGGTGAACTTGCCCATCGCAGCATGCTTAGGTAGCAATGGAACACCTGCCTCGACGCATGCCGCCCTAGCAGCCTCGATCAGCTCAACGGTTGGTATCTTGTTCTCGCACTGGGCTTGACAGTTCCCACACGTCGGACACGGAAATATTAGGTCTCTTACGCTCTCATTAGGTTCAAGTTCTCCTTCCATTATGGCCCTTAGAATCCACATTCTACCGCTGTTCAGGTAACCTTCCCAGAGCATGTTGTAGGCTCCTGAAGGGCACCCCTCAATCATGCCTTCGTAGAGCATCCCTTGGTACTCGCCTATACCTTGCTTGTCTGGCTCACCTGAGTAGGAAAACATGCACGCCTTACAGTGAATACACCTGAAGAGCTCTTTTTTAAGGGCTTTTAGATCCTCCATTTCTCTCATCCTCTTCATGATCAATTATCTCTAGTTTATTTTTTAAACTTTTGCGCCGCGCATATCAAATGGTGACTCCGCTTCACCCTTTCAACCGAAAAATAAATAAATTTATTGCTTCACCTCTGCCTCCAGCAATGTCCAAAACCTTTCACCCTTCAAAGAAGGACTCAAGGTTGAAATGTCTACTTAAAGGTGGATTAAAGGTGGATTCGCCAGCTTTCCAGATTCTCCCGTCGGAGGATGTTTCCGTGCTAGCGGCTCTTCCTTAGCATGACTTCTACCGCCTGTTGGAGGGGTATTTCCTCATATCTTTCCCCCGTGCTCTTTATGTAGAGAGTTACTGTTTCCGTTCGCGTTTCCCTATCTCCTATAAACACTAAGTATGGTATTCCCTTCTTGTCACAGTACTCGAGCTGCTTCCTGTAGCTTCTCCTCATAAGGTCTACCTGCACTGTTAATCCGCTTTTCCTAATTTCCTCAGCTACTTTCCGGGCGTAGCCTCGCTGCTCTAATCCCATATTAACGACAAAAACTTTAGTTTTCGTTTTTTGGTTAAGGCTGAACATTCCGAGCTCAAGCCCTGCATCTATTACCCTCTCTATTCCAATACTTACACCTGTTGACGGCGTTCTCGGTCCACCATACCTTTCTATTAGGTCATCGTAGCGTCCTCCCCCAGCCAGAGCCCCTATCTTTGGCTCCTCAATGTAGGTTTCGAAGATGGGGCCCGTATAGTAGTCCAGCCCCCTAACCATGCTCAGATCCACGGTCACCTTCCCCTTATGAGTTAAGTTATCAAGTATGCCTGAAAGGTGGCTTAGCGCTGCCTTAATGTTCTCGTTTCCTCCGAACCGTTCCTCAACGAACTGTAAGGTTTCCTCCGGCTCTCCTGAAACCTCCACCGTTTCCATTATTTTTTGGACTTCACCTCCTTTCAACCCTGTCCTCAGGAGTTCCTCCCTGACGCCTTCTCTTCCTATCTTGTCAAGCTTGTCTATTGCCCTGAAAACTTCTAGGGTTTTCTCGTCCCCGTACTTTGATATTCTAAGTTCCTCCTCGAAGACCCCTCTAAGCATCCTCCTGTCGTTAAGTCTCACCCTGAAACGCTTATAGCTTAGGGCCTTCATTACCTCACACATCACATCGATGACTTCCGCGTCTGCTTCAGGGTAAGGTGAACCTACTATGTCAGCGTCACACTGCCAAAACTCTCTGTACCTTCCCCTCTGTGGCCTCTCATGCCTCCAAACACGCCCAATATGATACCTTTTAAAGGGTAGGGGGGGAGCGTGGCTCGCCACAAACCTCGCTAGCGGAACGGTTAAATCATATCTTAAAGCCAACCACTCCTCGCTCCAGGGATCCTGAAACCTGTAAAGTAGCTTGGACTCAACCTCATCACCATACTTTCCCTTAAGTGTCTCCCAATACTCGATGACCGGCGTCTCGATCGGGTCAAAACCAAACCTTTCAAAGACATCCTCGACGATCTCTATGACTTTTTTCCTAAGTATGGCTACCTCTGGGGGGAAATCTCTGAAGCCTCGTGGAACCCTATACTTAACCGACCCAAACACCCCCGTAAGCCGGGACAACCCTACCAAGAGAAAGAATAAAATCTTAACGGTTTCCCTGGATGTTAAAGGGGTGAAAAAGCAAAATGAGGGTGCCGGGCGGGACTTTCGTGGAAGCTAAACCTCCATGTCGAACCCGCGACCTCAGGATTCAGCTTTACCACTTACTGCCTGCCCCTGCCAGTCCACAGTCCTGCGCTCTCCCAGGCTGAGCTACCGGCACCTCGAAGAAAAATAAAACGTTACACACTTTTAAAATTTACTAGGGAGATCACTGCGTAGTGTTTCCCTTTTTAGAAATAAGAAATACTAAGAAGATAAGCGATGAAAAGGAAGCCGTTTCATTTAGAGGAGGAGAAAGGCGGAAGCTGCGCAGAAGGATAAAGGGGGAAAGCCCTGCCATCTAGCTATGGAAGAATTAAAATGTGTGTGGTGAAGCTTGCACTTCCAAGTTTTTAATGTCTAAATTAGATTACACGGTAACTTTTTCCATTGCGTCTTCCTCTATTATTTTCTTTATCTTCTTAGCAGTGCTTCTTAGTCTTTGAAGCATTATGCCTAGTTGCCTATCCGGTATTCCCGCAGCTACCAAGATAGTTGGCTCTACCTCAACTGCTATTATGTACCCTTTCTCCCCGCGTATGATGCATTCAGTAGCATCGCCTTGAGCAAAGGTTTTCGATATTGTGTTGCAGCTTGCTATTAGCGTAAATGTGCTTTCCATGGCTTCCTCTATGTCTGAGTACCTAATCCTTTGAGCTACTAGGTTTCCAAACCGGTCTATTAGCAGTATGTCTATGTTTCCCGGGTAGTTTTCTTCTTTGAGAAGTTTGTTTATCCTTTCCACGGCTTTTTGGCTTACTTCGGCTGTTCTTTCTATCACCATTTTCTCCCTATTCCTCCAGAAAACCAGTTTAATTCCCCTACTCTCTCCGTGAATATAAAGTTTCTAGTAAAGGCATTCCCACAGACTTTAACCCATACTTTCGTTAGATTTTAGATTATGCTTCGAAAAACTTTAAAGCATTCTCTTTTCTTTTCTTTTGGAGGTGGCATCTTTGAAGCTGCAGTCTATTAGCTCCTTTCGCCATCGCGTCTCCTGTTTCCCTGAGGGAGGTGTCTCCCTTAAGTACTGTATGCAGTGTTCGCTTTGCTCTAGTAAGTGTCCGGTGGCACGTGTAGTTGAAAGCTTTAGTCCTAGACGTATAGTCTGCGACGCTCTCCTCGGCTTGGAAGACGAGGTCGTGTTTAAGGACGGAGTCTGGTCCTGTCTTAGCTGCCACTCATGCTTGGAAGCATGCCCGATGAACGTTAAGGTATCCTACCTTATCACGTTCTTTAAGAACTTGGCTGTGGAGCGGGGGGACGTCCCTGAGGGAGTGGTCGAAGAGGTGAAGCAGATATTTAAGACGGGCAGGACGTTAAGCCTTTCCTCAGCGGTGGAGAAGAGAAGGGCTTCACTATCTCTCCCTCCTCCCCCCTCCGTCAATGTAGATGAAGTTAGAGCCTTGCTTAAAGAGTTCGTAAACGTGCTCGGGGGGGAACGTGAAGGGTGAATGACTACTCCCTATTTCTAGGATGTCTCATCCCTTTCCGCCTTCCTTTCATCGAGGCCTCCTCAAGAATGGTTCTCGAAGCCCTAGGTATCCAATACGAGCCTCTTGAGGGGGCAAGCTGCTGTCCGGATCCGATTGGTGTTCAGGGGGTCAGTTTTAAGGCTTGGCTCTACCTAGCTGCTAGAAACTTAGCGCTGGCCGAAGAGGAAGGAAAGGACATTCTAACTCTCTGCAGTGGTTGCTTTGAAACTTTAAAAACAGCTAGAGAAATTCTGTTGCGAGACCCAGCCCTCATGGAGGAAGTGAACGAGGCGTTAAAGCGCATCGACAGGGAGTTCAGGGGCGACATCGACGTTCTCCACATAGTTGAGGCCCTGTACAGGGTTGGCCCACGCAGGATAGAAAGCCTCATAGTGAATCCTTTAGAGGCCAACGTGGCAGTCCACTACGGGTGCCATCTTTTGAGGCCGAGTGAGGTCCTCGGCTTCGACGATCCTGAAAACCCCCGAAAACTAGATGTACTCGTCGAAGCCCTAGGCCCTAAAAGTTTAAACTATAATTACAAGGACTTGTGCTGTGGTGCAGCCATGAACAACATTGACAGAGCTAAGTCCTACCCGTACATAAAGTTGAAGCTTGAGTCGGCTACGAAAGCCGGAGCTGACTGCATGGTGGTTGCCTGCCCATTCTGCTTCATGCAGTATGACTTCGGCCAACTGGAGCTGAAAAGGAAAGGATACGATTTCGCCCTTCCCATATTCTACTATACTGAAATGTTAGGGTTGGCCTTGGGCTTCACCTATAAGGAGCTTGGTTTAGCCTTCCACCGGACGAGCGTACGCCCATTCCTCGAGGAAAAACTTTTCTAACCCGTTCCCCGTCTTTCTTAACGTCCTTAACGCTTCACACCGCCTTCCTGAAGCATCCACCTAAGCTTCCTGATCGAGCCAGCTAAGTTATTAAGTATGATCAAGTCATTGGTTGTCTTATGCTCTCTCCTCTTGAAGTACTCCCTGTAAACCCTCTGCAGCTCCCTCAGGAATGCCTTAACATCGTCATTAGCTAACCCTTCAGCTTCCACCTTCATCCACTTTCACCCTTCTACACAAAGAAAACTGGTAGAAATAAAGGCGTGTAATCGGAAGGTAACATAAAAATATCATGAGAACATTTATTTCCTGTTACTCAACCCGGCTTAAAACGTCATCTGTAGCACGTTGTAGTATACAACGTCACCCTGCCTGTTTATCAGCGCCATTGTGAGCTTCTTCCTCATGCTTACTGCGAGCTTGGTTACTCTGTCTAGCTCCTTAAGGTTTATCGGTTTTCCCTCGGTGACTATGTATATCAGCGTTTTCGCAGCTTCCTCTCCGACCTTACTTCCTCTAGGGTAAACTCTGAAGTCTATTCCCCCTCCGAACCCTTGCTTAACAACATACCCTCTGCTTCTCAGGTCCCTGTAAACCAAGTACCGCGTCCATAGTTTAGGGTCTTTCCGGGTGAAGGTCTTCGCTAATTCTTTAAATGTGAGCTCCCTGCCTTCACTATCCAGCACCACGAGTCTCCCCCTTTCTGCTAGGAGGAGTGCTTCTACGGGTGCTAGGTGAAGTTTCCCGTCTTCCTCGTACTCTCCGTAGCCTTTCCCATGTATTTTCTCGGCGTCTTTCTCGTTGATCACAACATCGCCGTCAACTAAGAGTCCGGTAACCTTCTCCTCTTCCTCTCCTTCTCTAAGTTCCTCTTGAACCCTACTTTCTCCCTCTGTTTTCTCCTCCATTTCTGCCACCGTCATCAGCTTTGTTAAAAACGGTTTTAAAGTTTCCTTTGTTAAGGAGTTATGGGTGTTAGGCTTGATAAAGGCTCTCAAGAAGCTGTTGGACGGCGCGGTCAAGGTGGCTATTGTAGGCGTGGGAAGCGAGCTCAAGGGTGACGACCGGGTGGGGCTTGAAGTTGCCAGAAGGCTTAAACGCTTAAAACTTGCCAACGTTCTGGTGGTGGAAGCAGGAACCATGCCTGAAAACTTTACAGGTGTTTTAAGGCGTTTTGAACCCAGCCACGTAGTCTTCGTGGATGCAGCCCAGTTCAACGGTAGCCCCGGGGACGTGGTGGTAACATCAGACATCTCAAGTTTAGGAGGAGTAACATTTTCAACTCATCACACCCCTCTCTCTATGGTTGCAAGGTACCTACAGGAGACGGTTAACGCCTACGTAATATTTGTAGGTGTTCAGCCTAAGAGCGCCCTCGGTGAGAAGTTATCCCCTGAAGTTGAAGAGTCTCTTGAAGCACTCGTAACCATCCTTGAAAAGGTCCTCCTAGATGTTTTAAGTAAACAGGTGGGAGATGTCCAAGTTGGAGAAGGTTAGGTCTTTCATAGCCGTCGATGTCGACTCACCTCAAGTGCTGGATGCCATTAAAAAGGTTCAGGAAGACCTTTCCCCTCTAGTTAAAGCCAAGTTCGTCGAGCTTGAAAATGTGCATTTCACCCTAAAGTTCCTAGGGGAGATCTCAAGTGAAATGGTGGATAAAGTTTACGAAGTTATGAAGACCATACCCTTCGAGCCGTTTAGATTAGAGCTTTGCAGCGTCGGCTGTTTTCCAAGTATTCGCCGTGTAAACGTGATATGGATTGGCGCCTGTAAAGGAAGCGAGAACCTTAAATCAATAGCTTACGAGTTAGAGCGGAAGCTGAAACCCCTCGGCTTTAAGCCTGAAAGTAGGCCCTTCACCCCCCATGCGACGATCGCTAGGGTAAAGTTCGTCCATAACCGTGAAAAGCTTGCATCCCTGCTTTCAAGGATGAAAGGACTGGAACTTGGGGAAATAACAATCGACTCCGTCAAGCTTAAGAGAAGCCAGCTAACTCCTAAAGGCCCCATATACACGACCCTTAGGAGCATACCCTAGCATGGAGGCATCACGTTGGCTAGCTTTCACGAAGTATGCATGAACGTCCTAAAAAAGGTAACTCCGTCACCGGAGGAGAAAGCGAAGGCCTTAGCCATAGCGGAGAGGATGATTAGACGCCTCCAAGAGGAGGCTGAGAAGCTAAACGCGAAGATAACCCCGATGCTGGTTGGCTCACTCGCTAAAGACACTTGGATAAGAGGAAACCAGGACATAGACATATTCATGGTCTTCCCTCAAAGCTACAGCTTCAACGAGATAGGCGAACTAGGCCTTAAACTGGCGAGGAGAGCTACTGGAGGGTTGGGAGAGGAACAGTATGCCGAGCACCCCTACCTCAGAGCTAACATAGAAGGTTTCACCGTTGAATTTGTCCCTTGCTTCGAAATAGAGGATCCAAGCCAAATGCGCTCCTCCGTTGACCGGACACCCCTCCACACACGCTACGTGAAGGAAAGGTTAAATGAAACGTTGAAGGGAGAAATCCGCCTTCTCAAAGCATTTATGAAAGGAATAGGCGCATACGGCGCAGAAATAAGGGTTGGAGGCTTCTCGGGATATCTGTGTGAGCTCCTCATAATACACTATGGTTCGTTCGGAAGCCTTCTCAACGAGTCTCTCAAGTGGAAGCCCGGACACGTCATAGACCCCGCTAAGCACTATGAAGACCATGAAAAACCACGCAAAATTTTCCAGTCACCTCTAATAGTAGTAGACCCCATAGACCCTAAGAGGAACGTAGCGGCGGCTCTAACACTGCAGAAATTCAACGAGTTCAGAGCTGCAGCTAAAGCCTTCCTCGAGGAACCCAAAGAAGCCTTCTTCTTCCCTCCTAAAGTACCCTCCTACCCTCCGGAAAAGCTCTCCTCGGCGCTTAGGGAAAGGGGGACGTCGATGCTTCTTATAGTTTTCCCGACTCCAAGGCTTCCTCCGGACATCCTGTGGGGGCAACTAAGCAGGTCCATACAGGCGGTGGAGAAGGTCTTGGAGCAACACGACTTTAAGGTGTTAAACAGGGATGTGTGGAGCGGGGAGGACGAGACAGCCTTCATCATTGAACTTGAGTCTAAGCGTCTTCCAAGACTGAAAAAGCAGCTTGGGCCTCCCCCTGCCACGCCACACCAGTCACGATTCCTAAAAAAGCACTTAACGTCTCATTCAACGATCTCCGGTCCAAGGGTGGAAAAGGACAGGTGGGTCGTGGAGGTTGGGAGGAAATATGATGACGCAGAAGCCCTCCTAAAGGACGTTCTCCGTAAGCCAGATATAGGCCTGGGAAAACACATCGCAGAGAAAACGGCTGAAAAACTTACCATATACTCTGACGATGAAATATTAAGATTCTACTCTAAAAACCCCTCATTTCAAGAACATTTCACTTTAACCCTTCTGGGGCGCCCTAAATGGCTGCTACCCTCCTACTCCATCCAAAAATAAGTTGAGTTGATGAGTTAGGCATTCGAAGCTTTAACGGTTGTTTCCACTCGTCTTCTGGTTACACCCGTCTTCTGGTTAAATAGCGGTTTCACCCACCGACTTTAATTGATAATGCTGACTCCGGACATGACTCTACGCAGATGAGGCATCCAAGGCAGTTATCTCCTATCAGCAGGTTATCGCCTTTCACGGTTATGTTTCCAATTTTGCACGCTTTGACGCAGACCCCGCACAGGTTGCATTTCTCCCTGTCGACTATTATTCTGCTTGGTTCAACCTTCTCAAGCTCCTTCTCAACTGCCCTCAAGCTTTCAATTTGTGGGCCATAGATCTTCTTGGCTAATGGATGAACTATCGGATTTACAGTTCTTGACGTCCAGAGAACATTTAACGCTTGAAGTATTTTATCTATAAACCTCCTCTTAAGCTTGAACGGTTTAACGTCTTCCCCTCTAATCTCTATGTCTTCTATTTCCCCCAGCCCTCTCTCGCTTGCGATCTTAAGTATCTTCATGCTATGCGGGTCTAACCCAGCAATCCTTGCTGTTACGCTGTCAACGGCTACAGGATCTGCACCAGCAACAATGAGGTTCAACCTTACAGGCTTCCCCTCTGTTGGACCATACAAAGGCCCTGAAGGCTTTATTGCTTCGCATCCTACCGTCCCGTCGACAAGGCTAAAAATCAGCTTCTGGCGGAAAGCCGATAACAGGTCTACTACAGGCTCATGCAATCCTAAAACATGGATCTTAGTCCTCTGATCCTGCCAGGTCAGCCCCTTCAGGTTTTTTATCGATAAGGTTAAACCGGTGAAGAAGTGTGCTTTGAGCACTGGCAGAGAGATTATAGCGTCGACGGTTAATGCAGTCTTAACCACTTTAACCTTCTTCAGCTTTTTTGCACTTGGAATCTGTATCGTCACAGCTTCATCCCTACTGAAATCGACAAATGTTCCTCCTGCAGCCTCCACAGCCTCCCTCATCCCCGTCACACGATACGTTTCCTCTGGATCCCACCCTGCTATGGGCAAATCACCGACTAATACCTCCCCTCCCAGATCCTTAACCAACTTTACCATCGCCGAAACGACCTCTGTGCTCGTGACTATACCGCTACCTGAAGGCTTAGCGGCACACAGGTTGGGCTTTAAAAGCACGGTTTCACCGTTTAACTTTATTCCTCCAGCCAGTTCAACCGCTCTTCTAACAGCGTCTTCAACATTGCCATCGGTCTTAACGATGGAAACCACCGAGGGCAAAGCTGTTCCTCCTCAATCCCTTTGGAGCTTAACCAAGCTGGGAACTGTTTAAACCTTTTCCTGCAACCCAAAATTAATTCGTCAATAATCGATTTTAACAGGAGAAATTCGTAATTCGTAATATGGTAAAACGTTCTCATCCCTTCGGCACCGCTGCCTATTACACTTCCACTTTTAACGTGTCATAGCCCACTATGACCTTCTTAGACGTTGGATCTACCTTTCTTTGAAGCTCCATGTGTGGAGGGTTCACGTGGGCAAGGTGGACCAGTATGGTTCTTTCTGCTCTCAACCTCTCTGCGAGGAGCACCGCCTCCTCAACCGTCATATGGTGGTCTAGGAAGTGTTTGGGGGAGGAGACGAACGCGTCAGCCACCAGTATGTCCGGCTCATACATCACCTCAATCGACCTCTCGGGAATGTTTATTCCCGTATCCCCTGTCACAACGATCTTCCTTCCATTCACCTTGAAAACGTAACCTACGGGCTGCACGTTTACCCCATCGTTCAGATGAGGGTGAAAGACAGGGAAAGCCATAAACTCAATGGACTTATATCTTACCATTTCAAACGGGCGAATGTACTTTCTCCTAGCTTTAACTAGGCTGCCGAATCCCATCTTGTCAAGCACGTAATCAACAGTCTCCCTAAGCCCGAAGACGGTTACCACCTGTTGAACCCTGTAAAAGTCGTTAAAGCCTAGAATGTGGTCAAAGTGGTGGTGGGTGAAGATGACTGCTGAAACCCTCTTCACGTTCTCTCTTAGAAGCTGAAGGCGCATGTCCGGACTCGTATCAACAAGGATGTTATACCCTCTTTCAGTGTCTCTAAATAAAAGAGAAAATCTCGTCCTAGCATCAGGTATACCTCTCTCCCTAGCCATGTTGCATGTTGGACAGGTGCACCCAATCTTCGGCACACCTACCGTGTCTCCACTTCCCAGAATCACAAGCTCCAAGACTTCCTCTCTCCACCCGGTACTTGTCCTACAGAAATAAAAATGCTACTACCATATTAACATTAACTATCCGGTGGAGTCCATAATTTCTTAGCAGCGTTTCTCATACTTAAATGAAACGCTTTTATACCTTCCCTGTGGCATTGTTTATTGGAAGAACCTCCTAAAGGGTGATAGACTTTGCTCTTCTCCCTGCTCATCCTCTCCCTATTAGTGTTAATAGTTCCGGTGATCTTCATCCTTCTACTCATAGGCATCTTCTCGGAGGATTCCACCAGCGTCCGGCATACTCCCTCCCATTGGAGGAAAGCTAAAACTGAAGAACCCTTCAGGTGGATTGCACCATGGCAACCCTACCAGCCTTCACATGGTTTTAGCCGTCACCCCCGGCCGGGAGGCGTCCTGGACGAAGTCCGCGTCTACAAGGAACTCGTTAACTACCTTAATAAAATGTATCTTGAAGGAAGGGTTAACCCGGAAGTCTACAGGAAACTACTGTCAGAGTTCACCAGCAAGATAAACATGTTGGAGAGTGACGAGAGAAGGGATGGTGGGCTGTGAACGCGCTACGCTTTCCCTAAAGCTTCCATGTAGATTTTAAGCGTTTTTTCCGCCGTCCTCTCCCACGTGAACTCCTTTTCAACATGTCTTCTTCCATTTTCAGCTATTTTCCTTCTTAATTCTTCGTCTTGAAGAAGCAGGGTTATGGCGTAGGCCAGCTGGTCTGGGCTGTGCGAATCTACGAGTATCCCGTTCTCCATTGGTTTAACAAATTCAGGTATACCGCCAGCATACGTTGAAACGACAGGCGTTCCACACGCCATCGCCTCTAAGAGGGTTAATCCGAACGGCTCGCAGAGTGAGGGGGAGACGAATACGTCTGCAGCAGAGTAAAGGCTTGGAAGCTCTTCAGACGGCACGTAGCCTGTGAAGACAACATGGTCTTCCACCCCTAAAAGTTTGGCTAAGGAAACCAAGACGGGTTCAAGCCATCCCTGACCACCTATAACCACTTTAACCTCAGGTTCTTCTTCTAGAACTACTGGAAGAGCCCTAAGGAGGTAATCTAATCCTTTGGATGGGTCAAGCCTGCCTAGGAAGAGCACTACAGGGCCATCCCCTAACCCGTATTTTTCTCTCACCCTTCTACGCGACTTTTTCGAAGCCGGCCTAAACATTTTAACATCTACTCCGTTGTGGACAACTCTCACCTTTCGCTCCCTAATACCCATCCTTAAAACTTCCTGTTTTATGTAGTTGCTGACGGCTATTACTACGTCTGCTCTTTCGGCACATTTCTTCTCCAGCTCTCTTATCGGCTCTATCCCCCTATCGCCCGACCGGACGCTCTCGGTACTGTGAACGGTAAAGACCATAGGCTTTCCCAGCGATTCTTTAATGGTAAGTCCAGCTATAGCCGAGAGCCAATCGTGAACATGGCATATGCTAAAGTTCTCCTCCCCGTCGAGCTTAAAGAACTTAGCTGTTGCGGCTATGTTAAATGCTAGGTTTGCAGAAAGGAAAACCCGGAAATCGTTAAATGGAAGGGTCATTACAAGCTTTCTTTCCGGAACCCTATAGACCCTGACGTTTCCATCCTTATGGAACACTGGCTGGGAGAACGCAAACCTCGTTATAACACTAACTTTGCATCCAAGCTTTGCCAGCGCCTTAGAATTCTCATACCCGTGAACTCCAAGCCCCCCTTGGACCAGAGGGGGATACTCCCAAAGCAGCATACAAACGTTGACTTCCATCTTACTTTTCTACTCCTACCTTACCGAGCTGAGAGACAGCCCAGTTAGTATACCTCATTAATGTCTCTTTAACCCTATCCGCGTCTCCCTCTCCCTCTATAACCTGTTCAATGTACCTGTAAAACTCCTCCCTTAAACTTTCCACCACGTCCCTTGCACCCTCCTCCTCTGCACCTTCAACTTCAACTAATGGCCTGATAAGCCTCATTTCCTCCGAGAAAACATGTTCAGTATAAGATCTTGAGAAGTAAGTTGGAAGTCTTGAGCAGAGGCTTCTCACGTCCAGCTTCATCCCTTACCCTCAACAAACTTTTCAACCCTAACTTCTATCCTATCTGGAAAATAAACTTAGCGTCCGCCTTAGTTTCACAATCATGTTAACACTTCAAATACAGCCCTTCCCTCATCATGGTGACGGTAAGAGTTATATTCTTCTCAGGTTTAAAGGGAGATTTAGTGGGGTGTCGTTTTTGTTGTCTGAGCAGCAACTTAAAGGGAACGTAGAAGAAATGATGGAACGAATCCGGGAGAACTTGGAGAAGGTGAACTATGAAGCCTTAGTGAGAATGGGTGATGAAATCGCTAAAGCGTCCAGAATTTTTATCGTTGGAAGGGGGAGATCCGAGTTCGTGGGGAAAATTCTTGCGATCAGGCTTTTAAACAAAGGCTATAAGGTTCACTTTGTAGGCCTCGACGTGGTCGACCTTGTTCCCCGTGTCGAGCCAGATGACCTTCTCATAGCGATCTCCGGGTCAGGAGAAACCTACGAAGTTGTTTCCGCCGTTAGAACTGCTAAGGAAATAGGCTGTAGGATAGTCGCCGTAACTTCCTATCCAAACTCAACTATTGGCAGTTTGGCAGACTTCACTTTAAAGGTTGAGGGAAGAGAAGAGAGGACTGGGAGAAGCTTCATCGAACGTACGGTTTACGGGGAGCTGGAGCCTCCAGGAGCACTCTTCGAGCTTTCAGCGATCATGCTGCTTGAATCTCTCGCAAACACGCTCCCGCTCAAAAAATAGTCTAAATGCTACTTCTGATCTCATATAGTATCCTTTCTATTTCCCTCACGTGCCTGTTAAGTAGCTCCTTCGCTTGCTCACGCGTCTTCGCCTCTGAAAAAATGTCTAGGGTTGCGTCATGGGACGAGGGCCTTATGAGGACCCATCCGTAGTCGAAGTAAATCTTTATTCCATCTATAGTGTCAAACACTTGCCCCTGGGTTCCCTCTAGTAGGCTTCTCATTAATGCCCCTCTATGCTCTAGGGGACACTCCACCGAGCGTTTGAGCATGTAAAATTCTGGAACCTCCCTTCGCAGCTCTGACAGTGGCTCATCACGCGTCGCCATAAACTCTGCAAGCTTAACCGCCCCAACCAGCCCATCCCTGAAGGGGTATACCTCGGGGAAAATGTATCCGCCACTTTCGTCCCCGCCAAAAACTCCCTTAACCTTTCTGATGGTGTCTATGATTGGCCGGAAGCCGAGTTTAACTCTAACAGTTTCCCCCCCATACTCCTTCACCACCTCGTCTATTGCGTGGCTCGTGGTTACCGGGACGACGACCTTACCTCTGCCCTTCTGTTCAAGTTGGCTTACAGCCAGTAATGCTGTGGCGATGTCTCCACCCAGCAGCTCACCTTTATCGTCGATAAATAAGACCTGGTCCGCGTCCTCGTCGAAAACTACGCCTAAGTCTGCATCTAATGCCTTAACGGTTTTAGCTAGGTTTTCGACGGCGCCTGTGATGGGCCTGTGCTCCCTCTTCGGCACGGCTGCTCCCACGTTAGCGTTTAACGTTACGACGTCGCATCCTAGCTCCCTCATAAAGAATGGAGCGGTGAGAGACGCACATCCGTCCCCGCAGTCGAGCACCACCGTCATCCTCCTTCCCTTTAAAATGTCCTCATTAGTATGCCGTATTATCCTTTCAAAGTAGGACTCGATAGCTTCCTGCGGGTAAAGTATGTCTCCTACCTTTCCCGGGTCAATCCTCTTCAACGCCTCCTTGAAGAATATGTCCTCAACCTTCTTCTGGTGCGCCTTGTCAAGGTCGATCCCATCGGAATCGAACAGTCTAATGCAAACCGTGTTAGCCTCCTTCTGAGACATTGAAATGAAGACTCCCCCGTCAGCCCCGTAAGACGTTATGGACGCCTCTATTATGGAAACCGGCTGAACTCTCACGTTGTAAACGTTAACCCCTGCGGACTGCAAGCCTGCTACTATCGCCCTCTTCACCATGCGTGATGCGAGATGTGTATCCCTACCTACTATGACGTTTGCTCCTTCCCCTAGGTACGTTGCGAATGCTGCTCCAAGCTTAGTGGCGAACTCGGGTGTAATCTCTATGTTCACGAGGCCTGAAATGCCATACTCGGTGAAAAGGCTCTTCTTCCACCTCACGCCCCACTTCAGGTTCATGTTAACTACTGCGTTCTTCTCCACAACCTTATTTGGCCAAATGTAAACGTTAGGCATCACCCTCGCTCCCGGACCAAAGATGCAGTCGTCCCCGACAACAGCACCGTCTAGAATCTGCGCTCCCTCTCCCACCTCGCACCTAGCCCCCACGATGCACGACTGCAGACGTGACCCTTTATGTATGGATGTGTTCCCCCATACAATGGATCTTGCCACCCGCGCCTCTCCGGCCACGTAGCATCCTCCACCTATAACGCTGAACCTATCTATCACCGCTCCCTCATCTACCCTGCAGAACCTTCCTATGACGACTGGCGGGTGGATTTCGCATCCGTCCGGAAGCTCCGTTCCCTCCCCAACCCACACTCCCTCCCTGACTTGCCTGTGGGGGATCTCTATGTTAACCTGACCCCTGAGGATGTCGTAGTGGGCTTGCATGTACTTCTGGGGGGTGCCTATGTCGATCCAGTACTCCCTTACTAGGTGGCCGAAGAGTCGCTTTCCCTCTTTAAGGAGTCGAGGGAAAAGGTCCTTGCTGAAATCGTACTCCTTATTCCTTGGAATGTAATCTAATACTTCAGGCTCCAGTATGTACGTGCCCGTGTTGACCATGTCGCTGAAGACCTCGCCCCAGCTGGGCTTTTCCAGAAACCTTTTTATTCTCCCGTTCTCGTCCGTTACCACTATGCCGTAGGCAACAGGGTTATCCACGCTCGTCAACGCTATGGTAACCATGGCATCGTTCTCCCTATGCCTTTCAAGCAGCCTAGTTATGTTCATGTCGGTTAAAACGTCCCCGCTCAGAACGATGAAAGTGTCGTCAATGTGTTCCTCTAGAAGTTTTACCCCCCCTGCGGTGCCCAGCGGTTCCTCCTCATGAGAATACTTGATCCTGACACCGTACCTTGACCCATCCCCAAAAAACCTTCTTATCTTGTCTCCAAGGTAGCTTACGGTGACGAGGATGTCCCTCACATTATGCTTTTTAAGAAGCTTGATCGTGTGCTCCAGCATGGGAGCGTCAACTATAGGCACTATCGGCTTGGGAACGTTAACCGTTAAAGGCCTAAGGCGTGTTCCCTTACCTCCAGCCATTATGACAGCCTGCAAAGCCGCCCCCTCTCGAACTCCTAGACAACCTAATTCTAAAGCATTAACGGTAATAAAAATTATCCAATTAGTTAATCTCCCTCATTCCCCCATCACGCGCTAATAAAGGGGCTGACGTGAAGTAAAGTAAAGATTTATTTATGTGCTTCCCCAATCAACAATTGGGACCCCTTAAAGGTTGGTGTTGCGATGTCGCACGATAAACCCCTAAAGAACATGCCGTCGAAGGTTTACGTCCCTTTAGGAAGAAGGGGTATGGAGCCAATTACGATAAAGGAATGCCTCAAATGTGGAAGCAAGGACGAAGTAGATGTAATAGATTTTAAAAGCAGCGACGAGGTTTCAGGCGAAAACATACTGGAAACCTTGGACTACACCGTCAAGTGCAATAAGTGCGGTGAAACGTACATTATAAGGATAAAGTCAATGTACTTGGAAAGCAAAAAGGAGGAAAACAGGCTGATTTCAACCGTTTTCAGCGTAGAAGGCGGAGAAGAGTACTGGATCGGAATACTTTAATCCGCTTACATCCAAATAGACTAAAAATCTGCAATTCTACATTGCCTCCTCCTCTCTCCAGGAAAAAAGCATAACTCCTCCTTCTTTTGCCCACTAGCTTCTCCATTAAAACACCATTATTCTACACCCTTCAACTCAAAAGGCTACATTCTGGCTGAAGCCTGAAAAACCTTTAAGTATAGTCATATGCCATATTCTCAGGGAGGTAGAGGAGGCTTCGAAATGCGTACCCCTGAAGAATATCAAGAAAGCTTGTACAAAATGAAGCCGAACGTTTACATTGGAGGAGAAAAAGTTAAGCGTGATGACCCCCGCCTCCAAGGCGGGATAAGAGTTATATCGAAAACGTTCGAGCTGGTTGACGACCCCGAATTCAAAGACCTGCTCGTAGCAACCTCACATCTCACGGGGGAGAAAATAAACAGGTTTACACACATAAATCGTAGCCCGGAGGACCTCCTTAAAAAGCAGGAAATGATAAGGAAGCTTTGCCACTTGACCGGTGGGTGCATACAGAGGTGCATGGGATGTGACGCAATAAACGCCCTCTCGGTAATAACATATGAAGTCGACCAAGCCTTAGGAACAGAGTACCATAAAAGGTTCCTTAAGTACCTTGAATACTTCCAGAAAAACGACCTTGTGGCTGCAGGAGCCCAAACGGACGTTAAGGGTGACCGAAGCCTACGCCCCCACCAGCAGAAAGACCCGGACCTTTACGTGCGGATCGTAAAGAAGACAGATGACGGAATAATAGTTCGGGGGGCGAAGAACCACATAACCATGGCCGCCTACGCCGACGAGCTCATAGTATTACCCACGAGGATGATGACTAAGGATGATGGAGACTGGTCAGTCTCATTCGCGATACCCGCGGATACTGAAGGCGTAAAACTAGTCACCCGTGCAACGTCGTTTAGACCGAGGAAAAAGTTTAAGGCCCCCCTGGCTGAAGTTGGAGCAGCCGACTCGTTTGTGGTATTCGACGACGTCTTCGTCCCCTGGGAACGTGTCTTCCTGTGCGGAGAATGGCAGTTTGCAGGGTTGCTAGCACACCTTTTCGCCCTTTTCCACAGGCACAGCTACACAGGCTGTAAGCCTGCACTGTTCGACATAATAATGGGGGCAGCCGCCTTAGTGTCGGACTACAACGGTGTGGAGAACAAGCCTCACGTGAGGTCGAAGCTTGCCCAATTAGTCAGCTTAAGCGAACTAGTCTACGCGGCGGGAATCGCCTCGGCGGTAAAGTCGCAAACGTACGGGTCGGGAACCTGCGTGCCAAACGTCGTATACGCTAACGTTGGCAGAAGGCACGCTGGTCTAAATGCACACGCAGCCATAGAAATCCTAACAGACCTATCAGGAGGCCTTCCAGCAACCCTACCATACGAGGAAGACTTCCTAAACCCTGAAACAGGCCCCCTGCTGGAAAAGTACATATCTAGAAGAGCCGAAGTCCCGCCGGAAAACATCCACAGGTGCTTCAGACTGCTCTCGGATATGCTCTGCTCAGCCCTTGGGGGAGTAATGGCGGTCGCAGACGTCCACGGAGGAGGATCCCCTGTAATGGAGGAAATAGCAATAATGGCAACCTACGATGTTGAAGAGAAAAAGCAGATAGTAAAACGCCTCGCAGGCATAAGCGACTAACCCCCAACACGCAAAACAAACCGCAACCCCCCCTAAAACAAGCAGAACCCTTCACAACTTTTAAAAGGCTAAAATAAATAGTTAAATGGAAAGCTAGCGATAACCGGACTCAGACCCCCAAATTTTTTATCTTTTTTAAAATACACCCTCATACATCCTTAGACGATTTTTAAAGTCGAAACTTTAATGGCTCCATCTCCGAGTTAATTAAGCATCCACATGAAGATTCGGGAAGCGGGAAATCAAAACAACAACTTTAAATATAGAAGGTAAAATGTTCAATTGAAATTTCACCAGCATGGAAAAACCCCTGGAGGAGTAGCCTGTGAGTTATAATGAAGTTACACCTGACATCGTAAAGATGCTGGAAAGCATAGTAGGGAAAGAGTTCGTCTCGTCAGACATCGCGATGCGGTACAGTTACCTCTCAAGAGGGATAATGGGGCTTGAAGCAACAGTACCAGAAGTAGTCGTGAGACCCAGATACGTCGAAGAAGTGAGAAAAATTCTGATCCTAGCAAATGAAAACCACATACCCGTAACCCCATGCGCAGGAGGACTAAGCGGCGGATACGCAACCCCCCTAGTACAGCCAGGAGGAATCCTACTAGACCTATCACGAATGGACCGCATAATAGAAGTCAACACCGACGCAAGATACGCCGTACTGGAGCCGGGGGTAAGAAGCGGCAAAGTCTGGGCATACTTCAGAAAGGCAACATAGAGGATATCCCTCAGTTGCCCTGAAGAATACTACCCAGACTGGGCTCCCCCGGTTCCCGACGGTGCACCGCCAGCCGCAACCGTGGTCGGCGACGCCCTCGAAAGAGGATTCAGCATGGTCACAGCAAGGTATGGCCCACAGGCAGACATGGTACTAGGCATGGAAATCGTACTCCCAACAGGCGAAATAGTCAGAACCGGAAGCTGGTCTCTACCCGGAGCAAAGCCATTCTACAGGTGGGGGTTAGGACCAAACTTCGACGGCCTCTTCCTAGGAGCCCAAGGCACAATGGGCGTCATCACCAAGCTCGCAATAAAAATAGTCCCCCACCCACACCACAAGACAATAATTGCATATGGAATGGACAACCCATACGACATGCAAGACTTCACCCTAGAAGTGTCAAAGTACGAGCTAGGCATAGCAGACCACCTCGTAATGGTGCAGGGAGGAAACTGGCCCCTTGTCATGACCCGATGGCCTAAGGAGAAAGTCCCAACAGACTACGAGTTCTACAAGAAACTCGGCATCCCCCGATGGTGGATGAACTTCGAGATCTGGTGCCACAGCAAAGAAGAACTCGACTTCACAGTTAACAAGATACATGAACTAGCCAAAGAATACAACGCGAAAACAGGCCACGAAATAAAGGAGTGGAAGCTACACCCCAAGCAAATCCAAAGCAGGCTCCGCAAACCAAACAAGATCGCCATCCCATACTCGCTATGGAACGCCGGATTCCTGTTCATTACCTGGTATACCCCATGGAAGAACTGTGCGGAATTCGCGGAGATTTACAATCAGAAGCTGGAGGAGTATGGTTTCCCTCCGGTTATGTGGATAGCCAGCATTGACCACTGCCGCCAGGCAATTTGTATGCCTATCGTATGCTTCGATTATACTGATCCTGAGGATGTGCGTCGTGTGCAGGAGGTGAACCGCGTCACTACGGAGATATTCCTCGATAAAGGGTGGCTGAACTATAGGCCTGACCCGTACGTGCATGCCCCGCTAACGTTTGCTAGGGCTAAGGCATACTATGACCTCTTAAGGCGGTTTAGAGAGGTTATTGACCCGAACTTCATCATGCACCCAGGTAGGCTGTCAATGCCATAAAACCTTCCTTTTTATTGCCTTCCTCTCATTATCTTTCAGTTTTTTATATTTTTGAGGATTTCTTTTTCTTCTTTTGGTTGGGGTGTGTTTGCTTTCTTCGTGGAAGGCTCCGTGCCTCACTTTTACCTGAGTGTTTTTGCGTAGTCTTCTATTTTCACCGCTTTGACCTGGAGTTTCTCTTGATTTTCCAGTATGTACCTGTCTGTTGTTACTAGTGGTGCTTTGACTTGGAGTTTTGCTGTCGCTACGATGAAGGCGTCGAAGTAGTGGAGCTTTCTTGATCCTTTATGTTCGCTGTAGATTTTCATGGCTTCTATTGCTACATGTACTGGTAATGGGAGGATTTCAAAGGTTAGGGTTTGGAGGTCTTGGAGTATGCTTACAACCTGCTTGACCGTGTATCCTTGAGATCTGTAGGCTGTTATAAGGTCGTCGATCATCATGGATGAAGTGTAAATTTTCAGTTTTCCTCTCTCCGCTTCTTCTAGTATTTTATCTGCGTAGTCGGCGTGCTCGTCCCCTGCGAAGTGGGATATGAAGAGGTCGGTGTCTGCGGTGATCTTCACGTTTTTCAGCCTCTTTCCAGTAGGAGCTTCTCCTCGTCCTCTTCTACTTCCTCGATGCTCTTCTTTAGGGGGTACTTTCCCTTGGATTCACGGTAGTTTGGGAGGGGGTGAACTTCTAGGTATCCGTTTGCTTCCTTTATTATGACTTTTCTACCACATTTTTCTCTGAACTTTTTTGGAAGGCTTATTCTCCCTTTTCCATCTATAGGTGTAACCAGCATGCTTCCACCTGCTTTTTGTGGGACATTTCTTTTTAATTAATTTTTCCCACTGTGGGAAAGAGAAGGTGGTGCTTCGGGTTGGGGAGGGCGGTGGCTTGCTGAAAGTGTGTTTGATGGTGTCTTGCCCTTATCCCGTTAGAATGGCTAGTAGTGGAAACGTACTCCAGTAGATTTGGGGTGATATGTACGCTTCTATTATTGCTGCTATTGTGAATAGGGTTATGGTTACTAGCAGTGTTGCCGCCATGCTAGTGGATGCCAGTATTTCCTTTGATTTTTCTAGGAATTCTTCTGGTTTGCCTATTGTTTGTGTTAGTCTTTTGGCTATTGATATTCCTATCGCTGTTGCTAGGATTGCTGCTGGTATTTCGATCACTCCGTGAGGGAGTATGGATATGAGGTATGGGTATCCTCCTTTTCCTCCAAGCCATAGGAATGTGACGGATTCTGTCATGTAGAGTCCTCCTATCACGAACGCCGTGGAAAGTATCTCTAGCGTGCAGAGCGAGTAGAGGGATGTTCTTATGAGGGTTGAGGTGAAGCTTGCTTTTCTGTGGGCAAGCTTGTACGCTGTTGCTACCAGTAAGGGTATTATTATCATCGCTGTAGGGGTGAACTGGTCGTCGAATAGAAAGTACTCTGCTATGAATGCCACCGCGCCTAGAATGTACCATTCAACCCCGCTTGTTTCACCTCTAATAGCCATGTAGAATCCTACTGTTACCATCCAGAAGATTAGGGCTCCAATCGATGAGAGAATGCACCTGTTAAAATTATGGATTAGTATGATGGGCAGGTTATTTTCAAGGGTCCATGGGGGGAGACGTAGCATTGACGCTATAGCGTGGGGTATGAGTGTAAGGTTAAGGTAAAGCCAGTACTCTATTCCCTCCGGCGCCGCAATCTCATATATTACTGCCCTGAAAAGCCAGACAGCGTTAAGCTGTAGGGCGCCGTATAACAGGAATGCGGCGACCGTTGTAGTTACTATACCTAAAGCAAATATTCCGGCGCTGAGCGCCACGTCGCTTAGAGTGAGCTTGAACGCAGCCTCCTTCTCTTTAGCTTTTATCTCCTCGACTGCGGGGACCTGTACTGCTACGGCAGCCTCTTCAGGTGGCTTAGCGTAGTATGTAAGGTAAGCTATCAACGTTGTTGAGAGGATCCATATCGGAAGGTCGAAGAGGACTAGGTAAGCTAGGTATGTCGCATGCCTGAAAATGTACATCCCGTTTATGTACACTTTCGGATCTATGAGGTAGGTTGGCTGGGTTGTTAGTGGCCTGTTTAACGCTATGACCCCCACTGGTGGGGTTTCAAGGTACGTTGTCACGTATCCCACTAGGGGGGTGCTTAGGGTTGAGAACATCCACATGACGACGGCTGTTATCGTTGCCGAGACGAACGCTATCACCTCTGGCTTCACGTCTCTCGTAGCTAGGCTTCCCGAGGCGCCTCCTAGAATGAAGTGTGCCGCCATTGTGATGAAAACTGTTAAGAGAACCCACATTGCTAGGGGGGCCGTTGCAGACATGGCTGGAGGGAACGTTAGGGTGAAGCCGTTATGGACTGCTAGGGTGGCCGAGAGCATGATGTATGTTTCATGGGAGAGAGCGAAGTATATCAGGGTTGATGTAACCGCTGGGTCGTATAGCCCGCCGAGAGCTAACCCTGTAATGGCCATCATCAAAACGTAAATAACTATGAACGTTCCCGCCCCGAGCGTCACACCCGTTATGATGCCCTCCACGGTTGCCCCGCTTCCCAGCTTCCTGACCTCCTCCGAGAACCTCACCATAGCGTTGTACGCTTTATCGTAGAGGTGAACCCCGAAGTTTTCAAAGAGGGGTAGGAGGGCTACTGCAAAGACTATTGACGCCGTATTTGCCAATGTTATTCTGGCAAGCATGTAAATGTTTATTCCTTGCATCTGGGGGATTAACGCTGATGCGGCCAACCCCAGCATGGGGTTCTGAGCGGTCAGCGATGCTATAAAATTCTCTCTTAACACTTGGAGCATCATGTAAAATGTTCTCTGGGTGTAGAACCCGTATATGATGTTTCCGACCCCTGCCATTGAAAGAAGAATGTTGAAGTACGTGAAGGGGCCTGTCACGCTCCTCATCAGCTTATCTCCCAGGTTGACACCCATACACTTCATTTCACCCTTCTTAGCAAGTCTTGAAGACGTCAGATACGAGAACCTGTAAAGGAGCATTATGTATATTGCCACGTTAAGGCCGAACCCTCCTATTACACCCATATTGTAGTAGTTTTCAACGGTCGCGCCAAACGACACCATGGCTGGTAGCGTAACCAACCCTATCACAAGGTAGTCCTTTACGAGGCTGACGTTGGGCATCTCATCTAACGGGTTTCTTGGCACCCTGCCGAAAACCACGTTTTTAACCCTTTCAAGGAACGTTCCCCCAAGCTTCCTTTCGAGTACTAGAAGTCTGATGAGGAGTGTTGGTATACCTATGAAAACCGAGAACAAGCCGACGAAGGCCCATAGGATGAACGTTTGAAGGGTTCCAGCAAGGTAGTGGGTTAATACCACTATGAACTGTGATGCTACCGCTCCAGTCCAGCTCTCGAATGGGTAAATCAGCGATGCCTCAAAAAACATCACCGGCACTCCTAAATACTCCAGCAGAAGGTTTCCGGGATCCACGTTTTCAAAGTGGGATATGAGTATGTTTCCACAGTTTAAAGCTGCCAAGGTTACCACTACTATTATTCCTGCGGTGATTAGCGGCTTGAACTTCCCCGCTTTCCTCCTAGCTAACGCTAATAGGAACGCTATGAGCAACGCTGGGGCAATATTGAAAGTGACTGTTAACGGAATGCTCAGAGAGTAAGCTTCAAAGAGAGCTGTTAAGTCTATCATCCCAGCCACACTCCAGCAGGATCCCGCTGAAGGTCTTACTAAAACTTGTTAAAAGAATTATAAAATTATAAGTTTTTAACTTCATCATTTATTTATTGGTGTAAGCCGAGAGGGATGTGGCTTGCCTGTTGAAGGATGGATCATAAGCATGGTGGGCTCCCTTCTACTCCTCGCCTTAGGCGTGGTTTTAATGCTGGCTGACGTTAAACTGGGAAGCGGGGTAGTGTCCCTTCTCGGCACAGGATGCACACTCATAGCAGTCATCATCTTGCTCCCTATGGAGTCCCCTCCGGAGAAATGGAGGCTTGTAGCTACGATTAGGAACATTGTGATCGTTACAGGAGTGGTGCTTTCCGCCTTCTTCTTGTTTATGACGTACAAGGCTTATGAAACCAAGAAGCTAAAGAGAAAGCTTGACATGGAGTCAATAATCGGCAAGAAGGGTGTTGCTAAAACGGATGTAGCCCCTAAGGGACTCGTGAACGTTGAAGGCGAACTATGGTCAGCGAGGGTTAAGGGAAAACCATATGTTATGAAGGGGGAAGACGTAGAGGTTATCGGATATGAAGGCTTAACCTTGGTTGTGAAACCGTTCAATCTAGGCGAAGCAGAAAGGCTAACCAAGGAGAAGGGGATTACCAGGTGGACGCCCACAGAAGACTGAACACTCAACGTATTCTTGGGGGTACGCGTCAACCCGTCATTGCTAGATAAGCAAGGTAGTTAACTTCTATTATTTATCCCGTTCACTAGGGGTTATGGCATCAAGTCTTCCGCATTCTCGCCTCCATGCAAGCTACCTTTAAGAGGACGATACCCCCACAGCATGTTCCCCCGGAATCCCACGCTCCCACAGTAACGCCTTCTTAACAGCTAGGAATCGCCTCCTACATCTAAACTGCTTAACCCTTTTACTGATAGTGGCCCCTTATTCTTTCACTCTTCCATTCCTTCACGTTTAAACTCTTAGTGGAGGCTTGCCAGATATTTCCTCCTTCCCCTCCGGCAATGTTTATTTGCCGGCCTCTTATAGTTTGAATGAGGGATTAAATATGGGGTGGCGGCGAAGAGGGGGGCTGCTTGTCAGCCCGAAGCTCTTCTTCTGGATCGCCAAGCACCCCCAAGAATACCTCATCGATTTTAATCCTAGCCAAAGCTTTCTAAACCTTATCAAGCAAGCCGGAGTAGACGTTTACACGTTCATCGAGCGAACCTTCCTAGGAAAAGAAAGGCACTGGAACTTCAAGTACGTACACGATAACGTAGCCCTAATGAAAATTTACAGTCATGATTACTGGTGGAAGAAGATAGCTAAGTCAAGTAGGTGGGCTGTTAGGAAAGCGGTTAGGAAAGGAGTTACCATTAGAATTGAGAAGCCCACAGAGCAATTAGCCTTGGAAATATGGAAAATATACAATGAGACGCCTATAAGGCAGGGTCGCGGCTTCCCCCATTATGGTGAAAGCTACGAAAGCGTCCTTAAAGGGATCCTAAGAAATGGGTGCTTAAGCGTTAAAACGGATAGAACGCTACTGGGAGCATACTATAAAGGCAGGCTAATAGGCTTCATGATAATAGACGCTAGGGGTAACGTTGGAGTAATAACCCAGTTTCTCTCATACATTGCCCACAGGGATAAAGCTCCAAATAACGCTTTAATATCCGAAGCCGTTAAGGTGTGCGAGGAAAAGGGAATACGGTACCTCATATACGCGAGAATGGGTAATCACCCCTCCCTTGACCTTTTCAAGTACCGGAATGGTTTTAGAAGATTTGTTCTTCCTCGCTACTATATTCCCATAACTTGGAGAGGTAGTCTGGCTCTAAAAATCGGCATTTACAGGGATTTGGTTGATGCTATTCCGCAAGGTTTGAAGTATCCTCTCATCCCGGTGGTGAACGCGCTTGATCGGTTTAAGACACGATGTAGACTACTACTTAGGCCTACGCCTTGGACTGCCACGCTTAATGGAACTTGAGAAACGTTACGGTGTTAGGTCGACGATATTTGTCAGAGTTGAGTTGTTAAAGAGTGAAAGGGACATTGCACTCTTGAAGGCAGCGGAGGAAGGTGGCTGGGAAATAGGCTTACACCTCGCAAATACGATCAATGCGAAGAGGGCGCTTGAAGAGCTAAAGGAACTTCGCTCTCACGGGTTTAACATTCGAGGTGTTAGCCCGTGTGGTAAACGTGGCGGGCCAGGATGGAGAGGAGATAAAACCTGGAGTGTTATGGATTGTCTAAATCTGGAATATATTTGCGGTTACGGGAAACCTGCCTTCAAAACTCAAACCCGTGTTTTCCCTGTTGATCACGTGACTCTTGACACGCTAATTGAAACTCGAGGAAAGGACGGATATCAGGTCTTTAAGAAGCTGATTCAGGAAAGCCTTAGAAAGAAGGGGGTTGCATCGGTTCTCACACACCCGGAATACTTTTTATTCTCGGTTGGCTGTAAGCTGCCAACTAGGAGAATGCTGATTGAATGGCCGGTTAAAATCCTCTACACTCTTCTCAGAAAGAATATGGTACCTAAGTACTACGAGGCGTTCCTAGCGGAAAATGCTCATCGATGTAAAACTTACAATCAGCTAGTCTCTTCTATCCTCCTTTAGCGTCTCTCTTCTCTCTCTTAACCACTCGGTGAACGCCTTAAGGCTTTGCCCCCTAACCATAGGGTAGTATACGAGGAGCCATGGTTGCCTTTGTAAAAGTGAGGCGCTGACGCCGACTACGGGAGATAGGAGAAAACGCAGGTAAAGGCTAAATAGCCTGAACTTTTCCGCTTCCTCCTCCGCGATTTCTCCCCTTAACGCTAACTCGTAGACTTCTTTCCGAGGTTCTCCATATCTCCGTTTAACATACTCCCTAATACCTGTAGGCTTTAAATGAAGGGAGGTGACGTTAACATCGGTAACCCATAACAGCTTACTTTTCAGGATTTTTGCTCTAAGTGCCGCGTCGGCGGCGTAACGTATCCCACTTATCCTCCTAGCCAGTTTCCTGATAGCCTCTGTGCGGTAAATGTTATTATCTATGCTGTAGAGAGGTATGTTGATTAATCCCTTTACTCTAACTGCAGCTTCCTCTATTGCTCCTAGGACTGGATGGCTGGAAATGCGCCATCCCTGAGCTACAGCGACAAGGCTTTCCTTCATGTAGCGTGGAATAGCAGGCCACCATTTCCAGCTGAGGAGGAGATCCTGTTCAAACGAGGCGAAAAACGGGCAGTCCACTTTCCTTAGCGCCTCTTCAAAGCCGCCGCCGACCCCTCCCACGGGATTTTCATAAACCTCCCATCCAAACTCCCTCGCGATGGACGCTGACCCGTCCACTGAGTGGTCATCAATGAAGATTTTTCTGTGCACTACGTTTTCCGGCAACACTTTCTCTATTCTTTTAAGGGTTAAGGGGAGAAATCTTGCACCATTCTTAGCCCACATAACTATGTCCATGCTTTCAATGAAATCCATACTTTAACCTCTTCAGAGCTTCTTCTCCTTTTTCAATGTGACTACTGTTCTGCTTTTCTTTTCAAATCGTTGATCTTTGAGGTAATATACGCGATGGCTAACGATGATGCAAAACAGATCATGTTACCCTGATACCACTGGGCTGTGAGATTTGATGCCACGTAGTCTATTATTACTGGTTGAAGAAGCAGAATCGTCGTGAAAGGGAGAACAATTAGTACCACTGAGGATACTAGGAGAACTATGGTTGCAATCCCTTCCCTTTCCTTGTTTAGCCATTTTTCCCTTAGCGAGTTTACCATTTTCTCCCATGCTTCACTGAAACTCTCTCCACATTCACTTCTTATACGTAATGTTACAAATAAGGAAAGTGGTGTTGGAGCTGCCACGAGCATTGATAGTAATATCATGGCTTCATCGTTGAATGATAGCCGTTGAGCCGAGTAGTAAGCGCTGAAGACGTTTAACTCTGGAATACGGAGGAAAAACACGTTCTTTGGGAGCATTATCACGTTTAAAAAGAATAAAATTATTGTCAGTACTAGTAGGGTTGCAAATGACACGTCGATTATCTCCACAGCGGTTTCCAGCTTAACATTGCTTAACCATTCACTAATCCTTCTTAATGGCATTTTTACCTCCTCCTGTCTTTCAAAAGCCCGTACCCTCATTTAGCGGTTTTCCAGTTTGGTTAAAAGCCTTTTATTACCGTTAGGAGTTCGTGTAATGAATGGATCGTAATAGCCCCCTCTAAGGGCTTATAGTTCTCCCTCCGAACTATTATCACTTTGCATCCAACCTCTTCCGCTGCCAACTTGTCGCTTTTACGATCCCCAACCATCAAAACGTTTTCCTTGTTTATACCCAACGCTTGAATTGCTTTTCTAATTTGTTCGCTTCTGAAAAGAGAGTCTTCCCTCGTAAATATGAACCTAAACAGCTGTCTTATGTTTAGTTTGTCCAATACTTTCAAAGCCGCCCTCCTGCCTTGCAGAGTTACTAAGGCTAAAGGGTAACTTTTGCTAAGCTGCTCAATCACCATCCTCGTGTCGGGAAAAACGGTCATTGTCCGCTCGATAGCCGCCATCTCCACTTCGTCAATCGCTGACAGACACCTCTCGTAAAGCTCTTTATCCTTCTCGATCAGCCTAACAAGGGTTCCAAAGACCGTTCGGTCAACCTTGAAGCCAAGACACTCCTCAACCTTCCTCGTCATTTCCTTCATATCCAAGTTTAACGATACTAAAACGCCGTCCATATCAAAGATTATCCCCTCAATCATAAACCCCACCTGTAACCGAAATAATCCTCCTACCCCCCATAAGTCATTTTCGATCCCGCGTAACCCTCCTTCAACTTCCACGCCATTTGGTTCTCCTTAAACTCAGACTCACAACCAAAACGTGAACTTAATTAATCTAAGGATAATCATTCTTTTTTAAAGGAAAACTCACACATTTCTGACTTAAAATAGCTGGGGGTAAAGGTTGAACCGGATTTTTGCCTACGGAACGCTAATGAACATGGAATTCCTTGAAAGACGATGGGGGATTAAACCTGTTAAGGTGATGGAAGGCGCCGTCAGAGGACGCCTTTACAGGGCTAGCTGGTTTCCCATCCTGATAGAAGACGAGTCAGAAGGCAGCCTTGTCTATGGCAAGGTCATCGAAATATTTAACCTAGAAGAGGTCATAGCCTCAATCGACAGGTACGAGGGATGCGATAACATGGATCCCAACTCACTTTACTTCAGGAAGGAAAAGGCAGTCATCCTTAACGATGGCAGCCGGGTAAAGGCATGGGTCTACGTTGGCAACCCTAAAAACCCCATAGTCAAAAAATACTGCACCCCGAAAAACCTCATCAAAAATGGGCGCTGGGAGCCAAGCACCCTATGAGAAATACGTTACACTTTGCTGCGTGAAATCCTTAACTATCTCTATTTTCAAGTTTGGTGCATTTTCCCCTGGAGCCGGATATGTTATGAAGGGAAAGTAATGTGTGACCCCCCTAGAACTCATCACGGTGGCTGGATGCTCGGGTCCTAGGAACTCCCTACTTATCTCATAAACCATTCTTCTAACATCCCGCTCGTCAAGCATCCCCAAGCTGTGAAGGTATTCGTGAAGCAACATGTGGAAACAGTACGCATTTAAAAGCCTTCTCGAAGATGCCTTGATCCTCTCTAGCGGAGTCTTGTTAAGAACTATAAGGGTTGATCCAACAGGGTGAAACGCCCCTATCACGAGTTCCCCCCGCATCCCCATCTCCGCCACTCCAAGCATGACAGGCCTATGCTTCCCAAGCTTTCTCAGTATAACAGTCTCAACCACCCTAAATATCTCCGAGATTGAATCCGCCCTATCCAGCTCCTCCGCCATAAGATACAACTTCACATACCACCCTTCATAATCCTACTCGAACACGATGGGAAAACAACTAAAATCCTTTTCCCTCCACGCAATCACCCCCAAGGAAACTCAACTCCAATCAACCCTCCCCCTTCAACACACGCTAAAACACTCATTTTTATCGCACTCCACCCGCCTCCCCCAACATAATTTTAACCACTTTTTCTGTTCCCCTTTTATCTCTTCCAGAAGGAGGGGAGGCGGTGACAAAAATGAAGAAAATATTAGTAGCACTAATAACCCTCCTAGCACTACTAGCAGCATCAGTCAGCACAGGGCTAACAGCAGCATGGCCCTACGTCTTCGCCCCCTCACCATGGTACTCAATGTGGGCTCCCATCATCGGCGGCTGGATCCTACCGGTCCCCCTCCCCTACCCCATATAACTTCATTTTTTAATTTATTTATTTTTCATTTTTTATTTTTTATTACTTACTTTTTTATTATTTATTACTAGCTTTTAGCAAAATTTTAGCGAAAGGGCTCCCCATGCCCATGCTGCTTTAAAGAAGTCTTATCTTCCTATCTACTTTTTGGGATCCGTTATCTTCCCTTTCTGTTCGGTCCTTTTTCGGTTTGCCCTTGAGTATTCACATTCCCATAGGGTTACGTGATGTTCCATGAGGGAAAGCAGGGGGATCAGTACTCAGTACTCTTCTACGTTACACCTTAAGAGAAGGTGGTCTCAAACAGTCAAAGGGAAATTCCCATATTAACTTTTAAATTTGCATCTTCCTCCCTTCCTCCATTTTTCTATTAGTTTTTGAAAGGGAAGCCGCTTCTAAAGGACTGGAAACAATTTAAAGAAGGTTTTCTTTTTTGGATGTTGGAGGGGTCACAGTTGGAGGTTTGGCGCTACATCGATTTTGACCTGATTGATCCACCTACCAGCGGAGCGGTGGCTGAAGCCATTCTTCTTGCCCGTGCAGAGGGGAAGTGCCCAAACACGGTGTTCCTCTACAGGAGAAAGCCCCCTGCGGTTTCCATAGGTTACTTTCAATCCGTAGAGAAGACGGTTGACCTTGCCGCGTGCCGTAGGTTGGGAGTGGAGATTAGCAGGAGGATAACCGGCGGCGGAGCAATATATTCCGATCATAATGGCATAATATACTCTGTTGTGGTCGGTGAGGATCACCCTCGAATTCCCAAGAACATAGCCGAATCATACGAGGTGCTATGTGGCGGGGTGATTGAAGCCCTCCGAATACTCGGCATAGACGCCGTTTTCCAGCCAGTTAACGACATACTTGTAGGCGGGAAGAAGATTAGCGGTAGCTCTCAGACCAGAAGGAAGGGAGTAGTCCTCCACCATGGAACCCTGCTAATTAAGGCGGACATAGAAACCATGAAGCAGGTACTGCTGATCCCAAAAGAAAAAATGAGTGATAAGCAAGCGAGGAATATAAGTGAAAGAGTAACAAGTCTCGAAAAAATACTAGGCGAGCCGCCCAGCATTGAACTGGTAAAGGACGCCATAAAAATGGGCTTTGAAAAAGCTCTAGGTATAAAGTTGAAAGAAGGGAAACTTACCGATTACGAGGAACGCCTTGTAAAGGAGCTTGTGGATGATAAGTATTCCCGTGACGAATGGAACCTCCGCAGGTGACTTTAGAAGTTAGGCGGGGGCAGCCCATCCATTTCATTCCGTGGGTGGGGGGAGGAGGGAGAGGAGGGGAATGAAGAACTAGTTGGGCCGCCCCCGCGGGTTGGAGGGAGGGGAGGAGGGAGGTAAGAGCAAACTACTTATTTTTCGCTGTTTAGACAAAGATAAAACACCTATATATAAATTTTACGTATTATGCATTATAAGAATATATACATCCCGTTTTTTTATTACTAAATGTAATTTTTACATAGTTAAAGCGTAAAGTTGAAGAACGTAACCACAAAACTTGGCTAAGTAGATCCGTGATAGATCGCGTCTAGGAATTCTTCAAGGCTCGGGCTCCATTGAAGTGCAATCACCTTCCTCCTTCCAGCATGGTAGCTTAGTGTTCCGTGAATGCTTGCCCTGCAGCAGCGAACCATGTAGAAGTCGGCGTCGCTCTTTATTCTTCGAGCGAGGTGGACAGGGCACATGTCTACGAGTTTAACCTTTAACCTTGGGTTAAGCTCTTTAACGGTGGCTAAGGTTACAGGGCAGCCTAGGAGGGTGAAGCTTCCCTTAGCCCTTTCTATGTTGGCTACGTCCTCGTCAAGCGTCACTCCCCCTTTAACCTCCATGATCCTGCAAGGGAGGATCAACCTGTTTTCCCTATCGATTAACTCTAGAACGTTGACCACACTGCAGGAGAATCTTGTGTCTCTTCTCAGCAGCCCCTCACGACGGCTTACTTCAACGTAATCTATGAGTTTGGGGGATGGCGGCTCAACCTCAACTATGTGTACGTGTGTGTCTGGCGGCTCGAACAATGCTAAGCCGACGTGCCCGTATTTCGCCTTGTAAACAACACTTCTAATAGCGCCATCGACTTTTCCGGAGATGGAAGCTAAGACGTCCCTCTTAGACGTGGGGTCAACGTTCACTTCCACAAAAACTGTTTCATCCTCATTGCTCAGCATCCGAGCCCCGGTAACCTCTCTTAAAAGTGCTCCCTTCCCTGTTTCAACTTGGAAAACCCTCCACCCGTCACTTCCTCCCGCCACAACGTACTCTGTTACGTGGAACACCCTCCTTCCAATAAGGTCTCCCTCATCCACCACCCCCTTAATTAGGTTCACTTTCTGCGGGTGTACCACTCTGGGCATACCGTTCCCTCACAGGTCCTTCTGCGGGACGATGTCGCATGCAGTGCACTTTAAACACATGGTTTTAAACTTACGCGTGTCTAATCCTTTCTCTTCAAGGACGAACTTCTGCTTTAACGCATGTCTTAAAAGCCTCTCAGCACTAGGCCTCTTAGCTCTTCCACCGGTAGCTTCAGCCAGCTGCTCTCTCACAAAAGGGTTGACGCTTAATGGTCTGAGTGACGCCACCACCCCCCACTCTGCTAGAGCCCGTACCCCCTCATCGACGGATTCCTCGTCCTCTCCAAGGCCTACTATTATATTTGAGCAGACATGGTTTTCGCCGAAGACACGTACCGCATACCTCAACATTTCAAGGTTAGTATTATAGTCGATCTTTGGACATACTCTTCTAAATGTTTCCGGATCGTAGCTTTCAACGTTTACCTTAACCTCGTCTGCTCCAGCACTGTAAAGCATGTCAACGTGCCTTCTTTTCGTCACCAAGGGTTCTACGCCTATAGGTAATCCATCACCAAAGTATTCTCTTAACGCGGCGACCACCCTCACCATGTGCTCCACGGTTTCGTCAACGGTGCCGAAGACGCCTGTTGTGAGGGCAATCCCCTCAATCTTGCTCTTCACACGTTCAACGATTCTGACAACAACTTCCTCCCTTAAAACCCTGTGAGTGACGTGGGAAGACAGGACGGGTGTAGCGCAAAACTTGCAGTTAAACCTGCAGTTAGAGTCTAAGTTAAGAAACGCCTGTCCTGGACAATGCAAAGCACTTTCAACCTCATGTGCAGGGTAAACGGACTCGTCAAGTTTTACCCCAACGTTTGGGATGTAAGTACATCTTTCATCCCGCTCTGCAAGAGAAAGACGAACTAGGCGCCCCTCAAAGCCGAGGAAAATGCAGTCAACACCAGCGCTTGGACCTGCAGTAGAGTGGTCGGGGAAGTACTTAAGTCTCTTTCGATCCACGTAAACTCTCCCATACTCTAAAAGTTTAGCTTTGACTAAGGTTGCCTTGGGTATATCCAACATGGACACCCTAAAAACTTTAAACCTTTACTTCCTGATTTTCTTGAAAGCAAGAGAACCGGGGGATGGCTTGAAGAAAAACTTTACGGAAATACTTGAAAAAGCATTAGAGAAACCTATAACTTACACTGAAGCCAAGCTGCTACTCAACATAAAAAACCCTGAACCTCTGCTAGAAACAGCTAGGGCCGTCACCGACAGCATTGCCGGCCGCTGCCTGAAAGTTTACACTCCCTCCCCACTCTTCCCACCCATATCCATCACCGGGACTAAATGCGGGCTTAACTGTGCACACTGCAACAGACATTACTTGTCCCACATGATCCCCGCTGTAACCCCTAGAAGCCTCTACGAGACATGTACTAGGCTCGACATGGAGGGCGCCGTAGGGTGCCTGATTAGTGGGGGGAGCAGCAGAGAAGGGTACGTTCCGCTCGCCCCATTCATAGACGCCATAAGAAGGGTGAAGGAGGAGACGACCCTCCTCGTCAACGTTCACACGGGTCTTATAGGGGAGGAGCTAGCCCGCCGTCTAGCATGGGCAAGGATAGATGTAGCATCACTTGACATCGTGGGGAGCCGCAAGGTGATAAGAAACATTTACGGACTTGATAAGGACGTTGAAGATTACAGGAAGGCGGCATTCAACCATGTGAAGGCAGGCATACGGCACGTGGTCCCCCACATATGCATAGGGCTCAACTATGGGAGAACTGAAGGGGAAGTCGAAGCCCTGAAGATAGTGAAGGAGTTAAACCCTGAAGTGCTTGTTTTCATAGTTTTCACCCCTACTAAGGGGACAAGGATGGAAAACGCTCCGCCTCCGAGTCCGCTTGAAGCAGCGAAAGTAATGGCTGTTGCAAGGCTCATGCTTAGAAGCACCTCTATAGCCCTAGGATGCATGAGGCCCCCCGGCAAGGTAAGGGAGGAAATCGACCTGTTATCCCTAAACATAGTGGATAGAATTGTTCTCCCAACACGGAAGGCTCTGAGGGAGGCAGAGGAGCTAGGATTAAAGGTGAAGCGGCTAAACGCGTGCTGCGCCATCCCCACAGAATACGACCGGGTGATAGAGGAGAAGCAGCGGGGGACAGACTAAAACGGTGCTTATCCTTCTTCGAGCAACACCTTTTTGAGCCAGTTAAGCATACCACTCACAGCCTCCCTACTGCTCCTGACGTGGTGGCCGACTCCTTCGACAACCAAGATTTCCTTCGGTTCCCTTGCAGCCTCAAAGAGTTCGTACACGTTTTCAACAGGAAAAATCTCATCGCTTCCTCCATGGACGAGAAGTAAGGGCTTTGGGGAAACCTTGGAAATCCACCTTTTAGGGTTAAAAGCGTAGAGTTCCTCTCTCAATTTTCTAGTAAGCTCTTCCATGTCTCCTAGAGGAAGCCTGACGACGCCTGCATCTCCAGCCAACCTAACTCCTTCAAGGATAAGAAAAGCGCTTCTCTCGGTGTCTGAAGGGCAAGAGCAGCATACAAAAGCACTCACACGATGGTCGTTGACGACATTGTAGGTTGCCACTATGGCGCCGGCGCTGAAGGCAACTACCGCGATCCTCTCACCATCAACCATGTCCACCGAGGAAAGGTAGGAGATCATGTCATCTAAATTTCGTGACCAAGAGGAAAAAGAGAACGTCCCCTCACTGCCACAGGTTCCTTGAAAGTTGAAGATTAAGCTTACGAACCCCTCCCGGGCAAACTCTTCGGCAAGCGCCGAGTACCCTTTCTCCTCAACAGGCTTAGCAATCCTCGGCAATCCGTGGCAGAAGCATACAGCCGGCGCCTTCAACCGGCCGCATGGAAGGTACATCATGCCTCCCAGCATGACACCTCCACTCGTAAGGGAAAAACGCTTTGCTTTTATTCCATCCAATTTTAACCTCCCCTACCACCTCAACCTCCCTTAAATAGGCAACCTTAACTTAACAAGACAAAGAAAGGGTCATTCCATCCAAAAGAGGATGATCCCCTTCCACCTGCCTTAGAAAACTGAAACCTAGGTAGGAGGTCATTAAAAAGCCACCTTCATACATTCGTAGGTGCCAACTAAGTATAATCTTTACCGTAAAGGGCTGACTCGTTTAAACGTCTACGAAGCGGTTTAGAGGTGAACCGCTCTTTCTCTCCAGTGAAAAACTTATTATATTACCTCTTTTCTTTCCTCAACTTCCTTTTCTTTGACTTTCCTCATTAACTTGTCGGCGAAGAACTTCATTATTAGTCTGCCATAAACTTTTACAGGTCCCTCCCGCTCAGAAACAGTTGCAACTAATGTTCCGTCAGGATCAACCGGGGCTATTAAAACCTCTTTTTCATCAATTATTGCCCCCCAGAAGTCGGCGTCTGGACACAAGTACACTTCTACGTTCTCCATAAATGAGAGTTCGCGAATGATGGGTGTTTCCACCGCGGTCTTCACGGCTAACTTAACTGCTACGTTACTCCCCACCTTACTTGCTGCCTCCAATACCTCGTGGACAGGCTGAGGGAGAACTAAAACCGCCTTCCCCCTTGCTCTCCTTAGCATAGAAACCATATGGTTCACTACAGCTTCTTTACCTTTAACAATCCAAGTGCCGGTGTATACTGGTGAAACGTCAAGGGAGGTCTGCCAAACGTCCTCTAAGATCTCCACGTTCTCGCTTATTTTAAGGTGTAACTCGTCTATAACTTGCTTAAAGTTATCTACAGCCCTTTTAAGAACTCCTGATGCACTTTCAGCTTCCCTGAGAACCTCTCTGTTAAAGTCTTCCTTCCTTCCATCTAGCTTACTCTTAAACTCCTCCAGTAAAGCTTCCCTCTTCTCCACCACGTTCTCAACTAACTCTTCCCCCCTTTTATCGTACTCGTAGGCTTTCTCCTGCATTATTTTCGCAGCCTTCCTGCGTATGAGCAGAGCGCTGTACTCTACCAGCTTAACAAGCTCAACCGCTTCCTTCACATATGATGTGAGAAGACCGGCCACCTCTTTCGCATAAGAGGCTAAAGACGAGATTAACTCCTCAATTAGACTCTTAGACTCCTCGGAAAGGATGGTTAAAAGAATGTTAGTCGTGTCTTCACAGCTCCTAGTACTCCTAAGTAGTGCAGAGTTTATCTCGCTAGTAACCCTTGTCTCGAATATTTCGGGGGCGATCCCTATCCTCTCCTCAACCTCTCTCTTCATGCCACTAAAAGCACTCTTAATGTTCTCGTAATCCTCCTCCACTCTCCCTAAAATCTCCTCGATGAGCTCCTCATTGCTTCTCTTCTCAGCCTCTTCCCCCTCAACTATCTGTCTAAGAATCTCCTTAACTTCGTCAGACACCTTTTCAGCTTCGGAAGCCCATATCCTTAAAGCAGCCCGAAGCCTTGAAGCTCCGAACCTGCCGATGAAAGACCGCCTTCCACGGCTGAGCTCCTTCAACTCCTCAGCTATCGTAGTAACCTTATTCACCAACTCCTTTATCTTAAACAGAAGCCCTTGTGTTAATTCGCTTCTTCTCTGAAAGCTCTCCGTTATAATCTGAACGTATTTGTTCCCTATAGAACGGATAAACCCTCCAATCTTAACAGCTAAGGTCTCAACAAGCCAGTTTGCCTCCATCTCCTGCTTCTCCACGAAGCTCCGTAACCCCTCAATTTCCTTACTGAACAGTTCTCCAAGCGCAGCCACTAGCTCATCCACGGTTTTAACGTGGCTCCTGTAATGGTTCTCAAGAGCCTCCCTCATTTGAACAGCTAAACCATCAAGCCTCCTGCGTACGTCGCTTTGAAGTGCCCCTATAAGCTTAACTTGAGCGTCAATCGTGGCTCTCGTCCCCTCATCTATACGCTTCAAGAAGTCAGACATAGCTTCTGAAAGGCTAACCGCCTTCCCCTCGAAGCGCTCAACATCCCTCATTTTAACCATGAAAGTGGACAAAAGCTCCTCCAGAAGCTCCTCAACGGAAACCACAATCCCCCTTAAAAGATCCTTTCCTTCCTCCACAATCCTCCCATATTCATCACACATCCTACCCGTGAACTCCTCTAAGCCAGCCGCCTCGTCAGCAAAGAACCTTGAAGCCTCCCTCACAACCATGCCGGAGAACGCTTGAATGCTACGGGAAGCCTCGTCGAAGGAAGAAAGGATTTCCTCTCTTAAAGACTGAAGTTCCCTTCCGATCTTCTCGTAAAAGCTGACGAAAAACTCCAGAAACGGCTCAAGGACAACATAATGCTCAACGGAACCAGGAACCCTACGTAGAAAGCCAATTTCCACCAACCTATTAACAATCTTACTAACAACATCAAATGGCAATGCCAAGCAATTCACCAAATCACTAAGAGAAAACTCTCCAAGACCCAAAGCAGCCAAATAAACATTTATTTCGTCTCCACTCAAACCGAACTGCTCCAGCAACTCCCTTGAAATCTGCTTAGAAGACAATTATCTCACCCGGTGAGCATCTTAAAACCTTTAAATTCCCTCCCCTTCATATATTTTATTTTTTCTGGAAAACCCGTGCGGCTTCATCGCCGTTTTGAGGAATTAACAAGGAGGGGGGAGGAGGGCGTGTTGGGAGGAGGGGAGAGAATGGAACGGCTCAGCCATCCTACACTAATCATGGAACTCATATATAAATTTTTCCAAAATTTAATCCATTTATTGAAGATCAATCAATTATATTCGTGTAATATTAAAATAACACAAAGTTAATTCGTGAAAATCTCTAAATACGATGGGGGAACCCCCCATCCTCTTCCTCCATACTTTTCCTCTTTCTAATGTGATATCCGCAAATAGAACAGTACTCCGGCTGCGATTTAAATGATGCCCCACACCTAGGGCATACTAGCTCTATTTGTACAGGCTTGCTTTCCTCCCCTTTCTTTCTAGGCATCACCTTTTTTGCTGCTAGACAGCTTAGCCCCAACGTTAACAATATAGCAATGTACTCGGAGAAAAAGGCTAAAACCGGGTTTAAGTAAAAAATGTCAAGGTACATCCAAACATACCAGTACTTCTTGCTAATTCCCCAAAGGAAAATTGTAAGCATTGAAAAGAGGAAAAGGCTTGTCGAATAAAATGTGGATGATGGCTTGCCTGAAGCTGCCATGGAGGCAAAGCCGAAGGAAAACCATATGATGAAGAGAGTTATCCTGTCAATTAAGGAATTAGCCATGGCCAGCAGGGAGAGAAGGAAGCCGTACTGCAAGAAGACCGGTGAGGGGGTCCCCCTTTCCCCAAATAGCATCGAGAAGGATGCCTGAATAACGCTCATAAGGCGCCCTGAAAACGTGTAGCCATAAGCTGGCTGAATCAGAAATCCTATTTTAAAGCTGAAAACATGGTTTACGGTTAAAAAAACGAGGAAGCATATTGTTAACGGGGCGAACTCGCCGAATAATGTATAAAAAAAATTTTTAAGAGTATGCAAACGTTCCATCGTTATCTGACCTTCGTCCCTGGGGGTACGTCCTCCTCGACGGTTAACAGTACCGGTTTGCCATTAACGTCTGCTGCCAATAGCATCCCTCTTGACTCCAAACCCATAAACTTTTTTGGTTCAAGGTTCGCTAGCACGATTACGTTTTTGCCTGGAAGGCTCTTAGGGTCGATGTAATCCGCTATCCCAGCTATAACCTGCCTAGGCTCCTTTTCTCCGATGTCCACCATGATCCTCGCAAGCCTCTTAGACCCCGAAACCTTTTCAGCATCCACAACTCTCCCAACTCTGATGTCCATTTTCTCAAACTCTTTGAAGCTGACCGCCACGTCACCATCCCCCTACTGGATTAGCTGAAGCCTCCTAAGCTCGTTTAGAAGTTTTAGGAGTTTAACGTTTCTCTTAGCAGCTGTTTTAAGGAAAATACCTATCTTCTTCCCGGCGGTAAGCTCCACCACGTTTTCCCCCGTGAGGATCTTAGCTAACTCGTCGAGGACTTCATCCTCGGTCCTCTCTAGAACTTCCCTGAGTGCCAGCATCTGGCTAAACTCCCTTCCATACCTTTCCCTCCATAACGCCTCATACTTGGATAACGCCTTCTCGCCGGTGTCCCCTTTCTCGATGCACTCCACGGCAACCCTCCCAGCGATGCTGCCGCAAACCATGGCGTACCCTATTCCTCCACCAGTTATCGGGTGAACTTGGCCTGCAGCATCCCCTACAAGCATTAATCCATCAGCTACGTTCTTAGGGTTAGGTCCTCCTAGAGGAATCGCTCCAACCCTGAACTCGATGGGCTTAGCATCCTTGCATATTTCCTTTCCTCTAGGATGCTTCTTCACGAAGTCCATAAGGTATTCGAAAGCCGTTTTTTCACCCATCCCCGCGCCGATCCCTATGCCGACGTTAGCCCTGTTCTCACTCTTCGGGAAAACCCAAACGTATCCTCTTGGAGCAATCCTGTTACCGAGGTAAAACTCCATCAAGTCCACTTCTTCGATTTTAACGCCAACCATTTCGAACTGGGCGCTGGCATCCAAGTCCCTAATCTTAAGGAACTTTCTCAGACCCGAAAGCCGGGCAACCGTACTGTTAACCCCGTCAGCACCCACAACAACCTCGGCTTCAACCTCCACCTTCTCCCCAAATCGACGTGCAATGACGCCTGAAACTCTCCCATTCCTATAAATTAACTCTGTAACGTTCGCTCCAACCATCACGTCAGCTCCGAGCTCGCAGGCACGGGCAAGAAGCTCCTTATCGAAAACGCGTCTATCTATTATGTAGCCGTCAGCCTCCCTCCTAGCGTAGACCACAGGGGTCATGTTCGGACTAAAAATCTTAAATCCTCTAATTGGATTTAAGATGCATCTCTCGGGAATATCTATCTCCGCCAGTCCAGGCCCGGTTTTCCCTACAGCCTCACCGCACTGAACTGGAATTCCAACGTTCGTCTTCCTATCCATAATTAAAACTTTACCTCCAGCCTTTAGGGCAGAAATCGCTGTTGACGTACCCCCGGGCCCGGCCCCAACAACAACCAAATCATATTTCACCGCTACGAACCTCCCAACCTTTCACTCACTTCGCCTTTCCATGGTTATCGCCCCGACGGGGCAAGCCTTAACGCATAGACCACAATCATTACATAGCCCCTCATCAACTATTAATCGCCTTTCACTGACGGTTATTGCTCCTCTGGGACATACGCTTGCACACCCGGAGCAAAGACCGCAGAGCTCCTCATTAACCATCAAGGAATTCACCTCGCCACAAACACATCCCTACAAATATCCCTTTAAAAGCTTACGAATCCACCCTAACTTTCAAGCATCCCGTCAAGAACCCGCCAAAATCACCAGGCAACATCCCTTTAATTAATTGATTTGAAGACGCAAATAAATAAAAAGAGAATGGAGGCTTTAGGGCTGGGCGGCCCCCCTGGCCATCGCATATATCCCGAAGAGTCCCACTATGATGCAAGTTGCGAGAATGACGTCAGAGTAGTAGACATAGACTGTATTCCCAGTCGGCGTCATATTGTTCAGGAAGAACCCGCCGTATTGTGCCTTAATAGCCCATATCACGGTGTCCATCGTCGTCGTTGTCCCGTAAAAAGTTGGGATACTTATTGTCGAGGGAAGAATTCCTAAATCGATCATTGTTGTGACATCATAGATTAAGTGTTGCTGACTGTAGCTGATGAAGAATAACGTCGCGGCCGCTAGAACCATAAGGAGGCCTGCAAGTACCATTCCTGCTCTCATACACGCTCTCCCCCAAATTCTCTGTAACAATCCTTTAGAGCCGTTTTCCCTTATTTTGTTTACTATTATATCATTTGAACGCCGTGTTTCTTGAGGGTAAAACTAGACTTATCTTGGTAGTGTGGCCCGCCAGGGAGGACACCGGGGTCATCGCTTGGCCACTAGCTTCCCGTGCACTCTGTGGCGGGCCAATAAAAACCTTGTTTTTCTCTTTCAAAAACTTTTAGCTTCACTCATCACTTCGCATCCCTTTATTGCTCCCTGATGAATGAAATTTTATCTAGTGTTTCCCTTATTTCCTTTAGGCTTCCGCTTATTTCCGCCGTAGCTATCCTCGTCTCCGATACGATTTCGGAGGTTACGTTTAAGATCTGCTTGTTGACTTCGGTTTGCACGTAAGGGTAGTGGTCCCAGAACATCGGCGTGCTCGCAAGCATTTCCTTATTGAACTTTTCTATTTTCGGGTGTAGGAAGCTTACGTGGACTTCGGCGATGCGTAGCCCCTTAAGATTTAGGCTTTCCAAGGGAACGTTCCTGTAGGCGCAGTTAACTGCAAGGTGTCCTACGTCCAGAAGGAGTGGGGCGACCTTTGAAATCAACCGTAGCTCGTGTTCGTCCGCCCCGACAGCCGGAGACGCCTCATTTGCCCCATAAATGTTTTCGATGGCGATGTTACTCACCCCCCTGCCCTTTAACTCCTCATAGAACCTTTTGATATTACGTATGCACTCATCCAGCGTGAAGAGTTCTCCCCTAACCGTGAAATCGCTTGGCCCTTTAATATGCCCCCTTAGCCCAGCGTGAACACCGTAAACCTTCCAGTCATCCAGAAACTCCCTCACCCTTTCAACCATTTTAATAGCTACTTTAATGGCTGCTTCAGGGTTAACAGCCGGCTCCATCATGAAGTACTCCTCCCCACGAGTTAATGCTGGAAGGTTGTGGATTGTAACTACCCATTCACCAAGGACACTACATATCCTCCTGTTATCCTTGATGTACCCTATTCCAAGCTCGTACCCATCTACGCACCCTCTTAACTCGAGTAGCTCACTAAGACGATGCTTAGCCGTTGATATCAGAAGCAAGCCGCACCCTCCTACGTCCACTTAGAGAACTGCAAGCACTTTAACCAGAAACCTTGAATATTAAGTTTCCACCCTTCTCGATTAATGACTTTCTATGAGCACACGCTGAAAGCCATGACGCCTTGCGAAGCAGTAACATTTTTCATAGGCATTAATGGACGTTCTGCGGCCGCAACACGTTTATATCCCTCTTCCCAGACATATTTAACTGAAGCCCCGTCTGCTCAGGCAGCCTGGCTGCCCATCGGGGCAAGCACCTTCGGATGTGGGGCTCCCGGGGTCACCCGAAAGGGGACGAGCCCCTGAAGGATAAAACCAAACCTTCAAGGGTAATGCGTCCCAAAGCGGACACACGTCTATAAAAGACTATATCCGCTGAACCCCACACCCACCTTCCAACTTAGCATAAATAAGATGATGGATGGCAGCCCTCATTAAAAGGGTAGACTCCACCCCTCTGGGACTCCCCGTTCCCCGTTCCATAACATTCTTATTTGTGAATTAAAATATTGTTTTTCACTCTAATTTTTCTGGGTGGTGGACTTGACCAAGGCTGTAGCCGTAATCGGGATAGGACAGGTGGAAAGCAAACCGCTGACTCCCGACAGAGACTTCAGAGAACTCATTTACACCTCTGCGAAGAAGGCCTACGAGGACGCAGGGGTGGCACCGGACGACGTAGACGCCCTATTAACCAACGAGTACGACTTCTACGCTGGTATCAGCATTGCCGACGAGTACACTCCTGACCAGGTGGGGTGCCGGTTAAAGTTTGACAACTTGGTGTGCAACGACGGCACCATAGCCTTCATAAACGCCTACATGCTCATTCTGAGCGGCATTGCAGACGTGGTTGTAGTTGAATCTCACTCTAAGGTAGCCACGGACGTTAAGAACTACCCTGAAGTCCTCCTCTTCGCCCTAGACCCCATCTACAACAGGCCTCTCGGAGGACATCCTTACTACTTGGCAGGGATGGACATGACACGTTACATATGCGACGCCGGAGCGACAAGGGAGCAGATAGCCGAGGTGGTCGTTAAAAACAAGGGTAACGCGCTCCTCAACCCATCAGCAGGCTTCGGAGCCAGACTGACAGTGGACGACGTGATATGTTCCCGTCCAGCGTTCTGGCCCATTAACGAGTTAGACATAGCCCCCCTAGCTGACTACTCGGCAGTAGTTATCTTGGCGTCCGAAGACGTGGCGAGGGCTGTAACAGACACCCCAGTATGGGTAATTGGAGTGGGGCATGCGACGGACTCAAGCTACCCTGAAAGCTGGTCTTGGGGTGAAGCCATCTGGGTTAAAAATGCCAGCAAGGAAGCGTTCACTATGGCTGGCATAAGGGATCCCAAAAAGCAAGTGAACATTGTAGAGGTAACAGAGGCTTTCTCCTATCAAGAACCACAGTACCTAGAGGCGATGGGCATATGCAAAAAAGGGGAGGCGCCATCAATGGTGGAGGAATTCTACATAGGCGGGAGACTTCCAGTAAACGCTTCTGGAGGATGTCTAGGCATGGGGTACGCCCCGCAGGCGGCAGGGCTGCAGAGGATTGTCGAGGTTGTCCAGCAGCTGAGGCAGCAGGCAGGTAGAAGGCAAGTTGACAATGCTGAAGTGGGGGTCGCGGTTGGAAGCGACTCTGAAATAGTGAAGTGTGGAGGAGTGGTTGTGCTCGCGAGGTGAAATAAGATGGCTCGAACGTACACGCCAAAACTTCCCCGCGTCTTGCCTAGGAAAAAGAGGGTGGCTGTGATAGGGGCTGGGATGACCGATTTCAGATCCATAAACCCCCATACAACACGTGAACTTGTTTACGAGGCAACTAGGCGCGCGTTCGACTCATGTGGGTTAACACCTGCAGACGTGGACGCTGTAGTCGGCGCGTCCGCTCCCGACGCGTTCGACGGAATCCACATGAAGGGGTGGAACCCCGTCGACGCCATGGGGGCATGCGGTAAACCCTACATAAGAGAGTTTGTAGGAGGAGGAACGGGTGTCGGATGCGTGGTAACGGGATGGTACTACGTCGCATCTGGATTGTACGACATGGTTCAGGTTTCAGCGTGGGAGAAGATGTCCCCTCCGGTGCCTCACGCTCAAAAGCTCTTCCAAACGATCTTCGAGCCCATACTAGAGTGGCCTCTCGGCCCAAACCTCGTCTGGATCTTCGCCCTTGAAATGAACCGGTACATGCATACTCACAACCTTAAAAAGGAAACCATCGCCCTCTCAGCCGTTAAAAATAAACGTAACGCGCTCGACCACCCCCACTCCCAGCTAGGAATGAAAATAACGGTTGAAGACGTCCTTAACTCCCCCGTACTAGCCTGGCCCGTGCAGAGGCTGGACATAAGCCCCTCAACGGACGGCGCCGTCACCCTCATACTTGCATCAGAAGATGTGGCGAAGAAGTTCACGGACACCCCGGTTTGGATAGATGGGGTTGGAATGTGCATAGACAGTCAGTACTGGATGAACAGGGACTTAGCCTTCCCATACTACGTTTACCTTGCAGCACAGCAAGCCTACAAGATGGCAGGGATCTCAAACCCGTTAAAGGACTTAGACGTCCTTGAACCGTACGACCCATTCGACTACAAGGAGCTACATCACCTGGACGGACTGCTAGGAAAGCAGGGGTTAGCTCCCAAGCTCTTAGAGGAGGGGGAGCTTGAGAGGGACGGAAAGCATCCCTCCTGCCCATCAGGCGGCCTTCAGGGGGTTGGTAACCCGATCGCTGCAGCGGGGACTATGAAGGTTGCCGAACTTTACTGGCAGTTAAGCAATCAGGCTGGGAAGAGGCAGGTTGACAACGCTAAGGTTGGCGTTGCTCAGGCGTGGGGGGACCTGATGCAGGTGGCCACGGTGGTCGTGATGAGAAGTTAGGAGGGTTTAAAAATGGCTGGTAAGAAGGTTGAGGTTCACGCTATGATCGACGACGTCGATAAATTCTTCAAGCATCTTCCACCAGACCTGAAAAAGCTTTACGAGAAATTTGAATTAAAAAGTGCTCCGACGAAGAAGGACTTCCTGCGTGAAAGCATAGAGAAAAGAGGGTTAATGACTCATATTCCCGAGTGGAACTTGGAGCACGTCTATCTCGTAACGTGGAGAGCGATGTTTGAGTATTCCAGAACCGCTGGCTACGCTTTAGGGACGTTCCTTGAAGGGTTGAAGAACGGTAAGATCTTGGGTCGCCGCTGCCATGGCTGTGGGAGAGTGCTCGTCCCTCCGAGGCTCTTCTGTGAATGGTGCTTCAAAGACACCGACGAGTGGGTTGAAGTGGCGGACACAGGAACAGT
>JAPDJY010000006.1:0-80496 GCA_029258835.1 Thermoproteota archaeon | reverse complement strand
ACGCGAACTACAACGGAGCCATGAACATCTTGAAGCGGGCTACGGGGCTAGTCTCCGTAGCAGGGGCTACCTTGACACAGCCCGAACCGGGCAGAATGAAGCCAAGCCGACAAACCCAGAATCCCCCCGCTTCAGCGGGGAGAGTGTCAAAGGACAACAGAGTTCACGTATGCTAAAATACAGGACGGGTCGGAAAACTTTACGTTAGACCCGTCGAAGTGTAGCCACAGCGATGATAAGGTAGTCTTCGCGGGAACTCTGAACATTGCAGATGGAAGACACAAATATGAGGTAATAAATGTCCTTGACGCATACGGCAATGTTCTAAACTGGATAAATAGGCCATTGAACCGGGGATCATAGTTGATGATCCATACATATACATAGATGCAAACGTAAGCGGTGCATCAGCACAGAACTTACCTCCACACGAAATACTAGTAATGCAAAATCAACAGTTCAGCATCACGGTTGACCTTTATAGCGGCCCTAGCGAACTTAGCAGCGTATCCAAGGTAGGGATAGCTCTTGTACCCTTCTCGCTAGAAACACTGGCAGGGGAAGAGCCGGAATATATAATACTAGTAGAGTACGATACGTCAACTCAGACATAGCAGATCGTGCCTATCGGACTCGGTGAAACCCCGATCAAGATCATTTCAGCTTCAAACACCAGCCAACAGGTATTTTACAATGAACGCTTCATCCGGTTCACATTTACTTTAATGTTTAACACGACAAATTCATCGCTTTACGGGACCTACGCCGTAATACCAGCATACTTTAACACTACTAGTGGCTCTGTATGGAACGTTGATTTGATGAAGCACTTCGAGCTGAACAGGTTTATAGTGTTTAATCTGCCATCATTCAGCTGGTTCAATTATAGCATAGATGAGAATGGAGCGCTTGACTTGGACAACAACAAGGATACGCCGAACTATTATGTTAGGATGCACGTTAACGCCACGTCCCACACGGAGGTAACCTATGACTTCCTAGTAGTTATAGTTGGTGTTCCTCCAGGGCTGTTGTTCCTGTCTTATGTTGGCTACGTACACTTTAACCAGACAGTTGACTGGGAGAGAAACTACACTTGGACCTACACTAATGGTACAGCGGTGAGCGACGCTGAAATGAGTCAGATAAGAGACATGATCTGGGAAAATGAAACGATGGGAATGGAGAAATTAGGGTATGCCGGGCTTGGACCGATAACAGAAAACACGACCATAGATAACCTTACGGGCGACCCCAAATATTGGTGGATTACGGATAAAAACTTCGAGTGGACGTGGCTCGTCTTCAGGGTCAAGGAGGTCTACGCTACCGACATTACGGGACTTGGGGTTACTTGGAACACGCTCATGTCAGAGTTTGCAGGTATACTCCTTTATACCGACGTTGATGGGGATGGAGTGCTTGACATGGGCGTTAGCCCGCTCCTAGGCGCAGCCGACCCGGAGGAGGCAACCCACGTCTTCCTTATAGATTCCGCCCAAGCAGTCAACTTAACATTACCCTTTAACGGCGCTTATGGAGAAAACGGCAGCGTAACGGTTTCTGGAGGGGAAACTGTTGACTTCGGCGTAACGCTCAGCAACGTGAGCGGAGTATTGTTCCCGCTTAAGGTCGGCAACGCTAAGAGGGTACATAATGTTTGGTCATTCATCAGGGAGGTGACACCAGTTGACCCTGAGGACTTTGATAAGACACCATCCAAGGCGAACGTAACGGGCATATCCTTAGTGGGGCACTTCAACCTTGAGGCCGGAGATGGAAACTTTAAGGGAGTTCTTAAGATAGACCAGCGAGTCGGAGAATGGAGCGTGAACGTTGGTAATAGCACTAATCCAGCCGACCTTACTAATAGAAGTTTAGCCATAGCATACTATGGGCGGAGAGTTCAAGGAAACTACACGTCGACCTTCGTCTCGGAGTCGGGTAGGCCAGTAGACCCTGATGAAAACTCGACGATGTCAAGCACTTTCAGCTTTAAGGTAGGCAACGCGTCCATAGCAGACTTCCAGATGGGTGGCTCAGTTTACGTGTGGAATGGGACAGAGAATTATACTGCTTACTCCTCAACAACACCTGTCTCAGCCTTCAAGGGGATGTACATTGGAGAAGCAGGGGATTCCATAGCAAACATTACCATAACCGGTGAAACGTACTTCATGGCAACATGCTTCCCGAAGTGGGATGGAAAAAGCATAGACAACGATCCATCCTATATATCATACATTTCAACCAGCGTCTATGAGACGCAAACTCCACTCACGTTGCTGCTACTCCTATTACTTACATCTTCAGGGAAGGGAGGAGCAGGAATTATCATCATGATAGTAGCGGTTGCCGCCACGGCCGGGACGGGAGCCATAACTATAATAAGGAGAAAAAGGAGTAAGTAGCCTAACACCTACTTTTTCTATTTTTATTCGGTTATGATGCGAGGGCGGTCTATTATTTTGATTTTCTTTTTCGCGCTATACTTTGTGCATAGTTGAAGGATCTCGAAGAATGGGATGCCTGTCTCCTTGGCTATTTCATCTATTGACCTTTCCCCATCGCACATCTCTAGTATTTTTCGCTCTCTGTCGCTGCACTTCTTAAGAATCGATTCATCCATGATCACCGGAACCTGTACTGTAACTATTCTCGTCCTTCTTTCGGCTTCAACTTCCTCAGCTTTCGCTTCCTCTACTTCAGCTTTTTCCTCAACAGGGGCCTCTACAAGTTCTGATGGTTGTTCTTCTACCGGAACCTCCTCGGTTTTAACTTCGCTCACTTCGGGTAGCTGTATGGATGGAACCTGCTCTTCCTCAACTCCTTCGAGAAGCTTATCTAGTGTTGTTCCATAGGACTTGATCAGAGCGGACATTTTAACCAGTACGATCCCAACTCTTTGATGGGTGAAAACCGCTAAAACAGACCTTTCCGAGAGACGCATTATTATTAAGGTTCTTTCCCCTATGGTGACTGTTATGTGGGATCCTATGCTCAAACCGGGAAAGCTTGAAACAAACACCTTTAACCTTTCCTCAACGGAGGGGTCAAGGTCAGAGTAAATTTGTTTTCCTCCCACGGTGTAGAGCGCGAGGCCCCTAGCTGTTATGGCTCCAAGGACCCTCAACTCATCCCTCAGCATACTAACAACTTTAGAAACGTTCTCTGCTGCCAGCAACCAAATCCCCCAAGAATGATACTTCAAGTTTAATATAAAAAAATTAATGTTAAAAATGGATTTAACCAGCTGCTACTTTGAGGTGGAGTCTACTTTTCTTTTTCCTTTCTAAACATAGATATTATATCTTCAAGATGTTTTACCATTTCGCTTTTTAATGGTTCCATGGTTTCATTTAGGTCGCTTTTCTCCCTTAAAAACTCTATTGCAAGGATTTTTCCGTTTTCCGCTATAACTCTTGGAATGAAGTTTTCTACTAGGAATACGCCTTCAGGAGGCTTAACCTTCTCAAGTTTTCGCTCCACTTTTTCCTTTCCAAAAATGCTAGTCCTACTCTCCTTAACGGCGAATATAGAAGGCCCTATCACAACGATCTCTCTAACGTAACCCTTTGGGATCCTAATTTCATTAAGTTTGGAGATAACCTCGTTTTCATTGATTCCTGTGAAGCCGCCAGTAACACCTATACTAGGAGACGCGGTGCTGATAGCGGCCCCCTCACCGGGTTTCATGGTGGCAACCTCTCCTTGAGCAGGTACAAGGGTGTGGCCGCTGCTTCCATACGTTGCCTGGACTACAGGTTGAGCGGCAGACTTAACAGGGGGTGAGGGTTGTGCCGCTGGTTGGGGTATCGGCTGGGTGGGCTTCGCCATGGCTACTCTGGTTTGGTTGGCGGGAGGAGCGGCTTGCTTTTCAACAATAGGTTTTTTAACAGCTGGCTTGGGTGCTGGGCGTGGTGTCGGAGGCTTAGCTTCCATGCCAATCAAGCTTAGGAATTCTTCGTCTTCGTCTCCCTCGTCCATTGCGATTACTTTAAAAACGAGGCCCCATTCCCCTCTTAGAGCTGATGCCTTCCGTGCACCAACAAATTTCTTCCTCACCGAGGAGTTTTTCCCTTTCCAGAGATATATTTTCTTTTGTCTTTCAGCCACAACTATTAGGACTCTGTCGTTGGTGAGTAAATCCTTGCTAAGACCTGGTAGTTCCGTTAATTCTCCATCAGGTTGAACATCATAAACCACGATGCTCATGAGGCATCCCAAACTTTCATTTTACTTCCAGCTTTAAATTTATTGAGTGAAACCACATATTTAGTTTTACCTTTTCCCTTTAAATAATTTAGCAATTTAAGTCTGCCATTCTTGAAAATCCTCAAGTTAATAGTCAGAAAAATGTAATGAAAATGTTTTGAAAGATAGAAAATTTAACATGGCGATGCAAAAGGATAGTATTGGAATCGAAAATTTTAAACCTGAGAAAGGATGAGTCAGCTAAAACAAGGGTTTCCGTTTCAGCAATGAAGAAAATTTTTTATTCACTGGGCACCCATTTCTTAGAGAAATGTTTATATAATTTTTCTTTTTGAGTCTTATCACACTAACTTCTTGGAGGAGGAGACGTATGTCTGAAATTATGGATGCCCTCAAGAAGATAGAGGAGGTTGCAGCTAAAAGCGAGGATGTTGCTGCTGAGATCGAGGGATGGGATAGGGTTCTTCAGTTCAATGTTGAGGGAGGGACGCCATTTTACATTGAAGTTAAGGATGGTAAGCTCACGGTTCACGAGGGAACCCATGATAACCCTGACTTAACGTTTGAAACAAATAAAGATACTATCTTAGGGATTCTTACGGGAGAGATAGATGCGACATCAGCCTATATGAGTGGAGACCTTAAGATTACCGGTGCACTGCCGGATGCCGTAAAGTTTAGGACAGTAATAGAAATAGTCAGAGATGAAATGGAATAGTCTACTTCATCTTTTTTTAAAGGATTAAAAGGAAGGGGAAGCACGGAAGGACTCTGCAAAAACTTTTAATGAAGGAAAAATCTCTACTACCTTTTAAGATCCAATTAATTGCCAGAAGGAGGTTAACATGTCGGAGGAGTTAACCCTTGCTAAAATGGTCGTCGTGGATCCTAATAGGCCCATAAGATTACCTGAGAAGTTCGTTGAGATTTTAGGAAAGAAGAACGCCGTTTTTGTGCTTTCAAAGGCAAACAATGAGGCACGCTTAATACCCACAGACGGTACGGAAGTAGTAAAAGTCTCCATAAAAATTAATAAGTTAAGCCAGAAGTTCCTAAAGGAGCTGGGGACTGTTATTGTTAGGAACAAGATAGATTTCCTCTACACGACAGGGCTTTGCAGGAAGGGAAAGATATGCTTTTATGAAGGCTACATAGATAAATTACACTTAAGCTCGAACATAGAAACATTTAAAAAAGAAATAGAAGAAATAGAAGGTGTGCTTTCAGTAGATATTTCAACGGTGAGCTGAGGGCGAAAGGTTTATATATGGGGAAATCCATTATTTTAATGGCTGGGAGATGGAGATAGTTTATAGTGCTAATTTCTATTCAGAAACCAAAAGATTTAAAAACCCGTCAATCAGCAGCGCTGACTCCTTCTATTAGGATGAAGGTTCATGTAATCTTCATCTCCCACCACCTCTTCAGGAGGTGTTTAAAAATGTCTGAAGTGGAGAGAGAACACAAGGTGAGATGCCCGAACTGTGGCAGTACAAGCATAATTAAGGATTACGTTAGAGGCGAAACGACTTGCAGCGAGTGCGGGCTGGTGATTGATGACTTAATGATTGACAGTGGACCAGAGTGGAGGGCTTTCACCGCTGAGGAGAAGAAGGACAGGAGTAGGGTTGGCTCGCCTTTAACCCTTAGGATGCCTGATAGAGGGTTAAGTACGACGATAAGTAGAAGTGACCGTGACGCTTACGGGAGGAAGATATCCCCTAGGCGGAGGGCTCAGATTTACAGGATTAGGAAGTGGCAGGTTAGGACTAGGGTTCATTCCTCGGCTGACAGGAACCTTGCTCAGGCTATGCCCGAGCTTAACAGGATTGCAAGCCAGATAGGGGTTCCCAAGGAGATAAGGGAGACTGCAGCGTTTATATATAGGCGCGCTCTGGAGAGCGGGCTGGTTAGAGGGCGCTCCATCGAGTCGATGGTTGCAGCTTCAGTTTACCTTGCCTGTAGGGAGCATAGGATCCCCAGGCCGCTTGACGAGATAGAGCACATAGCACGTGTTAACAGGAAGGAGTTAGCTCACTGTGTAAGGTTGATCCTGAGAGGGTTGGAGCTCAAGTCGCCTAGGCCTAATGCGATAGACTTCATACCCAGGTTTGCATCCGAGCTTAGGCTGTCAGCTAAAGCTAGGACTAAGGCTGCAGAGATACTCAATAAGGCGAAGGAAATGGGTATAACAGGCGGGAAGGATCCGACCGGCCTTGCCGCCGCAGCATTATACATTGCCGGGATACTTACGGGAGAGAGAAGAGCTCAGAGGGAGATAGCCGAGGTAGCTCATGTAACAGAGGTAACCATAAGAAACAGGTACAAGGAGCTCATCAAAAAACTTAACATACAAGTGGACATATAGGTAAAAGTCCTTTCTTCACTCATCTTTTCCCGATTCTTCCTCTTGAGGTTTAACTTCTGCTTCACCAGACTCCTTTCCGGATGCCTTCTCTCCTTCCCCGCTTGCCTCCATGCTTGCTTTAGACCCGGATTCTGCCTGCTTTTCCTCCTCATACCTTTTTATTTCCGTCTCGTATTCCATTTCCATGGCTCGTTCCTCGGCTGTGGGGGTGGCATATTCTTCTCTGCCGAGTTTTACTAGTCGGACGAGGTATCCTGCAACCCTGTTACGCACCCTCTTAGACCTTATCTCAGCGATCATGTTTAGGATTCTCTTATTTTCCTCGAAATCATCTGTTATTAGGTGTCCGTATTCCGCCAGCAACTTCCTAGCGATTCTTTTAATGTATCTAGGTCTAATTTTGCCCAAAGTGCTACCTCCAGAGCCCTATAAGAACAACCGTAAGTACCAATCCATATGGAATCTTTAAAAGCGTTACCCATCGAGGAGTGCCACCTAGAGGAAGCGTCATCCAAGCAAGCCAAAAAGGTTTAGAAGTGTTAAAAAAGGGAAGGGTAATGTTTGAAGTGGACCGTGTTTAGGCGAAGACCTTGTCCAAGAGGGTTTTCACCTGTGTGCGGTTTCTGTGAAGACCCATTCTCCTCGGGGACATTCCCAGGGCCAGCCCAATGAGCTGTGTGATGAACACTACTGGTAGCTTATATTTCTCGGCTCCAAGCCTATTGTTAATTTCGGCCTGGCCGACGTCGAATTGGAAGTGGCAGAATACGCACGGTGTAACGACGCAGTCGGCTCCAGCCTCCATCATCGCGTCTATCTTTCTACGGGTCATGTCTAATGCTAAGTCTATTTTTCCGGCTCTTACACCTCCCCCCGCACCACAACACATGTTCTTGTCCCGGTACTCCACCGGCTCAGCGCCTATGGCCTCAATGAGTTCTTCCATCATCGTCGGGTTTTCAGGGTTGCCTTGCTGTCTTATATCGCTAGGCTTCAGGAAGTGGCAGCCATAGTGGCATGCTACTTTAACTCCCTCAAGCGGCTGAACAACCATGTCCCTTATTTTCTCCGGTCCAATTTCCTTGTAAAGTATCTCCATGATGTGTATCACGTTAACCGTCCCCTTGTACTCTCTTCCTACCTTTGCAAGACGCCGGTTGACGTCTATCACAAGCTCCCTATTGTGTTTAAGCATGTGGTCTGCCTCCTGCAACGTAGCATAGCACCCGTTGCAGGTTAACGTTATGTCTGCACCCATATCCTCGGCTATAGTGATGTTCCTAGCGGCTATGACGATCCACGTGTTAAGGTCGAAAGAGCCGAAAACTCCTGGAGCAGGGCAGCAGGAGGTACCCTTCATGTAGTCAACTTCTATGTCAAAAAGCCTTAAAAGGTCGATAGTTGCGGTCTCAATTCCAGGATACCTGTTGGGAGTTAAACATCCTAGAAAGTAAGCATACCTACTCACTTAGAACCCTCCCTTCCAGCCTCTTCTATTAGCCTGATGAAACCCGTGTCCTCCAGTAGCTTCTTAACCTCCCCTAAGGCGTCGGGGAAGGCATGAACTGTGGGAGGCGTCTCGTCTAGTCCAAGCTCCTTCCTTACCTCCCTAGTTTCATCGTTAATTGGGACGGCGTGGCCGTACTTAATAAGTAAGCCGGCCACTTGAACGTGTCTTGGCAGCATAATACCATTATAGACGGCGATGTTCCTTACACTACGGACTATGTCGGTGATAGGGATTAGGCGGGGACACCTTTAGCGACCGCTTGCTACATGCAAAGCGGATTCGCTGCAAGTGTAGCATGTAGTGCAGTTCCATAAGGCATCGTTTCTTATTGCGTCCTCCTTAAGACCCAGCTGAACCTGTCTTATTAGCTTCCTCACGCGCCACGCGGTTTCGCGGCCACTAGGACAGCTACCAGTACACGTCCCGCACTGGATACATGCCCTAAAATTTTCTACTTCAGGGAAAAACTTAGATCCGAAATCTATTACTTCCCGGGTGAAATCTGTGTCAAATTCCTTAATCAGCCTACTAGAGGACATCTTTACCACCCTTTTAACTTAAACTGGACGTTTCATCCCCACTTAGAAGGCGGGGATATAAAAACGTTTTTCTGGATCAGCACCAGACCTCCTCCAGCATGCGGTACGTTTCTCCTGCCTCCCTTAAGTTTGAATATATTCTCTTTGCAATTTCCTTATGCCTATATCTAAGCTTGCTTGCTACTATGGCTTTGTCCCACTTACTCAGTTCGTCTAGATGGTTTAGTATAGCTTTTAGGGCTTCATCATCGTCTTTGGCGCATGCTGCAAGCAGCCCGAGAACCCCCCTTCTCGACATACTCTCCTTCAGGGAGCTCTCTAAGTAGCTTATCATTTCATCCAGCATTACGTCTCTCTTCTTTATAGCCAGCTCTCTGATTTCTTCTTCTACTTCCTCTGTCCACTCCACACCAGAGGTCAGAGCGACCTCACTATACGCATTAAAACGTTCTTCTGCTTCCTTAGCAGTTCGACTTAGGTCTTCCTCACTGAGGAGCTCTATGTTTGCTACTAGCTCCGGGGGGTGAAACCACGGTATGGTGAGGGCAATCCTCAATGCCTCGTCGTAAAGTTTCCTGACTATCAGCTTGTTTGCGAGTTCTCCGAAAATGCTCAGGTAGCGTGCAGCGTAGGCATAGGCACGCCACTCTTCCTCCGCCTTACGCCACAGGCTGTTTTCTACTTTCCAGTATTCCTTCAGCTCCATGCCCATTATGGGCTTGTTTGAGTCTGGCGGCTGCCTTCCAAGCCACTCCAGTATCTTTTCAGCAAACACCCTCGATAGCTTGAGAACTGCTTCAAACTTTTCTTTCTCTACTCCATCCCTAGTTCTCAGCTTTTCAAGGTCTAGTTGTGATACGAGGTCTTTCGCTCTCTCGAACACTCGCTCCTCCTCAACGTTAAGCAATCTACTAAAGTCAAGAGCCTTAACAATTTCTTTGAGCTTTTTAAATTCCTCTGTCATATTCTGTCCTCTAGGAAGTCCTTTTCTAGTTTTCTCATTCCGTTGTAAAGCGGTCTTGGATCTGGAGCATAGTAGACTCGACACCACTCACTCCCACTAATCTTACCATCACTTCTCCAGTTGTAAACTTCTACCGTGTGAGGTAAGGGTTCCAGCTTTTCAAGGTTGATTTCAGCCCTTTCCAGCAGGTCTTCTACAGTTTCCCTATCTTTAAACTTTTTTCCGCTCATAAACTCTCTCACACTGCTTTTTACCTCTTCCTTTATCTCATTGTTCTCCCATTCTGGAATCCGTAATTCAACATCTCTCATCATGGTTGGTGGAAGGTGAACATAAAGTATTCCTTTAACACTGTTTAGTCTTCCCTCTCTTTCGAGTTTTTTATGATTATCTTGTACCCAACTGACGAGTAACTTGGATTCCTTTGGACTCAACTCTATCACGTGTCCCGCTATTCTATGCATCACCGCCTTTGCAAGCTCAAACCCTTTAGAACCTTTGAGGAATGGTAAGAGAAGCAGTGCGGCGCTCCACCCCCTAAACATCAGCTTAGCAGTTTTTTTGACTATTATCCGGTCGCTTTTCACATTCAAGATGAATCTGCCATGTTGTAATTCTACCCGTATTTTTGGTCTTCTTATGTTGAAGCGGTTTACGAGCGCCTTGAGCAGTCTCTTCGCGATTATTTTCGTCCGTCCGAGGCCGGGATGCCATATCATAACTTCCGTAAGCTTTCTAAACTCCTCCTTCAATCCTCTCTCTTCACACATCTTCTTCAGCTTTCCAAATTTGAGCAACCACTCTACATAACCCGAAGGGCTGACAAATTCTTCTATTATCTTCTTTCTATGTAGTTCTCGGATGATTTCTTCTGGCGTCTCTTTTCCTGTAAGCTTTCTCAGAATACCTTCTAATTTTTCACCGAACTCCCTTACTACTCCTTTCCCTCTAGTGTCACCGACGACCATCCTCTGTTCAACTTTAACTATGAACTCTTTTACGTTAACGTTTCCATCTCCCATCACCATTGCGCTTATTAGTCCCCCAGCTTCAAGTATGGCTACGTCAACTCTGCGTTTCTCACTCTCTCTTAGCTTTATTTCCTTCCCCTTTTTTAGCCACTTGTTCACTCTCTCAAAGAGCTTCCTCGGAACAGTTTCGCCGCTCTTAACCTTTCTCTCCCCTTTATATCCTGTTACATCAAGAAGAAGTCTTGGAATTCGAACATCGACGTAGTATCTCCCGTCGCCACGCTGTGATATTCTGACGCTTGTTCCGAATACTGTTTTTATTGCCCAAACAGACAGCTCAGCCTCTTCAATCCTAGTTAAACTGCCATGTGAGAAGCTTCCAATTACGGATGCGTCCGAGGATGCGAACCCTTCAATCATCCCTATGCCAAGTGCCACCTCTTTTACGTTACCTTTAACGTCGAAAAGCTTCATACATGCCTCGACGAATTCGAGGGGGTTATAGGCGACCTTCTCAAGCTCCTTTTCAGCCGCCACCCTAAACCTATCCTTAAGGATTATTTCCCCAGGTCTCAACGACTCGAGAAATTGCTTCGCTTTTTTAAGCCCCAACGTGTCCGCTACTAGGACAGCTAGTGCCACAGCATCTATCCCTGCTACACCACCTCCCTTTACCTCCCTCGTGTAACCTTTCTCATCCTTAATGCTTCCTATCTTAAGCATGAAGCCGCCTAGTGAGTATATTCCTACTTTACGGAAGATTACGGGGTATTTCTCCGCCTTTCCCCCCAGCTTCTTTACTATATCCAACGCTACTTCTTTGAGTAACGGTGAATTATATCGCTTCATTAAATGTATATCTGTTTTAATCACTCCTTCTGGGGTAGCGATACGCTTAGCCCTGAAGTCGCGAACTGCAATCCGTGAATTAAAAACAGTTATAACACCTTTCCTTATTGGAACTATGGGGGGTGTAAGCTTAACGGCAAGTCGTAAGGCTAACTCATCGATGCTTATCTTCACTGGCGACTCTAAGCCCAAAATTTTGGCGGCCGCATCAACCTTCTCAACGCTTACAACCCTAAGGGCACGAGACAAAATGGTATGATTTACTCCGATTTCTCTCCCAAGATCCATTATCGACAAATTGCTCTCCGATATTATGTCATAGAGCTTTTCCCATCCTTCAATAATGTAAACCTTTTCTTCCCCCTTAGAGGATCTCCCGAACTCGACCTTAATCTCGCCTTTCCCGAGACGAACATTTTCAACTTTCACCGATATCCTCTCACGTTGAACAAATTCAACACTAATCTTGTCTTCCTCTATTTTCAACTTCTCTTTCAGCCTGTTCCATTGCTCAAGAGCAAAACCAAGTCTGCCAGCCATAGCGAGAACGACAGCTTCATCCGTCTTAACACCTACTTTAGCAAATAATGAAGCAACCTTTTTCGCAGAGCCCAATTCCTCTACAAGTCTTTCAATACCCTTAGCTATTTCAGGTGGCGTTGGAATGCCTCTTCTCAATAACCCAGGAACATTACCACTACCTCCCCATAACACCTCATTAAATGACTTTAAAAACTCACTAGCTTTAATCCCACTTTTCTCATTCCATTCAAGCTTAAGTAATGAAGTAAGCCGCTCCATCAACCTCTTAGCAATCCCCCCAACAACCCCACCAACCCCCCTAACCTTCTCCAGCAACTCACCCATAGTTTCACCAGACGAAATCAAACTAAAACGATAAAATTCTCTCAACTCGGAAGGTAAAGCCAGCACACACCCTTCCTCAACCACTCTTCTCGATCTCTTCCCCTCTCCTCCTACTTTCTCCCAATGTTTGATAAACCCTTGGCTGAGCTTCTCCCGTCCCCCTCCTGAGTATTTTTTTCCCTCCTGCGCCCCCATTGTTTTGCCTGGCTTGGAGTTGAGCAACTCCCTGCCTGTGGAGGGGGTGAACCCGGCCATCCTGGCAAGCTCCTCCTCGGGCGGTTTCCTGGTGATTAGCCTGACCATTTTTTCGGCGTACTCCTCTTCTGGTGGTTTTCCTCCGCTTTTCTCGGGCCGCTCCGGCCGTTCGAAGCCCCACTCCTTCAACGCGAACCCACCTCCAGCTTTCCCGGGGGGTTAAAGTCCTCCTTGACCAGCTCAACTAACTTCGCTAACCCTTCTTTCCAGGCACCCTCCTTAGCGGACTTCAACCGGTCCATACCGGGTTTCGTAGCGATCATCCAGCACCTTGAATGAGAAACGTCACGGCTACGAGCAGCGTAATAACCCTTCGGAGCTTCACCCCGATCACCCCTCATACGGATAAGACGTCGGGATGGGGGCGCCTCTCCACCTCCTGCAGGACGCCACCCTACAAACCCCATCAAACATATATATTTTACTGTTGTGGGCTGAAAAATATAAAGAATTGAGCTTTTAATCGAATCAAATGTGAATCTTCGCCTCCCCTCTGCATAATGTTCAAAAAGTGCATGTTTATTTTGGCTTATCTACGATTTTAACATCGTTACATTACAATTTCTGTAATTTTAAGAAAAAAATATGTTTTTTAAGGGGAAAAATAAATTTTGATGATTTAACATTAACAAACCAGAAAAACCGGGCTACTGTACTCTCAGCCAGTTTAGGTTCTCCCGCCTCCTTTTCCTTGTTTACCTCTCTGCATATTTCTTTAATTGTCAAGCCTTTCTCGTTGACCTTGTTGTAAAGTTCAGTCCACCCCTTAGCAATGACAACCCTTTCCCCCCACTTTCTAACGTTTATGATCATGACCTCCACTACTCCTTCCCTTACCATCTCGTCTACGTCTACCCCCTTATTCTTGAGAAAATTTTTCATGACGTCCCACTCTTTAAGGGAAATACCACCCATCTTCACCTTAAGAAGTCCTCTTTCCGTGATTTCCTGCGGTACGGGAACTTTCAAACTAGAATGCCTCGAGGCGCCATTTACAGTCCGCAACACTTTCTTAAGCACTTCTACGAGTTTTTTACCGGGAACATCCTCTAGTGGTCCTAGCTCCCGTCGTAAGCCGAGAGCAACTCTCTTAACCCTTCCCTCAAACCCGTCATCTTTAAGCTCCTCTACAATCCTCTCTAACAACTCACCAGTCTTAACCCCCGGATCACCTCTTAACACTCTCTCAGTTCTGTAAAGAAGCTCAGCAACCTCGAAAGGAGAAACCCGCCCGGGAACGCCAGCCTCCACCCCAAGCCCTCCAGCCCCCTCCCGCCATCCCACACCTCCCTCACCCGCCCGCCCAGCTTCACCCTCCCTCCCCTTCTTCAACTCTTCCTTTCCTTCCCCTCCCTTTCCTCTCCTACTTTCCCATCACTCACTACCGAAAAACTAAGATTTCTACCTCTAAGAGCTTCTTCCTTTTCAAATATCTTAGCCTCGTCTTTAATCTTTTTAATTCTCTCCTCCGCCTCCTTACTAAAAAGCGAGCTTCTCGTCGGTTTTTCCTCGCTTTACTTGCCTCTGCCTGAAGTAAGGTATTGTTAGCATGTTTCGGCTGCCTTCTAATTTACCCTTAACTGCCCTCTGCACCTCCCTGTCAAACGCCTCTTTTTCGCTACTTTTTCTCTCGAGAAGGCTTCTTTAACCACAGCGTTCAGTTTTGACGGCGGCTGAGTGGAGTGTCTTCCTCTTGCAGCCTTGCCAACCCTTAACAGTACTTCCTCCCGCCACGACAACCCCTCATCAGCCACCTCGCTAACATCTCCCTCACTTTTCTTTCTCCTTTCACCTCTCCACGACCCCTCAAACACGCCGACCCCTCTAACACACCGCACCCATTAGACAGTAAAACCGTTCAAAAGCGAGCCTTCAAGGAAGAAGCAACTTAATAAATTTTTTGAAAAAGATATAAACATTTACAGAAAATAAGAGGATAGAAAATGAGAGATAAAATCATAAAGGAGAAGAGTGATAAGAGATGAGCCCTTATTCATCCACTTGATTATGGATTTCGAGCTCGAAACGATCCTGATGAGTTGTGTTTTCAGTGGGGTTATATGTGGCTTTTATTGGCGTCTTATTATGATTCTTAGCGTTTATGTTGATGTTGTTTCTTCTTGGAATGCTGCTATTATCGTATCCAAGATCTGCTTGAACTTGAAGTGGTTTGGCTCTATGGCTCCGCTTGGGCATGCCGCCGCGCATGCCCCGCAGCCCTTACAGAGTACGCTGTTGATTTCCGCTTTTCCCTCCTCGTTGTAGCTTATTGCTCCGTAGGGGCATATTCCACTACACGTTTTACAACCGGAGCATATTTCCTGGTTTACCACTGCGTAGTACGGTTCTATCTCGACCTCGCCTTTCCCCATTAGGGCGGCTGCCCCGGATGCGGCGCCCTTAGCCTGGGAGACCGCGTCGGGTATGTCTTTTGGGCCTTGAGCCATCCCAGCAAGGAACACTCCATCTGCGAACGTGTCTACGGGTCTTAGCTTGGGGTGTGCTTCTAAGAGGAAGCCGTCAGGGCTCTTTGAAAGCTTTAGTATCCTTTGTATTTCGTCCGTTGTTTCGCTCGGCTTTACGGCGGAGGCTAGCACGACCAAGTCGAACTCCATTTCTATTGGGTCTCCTAGAAGGGTCTCCTCGGCCCTAACTATAAGCTTCTTGGTCTTGGGGTCCTCGTATATTTCGGCCACCTTGCCTCTAATGCATTTGACACCGTACTCCTTAGCTGCCGTTTCATAGAACTCTTCGTACCCTTTCCCGAAGGTTCTCATGTCTATGAAGAAAATGTAGGTTTCAGCGTCGGGGTACTTTTCCTTTATCTGCCTTGCATGCTTAAGACTGTACATGCAGCAGACTCTCGAGCAGTAGGGGAAGTAGTGTTCATCCCTTGAGCCGACGCATTGGATGAAGGCTATCCGCTTCGGCTTCTCCCCCGTCGAGGGGACGACAACCTTCCCCCCGGTTGGGCCGTAGGCGCTTAGGAGACGCTCCATGTGAAGGGAGGTTATCACGTTCTCGTACTTACCGTAACCATACTGTTGCATTTCGTAAGGGTGGAAAATGTCGTAGCCCGTGGCAACTATTATCGTGCCTACCTCCACCTCGACCTCCTTATCCTTCATGTTGAAGTCTATGGCTTGGGCTTCGCATACCTGCGCACATAGGCCGCACTCGATACACTTTTCCTTATCTATGACGTAAGTATTAGGGACTGCCTGAGGGAAGGGTATGTAAATAGCCTTCCTTGCACCAAGCCCTAGCTCGAACTCGTTGGGAACGTGCACCGGGCAGACATCGGCGCAGAGCCCACAACCCGTGCATTCACGATCCTTCACGTACTTCGCCTTTTCAGGGATCTTAACCTTAAAGTTTCCAACGTATCCGTCGACGTCTACTACTTCCGAGTAAGTGTGCAATTTTATGTTTGGGTGGCGGGACACCATAACCATTTTGGGAGTTAAAATGCATGCGGAACAGTCCATTGTAGGGAACGTTTTATCAAGCTGGGCCATATGGCCCCCTATGGAAGGTGTACGCTCAACAAGGTGAACCTCGAATCCTGCATCGGCTAAGTCTAAGGCGGCGGATATGCCTGCTATCCCCCCGCCAATTACGAGGCAGGACGGTTTAACCGGAACCTTCCTGACTTCTAGGGGTTCCAGGTCTCTAGCCTTAGCAACAGCCATCCTTATAAGGTCTTTAGCCTTCTCCGTCGCCTCCTTAGGCTGCCACATGTGAACCCAGCTTGAATGCTCCCTTATGTTCGCCATCTCGAAAAGGAAAGGGTTAAGGCCGGCCTCCCTCACGGTCTCCCTGAACGTTTCCTCGTGGAGACGCGGACTACACGCGGCAACCACGACCCTGTTAAGCTTAAAGTCTCTTATGCTTTCCTTGATGAGGTTCTGACCCGGATCGGAACACATGAACCTGTAATCCTTAGCGACGACCACCCCGGGAAGCTTCGAAGCATACCTGACCAGTTCCTCAACATCTATTACGCCGGCAATGTTGGTGCCGCAATGACATATGAAAACGCCTACCCGCGGTTCCTCGCCCACCTTCTCACCCATAAAGAGCCTCCTTCAAGCTTTAAAGTAACCATGCAGCTGCGGGGGGAGCCCCCCTAACGCAACCAACTTAAGACTACTAAAAATATTTATCTTTTCCGCTGAAAGCCCAGAATCCCTCCGAGCCGACGTCTCGCAACAAAGTTGAAAAAACATGTTCCACCGTTCCCCACCTCAACGACCTAAGAAACATGGCAGCCACCTATGGCTTCAGCCTTAAAGGGTGACACGCAGCCTCTCCCGAAACTTTAAAATAAGGAAAGAAGCTCGTGAAATACGAGTTTTTACCTTTACCATCCCCTCACTATATGAAGGAGATGATGGAAATGAGCGACGGCTTCGAACCCAAGATCCTAGGCATCTTCTGTAACTGGTGCAGTTACGCAGGAGCCGACATGGCCGGCACGAGCCGGATGCAGTACCCGCCAAACATCAGAATCATCAGAGTTTTATGCAGCGGCAGAGTCGACCCCCAATTCGTCCTGAAAGCCTTCGAGCTGGGCGCCGACGGCGTCCTAGTTGCCGGCTGCCATCCCGGAGATTGCCACTACGTCAGAGGAAATTACCGTGCTGAACGCAGGATCGCCCTCTTAAGGGCGATGCTACATCAGCTAGGCTTAAACCCCGACAGGTTAATGCTTAAATGGATATCGGCAAGCGAGGGGGCAGAGCTCGTAAACGCAGTCGAAGAATTTGTTAAAAAACTTAAGGAGCTTGGGCCAAGCCCGCTTCGAAAAGGATAATGGAGGTTTTAACATGCCAGTTAAGGTAGCATTCATTCAGCTCAGTAGCTGTTGGGGTTGTTGGCAGAGTCTATTAGACTTGCATGAGGCGTTGCTCGATGTGATCCCGCAGCTTGACATAGTTTTTTGGCATACTGTCGTGGATTATAAGTTTAAGGATCTTGAGGGGCTCCCCGACGGCTCGGTGGATCTTGGCCTCACAGAGGGTTTCTGCAGGACGGAAGAGGATGTTCACTTGTTGAAGCTTGCACGTCAGAAGTGTAAAATGCTGGTTTCTTATGGTGCATGCTCCACTTTCGGGGGGCTTCCGGCGCTTCTGAACCTCTACCCTATCGATGAGGCTTTGAGGCGTAAGTTCATGGAGGCTGAGAGCGTAGTTGATGGGAGGATACCCGACAGGGTGGTTCCCAAGATGCTTGACTACGTGAAGCCGAATCCGTCCATCGTCAAGTATGACTTGTTAGTGCCGGGGTGTCCTCCTGAGCCTAAGCTGATAGCGGAGGTTTTAACTAGCCTCCTTAAAGGAGAGATGCCGAAGCTTAAGGAGAGAACCCTTTGCGACGAGTGTCCACGTGTTAAATCGGACGTTGTGGTTGTTAAGAAGATTAAGAGGGACTTTGAGGGCATACCTGACCCTGAGAAGTGCCTGCTGGAGCAAGGGTACATCTGCATGGGTCCTGCGACTAGGGCGGGGTGCGGCGCGGTGTGTCCGTCTGCGGGGGTCCCTTGCAAGGGGTGTATGGGTCCCGGGCCTAACGTGTTGGATCAGGGGGCTAAGATGCTTAGCGCGCTGGCGTCGATTGTGGATTACGAGTCGGTCAGTCCTGAGGAGCTTGTTAAGGCTGTTAAGGATGTTGTCGGCACGTTCAGCAGGTTTACTCTTCCATCAGCGATAATACCGAGGGCGGTAACTGACAGGAGGAAGTAGGTGGGGAAAATGGGTGAGGAAAGGACTATTGTTATTGAGCCTGCGACGAGGCTTGAGGGTCATGCGAAAATAGTTCTTAAGCTGAACGAGAGGGGCGAAGTGGACGACCTGATGTTTAGCATCACTCTCACACGCATGTTTGAGAAGTTTCTTGAAGGGCGTCTCGCAGAGCAGGCTCCACGGCTGACTCCGAGGATCTGTGGGATATGCCCTGAGCCCCATCACGTATGCAGCTTAGAGGCTGTTGAGGCTGCATGGGATGTTACTCCACCCTCTGCAGCGGTGAAGCTTAGAGACCTTTTAATGCAGGGTAAGCAGATTTCAAGTCATGCACTGCACTTTTATGCTCTAGCCGCACCAGACTTTCTGGCTGGTCCATTCGCCGATCCATCCGTAAGGAACCTTGTTGGGATAATCAAGAACATGCCTGACGCTGCTAAGAAGGCTATAGCTCTTATGCGTGTTGGTCAGACGATCTGCAGGTATGTGGGCGGCCGCTCTGTCCACCCTGTCACGGGGATTCCGGGAGGAATGGCTAAACGGTTAACCGAGGAGGAAAGGGATGAGCTGCTTAAACTGGTCAATGAGGGCGAGGAACTGGCTGATTTCACCGTTGAAGTGACGAGGAAGATCGTTGAAGGATACCTTGACGTGATCACGAAGCTCGGAGTTGTGCCCACATATTACATTGGCTTGAACGTTGAGGGAGTTCACACAATCTATGATCCCAAGGCGACGGTTAGAGTCATGGACCCTGACGGTAAGGTTGCAGCGGACTTCCCGAAGGGGGACTACCTCAAGTACGCCGGAGAGCGTGTCGCCCCTCACTCGTACGCTACGCACATCTTCTTTAAGCCTGCCGGCTACCCTGACGGAATATGGCGTGCAGGTCCACTGGCGAGGATCAACGTTGCCGACAGGATGGAGACGCCGAAAGCCCAGGAGCTCCTTAAGGAGTTCAGGGACACTGTTGGGAGACCATGCCATGCAACTCTTGCCTACAACTGGGCTAGGATAATCGAGCTGGTTCAGGCTGTTGAAAAAGCTAAGAAGCTGCTAGAGGATCCTGAAATAGTTAGTGCCGACGTTAAGCTTGAAACGGTGACTCCGAAGGAGGGCGTGGGGGTAGCGATCGTTGAGGCCCCCAGAGGGACGCTCATCTACAACTACTGGACGGATGACGAGGGAGTGATAAAGAAGGCGAACCTGATCGTGGCAACAAACAATAACATCGCAGCAGTGGAGAAGTCGATGCTAGTTACAGCGAAGCAGATATTCGAGGATAAAATACACGAGAAGTTAAAGTTTCCAGAACCATGGTTTAAGTAGGACGCATAAGGGTTTTCCCAATTTGGATGAAAAGTTGTGGAGGGATTGATTAATGGTGGACGTTGACCCCAAGCTTCTGAACCTGATCGAGATGGTTATGAGAGCCTATGACTGCTGACTGGCATGCTCAGCACATCTAATCGTGGTGGACCACAAGGGCAGGAAAGTTGCCGAGAAAGAGGTAGTATTGGGTGAGGGCTGAACCACCTCCCTAAACTGCTGGTGGAGGTGGGGACCACCCCCAGCAGGGGGGTAACACCCACTTCAAAACCAAAATGTGGGATTGCGTGCCTTCATACCCCTTATGAGGAAAGAAAATCTGGAAGTTACGTTAAAGTTATATTATGGTGTAGCTTTGTTTTCTGGAGAGGTGCAAAGTGGAGGGCTGAATGTTGAAGTTAAAGGTGTTTACCGCCCTTTTGCTCGTTTCAATGGTACTCGTCGCAATGGCGCCATCTATTGCCGGCTTTGCCTTAGCACCCCCGGTGAGCGTGAATGGAGAAAGACAAGCGAGGGCTTGCTCAAGCTACAGCCTGTCGCTGAGGGTTCCAGCGTATTACGTTCAGGAAAGTGGGGATTTAATCCTGTTCGTGTTCATTGCTGTGGATTCGTCTGGCGTTAAGGCTGCGTTCACTGTAGGTAACGGAACTACTGGCTGGCACTACTCTGGCGCAACGTGGCTTCAGGAGTGGTTTAACCCGACTGCGACGCTAAACGTTGAGGGAGAAGGATACCTTATCGTTTCAGCGATGTTGCTCAAGAATGTTTGGCCTAGCGGTTGGAGGGTTGTTGACCAGTGCTTCGGGATGGTTCCCAAGTTTGGCAATGAAACTTCGATGCCCTACGCTGTAACGTTCAACCAGGATTACCGTATGATTCTGGTGTATTCTGTTGAGGCTTCTTAGAAAGCTAATTTTTCTAATCTTTTTCTTCAAGCTTTCTTAGGGCGTAGTCTGCTTGGGTGGTTATCCTAGTCGTTGCCTCCGAGATTTTTCTCAGGGCTTCGTCTAGTTTTCCTGTTGCAACGTTCTCCCTGGCCATCTTCAGGAGGGAGGATGCTTGCTTTAGGATGGTTGAACTGGCCGTTGTTGCCAGGAGGTCTGCTTCGCTGCACACAGCGTCTAGCATCCATAGGAGGACGTCCTGGCCTTCCGGCTCCTTGCCGCCGTTTAGGTACGCCATGTGCCTTGAGATCACTACTGAGGATATTATTGAGAGGGATTTCAGCCTTTCGGAGGCGCAGTATTTATTCACGTGCTTCATCATTTTGCTAACCTTTCCTTTTACGTTTTTACTTCATTTTTTTGCTTTCTGCGCGAACCTCATGAACCATTCCTTTGCTTTGGTGGCTTCTTCCTCTCCTCCCCCTAGGGCTTTAAGGAGCCAGCCGAACTTGTAGGCTATTAGGGTTAAATTGTAGAATCTTGGCCTGATGATGTATCTTATGAAGTATGCTGTTATGTTGGCTGCTGCGTCGAGGATCCCCCAAGTGTTCTTGCCGGAGAACATTACTTCGGACATTCCGAAGTAGAGGGCTCTCTCGATGAAGTGTTCTCTTGTAAGCCTGTAGGGGAACATTTTGTGTTTTACCACTGCGTCAGGCGTGTAGACGACCCTGTACCCTGCGGCGCGCACCCTTAATCCTAGGTCGGTGTCCTCTCCGGAGTAGAGGGTTCCATGCTTCCGGGTTATGTCCTCGTTGAGATAGTTTACTTTTTCCATCACGTCTCTCCGGACAGCCATGTTGCAGCCGTAAGGGCTGAGGTGCTCTGTTCTTTCCTTTTCGGTTCTAATGGCTAGTATGGGGTAGATTGGGGGTTTAAGCCATTCTGGTACTGGGGTGTAGAAGATCGGTAGGACTCGTCCACATACGAGTCCTATGTCGTCTCCTTCGTCAAACACCTTTACCAAGTTTGAAAGCCAGTCCTCGGCGACGATGCAGTCGTCATCCGTCGAGGCGATTATTTCACCCTTCGAAGTACGCATGGCAATGTTTCTGGAGAGAGTGTTTCCAAGTTCAACCTCGTTCCTTATCAGGTGAAGCCTCTTTTCCCCCGAGAAGGCGTCCCTCAGAGCTTCCATTGTTCCATCCGTCGATGCATCGTCGATAACCCATACGTCAAAGTCGGGGTAATCTTGATTTAAGATGCTTTCCACGCATTCGACAATGTCCTTCTTACGGTTAAACGTGCAAACTACTACGGACACCGAACGCATCTCCGAACCCTCGAAGAAGAAGCCACCTTACCTTCAACTCTACGCTAAATTATAAAAAACTTTTTTCCTTTACTGATGCACCCTAAGCTCTCAGTGGGTATTCCTTCAACATTCGGAATCCACGTAACGCTCCCCCACCTTTAACCTTATTTTAAAAGCTTAAGGTTAGAGTTTCAGTAAATATTATTTAATGGTTTGCTTAAATAAAAGATAGAGGCGTTAACGTATTGATAACGTGGTTGGTGATGTTTTTTGTTAAGTAAGCGTTTAGGGTGTCTTCAACACCCGGTTCGCCAAGAGATTTATCGTTGGATATGTGAAAATCCAGGGGCATACTTTTTTGAGATTGCCAATGAACTGTCCATTCCTACTGGGACGTTGGCGTGGCACCTTAGGGTGCTTGAGGCAGGAGGGCTGCTCGAGAAAACGAAGTGTGGTGGGAGAGCGGTCTTTTACCCCAAATATTTAAGGGATGCTAGGACCGAGAAGGCCTTCCTCCTTTTAAGAAATGAGAATGCGCGAAGAATATTCGAGTTTATCGCCGAGAATCCGGGGGTTCAGCAGGGGGATATTGTAGAGTTCTCCGGCCTCCACCATGATACCGTTAGATGGCATGTAAAGAGAATGCTGAATGCGGGGTTAATTAGCATCCGCCGCGGAGGCAGGAACAGCCAGTACTTTCTTGGAGATGTTGGGAAAATGATTATTAGTGGAGAGGTGAGAGAGATTCCATCCAAGTTCATAGAGTTTCTCCTGGAGAAGCTGCATAGTGAAAAGTTGAACCCGGAAATACGGAAGATAAAGAGGAACATGGTCGTGATAAAGCTTAAGTCGTTGGAGCCGTATGAAGCCGATCGCCTTCTAATAATAGATCTTTCAAAATTCGATTTCAGAATTAGTGGTGAGGGACGGTGATTATTAGATGAGGGTTATTCCGGAGGCGCAGCTTATAGGTGAGGGAGGCGTGAAGGTTCTTCTTGCACTAGGAATGGGGGCTACCTCTATAAGCGAGATAGCCGATTTTTCTGGTGTAAGTGAGAGGATTGTTAAAGCGAAAATTAACGTTTTCCTAGAAATAGGGCTTGTCAGGGAGGAGGAAGGGGGGATTGCCCTTTCAGACGAGGGTAAGAGGGTCTTGGAAAGGATAGTTTCTTCCATATAAAGATTGGCTGGGAGGCTTGGAAAGGGAAAAGGCGTTTGCGAGGGTGGAGCAGGTGATTATCGGAGCAGCTACCCTTGTGAACTTCGAAGGTACCCTTGAGGAAATTTTAAAGTTTTTTTCTGATAGCGGGTTCAGTATTGTCGAGGTTAAGTGTGAGGAGCCGCTTTTCAACCCAGCGAGGGTGGAAGGGGAGGCTTTGAGGAGGCTGGCTGAGCTGGCTGATTCGCTCAGCTTGCGCCTCGCTCTTCATTCATCATACATTGACATTAACCTCGCAAGTCTCTGCGATTACACGTATAAGGCTTCCCTGAAGGCGACTAGGAAATGTGTGGAGCTGGCTGGGTTGCTGGATGCATGCTACCTAACCGTTCACTGTGGCACACTATCCCGAGACTACCCTCCAGGGCTTTTTAGTAAGGCATGGGTCAGGTCTAAGAGGGCGGTTTCATCGCTTGCAAAATATGCTTCCGAGGAAGGTGTCGTGCTGGGTTTAGAGAATAAGGAGAGAGCAAGTAACAGGCACCTCCTAGTCTCCCCCGAGGAGTTCACATCGTTCTTAGAAGGGTTAGATTCAAATGTGGGCGTGGTTTACGATGTGGGACATGCCAACACTTGGGGGATAACAGAGGAGGGACACTTGAGGTTCATATCGTCCTTGAAGGATTATTTGGTTGCTTTCCACGTCCACGACAACGACGGGAAATCCGACCAGCATTTAGCTGTTGGGGAGGGAAAGATAAGGTTTGACGTACTACTTCCATTCATGAGAAAGATCGAGGTGCCAGTCATTTTAGAGGTGCATTCTCTTAGAGGGCTGGTTGAAAGCAGGAAGAAACTGGAGAAAATGCTTAGAGCGCCATGATTATGTTAGTGTTAAATGTTAAGTTCTAAGCATCCTTTTTTGGAGGGTTTAGAAGCGAGAATATCTACTATGCTAGGAAGGTCGTTGACGCTTTCCAATACGAGGTCGGGATCGGCTGATTCTAAAACTTCCCTCTTAACGCCTCCACTTAGTACGGCTACGGTGAGAGAACCCATCTTTTTTCCTGTTTCTATGTCAGCGAGGTAGTCTCCGACGATCAAGCATTCATGAGGCTTAACACTCAACTTTGCCAAGATACGGGAGACCTCTTCGTCCTTGAAGAAATGATCTTTTACTTTCACATCCTTTGAAGCCACAGCGTCGACGTACTCGGCCAGGCCGTGTTTTTTAAGTTCCGTCCAGACGTCGCTTTCCGCACAGGCCCTCCCTGTGACGACACAGATCTTTAGCCCCTTCCTCTTAAGCACCTTGAGTACATTCTTTACTCCGGGGAAGGGTGAATCCTTCTCTGAGCATGTTCTACCATAGTCGTGGAGAAACTTTTCCCAAAAATTCTTTTGAAGTTCTTTAGGAATAGCTTCGTCTAGGGATGCTCTCGAGTAGAGCTCGTTAAATCTCCTTTTAGTTAGGGGGTTTAGGGAGAAGGACTCCAATGTTTTATTGAAAACCATGAAGAAGCGTTCCCTAGTATCTATTAGGGTTCCGTCAAGGTCGAAGATAATCACCTTTATCAATATGACACCCCTCACGTAAGGGAGGCAGCCTACGCCAGTAGGTTCGAGGAGGCAACGTGATTTTAAAACTTTCGAGTCAAAGCGCTCCATGAGGTAATCTAGCGTTCCTAAGCGTTTAAGGGAGAGAGGCTGATTGTTTAGTTGATGAGGTTTTACCTTCTAATTAAATTTCGGGGTTTGCATCCGGTGAGGGGGAGGGATTTTTAAAGGTAACTTTAGTCTATCCTCTTTGAGGAGAAGGAAGATATTTCTTCAGGGTGGTTGTGGTGGAGGCTTCACCAGAGTTAAATGAGGTTTTCCTTAAGCACGTGCTTGCTAATGCGGTGAAGTATGGAGGGAAGGCTAATCCTAAGGCGGTGTTAGGGAAGATTCTGTCCGAAATGCCGGAGCTCAGGTCGAAAGCTAAGGAGGTTCTTAGCGTCGTCTTGGGTCTGGTGGAGGAAGTAAACAAGATGCCCTTAGAGGTTCAGAAAGCGAAGCTCTCAGAGATTGCACCTGAAATGATGAAGGAGAGGGAAAAGAGGGAGGAAAGGGAGCTGCCTCCTCTTCCAAACGTTGAAAAGTATGAGAAAGTTGTCATGAGGCTCGCCCCGTATCCTTCAGGGCCCCTTCACATAGGGAATGCCAGAATGGCGATTTTAAACGACGAGTATGTGAAGAAGTATGATGGAGAACTTCTCTTGGTATTCGACGACACGATTGGAGGGGGGGAAAAGTTCGTTGTGGGCGAAGCTTATGAGCTAATAAGGGAAGGGTTGCGTTGGCTAGGTGTTAAATGGCATAGGGAATTCTACAAGTCGGATAGGATCCCCATATTTTACAAGTACTGTGAGGACTTGATCAGAAGAGGATATGCTTACGTGTGCACTTGTGAACGTGAAGAGTGGCGGCGGAAGTTTAAGGAGAAAGGGAAAGCCTGTCCTCATAGGGAGACAAGCGTCGAGGAGAACCTTGAGAAATGGGATGAGATGCTTAGCGGAGTTTACGGCGAGGGAGAGGCCGTTGTAAGGTTAAAGACGGGGATGGACCAGCCTGACCCTGCCATAAGAGATCATGTTATAATGCGTATTTCCGAGAGGGTACACCCAAGGGTCGGGTCAAGATATCGTGTCTGGCCACTTTTAGAGTTCTCCTGGGCGATAGATGATCATCTGCTAGGGGTGACGCACATACTTAGAGGGAAAGACCTGTTCAAAGAGGACGTCATCGAGAGGTTTGTGTGGAAGATATATGGATGGCCGGAAGTGGAGTTTATACATTATGGAATGATTATCTTTAAGGGGTTAAAGCTTAGTAAGACGGAGGCAAGGAAGAAAATAGAAGAGGGAGTTTACATGGGTTGGAGTGACCCCCGCACGTGGAGCCTCCAATCGCTTCAAAAGAGAGGAATCCAGCCTAAGGCCTTAAGGGAGTCAATGCTCAGCCTTGGGCTGAGCATGATTGATGTGGAGTATAGTCCTGAGATGCTGTATGCGATTAATAGACGCATAGTGGATCCTGAAGCAAACAGGTATTTTTTCGTTGAGAAGCCTGTTGAACTAGTCATAGAAGGTGTGACTGTTGATACGCTTACCGCTCATCCACCCCTCCACCCGGACTTTCCGGAGCGAGGCAGGAGGATAGTGAAGGTCCGAGTTGAGGAGGGGAAGGTACGTGTTTACATAGATAGAGATGATGCGAAACGTCTAGAGGAGGACTCCATGGTTAGACTCAAGGACTTACTGAACTTTAAGGTTCAACGTTCATCTCCGCCTTTAGGCGTATTTCACAGTTTGGATGTTAGCGAAGCTAGAGGGAGAAAAGCTCCGATCATCCACTGGGTTCCCGTTGACGGGTGCCTTCCAATCACCGTTATCAAGCCGGACGGGGAGGCTGTAAAGGGACTAGGAGAGCCGGAGTGCAGGAACCTTAGCGAAGGCCAGCTCGTACAGTTTGAACGGTACGGTTTTTGCAGGGTGGACGAGGTTACTCCGGAAATAAAGGTATTCTTCGCTCACGAGTGAAGGAGGTATACCCCTGAGGTGTGTTCTCCAAATCCTCTCACTTACCGTAGCACTCTTAACCCTAAGTTACGCATCATACTTGGACGTGAAAAGCAAAATGGTTCAAAATAAGGTTTGGATTGCACCATTTACGCTGGGAATCGCATTAATGACCTTAAAGGTTAAAATGCTGTTGCTTCTCCCTGAGGAGGCATACATGGATATAGTAGCAGCGTTATCACTTGCATACTTACTGCACCGGTTTAGAATTCTTGGGGGAGCGGACTGTAAAGCCATCATTTTAACGTCCATCCTCGCACCTACTGCAGGTAGATCGCCCTTACTATTCCCTGCCACATTGACAGTAAACTTCTTCATATTATTGGGGGCATTCTCCTCGGTGAGGATCCTCCTGCAGGCTGCTAGAGGGGAAAGGGAGGTTTATTCGTGCTGCCATGATAAAGCTGACAAGTCGAGGGCAAGCAGGGGTATCAAGGGATACCTTCAATGGTTCCCTCCAGCCATTCCAATCATAACAATAAGCTTTCTGGTTTCATTCTTCTTCGGAAACATGCTTACTCTAACATTTCAAGCCTAAACGTTCAGGGATGTAGGGGTTACGCTTGATAGGTTTTTATGGGTAGTGTGTGTTTTGGTCTGTCAGGCGTTTCCCCGTCATCGAGGCGTACGCCTCTGATGGGGCTTTCGGGGGGGACCCCGGAGCCCCACGTCCAAAGGTTCCGCCCTCATAGGCCACCCTGTGGCCAGACCAGCACTCACAAACACCTACCAAATTTTAACTGTTTCGCAAGGCAAATCCTGCGAGGGGGCGAGAATAGTTTAAGAGGGGAGCATTTAACGTGTTGTTGGGGGTGCCATCAGATGGGTGAAAGCTTGAAGTCGACCTTAAAAAGGCTTGTAGAGGCTTGTGCACCACCTGGATATGAAGAAAATGTAAGGAAGATAATTAGAGAAGAACTCGAAGGGCACGTCGACGAGATACGGGAAGACCGGTTGGGAAACCTAATTTGCATTAAAAAGGGAGGGAAAGGACGGTTAAAAGTTATGATAGCAGCCCACATGGACGAGATAGGGATGGTCGTCAAGTACATAGAGAAGGAAGGATTCATTAGATTTGCTTACCTAGGAGGGTTCTTTGACCAGACCGTTTTAAACCAGCGTGTTCTGGTGCACACTGAGAAAGAAAGCATTCCGGGGGTGATAGGGGCAACACCTCCCCACTTGCTGCCAGAGGAGAGACGCAAAAAAACAGTTGAGAGAAATCAGATGTTCATAGACATAGGGGCAACTAGTAGGGAAGAGGCTGAGAAGTGGGGGGTGAAGGTGGGAAGCCCGATAACGTGGGTTGGAGACATGATAGAATTAAAGAATGGCCATCTCTGCGGCAAGGCATTTGACGATAGGGTGGGATGCTTAATTCTAATAGAAGTAATGAAGAGCATTGACCCTGAAGTGGACGTTTACGGTGTTGCATCGGTCATGGAGGAGGTAGGTCTTAGGGGGGCGCGAACCTCGACGTTCTCGATCAACCCAGACATGGGAATAGCCATAGACGTGACGGCTACAGGAGACTATCCTGGAGTGGAGGAACGCGACGTTCCAGTCAGACTAGGCAAGGGTCCAGCCATAACCGTAGCCGACGGTAGACGTGAAAGCCTCGGGGGAGGGTTAATATCCCACCCGCTTCCAAGAAGTCTGCTAATAGAGACGGCTGAGGAAAACAATATCCCCTACCAGTTAGAAGTATTTGAGGGAGGGACAACGGATGCAACAGAAATAGCGTTAGCACGGGGAGGGGTGCCAGCGGCCGTCCTTTCGATACCGACACGCTACATTCACACCCCAGTGGAAGTCTTAAACATTAATGACGTTGAAAACGCGATAAAACTGGTGAGGTTAGCCCTCGAGAAAGCGCATGAAAAAATCGTTTAGAGGGAAGGGAAGTGATATTCTCGAGGATCCTCGAGCATGCCAGGAGGAGCAAGGTGAGGGTGATCGTTGGCGTAGGGGAGCCACACTCGGTAGAAAGGCTCGTAGCGGCGGTAAGGCTTCTCCGAGCTGAGGGACTCCCCGAGCCAACCCTTATAGGAGAAGAAAAACTGAAGGGGCATATGCACGAGGTAGAGTTTCTACCTTCAAGCAGCCCTGAAGAGGAAGCTCTGAGGCTGCTTACTTCAGGGGAGGTGGATGGGGTCGTAAGAGGAACGCTGAGTTCATCGGTGTTCCTGAAGCAGGTGAAGGCAAAATTTAAAGTGAATAAGACGTTTAGGGTAGCCCTCCTAGAAACAGCGAAGAACCACCAATTCATGTTCGCCCCGGTAGGGGTAGACGAGGGAGGAAACGTCGAGGAAAAGGTGAGGCTGGCGGTTGAAGCAGCCAACTTTCTTAGAAAAATAGGGATGAAGGAAAAAATATCCGTTCTTTCGGGAGGGAGGCTGGGGGACGTGGGGCGGAGCCAGAGAGTTGACGCAACGATAAGGGAAGCCGAGGTTGTTGCAGCCAACCTAAGGGAGAGAGGCTATAATGCCGAACACTACCAAATCTTAATAGAGAATGCTGTCTCTGAGGGAGCGAACGTAATAATAGCTCCTGACGGGATATCGGGAAACCTAATTTACAGGACCTTGGTTCACTTGGGCTCTGGCAGATCCTACGGTGCACTCTACGCGAACATGAGAAAGGTTATCATTGACACGTCAAGGGCGGCGCCTCCCAACGAGTATTTAGGGGCTGTAGCGATGGCTGCTGCAGTAAGCGTCCTTCAAAAGTAGGTTTCTTCCTCCCTCTCTAAGGCACTCAGCCGGAAATAATCCGTGAATGTTATGTCGCTTGAGACTATGCTGGAAGGCGTCAATCCGATCCTTTCCAGCTCTTCGACCAAGAGATTGAGGGGTTCCTCGATTCTCTTAACGAACACCTTGACCGTTCCTCTGCCTACTTGCAACACTCTAGTGACGAACCTTATCCTCTCAATCCTAGAAAGATCTCTTTCTCCAAGCTTTCCGAACGAGACGATGAAGGCGTATCCTGCAGGGACGCGTTCAACAAATTCCCTAGGATTTCCAAAAATCATCACACGCCCTCGATCCAGCACGACGACTCTATCACAGAACTCTGCGGTTTCCAGGTCGTGGCTCACTATGCCGATCGTTACCTTGTATTTCTTGTTAATGTCCCTTAAGTAATTTAGCACGTCTATCCTCAGGTGTGCGTCGAGACCTGTTGTAGGTTCGTCTAGGAGCAGGACACGTGGTTCATGAATTAAGCCGACGCATATGGAGACCCTCTTCCTCTCGCCGCCGGAAAGCTTGCCGACAGGCTTCCTCATAAGCTCCTCGCTTTTAAACCCTAAAATCGTCAATATTTCCTTTGCCTTCCTCTCGGCATCCTTCTTAGGGATCCCGTACATTCTCCCGAAGAGAACAGCGTTCCTGATGGCTGAAAACTCGTAGTATAACCCAACCTCTTCAAGCTGGGGAACGTAACCTAAAACATCCTTCAGAGATTCCCTATCTCTCAGCACATCTACCCCTGCAACCTGCACTTTGCCCTTCGAAGGAGGGATCTGCCCAGTTAGCACCCTTAAGCACGTCGTCTTCCCAGCTCCACTACCTCCTATTATAGCTAAAACCTCGCCTTTCTCAGCATAGAAGCTCACGTCCTCAAGGATAACCTTTTTTCCTATGTTCACGTAGACCCTTTCAAGCTCTATATCTCGCTCCTTTCCCATGGCTCCTCCTTCCTAAACCAGAGTCTTCTTGACCGAGAACACGGCTAGAGCCGACACGAAAAAGGCTAGGCTAACAGCGAGTATTCCTAGAATCGGCGGCATGGCGTCGTAGAATGGGAGACCTCGTGACGCGATGTTAACTATGGCTTCACGAGCCATGTGAAGCGGGTTAGCATTCCTGACGTCCGCCACCGGTACAGCCAACTCTATCACAAGTAGGCTGAGGAAGGCGAAGATAAAGTACTGGTTTGCTTGAAGACGCGAGTTGCTAACGACGGATATGAAAATCCCGAGGACGATGCCGAAGAACGCTATAATGAGAAGGCATAAAACAAGCTGGAAGTACGGTCCGGCAGGCTGGTAATTATATACAAGGATGAGTATTCCCATTATTAATTGTATTTGAAACAGGCTGGTTACAAGGTAGGCAATTGTTTTAGCTATTATCGCCTCAGATTTGCTTGCAGGGGTGAGCAGGAGCCTTCTCAGCGGTACATCTCCTACGATGCATTGGCTGGTAAGGATCATTGTTCCACCTATGAGAAGTAGGGGGATAATGAGTGGGACGGTTACTCTCAGGTCAAAGCCTTGCTCCTTTGTTGGCCCCATGACGGCGGTCATCGCGGGAAGCACTTCGTCCCTTGTGAAGTTAAATTCTACTTTAAAATCTGCTATTGCGTTGGTTAAGCAGTCAATGACTTTTCCCTGGCTTTCAAGGTCTGTACCGTCAAGGGTTACGTTAACATACGCTGGCACCGGGACGGGGGCGTTTGGATCTCTGTTACTTGCTAGGTGGCTTTCGAAGCCAAATGGTATGACTACTATGGCGTCTATGTCTCCTTGCCAGAGCAGGTAGTAGGCTAAGTCTTCGCTGGGAAGAGGGAAGACTATGCACGTGCTATCATTAGCGTTGGCAACCATATCCCAGAAGAAAGCTTGGGAGAAGTCGTAGTGAGGGTCACCCTCGCTCGTGTCATGATCTATAACAGCCACCTTGGCGTAGTCTGCAGGGGTTAACACTCTGAACTGTGTCGCACCTAGGCTGAACGTGATCAGAGTTGGAAGGAGGATTAAGACGATGAGGGCCATGCGATCCTTAACTATGACCTCAAGTTCTTTTCGGACAAGCGACATGATCCTCATGAAGCTTCCGGCAACCCTAACCAAGTGGCTCCACCTCACGTCTCCTTTCCTGTACCAGTCAGATACCTGAAGTAGTCTTCAAAATTGACCTCGACTCTAGGCTCAACCTTGTAGACTTTGATCCCCCTCGATGAGAGGCGGCTTAGGATCTTTCTTAGAACAGCGCCACCGTCTTCGACTCCAACAAGCACCTTATAGTATGGCCCTATTCTGAAAACGTAGCTTACACCCTCGGTGCTCTTTATTAGTTCTTCAGCTTCTGGCTCGTCCTCTTCGAGGACGAGGCCTATGGCGTAGCCGCTTCCCGGAAGCTTGGCTACGAGCTCCTTTGGAGTTCCAAAGTCGATGAACCCTTTATTCTTCATGAAGACCGCTACTTTGTCGCAGTAGTCGGCTTCTGAGGGGTAATGGGTTATCACGACGAGCGTGGTACCATATGTTCTGTTTATTTTCTCGAGGTAGCTCCAAAGCTCGTGGCGCCTTACAAGGTCTAAGCCGCTTGTTGGCTCGTCTAGAAAGAGGATCCTAGGATAATGGACGAGGGCTATCGCAATGCTGACACGGCGCTTTTCACCGCCGCTCAAACTGCCAACTTTCTCGTTTCCCTTAGTGAATATTTCTAGATCTTTAAGGATTCTTTTCCCTCTTTTTATGAGCTCATCCTCTGGAATACCATACTGCCTCCCGAAGTACACTATGTTCTCCATAGGGGTAAAGTTGTCGTACATTCTGCTTAGATCTTGAGGCACGTACCCTATTAGCGGGGCCACAGAGTCCTTGTCAGACGGGGGAAAGCCGCAGATGGTGACCTCACCTGCGTCAGGTGTTAGCTCACCTATCAGGGCCTTCATACAAGTGGTCTTCCCGCTGCCAGACTCGCCCACTATACCTAGGATCTCCCCCTCCCTCAGGGAGAAGGTGACGTTCCTCAAAACAACGTTCTTACCATAGGAAACCGTTAACCCTCGAACCTTCAGCACGTATCCGTCCACAAGCTCTGCCCTAGCTTGCTTGGGCTTAAAAAGCATCTTGCTAACAACAACATCTGGCCTTCCAACTGAACGGGCAATCGGAAAGCTTCCTCTGAGGGAGGAGAGGTAGTTTGAAAGCTTCGTTACGCTGCTTCGAAGAATAGTGGCACCTCTACTTTTCAATATGCTGCTTCCACCGGTTTTCAACGCAATGAAGCGGAGAGCCTCAGCCCCCCTCTTCAGGACGAGATTCAAGGAGGATGCCGAGCCCTTTAGGAAGGATGCTAAGTGATTGATTACAAGGGGGTTGGAGCCGATGGACACTAGTGAGCCTTCCTCCAGCTCCTCCCCGCCTACTCTTCCACGCTTTAATTCTAGCACGAAGAACCCTCTAACCCCTCCTTCCACGGCGATTACTTCGCCTTCGCCCATGAAATTAGCCCCGCTCCGAGACCAGACCCCCTCGACCTTGCCAACAACACGTCTGAGGAGAATATTTCTTCGAAGCCACCTCAAAGCCGAAGCGAAGTGGTTGGCATCAAAAAACTCCATCTGCGAAGTATCTCTCTTGAGGTAATTTCTAAAAACAAGATTTAACGCTTGAACGTCGCACTTAGACCTAGGCCCACCGACGGTTACCACGGAGCCTTTCCTTACCCAGTCCCCTCCTCGCTTACCCGACTCCAACAACACGGCAATATAACTACTAAGGAAGCCGGAATAAGCTTCTAAAAGCCTTCCTTTCCCTCTAAAGTGCTCTCCGCTCTCTCGCCAAACACCCTGAACTCTCACCTCAATAACATTACCTTCCCTATCCTTACACCATTGGACAGCCCGGCCAATGTTCCTTCCAGTAAAGAAGGCTTCCTCAAAAAAAGCCTCCTGCTCCATTACGACCACATTCAAAACAGAAAGATCACCAAAATATAAACCTATGGAAAAAACAAGCGTAGAAGATCCCTGCTGGGGGGAAGCATGCAAGGGGAACGTTAAAGGTAGGTAAGAGTGGGAGAGAGTGGGGGCATGCTGAGCCTATGCCAATGGAGTAAGTGCATCGCCTTGGGTGGGAGTAGATTTCCATAGAAGGTACAGGAAAAGGGGAACCGTGATGGCGGTCAAGATCACTTCCACCACGGTCACGTTGGCCAGGCCTAGCATGTAAAGGACGGCGAAGAAGTCGACGAGTATGTGCAAGCCGACTGCGAGAAGGTAGAACTTAACGGTAGCATTCCTAGCTACACCCCACCCAACAATGCCCGTGAGAGCACCATGCAAGAGGACAACTATGGAACGCTCGTAAACCCCTAAAAGAGACACTCCGAAGACGGATGGAACAGAAAGAGACAAGGCTAAATTGAAGGCTAAGTAGAGGAGGGTGAAATCGATGAGCCAGATGAGCTCCGGGAGGCTTACCAGAGCACCGCTCACCTCCAACCAGTAAAGGAGGAGCCAGATGTTAACCAAGACGGGGACTGCGAGGGAGGCGTCGGCTAATACTATTAAGGCTTCACCTGCACCGAAACCCAAGCCAGCCACCATACCGTAGAAAAGCCCCGTTTCCACGCTTACCCTCCGTTTAACCACTGGAATGAAGAGCACCAGAAGCTTAGCGGCCTCCTCCACGAAGCCGGTGGCTACAAGGTCGACCGCGTAGAGCCCAACACCAGACAAGAATAAAGCATAAACTTTGCGCAGGTAGGCAACATAAAACATCACTAATCCGACAATGAAAGCGACTGCAAGAGGCTTAAGAGGTTCCCAGCCAAACCGCCACCTCCAAAGCAGAACACACACACATAGAGGGTAAAGTATGCTGAAGGCCAAAGCGAAACCAAGGCCAGCCCCGTCCACCAAGATCACCCCCAGACCACACCCCTCAGAAAAAAGAATTGAAATATAAAGTTTCCGCAGCAACAAGCTTCGAAGACAAGCAAGGACACGTAATAATCGGCTTTGAGGGCGAAGCCTCTTACGAGGGGCGGAGGCGGTTGCGGCGGGGAGCGATAACAAAAAACATAAGGCATGCAAAATAACCTTGTTATGAGGGAGGCGTATAGCCCCCTTAAGGAGAGGGAGAACATGCCTAAAGTAACCGTATCGATTATAAAAGCAGATATAGGATCCCTCGCAGGACACCACATAGTATATGACGAATGTATAGAGGTAGCAAAGGAAAGCCTCCAGAAAGGGGCAGATGAGGGAGTGATCATAGACTACTACGTAACCAACTGCGGAGACGACCTAGAGCTCATAATGAGCCACAGAAAGGGGGAAGCAAACCCCGAAGTCCACAAGCTTGCATGGGACACGCTCCAAAAGGCAGCCGAAGTATCACGAGAACTAAAACTCTACGCCGCGGGACAAGACCTGCTCAAGGACACCTTTTCGGGAAACGTGAGAGGAATGGGGCCAGGAGTAGCAGAACTAGAGTTCGAGGAGAGAAGGTCGGACCCGATAGTATGCTTCATGGCTGACAAAACGGAGCCAGGAGCGTTCAACCTCCCACTCTATAAGATCTTCGCAGATCCATTTAACACTGCAGGATTAATAATAGACCCATCCATGCACGACGGATTCGTCTTCGAGATCTACGACGTTATAGAACATCAACACGTAAAACTGTCCTGCCCTGAAGACCTTTACGACCTACTCGCTATAATAGGAACACCTGGACGATACGTAATCCGCAAAGTGTACAAGAAGGACGGAACTCCCGCAGCCTCGATATCGATAACAAGGCTTTCACTAATCGCAGGAAGATACGTGGGGAAAGACGACCCATGTGCAGTCGTACGAGCCCAACATGGGCTACCAGCTCTAGGAGAAGTCTTAGAGCCCTTCGCATTCCCACACTTGGTGGCCGGGTGGATGCGTGGCTCGCATGTGGGCCCGCTGATGCCTGTGTCGCAGAAGGATGCGAAGTGTACACGCTTTGACGGGCCACCACGGATCATAGCATTAGGCTTCCAGGTCTCAGACGGGCGGTTAATAGGCCCAGCAGACCTGTTCGACGACCCAGCCTTCGACGAGGCGAGAAGAATAGCCAACCAGATAGCCGACTATATGAGGAGACATGGCCCCTTCATGTTCCACAGGCTTGGCCCCGATGAAATGGAGTACACGACGTTGCCGCAAGTTCTGGAGAAGTTAAAGGAAAAATTTGTGAAAGAAGAGGAATAAAATGTCTCCTCTCTTATCATTTTTTAATGAAGAGAGGATTGCTGTTCCCTGCTTTCCCCGTACTGGTTCCATACCGATTTTTCAACGTTATTGTGCGGATGTGTTCTGGGAGTATCGTAAGTTTTAAATAATTTTGTTGTGAAACTTGCTGAGGGTTTTGGAGCGTTGGCCTCGACGGGTTGGAAGGTTAGGAATGCAGCCTTAGTGTTAGAGGATGGAAGCGTTTTTCTCGGGTACGGATTTGGCGCTGTGGGCCGCGTCTCCGGTGAGGTTGTTTTTAACACGGGTATGGTTGGTTATGTTGAGAGTTTAACTGACCCGTCGTATCACGGGCAAATTCTTGTTTTAACGTATCCGCTTGTGGGGAATTATGGCGTTCCTTCGTGGAGCGTTGTTGATAGTTGGGGGTTGCCTGCCTACTTCGAGTCTGATGGGATCAAGGTTCAGGGGTTCGTCGTCCACGAGTGTTGTAAGACCCCCAGCCATTGGAGTTCTGTTAAGAGTCTTAGTGGGTGGCTGGAAGAGGAGGGGGTTCCGGGGATTGAGGGGGTTGACACGAGGGAGTTGACTAAGAAGCTTAGGGTTAAGGGGGTTATGCTTGGTGTTTTAGAGGTTTGCGATGAAGGCGTGGAGCCTGACGTTGATAGGCTTTTAAGGGAGGTGCGGCATGTTCATGACCCGAACGAGAGGAATCTTGTATCCGAGGTCTCCTGCGATGAGCCGGTGGTTTACGGTGATAGAGGGAGAACCGTTGTCTTGCTGGATTGCGGGGTCAAGTTTAACATCCTGCGTCAGCTTTTGAGGAGGGGTGTAAGGGTTATCCGTGTACCATATGATACGAGTGCGGATGAAGTTTTGGAGTGTAGGCCTTCTGGTGTTGTTATAAGTAATGGTCCTGGAGACCCTAAGCGTGCACGTGAAACAGTGGAAACGGTTAGAGGACTCTTAGGAGAAGTTCCCATCTTCGGGATATGCTTTGGCAATCAGATCCTTTCTCTTGCGTGTGGAGGAGACACTTACAAGTTGAAGTATGGGCATAGGTCTCAGAATCAACCGTGCATGGACGTTGAAACTAGGAGGTGCTATGTTACGACGCAGAACCATGGATATGCTGTTAGTGAAGAGTCCCTAGCGGAAACTGGATTAACCGTTTCCTTTGTTAACGCTAATGATGGAACGGTCGAGGGTGTTAGGCATAGGAGGTGGCAGGCTTTCTCTGTCCAGTTTCACCCGGAGCACAGTCCCGGGCCCTTTGACACAGAGTTCCTCTTCGACCTGTTCATAAAATACGTGGAGGAGCGGTGAAAGTGGCTCGGTTTGAATGGGTAAATAAGGTGTTAATTCTGGGTAGTGGAGCCATAAGGATAGGGCAGGCTGGCGAGTTTGACTACTCGGGGAGCCAAGCGTTGAAAGCGTTGAAGGAGGAGGGGATAGAAACCGTTCTCGTTAACCCTAACATCGCAACTATTCAGACGGATCTTCGGATGGCTGACAGGGTTTACCTACTCCCCGTAACCCCCGAGTTTGTTGAGAGAGTCATCGAGAAAGAAAGACCTGACGGTGTTCTTTTGGGGTTCGGAGGGCAGACCGCTCTTAACTGCGGGGTGGAACTCGCCAAGAGAGGAGTCTTTGACAGGTATGGAGTGGAGGTTTTAGGAACGCCCATAAGGGCGATAGAGGTAACGGAGGATAGGGAGCTTTTCAGGCAAGCCATGATCGAAGCCGGCGTCCCCGTCCTTAAAAGCAGTCCAGCATCCTCGGTTGATGAGGCCTTGGAGGTTGCGGAGGAGATAGGGTACCCCGTTATAGTTAGGGTGGCTTATACCCTTGGGGGACGGGGGTCAGGGGTGGCTAGGAACAGGGAGGAACTAGTTGAGATTAGCAGGAGGGGGCTTGCTCAGAGCAGGATCAGTCAAGTTTTAGTGGAGGAGTATGTTGGGAAGTGGAAGGAGATCGAGTATGAGGTGGTGAGGGACTACCAGGATAACTGCATAACGGTTTGCAACATGGAGAACTTTGACCCTATGGGGGTTCACACGGGTGACTCGATAGTTATAGCGCCTAGTCAGACGCTCACCAACAGGGAGTACCACCTTCTTAGGGATGCGTCAATAAGGGTGATAAGGTCTCTGGGGATAGTTGGGGAGTGCAACATACAGTATGCATTGCATCCTGAAAGTGAGGAGTTTAGGGTTATAGAGGTTAATGCGCGTCTTTCCCGTTCCTCCGCTTTAGCGTCGAAGGCTACAGGTTACCCATTAGCGTACATTGCAGCTAAGCTGGCTGTAGGATACACCCTTCCAGAACTTATGAATAAGGTGACTATGGTTACTACGGCGTGCTTTGAGCCAGCCCTAGACTACATCGTAGTCAAGTTTCCCCGCTGGGACCTGCAGAAGTTCTCTAACGTCAGCCGTGAGGTAGGGCCTCAGATGAAGAGCGTCGGTGAAGTGATGGCTATAGGTCGATGCTTTGAGGAGGCTATACAGAAAGCGGTGAGGATGCTGGATATAGGGAAGATTGGGCTTGTAGGGAACGTTGACGAGGAGAAACCTGAGCCGCTCGAGCACATCGAATACGTCCTAGCACACCCAACCGATGAGAGATGCTTCAAGATCGTTAAAGCCTTAAAGTACGGGCTGAGTGTTGATAGGATCCACGAGTTAAGCGGCGTTGACAGGTGGTTTATACAGAAGATAAAGAACATAGTGGACTTGGAGGATGAGCTTAAAGAGGCCGGGAGGAGAGGGGTTGACAGCCTTGAAGAAGAGGAGCTTAAGGACCTGCTGTTCAGGGCGAAGAGGGCAGGATTCTCCGACCAGCAAATATCCATGTACCTTGGGATAGACGAGCTGGAAGTCAGAAGGATCAGGAAAAGGTTGGGGATAGTTCCCGTCGTTAAGCAGATCGACACGCTTGCAGCAGAGTGGCCCGCGAAAACAAACTACTTGTACTTGACGTATGGGGGCGAGGTGGACGATATAACTTTTGAAGGAAACAGTAAGGTTATTGTTCTAGGCGCGGGGACGTACAGAATAGGGAGCTCTGTGGAATTTGACTGGTGCTGCGTCAACACGGTTTTCGCCCTCAAAGACAACGGCGTCGACGAGGCCATAATCATAAACTATAATCCGGAAACTGTTTCAACGGACTATGACATAAGCGACAAGCTTTACTTCGAGGAATTGTCCTTTGAAAGGGTTTTAGACATTTATGAGAAGGAGAAGCCCTTAGGGGTCATAGTATCGGTTGGAGGGCAGATACCAAATAACATAGCGCCCAAGCTTGCTAAGGCAGGAGTCAAGATCCTAGGGACGGCGGGGGAGGACATTGACAGGGCTGAGGACAGAGCTAAGTTCAGCTCCCTCCTAGAAGAGCTTGGGATACCTCAACCTCCATGGAGCAAGCTTACGTCCCTCGAGGAAGCCAAGGAGTTTGCGAGGATGGTTGGATATCCTGTTCTCGTACGTCCAAGCTACGTCCTGTCTGGAGCCGCTATGAGGGTTGCGTATACCGAGGAGCAACTCGAAGACTTCTTGGTTTTGGCATCCTCCGTCTCTAGGGAGCACCCAGTGGTCATATCAAAGTTCATAGAGGGGGCGAGGGAGGTTGAGGTTGATGGGGTGAGCGACGGGGAGAGCGTGCTGATTGGGGCTGTAATAGAGCACGTGGAGGATGCAGGAGTACACTCCGGCGATGCAACGATGAGCATACCACCCTTCAGCCTTCCCGAAGACGTGGTTAAAACCATTGAAGATTACACGTGTAAGATAGCCTTAGCCCTAAGGATAAAGGGGCCATTTAACATTCAGTACTTGGTCAAGGACGGAATGGTTTACGTTATAGAGTGTAACCTCAGAGCTTCCCGCTCCATGCCCTACGTCAGCAAGACGACTGGTGTAAACTTGATGGAGGTTGCAGCCCAGGTGATGCTAGGGCGGAAGCTTAAAGAGCTGAACGTTAAGAAGCCAGCTTACCTGCCTCACGTAGGAGTTAAGGTTCCCCAGTTTTCGTTTATGAGGCTTGATGGGGCCGATCCGGTTTTGGGTGTTGAAATGGTTTCAACGGGAGAGGTGGCGTGCTTGGGGGACAGCTTAGAGGAGGCGTTCATAAAGGCGTTGCTGGCAGCCGAGTTTAACGTTCCATTGGGAGGAGGCAACATACTTGTCACCGTTGGAGGACGGCGGCTTAAGCGGGAGATAACACCAATCGTTAAGAAGCTTTCAGACATGGGCTACTCCATCTACGCTACTGAACACACTGCGGAGGCTCTAGTTAAAGCGGGAATAAAGAACGTGAATGTCGTCTATAAGATAAGTGAACCTCAAAGGAAACCCAACATAAGAGATCTCCTTTTAAACAGGCAGGTGGACTTGGTTATCAACATTCCCCGGACAGGGACGCTGGAGAAATATGCTGAAATGCTGAAAGATGAGTACATGATAAGGAGGAAAGCCATAGAGTACAACATACCGGTCGTAACAAACCTGAAGATGGCTAAGGCGATTGTTGACGCATTGGAGCGTATAAGGAAGAGCGGGAAGAAGCTTTCGGTAAAGTCGTTAAACGAGCACCTTGAAGCCTTAAGGAATGTCGAGAAGCATTCCATATCATGCTAACCATAGGAGCTTAAGGTGTCCCCGTTGGAGGAGGAGCGCGGTTTCAGTAAGGTTGACGATGAAGTTATTGAAAAACTCGTGGAAACCTTAGGGCGTGAAAACGTTAAGACGGATATAGTTGAAAGATATGTTTATTCTAGCGATGCATCCCTTTTCAGCGCCCTCCCAGACGTGGTAGTCATTCCTGAAACCACGGAGCAGGTTTCAGGGATCATGAGGATAGCGTCTGAAAAAAGGATTCCTGTAACGCCGAGGGGGGCCGGGACAGGGCTCTGCGGCGGAGCCGTTCCACTCTACGGAGGAATAGTGGTAGACCTAAGCAGGATGAATAGGATCTTAGAGGTGGACTCCGACAACTTCTGCGTTACGGTTGAGGCAGGGATCGTCCCTGAAGAACTAAACAAGAAGCTGTCGGAGCACGGCGTCTTCTTCCCTCCAAGCCCGGGTAGCAAGAAGATGTGCACCATCGGCGGGATGATCTCTACAAACGCAGGTGGGATGCACGCGGTGAAGTACGGGGTAACTAGGAACTTCGTTCTAGGGTTAAGAGTGGTTCTCCCTTCAGGTGAAATATTAAAGCTTGGAGGGAAAACCCTTAAAAGATGTTTAGGATACGACCTCCTCCAGCTTTTCATAGGGTCGGAAGGGACGCTTGGAATAATAACGGAGGCAACCCTCAGGGTTCTCCCAATACCTGAAATGTCTGCGGTGGCTGTAGCATACTTCCAAGACATCTCTAAGGCGGCTAGGGTAGCGAACACGGTTCTAAGGAGGATTACGCCGTCAGCAATAGAGATCTTGGACGGGAAATCCATAGAAGCCGTTAACAGGTACATGCCTTCCCTCAACCTCCCTCAGGCTGAGGCAGCCCTCTACTTCGAGGTCGAGGGGGAAGCCAAAGAAGTAGAGCATCAAATTAAGGTCATAGTTGAAGCATGCAAGGAGCTTGGTGGGAAAACGGAGTGGACTGACGATCCAAACGAAAAGGAGAAGCTTTTAACGGGGAGGGAGCTTGTAGGTGGTGCGATAATGAATGTTGACCGGAGAAGGGTTAGAATATATGAGGCAGAGGACGTGTGCGTCCCTCTCTCAAAACTCCCAGCCTTCATCAGGGAGGTACACAAGATCTCGGAAAAATACGGGATACCGGTGTGCCTTTATGGGCATGCAGGGGATGGGAACTGCCACTCAGGAATAATGGTGGATCCAACTAGCAGAGAGGAATGGGAAAAAATGCGGCACCTAGCAAGGGAAATATATGAGCTAGCAGTTAAACTCGGAGGAAACATAAGCGGGGAGCATGGAATAGGAATTCTAAGAGCAGAATACATGGAGAGAATCCATGGAGCAACGTCCCTGAGGCTCATGAGGGCAATAAAGAAAGCCTTCGACCCACTCGGCATATTAAACCCCGGCAAAATGGGGCTTTAATGGAATACCTCGATTTTTCAATGTTTAAAGGCGTAAAGGCGTTTAATTCTGAGATGGTGATGTTTTGAAAAATTATAAATCTTAGAAGGAAAGTATTAAGGAAAGCTTAAGGAAGGCTGATAAGCGAGGTGTCCACATGAACGGTAAAGGTGCCGACAGGCAGAACGCTAAGATACTAACACAGGAAGAGTTAAAGCAGGAGGCGAGGGCTCTCAGAAGGGCGAACACTTGGTTTGCAGTACGGCACAACTTATTCCTTATAGCCCCAGCGATCCTAACATTCCTAACAGTCACATCAATTATCTTCGTAGCCTTTAAAGTGCTACAATGGGTTCTAGACACGTTCTACGTGAATTACCCGGTTCTCTGGCCTATCTTGGGCTACCCCACATTAACATTAGGAGGGTTAACCATCACGCTAACCCCCGCAACGGTAGCCTTGATCCTAGCAGCAATACCGATAGTACACGTAATAGCAAAGTTCATTTACTTCCTCTACCTGCTGGTCTTCGCTAAGATCCTTGTTAAACCGATACCTGAAGGAAGGTACCCGTACACTCCAGCAAACCCTGTCGTAAGACAGTTTATACTAAACGCCACAATAACCGGGACATTCCTAAATTTCTTCGGTGAGGGGCCATGGGGACGAGCCGAGCTGAGCCGCCTGATGTATAAGGCCTTAGGCGCTAAGGTGGGAAAAAACGTTTTCCCTGCAACGATCCTAGACCCGTACCTAGCAGAGGTAGGGGATGGAACAGTAATGGGAGCATACAGTTGCATTGCTGGGCACGCAATAGAAGGGGACACCATTCTATTCGCTAAAGCGAAGGTAGGACGCAAGTGTGTGCTCGGGTTTCGCTCGCTCGTGTGGCCCGGGGCGGAGCTAGGCGACAACGTAATAATCGGCACATATTCGATGGTTCCGAAGGGAGCCAAGCTTCCGAGCAATAGCGTATGGGCTGGGATCCCGGTAAAGCTTGTCAAAAAGTTTGATGAGGAAGAGAAAGGTAGTGAAGGTTAAATTTATTTTTTTTCCCTTTTTCGTGGTTTATAGGTTCTTTGACGCCTCCCGTTGCTAACGTAGAGAGCACATGATCCTTGGCTTTCATATAGCTAAACTATAGCTAAACAATAGCCAAGTTAAAAGCTAAGTAAGGCGTATTTGATTTTCAGTTTGCCATTTGCTTTGCGGAGGCGCTTTCGGAAAATTTTATTATTTTTTGTTTTCATCTTTTTAACTGATCGAGTGGAGGGTGGTACTAAAAGAGGAGTTGTGGTGTCTGTTTTGAACCAATCGTTAATGACCATAGTTCGTGCCGTGGGGGGTGTTGAAGCACGTCGCATTATATTGAAGGAGTTACTTGATGGGCCTAAGACGGGAATCGAGTTAAGGTATGCTTTAGCTAAGGTGCTTGGGGTTACCCCTAAGGAGGTTTCCGACGCGAAGCTTTACTTTAACCTTCAAGCACTGGAGAATAGTAATGTAATTGTCCGTTACCGGGATTGGAAAATAAAGTATGCGATGATCAATCCTAAGATGTTGCAGGCGGTAAGACGCTACCTGAATGTGCATGCCCCTCTTTCGTGTGTTGCAACTCTCGACTCAGAACCCTTTCTAATAAGAGAGATTGGGTGGCGTCTTAAGGAGCAGGAGGGCATAGCCCCGAACAAGTATGTTTTTATTGCGGAGGACAAGATGAAGGGGAAGATTAGTGGACGAACAGAGGTGGCGGAGATATTATGGGTTAGCGAGGACGTCCTCTACGACTATGAAGAAATATATAGGGTTGCAGAGAACGTAGTGAAAAAGCTTTTGGCGAAGTCGGAGCCGATAATAGACGTGACAGATGGGACGAGGGTGACTGTTGCGGCATTACAGCAGCTTGCATGGGAGTATGGGTTACGCGTGTTCTACCTTAAAGGCAAACCGTATGATAAGCGTAGGGTTGTTTGGATTAAAAAGGACTGATCAACCTTCCTACAAAGGAGGTAAACTCGATCACCGGCACTGTTTTGCTCTGGTTTAGCTGTGCACAGTACTTTACGTCTTCCCCTAACCCTATCGAGGCAAGATACTTAGCGCTTGGCGAGTTGAAAACACATCTTTCAAAGCCTTCAGGCTCCCGTCTCCCTTCCATGAAGTTTTTTATCACGACCGCGGTGATGTAGTCTTCCGGGGTGAAAAAGCCCTTCCGCCCTGAGTGAACGATCGTCACGTTCCTGCCTTGCTTAGCTGCCTCCCGCATTGCTAGGGAAGCTGCCGCCATGGCGTTCCTTAGGCAGCCTGCCATGATGAATGGGGCCTTAAGGGCGGAGGAGACGACCTTCGTGAAGTTTGTCGTCGTCAAGATTACGATTTTCCCTTCAACAACACTCCTTGTGAACTCGAGGGGGGAGTTTCCAAGGTCGAATCCGGGGATCCGTAACCCCCTCCTCTCGCCTGCGAGGACAACCTTCTCCCTAGGATGCTTAGAAACTAAACTTTGAAAAAGCTTTTTGGCGTTCTTCACGGTTCTTACGGGGATCACCCTTTCGGCACCGTTCTCTAAGGCCGTGGTAACCGTCGTGCTGGCTCTAAGCGTGTCTACAACTATAACTATGTGTCCCCGCTCTGCAGCCAGGAGAGCCCCCCTCTCCCCGAAGGCCACCCTGACCTTCATAGTTAACCATCCTTAGCTTAAGAGAAACTTGAGCATTGTGTCGCCTCTGAGACCTAGACGAAGCGTCTCTAGGGGTATCACGTCGCCTACCTGAACGTTTCCCAGATTTACGTTAGGCCCAAACCTTTTAATCAGCCATACCTGCTGCGACTTTAAGGGGGCCTCCCAGATTATTTTTTCAACTGGTACGTCACGCACTATCGCCTCAACGAAAGACTCCTTAACGTCTCCCTTAGCGTTGTAGGGTCCAATGCCTTTCCCGCTTTCCCTAGCCTCCACAACCACGTAGTCAGCTCCAGCCTCAAGTTCAAGCTTCATCAACCTTATCCGCTCGTTGAGAGGTAAGGCTAAGTCTTCCTTAGGATCCTTCCTGCCAACCTCCGTAATAACAGGGCAAAAGTCGAGGTCCTTAGCCAACCGCACCAGTCTAAGCTTCTCTTCAATGGAAATATTCGCTATACCACTTGATATTTCAATAGATGTAAAACCAAGTTCCTTAACGAACCTAAGGAATTCTTCAGCCTTCCCTCTAATGAAAGCGGCCTCAATGCTTGATCCGCCAGGCAAAACCTTAACGTCAAACTCTTCGCAAACTTCTATCTTACTTTTTACTAGCCTTTCAGGCATAAGAAGCCAGGTGCACCAGCCGAACTTGCATAGATCAATGTACTCTCCGGCGTTTTCCATCAGCCCCCTCAGCTCGGAGACAGGGATCCCTCTATCTATAATAGACGTTAACCCCGAAGTTCTAGGTTTTCTCCCTCTTATTACTGGTGAAAGACCAAAAAGTTGCGGACACATCGAATTCACCCGGCATCGCTTAGCCTCCTAACGTTTTTACGCAATTAGCCTTTAAAACTTACGCAGAACACGATTTCTCATCCACATCGAGGCGATAAACCAGTAATAAGGAGGAATCAACGCCTAGCGTAACAGTTAGATGGTTGGTGGGTGAATATGATATTTAGTAGGTGAGGTTACCTTAAGATGTGTGGGTTTCCCCGGGGTCCGAGCACCTTCCAACCGCTTGGTTTCGAGGCCCCTAACAAGGTTGATGAAAAGGCGGAAAGGTGCACCCATGAGGGCTCCGGAAGGGTTACCACGAACGGGGGTAAAGGCGATGATAAGCCTCCGATGAACCCAAGAGGAGGACCAAGCCCAATGAACCCCAAGGCTTACAAATACCCATGTAAGCTGAACCCCACCTCTTACACTATTACAAGTTTTCCTTGCTAGCGAGCGCCCAAGTAGATTTATTATTTCATTCTTATTATTTCGTTCCCCCCACTACGCTGATTCCAGCAGAAAATCACTTGCAGGTGGGTGTGATTGGCTGAAGGATTAGAGGTTGAGGTGTTTTTCGATTAGTTCTTCGATGGATGTAGTAGTGGACACCGGGCCGACAGCGCGCCCTTTGGATATCTCTTGGGTTTGTTCTCCGCATGTAAGGCTTACGATCACCAAGTCGCCTCTCTCGAAGTTGCTTGACAGTTCTGCGATGGCGGCTAAGGATACTGCGGTTGAGGCTGAAACCTGCACGTCGAAAAATTCTCCAGATAAACAATAAACACCTCTTACCGACTTCTCCTTAACTTTACAGAATAAGCCGTCACTCTCAGAGACAACATATCTTACGTAGGGATAGCTTTCCTTTGGCCATTCCACTTCTAACTCCTTAACCCAAGTTTCCGACTTAATCGGGGCCTCCAGCTTCTTTAGTTTTTTCAAAGCTGGATCCACGATAGAGGGGCATCCTTCAGGCTGAACGCAGACGAGACGGATAAAACCCTTTATGATCCCCCACTCATTCATTCTATCTAAGGCCTGATACCATGCGATCAGCGTGCTTCCACTAGCTGTAGGATGAATATACCATACTTTCCCGTTTTTCGATCATTTCCTTCAGCCGTTTACCGTATTTCTGGTAGAGTTGAATTAGTATTTCATACGCTAATGTTTCTAGGCCAGCAGTCATATTAGGATTTTTGAAGCCGCCGTCGAAAACGAACCCAGCCCCTTCAGCGAAAGCTCTAGCCATAGCTTCAGCATCATGAAAAGCTCCTTCAACCGAGACTGTAACCACACTCTCCTCACCGTCAACAATACGCTGCCGTGAAGGGGAGAAAATAGCAATCTTTCTTCCTGCATCCCTATTGTAGGCCACGTAGGAAGCAGAAGTATCGCTAAGAGACGCTAAGGAGACCTCTAAAATGTTTCTTTCTTTAAAAACGGAAAGAGACACGGCAGAACCCCTATCCTTAAACGTTCCAGTTGGATTCAGCATTTCGTTCTTCAAGAAAACTGATACATTATTCACCCCAATAAAGTCCATGGCAGCCTTGCTAAGCGTTAAAGGCGTCCCTCCTTCACCTAGAGAAACAGCACTGGTATGAACCCACCTTATAGGGAGCACTTTCTGGAAGATCCACACACCTTTCATAAATGGCAAAACTAAATCGTTAAACCGCCTAATCTTAAGTTTAGGGTAAAAATACTGGAGGATGCTGCCACACTCACTACACTCGATCATATGTCCTACAGGCTGAAACAGCTCGCCACACTCAAAACACTCATAGTAGAACTCCCTCAAGCCAACACCCCCAAAGGGCAACAACTATTCGAGGTTTAAACCCTTATAATGGCAACTCTCATAGCGGCGACAGGTCATAAGGATTTAAACTTGAAAAGTAAAAAACACTTTCTTTATGGTAAGAGATAACGTGGAAAAGTGGGAAAAAGACGTTGTAAGCTTAAGATGTACAAGTAGAATATTTACCTGTTTAAACCATTTCGAGTTAAGGTCAGTGTAAGCAATGTTGATTCCATGGAAAATTCAATTAGAAATCTAATGACAATGATTTTTCTTGATGCACTTCATAAAGCGCCGTTTAATCTTGTAGGGTGAAAGTGGTATTACTGGTACGTCAGCGTTACCCTTCTCCACTTTTGCCAGTATGAAAGAAAGCTTCCCCTTTGCACTCCTAAACGACTTTTTCAGCTCGGCGACGGTTTCAACTTCAAACACGTTTTCGAACCCTACGGACATGGCCACTTTAGCGAGGTTAGTTTTTCCAGCAGTGTAACTTGGCTGCCCTCCCGTAGATGCGTAAGAGGCATTATCTAAAACTATAAGAATCATGTTGGAAGGCGCTTGATTCGCTATCGTTACAAGCGAGCCTAAGTTCATAAGAAGAGAGCCGTCGCCGTCGAAGACCACAATTTGCCTTTTGGTTGAAAGAGCTAGGCCTAAGCCTATCGACGAGGCTAGCCCCATAGATCCTAGCATGTAAAAGTTTGCATCTCTATCCTTTACACTATAGAGTTCACGGGAAGGAAAGCCGATATTGCATATCACCAGCTCATCGTCTAACTCCTCTACAACGGCTTTAATGGCGTCTATTCTCTTCATTCCTCAACCCCTCTCTAACTATAACGGCGACAGGCAGCTCCCTCACCCATGCTAGCTCAGCGGCCTCCACTATTTCAACGCTTAACTCTTGAAGGCTGCCAGGCAGGTAAAAGGGAATGCACGCGGCTTTTAGGATGGGAATAGTTGCTTCGCCCATCGGGATCTGAGCAACAATCTTCTCCCTTCTCCACCCTCTCTGGGCAATGAGCATTAGAAGCGGAATACCGAACGTCTTGTTGAGAGAGAGAAGAGCATTTAAACAATTCCCAAGCCCACTATTCTGCATGAGGATAGCAGGCCTCCTCCCTCCAAGGTATGCACCAGCGGCTACCCCAACACCTTCTTCCTCCCTTGTGACAATTACGTGCTTGATTCCATAGCTTTCTATTTTCATTAGCACTTCAGCGAAGAGTGAAGCTGGCACTGAAACGGCGAAATCTACCTTAGCCTCTAACAGGGATGACAAAATAACATGGGCAAGCAAACGAAGTACCGCTCCCCTTAAAGCCGGTGTTATGAAGAGTCCTCATACCTTAATTTTAACTTAACGGAGGCGAAGACGAACCTGTAGATGGCTGTTAGATGAGCCAACACGCAGCACACGATTAAACCTAAACAAGGGGAGAACCACGCTAAGGGATAAAGCATCGACGAGGTTGAAAGGATGAGAAGCCTCTCAGATCTAGCGGCTAACCCCACATCAAGAGGGACACCTACACCCTCCCCCTCACTCCTAACATAACTTACCATTAAGAAACCAGCTACGGCTAAGGCTACCCACAACTCAACAGGGAATAAAAGCTTGAAGCCTTTCATTTCCTTCCAGAAAAGAAAGCCTATGATAGCTATGACGTCCGCGTACCTATCACTTAATGAGTCGAGGAAGCCGCCCCAAGATGAAGAGGACCCAGTTAACCGTGCCAATGCTCCATCAACTCCATCCAACAAGCCTGAAGTAAAGAGTAGAATTCCGTACATGAGAGGGAGGTCTAAAGCTAGGGAGACTGATGCAAAAACTGTTGTTATAAGGGATGCAACGGTTACATGATTCGGCCTTAAGCCGATCCTAGCGAACAGCAACGCTAACGAAGAAACTAATGGTTGAAAAAGTCTTCTAACACGGTACTTGCTCAATGCGGGTGCCCTCGCTGAAAAACATGTTATTAAAGAGTATGCCGCTCTTTACAACCCCCTTCAGCTTACACCTCCCAAAAACGACAGCATCAGAAACTATGGCTTTCTTGCATGAAACGCCACCATTAAGCGAGACGTTAGGTCCTAGCTTCGATCCCTCAATAGAGCATTCCGGGTTAAAGAGTACGGGTCCAAATACAGTAGAACGAGTAATACTCTCTTCTCTACATGAAAGGGACCATACTTCACCGGGGGGAACATAAAAGTTATTCTGAGGAATTATGCCGGCGTTTAGAAGGTAACTGTTTACCTTTAGAACTTCAGTTATCGTGTCGACGTCAAACCAGCATGTTTCTGGGAAATCGATAAACTTAAGGCACCCTCCTTCCCTAATGTAAAGGTCTAATGCTGAAACAACACTTCCCTCCCCATTGTTGATGCTTCTTCGTAAACAATTGAAGAACGAGGAGTCTAATGCAACTAAGCCGATGCAAACGCGCTCAACCCCGCATCCCTTCTTCATGCTCACTACGCTTCCACACATTCCTCCACTAGTGGAGATGGCTGTTCCCTGCCTTTTAGCGCTTCCCGTAGCGAGAAGTGGAACGCCAAGCCTCGAAGACGCCTTTATCAACCCTGAAACTATTTTGGGGTCTAAGATTAAGTCTGCGGGGCTAAGTAGGAAATCCCCTGAAACATAACCCTCAGCGGCGAGAAGGGAGTATCCTGCCCCTTTCACGTAATCATCCGCATAAACACATTTAACGTCCACATTGCTAAAGTAACGTTCAATATGACGTTTAATAACGCTTCCCATGTACCCAACAACCACTATGAATCTTCTGACCCCTGCATTTGAAAGTGACGAAAAAACCCAATCGATAACTGGCTTATTAGCCACGGGAATGAGCGGTTTAGGGTAAAACCTAGAGAGAACGCCCATTCTTCGCCCCATGCCAGCAGCTAGAACAACTGCGGTGTCCAATGCCACCACAACCGGAAGGCAATAAAACCTCTAAAAAGTTAAATTTTTCTTTCCGCCCATTTAACAGGTTAAACGGGAAGCGAGGAGGAAAACGTGACTGAAGCGAAGATAGTTAAGGTTAAACGGGGAAAACTCGCTGAAGCGGCTGAGCTTGCAGCCGAGATAATAAGAAAGGGAGGCATCGTAGCATATCCTACAGATACGCTTTATGGCCTCGGAGTAAACCCATTCAGTCAGAAAGCTGTCAGAAAGCTACTGAAAGCTAAAAGGAGACCGATTGAGAAGGGGATACCTATTTTAGTATGCAGTCTAAATGTAGCTGAAAAAATCGCTTACTTCACTCCTGAAGCGCTCACCTTAGCGGAAAAATTCTGGCCGGGACCGTTGACCATTATACTCGAACAACGTACACCTATACCAAGAGAGGTGTCGGGAGGGAAGGAAAACATAGGTTTAAGGGTTCCAAATCACCCTGTTCCCAAGTTAATAGCAGAGAAGGTGGGGGGAGCAATTACTGGTACGAGCGCGAACATCTCTGGCGCCCCTCCAGCGGCCGACGCCAACCAAGTTGCCGCCCAACTAGGCTCATCACTAGACTTAATACTTGATGGGGGGAGAACGAAGGGAGTAGCGTCTACGGTTGTGGACCTAACAAAAAAGCTACCATTAATAGTTAGGGAAGGCGCCATCTCACTAGAGGCTTTAGAGAAGGTTCTAGGAAAACCGTTAAAGAGAGGTTAATCATGACTCTAGGAGCATTATGGCACTTCTTTCAATGCAACACTTAACCAACGCTTCAAAAAGAGAGTTTTCTCGCTTCGACGTTTTAACTGCAGCGAGCTCTTCATCCCCTACCTTGAAGGCTTCCTTTACCCTCTCAGCCTTTTCTAAGTTAAGCTCGAGTACGCTATCTTCCATTACGCCTCCTAAGCGGTTTACAAGCTCTTGAATTGCACTTTTAATGCGTTTCTCACTTTTACTTATGATCAAAGCTCCTAGCTCTCTAATTTTAGGCTTTAAACCAAACATTTTCAGTGCGATGTTTATTTGCCTCTGACCAGACATGTGGAGGAGGCACTCCATTCCAAGCGTTCTAGCTATTTTCCTTCCATCATTAAATGCTTTAACTGCATTTAAAGCGCTAAAGAAAACGTGCTCCCATGTGGCAACAAGCGAAGCGTCAAAAAGTTGAACAGTGACCTCCAGCGACGTTTCAACACGTCTAGCCGTGCTCAGAGCCTCATCAACGTCGATACATACAGCCTTAATACCACATATTCCAATTTTTAACTCGTCTACCAAGCTAGCCAAGATCACCTCCCACCCCTCCATGCTAACATGAACATCTCTCTCCATTTAAGTAAAGGATCTAAATATTTCAATGGAATTGGAATGTTTAGAAGGAAGCGCTCGATCTCATCCCTCGTCCAGCCTTTAGCTTCAAACTTCCTAGAGAGGCTTTCCACGCTTTCGAAAAGCTCCCAAGGGTAAATTATCCAAGCATCCGTAACCTCCCCATAGTAGTCAGGGGTAACCACACTCCACGGCTTTAGATGCAAGGTAGCAACTTTAAGACTGGTAACTCCGTTGTCTTTCAGATGGTTAATGGCCACACGCAGGCTATGACCGCTATCAGCCACGTCGTCGCATAAAAGCACACGCTTAGCTTGGACGTCGATTGATATGGGTTGTGAAACGACGGGTTCTTCCATTTTTTCCCCAATATCCGAGTAGAACTCCACGGTGATAGAGGCTACCTTCTTAATTGAAAGCAGATCAGACATCATGCGGGCGACAATCCAGCCGCCACGAGCGATCCCAACGATAACATCGAAGTTAACACCATCCTCTAAAATCATTCTAGCCACTTTAAACGTAAGAAAATATATTTCATCCCACGTCGGAGCTAGAAACTTCAATAACACCACCACCTCAACACCGAACACGTAAAGACGTAAAGACATGAAAATACAAGAAAAACTAAAAATAAAAAGGTAACATGCAAAGTGAAAAATATTACCTTTAAATGACCAAAAAAGCAACACGTGCTTACTGCTAACAAACAAAAAAGCATTTGAAACGGGAAAAATGCACCGTTTGCAAGCTAAAGTGAATAAAGTATAATCAAAGGAATCTTAAGGGAAAAGGTCTTAAGAGAAATATGGTGGGCGGGCCAGGAGTCTCGCGTGCAATCCAGTGCACGTTTCGAACCCGGGACCGCCGGCTCCCGAAGCCGGCATCACGCGATGGACCCTGTTTAATCCATCGTGTCATACCAAGTTCTCCGCCAGTCAACCCAGCTCTAGACTACCCGCCCACAGGCCACACCAGCAAGTTTAACCTAACCATCTAAACTAATTAATTTTTTCTCTCCTTTTCATAGGGCAATTTTCGAATACGGAAAAATATAATCGATACTGGGTAGCGGAGGAACAAGATGTAGACCGGCAGCGTCGTTAATGGACTAAATGCTAAGTAGCTATTTTCCCCCTTTCCTCCTGTTTTCTTTCCTAGCATTCCTGTTTTGATGCTGAAATGAACTATATCGTGAATAAAAGGTCGCTGAGTTATGCTAGAAGAGTTCGTATTGCTTTTCTATGAAGCCTTTCCATATTAATGGCATTTCGTCCATGACTTCCTGTGCGATGTTTTCAGCCGTTGACCTTATGACGTTTAAGGGAGAGTCTGTGTACACTTCGATGTTTATTGCTTGTGGCTGATTTATGGGTTTTCCTATTCTGCTAACTATGTAGCAGGATGCTTGCTCTACTGATTGCTCTTCTTTAACGAGCTTTTCCACTATCTTTCTTGCAGCTATGTTGTAGGTTTTACCAACATGGCTTACCGGGTTCTTCCCTGCCGCTGCTTCAAGGGTCATGGGTCTATATGGGGTTATCAGCCCATTCACCCTGTTTCCTCTCCCAACTTGTCCATCGTCTCCATGCTCTGCTGATGTTCCTGTTACTGTTAGGTAGAAGACGTCTCTTTCGGGTTCATCGGCGGTGTTTACTTCTACGTTTACTTCTTTTTCTGTTATGTCAGACGCTAACTTGTAAACAATCTCCTTAACTGTTTCCTTCACGTTCATGTAGTGGTCTTTGTCTGGCGTTAGACTTGATATGACGGCGCATGCAACGGTGAGATCGATCCTGTCGTTCCGTCTTACACCCATAACCTTTATGTCTTCTCCTATCTCAGGGTGGAGCTTCTTGACTTCAGGAGAATTAAGTGTTTTCTCCGTCATGTACACCAGCCTCTCCGTCTCGGTTAGAGGCGCGAAGGCTACTCCAAAGCTTGTGTCGTTCGCCCTAGGCACATCTACTCCAAGCTCGAAGTTCTCCACTAGATCCACGCTTCCAGGCTTTATTCTGTAATCTACTATTATGTCAGTAAACGGATCAAGGAACCGAAACTCCTTAGATATCCAATCCCTAGTTGTTTTAACCACTAGTTTACCTATTGGAACCCTTTCGCCACTAGGCAGGTTTAGAGCAGCTCTGCCCACTAGAAGCAAGTACATTGGCTCTATCACTTCTCCTCCGCCGAAAACCGCGTTAGCCTGTCCTCCAACCAGAAGCGCCTTATCAGTGTTAAAATGGAGAATCCTCCCCGCCTTTTCAAGATAGTACTTACTGAGCGCTACACTGAGCTCCTCGGCCGCCCTGTCACATATTACATCTGGATGACCTCTCCCTTTCCTTTCAACCATTTCCATTGCGAGCTGAGACGTGGGTACTCCAACTCCTTTGCAAACCTCGATGTTCAAGCTCATTTTCGGACACCCTAAAACTTTAACATAAACTTCAACATACATTTCAAATGACCTACTAGTGTAGATTAGAAAGCCTTTTCTGAATGAGAAGATCCCCGTGCTTTTTAAGTTTACCGAAAGAGAAAGGAAAAGTTAATTCTTATAAATCATATTTAAATAAAAGAGAGAATTCCTCTCAATCATAATCAATCATAATTAAATGTACAAGTAATCAGGAAAACTCAAAGAATCAGGTAAAAGCCTAAATCATGTAAAGGCATACAGGAGAGAGTTGGATTTGGAAGCATTCATAAAAAATGGGTGATGAATGGTGGAGAGGTAGAGGTGGTTTAGGAGGGCTTCGATATTAAAGCGCGCTTTGAAACTATTTCCCCTGACTTTTTATGGGGCATTCTCAGGACGCTGTCGCCCGCCTTTTCCAGTTCCCTTGCTTCGTCAGCTAGTAGAGCAGCTTGCCTCATCAGCTCATGTGCGGCTGCAACAAGTGGAACGTACTTTTCGTATTCCTGAACTTTGAAGCAGCCTTCAACGTTGAGGTCTGCTACTGTGGATGCGGCCTCGTAAGCTGCTATCGCCTTAGCTTTTGCATACGGGTTGCTGAAGTTTGCGGCTTCAACAGCCACGTTCTTATTAACCACTATTCTTGGCAGAGTGGGCTGTTCGCCTTTTTTTATCGCATCTATAACTTTATCTATTTCTTGGTATATCACCGTGAGGGCTCCTGTGATTGCTAAGACTTTTATTACGTCAGCGTTGAAGAGTGCCATTTCAATGGGGTCTAAGAACTCTCTTCTTGCTCCGATCATAGCGTCTGCGTTTATAATAATGTACCCTTGACCTTTTCCTTCGATATCTTCCTTAGCTTTCTTCCCAGGGGCATCGGAGATCACTATCGTTGGAACACCTGCTTCAGCCAGTACCTCCCTAACCTTACTTGGTCCTGGAAGGGCGGCGTTAGGGCTTACAGTAAGTACGAGGTTAGGGTTAAATTCGAGCACTTTCCTAGCAACTTCTTCTGCTTGCTCGGGGTTAAGCTTAGCCCCAGAGCCTACTACCCTCACGTCGATGTCCTTCCTATCAGCTCTCTCGTCCAGCAAAAGCTCTAAAAGAGGAGCTGTACCAATGTTGCCAGTCTTAACCACACCAATCTTAACAACTTCCTCCAAGACAATTCACCCTTAACATGCTTTATGCACTCCTTCATCTAACCACCCAGCCTAAAAAGGTTTCTGCCTAATAGAACACGATTAAAGGTTAATTATGGTTGAACGTAAACCTCTTAAGTTAGGAGCAAGAATCTTTTATGGGTTCTGAAGGGTTTTTCCACACTTAGGAAAGGAGGGGAAACTTGTGGTTGAAGTAGAAGATACTTTTGCTGAAGCTTTTAACCTTTGGGCTGCGAGAGTTCTAATAACTGCCGCTAGTGAGAAGTGGGCTAAGATAGCGGCGTCCGTGGTTACCGGGTATGCAACTTCAACCATAGCCTGCGACGCTGAAGCGGGAATAGACAAGTTTGTTCCATCATCGGAGACTCCTGATGGACGGCCAGGAGTAATAGTGATGTTTTTCGCGTCAAAGAAGAACCTTGACCACGTGCTACTTAACAGGATAGGGCAGTGTGTTCTCACCTGTCCAACGACAGCAGTGTTTGATGCCATGGAAGATCCTGAAATGAAGTTTGATACCGGAGCGAAGATGAGGTACTTTGGCGACGGCTTCCAGAGGAAGAGCGAGCTGGCTGGAAGGACAATATACGAGATACCGGTAATGGAAGGCATATTCAAGATGGAGGCGGAGCTGGGGGTTAGGAAGGGTGTGGCTGGCGGAAACTTCATGGTGCTAGCTGAGGACTGGGAGAAGGGACTTGCAGCAACCGAGGCAGCAGTAGAAGCCATACAGAAGATAGACAACGTGATACTTCCCTTCCCTGGAGGAATATGCAGAAGCGGCAGTAAAGTTGGATCGTTAAAGTATAAGTTCATGAAGGCTACGACGAACCATAAACTATGCCCAACATTAAGGGAGCAAGTTGAGGACAGCGAAATACCTGAAGGAGTAGGAAGCGCTTACGAGGTTGTGATAAACGGAACTACACTCGACGTCGTAAAGCAAGCAATGAGGGACGGAATAAAGGCAGCCATGGAAATGCCTGGCGTAGTCAAAATAACAGCCGGAAACTATGGAGGAAACTTGGGGAAGCACTTTATCTATCTGAAGGAGCTAGGGCTATAAACCCCCCTCTCCTTTTTATTACAGTGTTAATGCTTTAACTATCATTTGGAAGGATAATGGTGGGGATGGAAAATTTCCTTTCTTTCTCTTGAGTTATGCATTAATGGTGTAGTCAGCCTTTAGCTTCAAAATAAACTACTATTGTAACTGGAAGAGCAACGTGAGAATTATTAGATTAAAATGCATGTTAAAGAGCATAGACGAAACTTTTAAAACAAAGTTTACACTCCCATTTCCACGGGAGCCCCTCATAAGGAAAAAGTTATGGAGGGTTAAAATGGTAAGACCAGCCGCAAAAATAAAAGCAGACTCATTAACAACAGGTATAGCATCCTTCAAAAACTTAGAGATGTACATAGGTGAAATCATAGAAGAGGAAGAAGAATGGGAGCCGCAAGGACCAACACCTTTCCCGGACATCCTAACAACAAGAAGCTGGGCTCACACACTTTTAAAAAGGTACAGGCCATTTTATGCACCCTTCTGTGATAGGTGCTGCCTATGCACCTTTGGACACTGCGACCTCACCGCCGGGAAGAGGGGGGCGTGCGGCCTTAATATCGAAGACCAGCAGGGAAGAATTGTTTTGTTAGCCTGCCTTATGGGTTGTGCCGCTCACGCAGGACACGCAAGACACCTGCTCCGCGAGCTTATCCATAAATATGGTCCCGACTACCCGATAGACCTTGGAGACGAGATAGAAGTCGAAGCACCTGTAACACGAACCATATGTGGTGTAAGACCCAAAGTTCTGAGAGACCTCATCCCAGTACTCGACTATGTCGACGAAAACATTATGCACTGCCTCTCAGCCACGCATACAGGACAGGAAAGCAACTACTTAGATTTCGAAGCCAAGGCTCTTCACGTAGGGTTCATGGACCAGATCTCAATGGAGGTCGCAGACCTCGTCCAGATAGTAACCTTAGGATTCCCGAAGGGAGATCCTGAAGCACCCCTAGTAGACATAGGGATGGGCACGATAGATGTAACCAAACCCGTGGTCTTGGCAATAGGCCACAACGTGCTTCCCGCAATAGGAGTCATCGACTACCTCAGAGAGCACAGGCTTGAGGACGAAGTAGAAGTTTGCGGAATATGCTGCACAGCCATAGACTTCACGAGGTACGACCCCAAGTATAAAATCGTCGGCTCCCTAGCTAGACAACTAAAGATAATCCGGTCAGGAGTTCCAGACGTCATCATGGTAGACGAGCAATGCATAAGGACGGACAACATTCTAGAGGCTAGAAGGATAAAGGCGGCATTCATCGCCACAAACGAGAAGAACGCAGGAGGATTACCGGACAGAACAAACGACCCAACAGACGAAATAGTGGAAGACCTAGTTAAAGGAGCACTCGAACAAACCAATAACGGAGTTTTCATATCTGACCCGGAGAAAGCAGGAGAAGTTGCCGTAAGAGTAGCCATGAAACTCGCACCACTAAGAAAGAAGTTTAAGGTAATACCAGACAAGAAAAAGCTCATCGAATGGGCATCCAAATGCACCCTCTGCCTCACATGCCAGAGAGCATGCCCAGAGGACCTACCCATAGGCTACGCGGTCAAAGCAGCAGCCGAAGGCAACCTAAACATGCTTGCAGACCTCTACGACCCATGCGTCGCATGCAACAGGTGCAGTCAAGCCTGCCCACAGGGAATACCAATCCACGACTTGATAGTGAAGGCAGCTGAAAAGCAGATTAAAGAGGACAAGTATAAGATGCGTGCTGGTAGAGGACCAATAAGAGATACTGAAATAAGAGAGGTAGGTGCACCAATAGTTCTCGGTGAAATACCGGGAGTCGTAGCCTACGTAGGCTGCGCTAACTATCCTAAGGGAACACACGAAGTGGCTTTAATGGCTGAAGAGTTCCTAAAGAGAAGGTACATAGTGGTTGCTAGTGGATGCTCAGCAATGGACATTGCAAGGTACAGGGATGAAGAAGGAAAAACACTCTACGAAAAATATTCAGGAGCTTTCGAGGCAGGAGGACTGGTAAACGTTGGGTCATGTGTTTCAAATCCACATATAACGGGTGCAGCGATAAAGATAGCAAGCATATTCGCCAGAAGAAACCTGAGGGGTAACTTCGAGGAAATCGCCGATTACATTTTAAACCGCGTAGGGGCAGTTGGAGTGGCGTGGGGGGCTTATTCGCAGAAGGCGGCGAGCATAGCTACTGGAACTAATTTCTGGGGTGTACCGGTGATAGTAGGTCCTCATGGGGCGAAGTATAGGAGGCAGTACCTTGGTAGGGCGGATATAGATGAGGATTGGTACGTGTATGATGCGAGGACGGGTGATAGGGTTTACGTTGGTCCAACGCCGGAGCACCTGATAGTTGTAGCGGACACGATGGAAGAATGTATAGTGTTGACGGCGAAGCTTTGCATGAGGCCGAATGACACTACGAAGGGTAGGGCTATAAAGTTGAGCCATTACATTGACTTAACGAGGAAGTACTTGGGTAAGGACTGGCCTGATGATATCCATAAGCTTGTCAGGGTTGAGGGGGATATTCCTATAACGTTTAAGGAGGATCTGTTGAGGGAGCTTAAGGATAGGGGCTGGAAGCCTAGCAGGATCATTGACCCGACGTTGCTGCCTAGGCTTATACGGAAGAAGAAGTAGGTTTTGCGGGGTATCTCCCCTTTTATCTTTATTACTTTTTATAGTTGGGTGGTTTTTGTATCGAAACTTTTATTGGCTTCTGGGTTGTTTTTTAGTTTGCAGACGATGATAGGTCTGACCCCTCTGACCTCTTGAGGGATGAGGATGATCTTGAGTGTAGAGTCTGCATTGCTTTTTGACATTTTCCGATGGTGATTTCATCTTTTCATGGGTTTGTGGCTGGAGGCCTTGGAGCCTTTGGACGTGTGGATTGCCGGTTTTTGGGTGTTTCTTGTTGGTTTCTCGAGTTGGTTTCCCGCTTAAGCTCCGTGGCTTCGGCATTTTGCAGGGTGGCTGAGGGGTGCCTTTCGTTTTGAGGGCGGTGGTGGAGGGAGTGGGTGGAGGCTCGTGGTGGCTTTCGAGGGTTGGTTGGCGGGTATGATCTTGAGAGGGGTATGCGGGGGGTGAGATGTTTTCCTTGGTATGGTGACGGGGGGTTGAGGATGCCGGATGGATGGGGTTATTGGGTGCGGGCTTCTTTTTGCGATTGATGGCTTTAAACGAAAGGTAAATATTTTATTTGTTGTTAGTGGTGTTTAGGCTGGTGGTGGTTGCTTTGATGCTTCTGGTGAGTCCTGTTGACGAGCTTGAGGCCTTGGAGGCTGTTGCCGGAGGGGCTGATATCATAGACGTGAAGAATCCTGCAGAGGGTAGTTTGGGTGCGAATTTTCCTTGGGTGATCCGGAGGATCAGGGCTGTGGTTCCGAGGGGTATTGAGGTTAGTGCCACTGTTGGGGATGTTCCCGACAAGCCTGGCACTGTGGCTCTGGCGGCTCTTGGGGCTGCTGTGAGCGGGGCAAACTACGTTAAAATCGGGCTTTACGGTGTGAGGAGCTTTGATTCTGCTGTTCACCTTTCGAAGCAGGCTGTGAGGAGTGTTAAGGAGTTTAGCTCTGAGGTTAAAGTTGTTCTTGCAGGGTATGCTGACGCTGAGATGGTTGGGGCTGTTGACCCGTTCCTTGTTCCCTCCATTGTGGAGGCTGCGGGCGCTGACGTGGCGATGGTTGACACCGCTGTTAAGGATGGCTTAAGCCTGCTGGACCTATGGGGTTTGGATGGTGTGGAGAGGTTTGTTTCCCTTGCGAAGGAGCGGGGGTTGACGGTGGCCTTGGCTGGCTCACTGAGGAAGGAGGAGCTGCCCTTAATTGTTAGGGTTGGAGCGGACATAGTTGGGGTTAGGGGGGCTGCATGCGAGGGAGCTGACAGGTTGAGGGGTCGTATAACGCGTACGAGAGTTGAAGAGCTGGTTAGAGCCATTAGGGAGGCGGAGAAGGGAAGGGCTTGTGGCGTAGACGTTAAAGCGGGGATTTAGGGTTTTAATTTTTCTTTTTCAGCTCGTTAGCATTTTGTGTTGATTGTTTCCTGTGGGGTGTTCCAAAAGATTTTTAGGGTGGATTTTTCCCTGTGAGTTTCGGTTTTTAGAGGGGTTGTGTGGGTCGGGTTTGAAGATCCTAGTTACTGGCGGGTTTCGTGCCGGTAAGTCGAGTGTTGTGAAGGCGCTTTCAAGTGGGGATAGTATTAACATTGAGAAGCATGGGACAACTGTTGCGCTTGACTACGGAAAAACCGATGTTAGCGGGTTAACCATACACCTTTTCGGCACCCCAGGATTAAAGCATTTTAGGGTTTTAAGGGAGATTCTTTCTAAGGGGGCTGACGGGGTTTTGTTCGTTGTTGACAGTGCAGACGAGAGGAGGGACGAGGAGGCTTTAACCGTGTGGAGGGAGGTTAAGGAGTTTCTGCCGGGGGTCGTCTGCGTCGTTATGGCGAACAAGCAGGATATCGATGGGGCGCGCAGGCCAGAGGAGGTTAGGGAGGCTCTGGGCATTCCCGGCGACGTCCCCGTCGTTGGCACGAGCGCCGTGACCGGGTTGAACGTTTCCTTATCGCTTAGGAGGCTGCTGGCGCTCTTGGTTAAGAAGGCTGCTCCCATCCTGAGCGTTCTGGACGCTTATGACGGCGAGGTAGGAGGGATCAGCCGTTTCAGCGAGAAGATGGGGTTTAACTTAAGCTCGACTAGGAAGGTGCTAAACTGGCTTGAGCTGAGAGGTTACCTTGATGTTGACTGGAGGACGGAGGTTTTCTGGCTGAGGGATGCGATAAAAACGATCCTTAAGAGCCCGGACATGCTCCTGAGAGGGTCAGATTAGAATTCTGGTTCCAACGGGTTTTCCGCCTAACAGCACTTGCTCCAGCCTATCCGGATGCTTCCCGTTTAAAACCCATGCTTTAAGGCGGTATCTTCCTATGAGCCTAGGGAATAGCGGATCGACGCTTGTAGCCTTTTTGAAGCCAGCTAGCTTCGACGCTTTCACCTCGCGGAGCAGCTTAGCGTTAGGATTCCTCTTAGGGTCTGACGAGAAGACGCCATCGACGTCGGTGAGGATCACGACCTTTGCGATGCCGAACTTCCACGCAATGTAGGCTGCTACCGAGTCGGATGTCGCATCCCAGCTGTGGGGGAGAGGATCGTCCTCTAGCATGATTCTAAATGGAAGCAGGACAATGGATTTCCCGTCTTCGGAGGGTCTTTCCGCCGCTTCCACCCCAACCATTTCTGCCAGCATGAAGCCGAACTGGTTCATCGCTGTAAGCGCCATCCAGTGTGCCGCGTCGTCGCTCAGCCTGAATCTCCGGTAGGCTTCTCTCACCTTATCGGCGAACGCCCCGCCTCCTGGGACGATAAGCATTTGATAGCGCTGAGCTAGGCGTGATAGGGAGGCGCAGAGGCGTAACATGTCTTTTTTGAGGCGTGCCAGGCTTCCTCCAACCTTAACAACGGCCGCGTACATTGAGGGCCAACCCAAACTTTTTTTATAACACTTATCATCTACTGGTTCACGTAAGTTTTATGGCTGCTACTGGATTGAAGGTTCGTTATGCTTAGAAGCGGTAGGAGGAGGCGCTTTTGATAAGAGTCGCCATCGTGGGTTGCGGCGTGATTGGAGGCATCCTAGCTAGAGCTATTGATGAGGGTAGAGCCGGCGACGTGGAACTCGTCTACCTATTTGACTTGGATGGCGAAAAAGCGAGGAGGCTAGCTGACTCCTTAAAGAGAAGGGTGAGAGTTGCGGGGAGCATCGATGAGATCGTCAGAGACGAGGCCGTAAACCTGGTTGTTGAGGCGGCTGCTCCAAGCGCCGTGAAGGAGTATGGAGAGAAGGTGTTGATGGCCGGAAAGGACCTGATGGTTTTAAGTGTTGGAGCATTTCACGATCAGGAACTCTACGATAGAATCGTTGAGATATTAAGAGAGAGGGATGTGCACGTATACATTCCCTCCGGGGCGATAAGCGGGCTGGACGCTGTTAAAGCCGCAGCTATGGAGGAGCTGGAGGTGGTGGAGCTCGTTACGAGAAAGCCGCCTAGAGCATTTAAGGGCAACAGGTACGTTGAATCGAAAGGAATAGACTTGGACAAGGTGACTAGGCCCACAGTCCTTTTTGAGGGGTCAGCTAGGGAGGCGGCCCCACTCTTCCCTAAGGGGATCAACGTGGCGTTGTCCCTGAGCCTTGCAGGGATAGGGGCTGACAGGACGAAGGTTAAGGTGATTGCAGACCCGACGATAAATAGGAATGTACATGAGATCCATGCTAAGGGAAGCTTTGGAAGGCTTCTTTGTGTAACACATAACTATCCCAGCCCTGAGAACCCGGAAACAAGCTACCTTGCGGCCTTAAGTGCTGTTAGGACGCTGAGAAACCTTACCGAGAAGCTGAGAATTGGAACGTGAAGGAGGGAGGAAATGGTTAGGTACGTTGAGCCGGTCTTCAGGCCGCCAAGCGAGGCGCATAGCTTGCTTATCCAAGCGACAGTTGGCTGCTCATATAATAAGTGTACTTTTTGTGGGTCAAACTTGTTAAAGCAATTCTATGTAAGGCCGGTTGATGAGGTGAAGGAAGACATTCTCATGGCTAGGAAAATATATGGGCCATGGGTTAGAAGGGTTTTCCTCCTTGACGCTAATGCGCTCTGCATGGATACTGGAGACCTTCTGGAGATCTTAGAGCTCCTTAATGCTGTTTTCCCTAGGCTTGAGAGAGTTGGTGTCTATGCCTGTGCGCAGGACGCCCTAAGGAAGAGGCCTGATGAGTTGAGTGAGTTAAGAGAGGCAGGTCTTAAAATAGTGTACTTGGGCGTCGAGTCGGGCGACGATGTCGTTTTAAGAAGAGTTAGAAAGGGAGTGAACGCTAAGCAGACCATTAAAGCGTGCAAGAGGCTCATGGATGCAGGGATAACTCTTTCGGTAACTATTATTCTCGGCTTAGGTGGGAGAGAAAGGTGGAGGGAACATGCTGAGGGCACAGCTAATGTTCTTAATGAGATAGACCCGCCGTTTATTGGAGCGCTAACTCTTATGCTTGTTCCAGGGACGCAACTTTACAGGGAGGCTGAAGAGGGACTTTTTCAGCCTCAGACGGTTCAAGGAGTCCTAAAGGAAATGGAGGTGCTTGTTAAGGAATTAGAGCTTTCAGACTGTATTTTCAGGAGTAATCACGCTTCAAACTACCTTCCAATAGGTGGAACACTGCCCCAAGACAAAGAGGAGATCTTAAAGGTAATAAGGCTAGCTCTAAATGGAGAGGTTAGCCTGAGGCCAGAGAGGCTGCGCGCACTGTAGGAGGCGTCTTTACAGAGAGAAACAGCCCATGCGAAGCAATTTTAAAGTTTATTGGGCGTTAACCTGTCCCTTTTGTTTCAATGTTATTCAAATCTTGGTCCATCGAAGTGGGTTAAATGTATTTGTTTTGGGCTAAAGGTATATGCTTTTGCAAGGGCTACGTCCTCGCTTGTTGGCGATCCCTTCAAGGGGATTATTGCGGTTCTTATCTTGTAGCTTCCAGTAAAATGCTCGTACTGGTTGGCTTTAAACATGGTTTCGGCCCTAAAGAGGGTTATCTCCTGATTAGATTCACGTACTTCCTTTAAGGCACGTGTTAAACCGTCTCCTGCGATCATTAACCCTTTATCGCCGCTGCATGCCGCCAGCCAGTTATTGGCTAGTAAAAACCTAGCTTTCCCCTTCTCAATAGTTACTCTATTAATGTGTCCTCCTATTTCCCTCCAAAGCTCCCTTGGTCTGGGGAAGCCGGGATGTATGACTGAGGGTTCAATCACTCCAGTAAGGCTTCCTGAGAAGCGTAGAGTTGTTTCGATTTCTAAAAGGGGCAGACTACTGTAAACTCTGTAGGATGTTACCACTAATACTTGTTCCACCGGTTTAAAGTGGACGGTGACCTCTGCATAGACGCCTCTCTTCCCTGTATTGGTCACCATAACGTTTGCCTCTGACGCTTGCCCATTCTCTTTAAAGGAGAACCTTTGAGTCATGAAGCGGCCATTTTCACTGTAAGATATGCCATTTTCTAAGTCCGTGAGTGATACGGGAGCACCATCCTCTAATGTAGCCTTAATCTTATCGTTAGCTAGTTCTTCCTCCGACACTTTAAGTCTGCCCCTCCCCTTTGGGAGGTGTTCCGCTGCGAAGGGTTAAAACCCATTTTACACCCAACTCCACGTTTTCTATGAATACTAGTGTGCCTGAGCGTATAAGGCCGTCCGGGGAGAGGTCGGGGGTTTATGAGGTCACATGGAGCTGGATAGCCGTCTACATTTAGAGTGAGATTGCTGGGCTCGAACATTTCCTTTTCAAATTCCAAGTTTACCCTTAACGGCATAGTAGGAATGTCGAAGTTGTGGAAATTGTAGAGAAGGAACGTCCTTGCACCTTCAGGTGGCTTCTCCTTGTCTATGAGGTGTTCGCTGAGAAGCACTCCAGCTACTTGAGCATACTCGGATGCAACCCTGAACTCGTATTCCCCCTGTATCCTTTTTTCACCCTAGGGTTCCCAGCTAAACTTATCCGAGTTCTGCCCTAGCGGAAGCCACTTTTTAGCTTCAAGCAGCTTCCTCTCTTCCCAGTCAACCCTTAACCCCTTCTCCTTCGCCTTACCTAGCCACCACTCAGCCTTCATGATTTCGTAGCATGCCTTTTCGTTAAGAGTCCAAAGATGCTGATCCCACGGGTCCCTAACCCACGTGCCATGGTCATGGGAGCCTAAAGCCCATGTTGAATCTAGGAGGCTTAGAGTTAACCATCGAGGAGCCTTTTCAGCTATTTCACTTGGCAATGCAATCGACGTCGTCCAGCGTTCTCATTAATTCAGCCTGCTGAACGAGGATTTGGGGGGTTTGCAGCTTCCGCATAGTCTAAAACCACTAGGCCTCCACTTGCTTCCCCGCGACTCCTGATTAGCTCAAGCGGGTTTGCCGAAACGTTCGAGACGTGCATTATAACAGGCATTTTAACGGAGAAGTCGCCCTCAACAACGTGAACCCTAAAGTCCCAGCAATCCTCCTTTCGAATTCGCGAGTCTGAAAGTAGCTGAGGAGCAGGAATTTAACTGCATTCTTACTTAGGAGGTAGGGGGACGGGTGGTAGGCACCCTCCTGAGGGAAGTATCCTTCTGGGGTTCTCTCGAAGACGTCACGGAGACGTGTGACGGCTAAGCTGTGTTGGAGGTCGAACTCGTTCTCAGTGTGCATCGAAGCTAAACTGAAAGACCACGTGTCGAGTATGATTTCAAACCGTCCCTTCTTGACGCCTTCCCTTATCCCGTCCAGTACGTCTGGTGCAACCCGCTCTAAGAAAGGAATGGTTCTTGAAACCTCAACGTCCCAGCCTTAACGTCGGGGTTAGTCCACAAGAAATCTAGGAGCCCACGGTAAAGGTTAGGGAAGCGACGTATAACATGCTCATCCGTGTACTCGGCATGCCACATGTTAACATGGAAGCAAAAGGAAACGTAAAAAACCAAGGCTAACCCTCCATCACTAATAGAGAAGATTAAAGTTAAATGTCCCTAGCACTAAGCGGGGAGACGTGGTGAATGGTGAAGACGTTTAGCGGCTCATACAGCAGACGTCTTAGTAACTTGCCTCTCAATGGCCTCTAAACGTTTGGAGAGATCGGCCACTGCATGTAGTAATACTTTAATGAGGAAACCGTAATTAAGAGCGTAACCATCCTTTGTCCTAACTATTATTCCTTCCTCCTCGAGCCTCCTAGCAGAGTTAGTAACAGCCTGCTTTGGGAGGCCCAGTTTGCTTCTGACCACCGAGGCAGGGACAGCACTCCCTTTAAACTCGTCTAGGAGGGTCTCAATTATCGAGTACATGGTTTTCGATCGGGGGTCCAGTAAGCGCCTCACCACGTCAGCAACTTTTTTCCCATCGTTCTTCGAATGAGCCTTCACATCGAAGCTCATAGTTAAAACCCTACCGAAAATGGCTTATTCAATGGAAAGAGATTTTGATTTTTAAATTTTAGGTAAGAATCTAAAACATGCGAATAGAGGAAAATAAGGCTGGGGTTTGAGACGAGTAAAGGGGGACGGTCAACGAGGAAAATCACCACTTAAACAGTATTACTAGGAGAAAGGGCTTCGGATTTGTCATTCTCACGTAGGCGTTAATAGAAAAGTTGCTGAAGAAGGAAACCATGAAGAATCTTATAGATTAATGAGGTTTGGCTTTCCTTTTGGTTCATCCATCCATTCGCCTTTAAACTTGCCAGGGATCCGCATTCGTCTCTTAGAAGCGTTGAAGACCTCGCCTAGCGTTCAGTTTCTCAACCAGTAATCTCTTCTCCTCTTCTCTGACTGTGAGCACGTCTTCACTTCTTCACATAGTGTCGTGTCATGTTTAACCACTCCGCTCTGGTGAAGGTTGACACGTAAAAAAGGAGCCTCTATGAGCTTGAGAGAATGCGAAAGTATATAAAATAAACGACTGTTAACTTATTTAATGCGACTCTACACTGAAATGGAGGTATTTTGTTGGCAAAGTGGGTGTGTACGGTTTGTGGATACGTGTATGACCCGGAGAAAGGTGACCCTGACTCCGGGGTGGATCCGGGAACGCCATTTGAGGAGTTGCCGGATGACTGGGTCTGTCCCGTATGCGGGGCGTCAAAGGACCAGTTTGAAAAAGAGGAGTGATTAATGTGAAGCCTAGAGAGGTAAGGAAGGGAGTTTACTGGGTTGGTGCTATAGATTGGGATAGGAGGCTTTTCGACGAGCTAATCCCGTTGCCCGACGGGACAAGCTACAATGCATACGTAGTTAAAGGAAGTGAGAAGACGGCGTTAATAGACACTGTTGACCCGACTATGAGCAATGTGTTGATAACACAATTAGAAGAGTTGAATGTTAGAAAAATAGATTATGTCGTCGTGAATCATGCGGAGCAGGATCATTCAGGCACATTACCTCAAATATTGGAGGCGTACCCAGATGCCATAGTTATTGCAACACCTAAATGTAAGAACTTACTTATGGAGTTGCTTCTAGTCCCTGAGGACAGGATTAGGACCGTTGAAGATCGTGAGGAAGTATCATTAGGAGATAGAACATTAAGGTTTATTCATGCTCCATGGGTTCACTGGCCTGAGACTATGCTCACGTACTTGGTAGAGGATAAGATACTTTTCACATGTGACCTGTTTGGATCCCACCTTGCAACCTCAGACTTATACGTGAGTGATGAAGCAACAATCCATGAAGCAGCTAAAAGATATTACGCAGAGATAATGATGCCATTCAGGAATACAATACGGAAAAACCTAGAGAAAATAAAGGACCTGCAAATAGACGTTATAGCTCCAAGTCATGGCCCGATCTATGATAAACCAGAGCTCATACTTGAAGCGTATAAAGACTGGGTTTACTCACCACCCAAAAACATTGTGGTGCTACCTTACATCTCCATGCATGGCAGCACCAAGGAAATGATTGACTACTTTGTAGGGGCCTTAATCGAGAGAGGGGTGGCCGTGAAGCGGTTTGACTTATCTAGGGTGGACATTGGAAAGCTTGCCATGGCGCTGGTTGATGCGGCTACGATCGTAGTAGGGTCGCCCACCGTCCTCACAGGTCCCCACCCAAAAGTCGTTTATGCAGTTTACCTCGCAAACGCATTAAGACCGAAGTTAAGGTATGCGTCGGTGATCGGATCCTACGGTTGGGGAGGGAAAATGCTTGAACAGATTAAAGGGCTACTATCAAACTTAAAGGTAGAATTACTTGAACCCGTCATTATAAAAGGGCGTCCAAAGGATGGAGACTTCAAAGAACTAGATAGGTTAGCCGACGAAATACAGGAGAAACACAAGGAGCTCACGTAGAGAAACAATCGAAAGACGGGGGATGCTTCCTCTCCCATTTTTTAAGTGGTTAAAATCAAAGTAACAGGGATGAAGCGTAATGGCAGCCGGTAGCAGCTATGGGAAGTGACGTGAAGAGCGGCGATGGCTGCATTTTCAACCTCAAAGTGTTGTGGTCGTTGATTGGGTGCGTTGCGAGGAGGCTACACCTTTCTTATAGAAAGGTCCATAAATAGCGTTTTAGAGAAATTAGTTCTTTAAGGGGGGAGGTGTTATAATGTCGTCATTTGATGAAGATGCTGTCCTTGATGTTTTAGAGAAGGTGAGTAAAAGTGTTGTGAACATAAGTACGATCAGACTTGTTCATCATATGTTTTACCAGGTTGTCCCTGTGAAGGGTGTTGGCTCTGGAACTATAATTGATCCGAAAGGATACATTTTAACCAATAATCATGTGGTCAGGGGAGCAAGAAAGATAGCAGTAACGCTGTGGAATGGAGAGGTTCTGGAAGGGGTACTGGTCGGAACATGCGGTGTACATGACATAGCAGTTATAAAAGTTGATAGAGACGGGCTGCCTGTAGCGGAACTCGGGGACTCTGACAAGTTGAGAGTTGGACAGAGAGTTTACGCTATTGGAAACCCATTTGGGCTGGCTGGAGGGCCGACGGTGACCTCAGGAGTTATAAGTGCCTTAAACAGGACTATAGAGGCTGAAACAGAGCTGTTAGAAAATCTCGTACAAACCGATGCCGCCATAAATCCAGGTAATAGCGGTGGCCCTCTAGTAGACCTCCAAGGAAAAGTTGTCGCGATAAACACGGCTATAGTACCCTTCGCCCAGGGAATAGGGTTTGCTATTCCTATAAACCTAGCTAAAAAGTGTTCTATGGAAATAATTCAGGAAAGGGTCTCTGCGAAGCCTTGGATTGGCATAATAGGCTTAAGCCTCACCGAGAGAATAGCACGCCAATACGGCTTGCCACTTGTAAACGGAGTGCTCGTGACGAGAGTTGTCGATGGGGGGCCGGCACAATTGGCAGGGATAAAGCCAGGCGACATAATCTTACGCATGGATGGAGTAGTTATCCGTAGCGTTGAGGACTTGCTTAGAGAGATCCACAAGAGGAAGGTGGGAGAGGCGGTACGTGTCGACGTTCTCCGCGGGAATGAAAGACGCATTCTTGAACTAACTCTGAGAGAAATGCCATGAGAGAGGAGGATTACAGTTAAACGACACAAAAAAGAGAATTTCTCCTTTCCGATTCTGGAAAACGGCACATTGAGAAGAGGGACGGGGCGCCTTCGCTTTAGTAAGACCCTCTCATAGTTGGTTTGTACTCCCTGAAGAAGTAGCGTGAGATAATGTGGCGTTGGATTTGAGAGGTTCCTTCACGTATCTGATACAGTTTTACATCTCGAAACAGCTTCGCAATGCGACAGCTTTCCAAGTATCCTCTGCCACCGTAGATTTGGAGGGCGGTGACTATTTTCATTGCATCCTCTGACCCGACGAGCTTGGCGCAGCTGGCAGCTATGAAAGCGTCTTCACCCCCATGATCAATAAGCCATGCGGCTTTCCAAGTTAGCAGCCGCATAGCTTCAATGCGGACATACATGTCAGCTATCATGTGTTGGATAGCCTGAAAACTTGAGATTTTACGTTCAAAGGCTCCCCGTTGCTTAGCATAGTTAATAACGTATTCCATTGCTTAACGAGCACTGTCGCCATAGCGCCGATTGCAGGGCGGGTATGCACGAACGTCATCATTGCCAACATGAAGACTGAACCTTCCTTATGCGCCTTCTCTATCACTGAGCCGGGAAACTCGCCGGTTTTATCATATTTTGAAGCAACAGGAAGCACCTTATTAAGAGCGAAGTTGCGTGCTTTTTCACGCAGAGCAGCTTGCTCCTCTGAAAGGGTAAAATCAACCATACGTTCTTATCCTCCACTAAGCAAGTGTTTATTATTCAAACTTCATTTTAAATATTAATATAACATCTTAGGGTTCATTTAACGTTAAGTCGGCGTTAGACGTCTGGCTTGTTAAGGAGAGGACGTTCCCCATGAATAGTCAATGACAGTTTCTCATGCGAATATTTATGTTGCAAAAATGTTTATAATCACTAGTTATAACATTGTTATAAGTTGCGATTAGGATAAACATGTTAATTAGTGTCAAAAAGGAAGATGGAAGAGCGAATTTAATGGTTTTTCGCTCGGCTTGGTGGTGGAATTGACAGGCGATGTAAAAGAGCTAATTAAGGCCCATGCAGGGTTAGAGAGAGGTTTACTTGGATTTCGAGAATGCAAGTCCTGTTCCGGATGAGGTAGTAAGTGCCATGATACCTTACTTTAACAGGACGGCGTATGGGAACCCTACGCTCACCCACAAGCTAGGATGGGAGGCTTACGACGTCATTATGGAGTCGGCGAAGAAGATAGCCGGTTTTATAGGTGCTAGAAACCCGGAGGAAATAAATTTCACTCCAGGGGAAACCGAAGCCAACAATTTGGCGTTAATGGGAACGTGCTTTGGAGGAAGGAGGAAAGGTAAGAAAATTGTTATTTCCGAGATTGAGCCGTTAAGTATAATCCACGTTTGCCAGACGCTTGAAAAGTATGGTTTTAAAACGGTGAGGATACCGGTGGATGGTGAGGGCTTCATTAGCATTGAAATGTTGGAGGAGGCTGTTGACGAGGAAACGTTGCTGGTCAGCGTGATGGCGGTCAACAACGAAATAGGAACGGTTGAACCGGTGAAAGAAGCCTTAGAGGTGGTGAAGGACAAAAACCCCGAAGCAGTATTTCACACCGATCTCTCGGATGCTTACGGCAGGGTGAAGTTTGATGTAGGAAAGGTGGAAGTTGACTTGGCGACGATAAGCAGCTATAAGGTTTTGGGCCCGAGAGGGGTGGGGGCTCTTTACGTGAGGGAGGGCGTTAAGCTGGAAAGAATCTTGGAGGGGCAAATCGGGACGCAGAAGTTATGGCCAGGCGTTGAGAACACCCCTCTAATTGTCGGCTTTACTGTAGCATCCGAAGAGGCATTCAGAAATTTTGACAGGAACGTGGCACACGTGAAAAGGATGAGGGATAAGTTGATTAATGGAGTCCTGAACAGGGTGGACGACGTCAGGCTAAATGGGCCGCTTGGGGAGAAAAGGGCGCCGGACAATGTTAACGTAAGCTTTCTCAGGTGTGAAGGGGAGGCGTTAACGATAGAGTTAAGCTTAAAGGGGGTTTATGTTTCTAGTGGAAGCGCGTGTACTAGGAGGATACTTCAACCAAGCCATGTCTTCTTAGCCACTGGAAGAGAGTTTGAGGTGGCGCATGGCAGCATCTTAATGAAAACCACTCGGTATCATACCGATGGTGATATGGGTTACGTGCTTGATGCAATAGAGGAGGCTGTTGGAAGGCTGCGGAGTATTTACGGGTCTATGGGGGAAACCGGTAATGTCTAGGATGCCTCTTCCTTACAGTCCGAAAGTCTTAGAATTGTTTAGGAACCCTAAGAACCTTGGAAGGATGGAGGATGCAACGGTTCACGCCGTCGCCGGTAACCCAGCATGTGGGGACATGATAACATTTTACCTTAAGATCGATGAACACGATGTGATTGAAAGGGCGAGCTTTGAAAGTTACGGGTGTGCAGCCAACATTGCAACTTCAAGCATTCTGACGGAGATGGTTAAAGGAAAAAAGTTGAAGGATGCATGGGGTCTATCATGGAAGCAGGTTTCCGATGAGATTGGCGGTCTTCCCTCAATAAAGTTTCACTGTGGAGTATTAGCTGTAGGAGCTCTAAGGCGAGCTATACGCTTTTACTATAAGAAGAAAGGTGAGAAGCCGGATTGGCTGCCTGACGAGTTAACTTTTGAGGAAAGGCAGGCGCTGGAAGAGGAGGAGTTAGCGAAAGTTCTTTCCAAGAAACTCAGCAGAGGGGAGGAGAGAAAATAAATGTTTGACCCCTATAAGGTTAGAGAAGATTTTCCGATTTTTCAGAGGAAGATTGAGGGTGAACCGTTGATTTATTTTGATAACGCGGCTACCTCCCAGAGGCCAAGACAGGTAATAGAGGTTATTAGAAGATTTTACGAGGAGCATAACGCTAACATTCATAGGGCGGTTCACACACTTTCACAAGAGGCTTCCGAACTGTACGAGGAGGCACACGAGGAAGTAGCGAAGTTCATTAATGCAAAAGGGATTGAGGAGGTTGTTTTCGTTAAGAACACGACAGAGGCGATCAACCTTGTTGCCTACTCTTGGGGGTTAAGGACGCTTAAGCAAGGTGATGAAGTAGTTGTGACGCTAATGGAACACCACAGCAACATTGTCCCATGGGAAATGATTTCGAAGATTAAGGGGGCAAGGGTTAAATACGCCCAAATTAACGATGATGGAACATTAAACTATGTCAGCCTAGAGCAAGCTGTGACTAGTAAAACCCGGATCATTTGCGTGACACAGATGTCCAATGTTACAGGGGTAATAAATGATGTGGAGAGGATCTCCAAACTGGCCCATGAGAACGATGCACTCTGTATGGTTGACGCAGCTCAGTCGGTTCCGCATATGCCAGTAGATGTTAAAAGTCTAGACGCTGACTTCTTAGCCTTCTCCGGACATAAAATGCTGGGTCCAACAGGAATAGGGGTGCTATACGGTAAGGAAGATGTTCTGAGCGAAATGGAGCCGTTCCTTGGCGGAGGAGATATGATCAGGGAGGTAAGGTATAACTGGCGGGAGGGCGCATGCGAGGTCACATGGAACGAGCTTCCGTGGAAGTTCGAAGCAGGAACAGCAAACATATGCGGTGGGGTTGGGCTCATGGAAGCCATTAGATACCTTAAAAGGTTAGGAATGGAAAACGTACAAAAACACGAGAAGGAATTAACAGAGTACGCATTAAGAAGGCTTATGGAAATTGAAAAGGTAGAAGTTTACGGGCCCGTAAGGAAGGCAAGAGGCGGAATAATACCGTTTAATGTTAGTGGAGTAAACCATCACGACGTAGCCTTGCTTCTTGACCAATTTGGGATAATGGTTAGAAGCGGGCTTCACTGCGCGCAGCCACTACACCAGAGGCTCGGATTAAAAGGAACCGTTAGAGCAAGCTTTTACATTTACAATACGCAAGATGAGATTGACCGCATGGTAGAGGTTTTGAAGGAAATAGCGTGAAGGGGGTTAAGAATATCTGCGGTAAAAGAGTATGTTGCACACATTGAGGAGGCGTGCGGTGAAGAAAGGGACTTTATCGCCACATTAAAGTACGATAAGAAGGAGGAGGCTATGAAGAAAATCTTAAGTCGGGGAGAAGTTAAAAAATCACTGTCAGACCTGGTTTTTGACGTATCCTTCAAGAATGCTATAATACGCCTGTATAAAACTGGTAAGATGGTTGTGAGGAAGGTTGCAAGTAGAGACGAGGTAGAGAGCATCCTAAATGAGCTCCTACGTTAAAAAAGAAGCTGAATGTTTTTAGGCTAACCTAAAGAACGACTCTTTCATGGAAGCTGTAAACGTTCATTCTCCGTCCTCTAACAAAGCAGACCAGCGTAACCCCGGTCTTTCTGGCAGCCTCAACCCCGGAATATATTGGGCCTGCAATGGAGGCCACTATAGGGATTCCCACACGTGCCGCTTTTAGAACCATACCTGCCGGCTGCCTACCACTACTCACCAAGACGCACTTTGAAAAGTCAGTTCTCCTTAAAGCAGCGCTACCAATCACCTTGTCAACAGCGTTATGTCTACCCACGTCCTCAGCGAAAGCTACCAGAACGCCTTCATGAAACAGGGCTGCGGAATGGGTTCCGCCAGTCAACCTGAACAATGAAGATTTCCTGTTAAGGACGCTAACAAACCGTAAGAGCTGCCCTGCTTTAACCGTATAATCTGAAGCAACAAAGGGTTTACTTATACGGTCAATTGAAAAATAGAAGTCATCCGCTAAGGAACCACACGAAGAGCGGACGACGCTAACCCTACTCGCAACCCTTAACCGCATCTCGACCTCATCTAGACAGTTAACCCTTACAAGGTTACCCTTAACCTGAATATTTAAGATCTCGTCGACCTTTTTTATTATTGCATGGCTGAGAAGCCATCCAACACAGAGCTCTTTTAGCTGGTCAGGCAACGCAAGCAGTGTGGCGACGTATCTCCTATTAACATGAAGGTTAACAGGAGCCTCAACGACTACAGGGTCGTTCACGAGCTCGGCACGGCCCCTACTCAAGTCGACCCTTTTAACCTCCACTTTAACGCTTAGCACGTTCGCATTCATGTAATCCACCATCTTAACCAGAACACAGCAAGACAGATGTTACATCAGGAGAATAAAAAGTTAGTTGAAGTAGAGGTTAAGAGCCTTTAAGTTTCCTTATTAATTATTTGGGCGACCCTCCTTCCGCTAAGCAGCATCCCTCCAAAAATAGGACCCATCCTAGGGGTTTGATACGGAGCTGCAACAGACATTCCTGCAGCATATAATCCAGGGCAGACCTCACCTGTATTATCTACAGTAAGCCTTTCAGCCTCTCCGTCCACATGAACTTTTCACCCTCAACGAGCAAGTCTAGTTCAGGGATTTTTCTCGATGCTACAGCTAGTACTTCGGCGTCATGCCCTGTACAGTCGACAACCGCCTTAGCCTTGACGCCTAATGGATCAACGTGAATTCCAGACATTATAACGGACGTCCACTGAATGACTACTCCTACAATTCTAGGCTGGCGTCTCCCTCTAAAAATGACGTCATCCACCGTTACACCTAAGATTATTTTTGCACCTGCATCTATGGCGCTGCTTGCAAGCTTCGCGATCATAGCTGAAGTGTCAACTACGAATAAGCCCTCCCTCACTTTCTCGAAGGGACATCCGATCTCTCTTAGGATCTCGTCTGCAGGCGATTGGACAACGAGCTTGTGGAAAAACATTCCGCCTCCGCCTATTCCTCCACCAAACGAAAGCTTCCGTTCAAACACCACAGTTCTCAGCCCGGATCTAGCTACGTACATGGCTGCTGTTAACCCTGCAGAACCAGCACCAACTATGACTACGTCAGCTTCAGATAGTTTAACTAAGTCTCTTGCGGCGTTTTCAACAATAACTTGCGTAATTACTGCCTCGCCAAACTCTACATTATTCATTTTTCCACCTACCCCAGCGAGTTGGGTAGAAGGTGTTAACAATCTTAACTATTGTAAAGATAAAAAGCAATTTTGTGCAAGATACTCCCTAAGAGGGGGAGGGGGAAACAGAGTGCGGTGCCAAGTATGTGGAAAAGTCATTACAGGTAAACCTGTTACGAGAAAGACGTGTTGCGTTAACAAGCTATACATGTTTTGCTTCGAGAAATGCTTGAAAAGATGGACGCAGCAATGGCTAAAACGGCAGATATGATCAGGCCATTCTGTTAGCGCCCCCAACGCAAAGCAGGAAAGCAACTCGTAGACAGGTTAGCTGCACAGATCGCAGGTATCCGGTAGCATGGCAACGTCCTTATGAAGGCGTACATATTAAGTGTTCAGCGCGGAGCCGTGAACAAAGACCGCAAAACCTAGATATCACATCCTTAGGTGACAGACGTTCATTAGCTATCTCGTCAGCTATGTCTTTTATGATCTTCCTTACTTCACTTATGGATTCGATATTCTTTAAGTACTTTTCACCACGCTTAGAATATAAGTAATAACTTATCGCGGCTTGAGTAATACCAAGCTTTTTAGCGGCAACCACCTGCGAGAAACCATAATTTTCAATAAGCTCTCTAGCGATTAGGGAGCGAAGGGCAGGAAGCACGTAACGTACGATAATCTCACATGGAGGGCGCATAGCCAAACACCACCATTATTAGTAGTTACTTTATTAAATATTATTAATTAAAAAGAGAGGCGTGCTCAGGTACTTTAATCCGCTGTCAGGCAGCACGGCGACTATAACTTTTCCTCTACCAAGCTGCTTAGCTTTCCTCAAAGCAACGTACATGATCGCTGCAGAACTCATCCCTATTAGCAGCCCTTCTTTCTGAGCGATCATTCTGCAACCTCGAACGTTTTTGGCACTTCCTCCCGCGAGATCTCGACTACTTCATCGAAGAATTCTCTTAAAAAGCTGAGTTGGACATGGTTCGTTCGGATTTCTGAGTCCTTGAATGCTCACGCCAAGCTTAGGGGTTACACCTACAATTTTTAATTGGGGTTACGCTGTTTGACCCTCATTGAGACGCCTACACCTGTCCCTGCCGTCCCAATCCCAATGATGATCATATCCACGTATCCACGAGTTTGCTCAAGTATCTCCTTCCCCGTGGTCTCATAGTGGGCCATTATGTTCGCCGGGTCACGAAACTGGTCAATATCAATGTACTTGCCCGGGTTCCGCCTTAGCAACTTCTGCTTTAACTCTATAGCCCCGGACGTACCCTTCTCACCCGGCGAGAGAATCAAGCCTGCTCCATACGCCTTTATAATTTTCCTTCTCTCCACACTCACCGATTCAGGCAAAACCATGGCAGTCCTATACCCCTTCGCAGCTGCAATCATGGCTATGGCAATCCCAGTATTACCAGATGTCGCTTCAAGGATCACCTTATCTTTTTTCAGCCTTCCAGCAGCCTCTGCATACTCTAAAATGTAAAGAGCCATTCTATCCTTTAACAGATCCACCAATGTTATACCATTCTAACTTAGCATAAATCGTTGCATCGTTTGGCCCGGTAATCTTCCTTAGCTTGACCATAGGAGTTTCGCCTATGAGCTCGGTAATGTCATTGGCAACCTTCATCTCGAGCGCCTCCCATTTCTATAACAGTGTTATATCTTTTGAATTTTGCCACGTGATTAAATAAGTGTTTTTAAAAATCGCCTATTTCAAACTTGATGGTGCAATGTTAAAGCATCCTACTTTCCCAGCCTAAGAGTGAAAGGAACCTTTTTCTCTAGGTTTCGCTCCGGTTCTTCAACGCGCCTCACGAGATCGACGACTATGGATAGAAGCGCGCTAATCACCACCCGTGTTTGGGGGTCCTTCTGGTTTCCGTGTTATCAAGCCGAGCTTTTCAAGGATCCGTCCTGAATGTGAAAGGTTAGAGGGAGACATTCCTAAAGCCTTCTGAATTTCAGATGGTGGAACAGACCCTCCTGCCTTCTAAGGATGTATGAAAGAGCCAAGGAACCCTTCCTTCAAAATCATAAGAGCGGAATAGGACAGCCCTTGGGTTCACCCTTCTATCCTCACTCATCTTCTCCTACCTCTCTTCTCGAAAAGTTCTGCGAGAGCAAAAAGAACCATTGCGATTATGTAACCATAGTTCGCCTCATACTCGCCTCTCCCCGTGGATAACAGAAAACCTGCTTTACTAAGTCTGCTGAGAGCGTTCCAGACAGCACCCTCACTAAGACCTAAGTTTTCTACGAGCTCCTTCGGAGTGACCGGGGTACGAGAACACAGCACGTATTCAATTATCTTCATGGACGCTTCCCCAAGCTTTAAGAACTTCGCGAAACCAGCTCTGGCGCCACCCTCCACCCTCTCACTCAACGCTCACCCCCCTAAACGTTTTAGCGAGCTCCTGAACCTTCACGAGGAGAAGCGCTAAGAGGAAGCCATAGTTCGCCTCGTAGCTTCCCCGCTCAACAGACCTTATAAGGTTAGCAGCCTCAAGCCGCCTAACAGCCTTCCAAACACTATTCTGGCTTAAACCGGTTTCCTCGACGATCTCCTTAGGCGTCGAAGAGCCGCCCTTAGCAAGAATGTAAAGCAAAACCTTCATGGAGCTTTCTCTCAACCCAAGAAGCTTCTCGAAGGCCACCTCAAAATCCTCAAAGTCGACCTTCAAAGAGAAAACCTCTACTCAAGGTTCCTTAGCCGCCTTTCATGATCCAATACTAACTCAAGCAGGTCTAAGTTTGAAGTGTAACAAGGAGAGCCGTTAACCTCAACCTTTGAAACCAAACCCTTCTGGGAGAGCCGGACAAGGTATTTACCAACATCCTTCAAGGGCATACCCAGAAGCTCAGCTATCTCACTAGGCCTAAGAGGCTTAGTGGACACGCTTAAAAGAGACAAAACCTTAAGGCTTCCTCCTCGAAGCCTCAAAACACTTTCCCCAAGCTTACTCATACAATCCTACCTCCCAACACGTCCTTCAACCTTATGGCAAGAGCGATAAGAGCCTTACAGAAAACAGCATAGTTAGCTTCGTAACGCCCCCTCTCAACCTTCCTCACAAGACCGCTCTTCGAAAGGTAGTGAAGGGCAATGTTAACAGCATTCTGGGTTAAACCAAGCTTCTCAGCAACTTCCGACGGAGTCACTGACCCATGATCCAAAATAACGTTCAAGACGTCCAGTCTCGTCTTGGCCCTATCCAGATCTACGATAAGCTTCAAAGCATCTTCCAACAGAAATTACCCCGCATTGATCTTTCCCATACTAATTGAACGACTGGAAGTTATTTTATGAAAATAAAAGCACATGGGCTTTATAAATTTTTTGTTGGTTTACGAGTAATCCTATCACGAATAAACGCTTCCACTTATATATTATAATAGATTTATCCTTCCGATTAGATGAAAATTCTTTCGCAGTATATCTTAGGAATATGTGAAAGAATATCCTTCACATAATAGTAACCGAGAAAGAAATAAAATGTATAAGACAGTTCTATCATAAAATACGGCATATATTTATATTATGTGGGAGGGTTTCCTTCCTTTTGATCGAAAATTATTTATAATTGAAGTGTAGCATTAAGTGATCATGTATGATTAGAGGTTTGGGGTGGTTTGCACGTTGGTGGGGGATGTTGATCCGGTGTTGCTGCGTGCCTTTGAGAGTTCAGAAGTTGAGGAGTATGATTATGTAAGGTCTGAGGAGGAGATCCTTAAAGGGGAGGCTCCTGTTGGGTTTATAACTAGTCCGACGAGTACGAAGGTTTGTAGTTTTGCGGTTTTTGATTATGCTTCGGACTACGTTTATGAGGGGCAGCTGTTGACTGTTAGGCATGATGGTTTGAGGATTATTGGGCTTGTTACATGTTTGAATGCTGCTACTAGGGGGGCTACCACGGATGTTCTGAACTATTTTTCGAGTCTTTATGGTGAGATTCCTCAGTTAGAGCAGAGCCTTAAGTATGGTGAGTTGAGGATTTATGGTAGGCCTGCTGGCCCTGGTGTTGTGAGTGTTTCTCATCCTCCTAAGCCTTGTTCCCCTGTTTATGTTGCGGGTAGGGATGATTACAGGATGCTTTTTAAGGACCCTGAGAGGGAGGATGAGTACTTTGAGGTTGGGCGGATTAGGGAGACTGATTATCCTGTTGAGGTTGACGCTTCTGCTGTTTTGAGGCTTGGTGTTGGTATTTTCGCGCGTATAGGGATGGGGAAGAGCGTTACTGCTGCTAAGTTTCTTGTTGGGCTTTCCTCTTTGAAGCATAAGATTAACGTTGTTGTTTGGGATCATACTGGAGAATATGCGACGGGGAACCTTGAGAGGCTTTGTGGTAGGTTTGAGGTTCTTCAGAGTTGTGAGCTTCCCGTAATTCCCACCGACTCGGGGAGTCTTGTTAAGCTTCTTAAGCTTGACGTTTTGCCTTCGCAGGCTCGGAAGGCTGTTGAGGTTGCATCCGACCTTTTCGTTATGGATTTCATGTGTGGCGAGGTTGGGCTTAATGCTAAAGAGTTCATGCGGTACGTTAATGATTGGCTGAGCGAGTTTTACAGTAAGGATCAGTCTAGTAGGGTGTGGAGTAGCGCCATTGAGAAGCGTGTCCGGACTCTTGGGGCGGAATTCTTTAATGGCAGTAGCGTGAATGATTACGCTAGGGTTTGGAGGCTTGCTGCTAACAGGATACTTGTCATAGACGCTTCCCAGGATCCCCTTGAGGCTAGGCAGGCTAAGCTCGGAACCATTGCAGATCTTATTTTGAGGATGCGGTACCCGATACACCTCATAATCGACGAGGCGAAGAATTATATTCCTGAAACTGGTGGGGCTTACTCTCAGGTTATTGTTGGGAAGCCCTTCCTTTGCTTGGGGAAGATAACCAGTCTTTCGGAGGAGGGACGTAAGTTTGGCGCGAACCTTACCATAATAAACCAGCGGATATCACGTATTTCTAAGGCTGTCTTCTCTAACCTTAACACTTTGTTCTGTGGCTGCCTTACTGCTGCAAGTGACATGAGCGCTATTGAAAGCTACACTGATTTCCCAGAGATAAGGGGGATCCTGCCTAGGCTCGGCGTAGGCGAATTCCTAGTGGCTGGGATGGCTACCCCGATAAGGGAGCCTATATGTGTTGCTATAGAGAAGGGAGATATAAGACTAGGGTATGGACGGAAAACCGTTTTTGAGCTGCATAGGGAGTTTGCGGAGGGATTAAACGCTTGAACCTTCTTAAAATACTTGAGGAGAGAGAGCTGCGCCATGGGCAACTTTTCTATGAGGCATTGAGGATGCTGGGGGACGAGGCGGAGCGCTTCTACAAGACTTACCTTTCAATGATTAGGGCTGCGGAGAACGTTGAGGGCAGCGTTGAGCTGGTCGAGCTGGACGTTAACCCGGCTGCTAGGGACGCACTCACCATAGGCGTCGATGGGTCGTCAAATAGGAGTGAGAGAGCCGGCCTGTCACTTATTGTTTCCTCGGCTGCAACGGTCTTTTTCAGGTGTGACAACCCTTTAGTCTACGCTCCTAGGGTTATAGCTAAGTGTATACCCGCGGTTGGACTTGTGGAGGAGGACTTGGAACGTATTGAGGCCATCTCACGTCAGTACCTTGAGAGGGTGGCTGCCCTAGAGGCTTTAAACTCTGGCAGATGCGAC